>JAHHIB010000001.1 GCA_019359075.1 Kalymmatonema hyalinum WJT4-NPBG1
AAATAGAACGCAATCAACAACGAGCTACTGTTAACTGGCGCTTCACCACTAAGGATGCACGAGTTAAACTCAACAGTCTTTATCCTACTCCTGACCTGTCATAATTTCTGTGGTGAACTACTAGTCCCCTTAAGAGCATGAAAGGTAACACGGTCTTCAATTTCAGCATTTTCACCGATAATTATTGGTGAACCTTCATCGGCACGAATTGAGGTGCGCCTTCCGACAACACTGTTGTCTCCTAGTCGCACGTCGCCAACAATGCGAGCAAATTCTTCAAGTCGCACATTTTTACCGAGAGTCGGCTCAACAGGCTGAGGATTCCAAGAAGTCCTTGGCGCACGAGTGACTCCAACCACAGCGTCATATCCCTCTTGTTCATAAAGTTCGCTGTAATTTTCAGCAAACTCCTCATTCACTTCCAACACCTCATTCTGGAATTCTGAATTCGCCTCAGTCTTTAAGGGAAGCGCATCTGCTTGCGCTTGCGTGGTGATAACTGCTCCAATTGGCACTAAGCGGTCTTTGCCGATACGCACATTAGACAGCTTTGTACCATGTAACACAAAAGCACCATCCTCTAGCACCACATTATTGAGGTCGGCACGGAAACCTATAAAGGTGAAGTTACCGATTTTTGAGTTTCTAATCGTTGCTTGGTGGGCAATGCTCACTCGTTCTCCAGTAGTACTGGAGAGTTCACCGCACTTTGATTTAGGAGCTTTTTGATTACGTAGCGCCAAGAATGTAATATTATCTTGCAGGTTCGTTTCACTATTAATGCAAATACGGGTATCAGGATCTGCCCGTAGAACAGTATTGCTAGCAATGAAGACTTTTTGTCCTACTGAAATATCGCCGAATAGTTCGACCAATGGACTGATAAAGCTAGAGTTGACCACAACAGTCAACGGACGCAACAAGCTAACCAGGTTACTTTTTTGAGCTGAGAGTACAACTTGCCCGAAGGTAAGAGTAAACAGGAGAATGCAAATTATGAGAGTAATGTGAGTATTTTTGCTGAATTTCTTGTACATGGATGATATTGTTTATAACCACGTACTTTTAAGAGTACGCATAATTGCGTATTTTTCATATCGCCCTTTTGAGAGGAGACAAATGATGGAAATTAAGGTAGAAAGTCAACCCAGCCAAGAACACCTCAACGAACTGGGTGTGTTCAAATGGGATATTTGGACAAAGGAAGTCTCAAACTTCCCTTGGACTTATGACTCTCAAGAAACTTGCTATTTTTTAGAAGGTGATGTCATCGTTACACCCAATGGCGGACAACCAGTGCAAATGGGCAAAGGTGATTTAGTGACTTTTCCTGCTGGAATGTCCTGCACTTGGGAAATTAGAAGCGATGTGAAGAAACACTATATTTTTGATTAGCAGAGCCAAAAAATTATAAATTATGAATTATGGAATAAAGACTTTTGCCATAATTCATAATCTATCCTTGAAAAGGTGCAATCTTAATAAGGACGCTGATAAAAATGTTATTACATTTAAGCACCTGGCAGGAAGTTGAGGCTTATCTACAGCAATCTGGGGGTATTATTTTCCCTATTGGTTCTACAGAACAACACGGACCCACGGGGCTCATTGGCACAGATGCGATTTGTGCGGAAGCGATCGCCCGTGGTGTGGGTGAAGCAACTCAAGCAATCGTTGGTCCCACAATTAATGTCGGGATGGCGTTACATCACACCGCCTTTCCCGGTAGTATTAGTTTGCGCCCCAGCACTTTGATTATGCTGGTAAAAGAGTATGTTACTTGTTTAGCCAAAGCTGGTTTTAGCAAGTTTTTCTTTATCAACGGACACGGCGGTAACATCGCCACTCTCAAGGCAGCTTTTTCTGAAACATACGCCCACTTAGAAGATTTACAAATTCCCAACGCCCAACGGGTGCAATGCCAAGTGGCTAACTGGTTTATGTGCGGTTCAGTTTACAAGCTTGCTAAGGAATTATACGGTGATCAAGAAGGCTCTCATGCAACGCCCAGTGAAGTTGCTGTGACTCAATATGTGTATCCAGAGGCGATTAAGCAAGCACCCCTTTCAAAAGAAGTTGGCACTGGACACAGAATTTATGGTGCTGCTGACTTTCGCCAGAAATATCCAGACGGCAGAATGGGTTCAAATCCGGCTTTAGCAACACCCGAACATGGTCAGCAGTTGTATGAGCTGGCGGTGAAGGAACTTAGCAACGGGTATTTGGAGTTTTTGAGCGCAGATTGAACGATGATAAAACTTGATCCCCAACTTCCTTAAAAAGGGAGCTAGACGGGATCAAGGTTTTACTTATTCAGCATAAGTCCTAGATGATTCACAGCTTTAACAAAGAATAAAAAGGTAACAGATTATGAAATTATTTGTACTGTTACTCATTGTAATTTTATTTATCGCAGCTGTTTCAATTCAACTCCTTTTTGCCTCTGAAAGCATTCCGTCTAATACTGAAATCCAAGCAATTCTTCAACAACGCATCGATAAAGAGAAGCAGAGCGTTGGAATTGTCGTTGGTTTAATCAATCCTAAAGGTAGCAGAATTGTTAGCTATGGCAACTTAAATCAAACAAGTTCCCGCCAACCTGATGGTGACACTGTATTTGAAATCGGCTCTATCAGTAAAGTCTTTACGTCACTTTTATTAGCAGACATGGTAGAGCGTAAAGAACTGAGCCTGAAGGACCCTATCTCAAAATTCTTGCCTAAATCTGTAAAAGTGCCAACGACCAAAGACAGAGAAATTACAGTACAAGATTTAGCGACTCATACTTCAGGTTTGCCTAAATTGCCGAATAATTTTGAGTCTAAGGATATAGAAAACCCTTACGCTGATTATACAGTCGAACAGCTTTATTCATTCTTATCAAATTATCAGCTAACAAGAGAAATTGGTGCTGAATATGAGTACTCAAATGTTGGCGCTGGATTGTTAGGACATATCCTCAGTCTTAAAGCAGGAATAGATTACGAAAACCTGATCACAACACGCATCTGTCAACCACTGAAAATGGACAGTACAAGAATTAAACTTTCACCAGAAATGCAAGCACGCTTTGCTACTGGACACAACCAACTTGGACAACCTGTAAAAAATTGGGATATTCCCACTCTCGCAGGTGCAGGTGCGTTACGTTCTACGGCTAATGATTTACTTAAATTCCTGGCTGCTAATTTGGATTTCAGCAAATCTAATTTATCCCCAGCAATACAGAGAACTCATGTGGTTGAACATGATACAAATAGTTCTGATTTAAAGATTGGGTTGGGCTGGCATATCTTGAAAAAGTATGGCAAAGAAATAATTTGGCATAATGGTGGCACTGGTGGCTACCATAGCTTTATTGGGTTTGATAAAAACAAGCGCTTGGGGGTTGTTGTCCTTTCTAATTCTGTCAATGATATTGATGATATTGGATTACACCTACTGGAGCCAAAATTTGAACTCGCAAAACGTACTCCTCCAAAAGAGCACAAACCTATTGTATTAGACCCAAAAATTTATGATGCTTATATAGGGCAATATCAGCTTGCACCAAACTTTCTTCTTACAATATCTAAGGAGCAAGATAAACTATATGCCCAAGCAACAGGTCAAGCCAGGCTAGAGTTATTTGCTGAATCAGAGACGGAGTTTTTTATTAAAGAAGTTGATGCTCAAATCACATTTGTTAAAAATGAAAAAGGGCAAGTAACTCATTTAATTCTGCACCAAAATAGACAAAATTTAGAGGCAAAAAAGATTCAATAGTACTCTGAGTCGGTTGAGCTGACGCCAGGAGGTTAGGGCAGGCAAGATGCCTGCTCTTGGCTTACTAGGGACAGGCGAAACGCCCATCCCACAAAAGCTATTCTTGAGTTAATTAACTACGAGCGATCCCCTCTTGACGCGCAGCGCGTTGTACAGCACCAGCAACAGCAATTACCACGCGCTCATCAAACACAGAAGGAACGATGTGTTCCTTGTCAAGGTCTGAAGGTTTAATTAACGAGGCGATCGCACTGGCTGCTTCCAGATACATTGTGGTGGTAATCGTTGCTGCCCGACAATCTAAAGCACCACGGAAAACGCCAGGAAAAGCTAGGACGTTATTGATTTGATTTGGATAGTCACTGCGACCTGTTGCCATGACAGCAACATCGTCTTTGACTAATTCTGGCTGAATTTCGGGAATTGGATTTGCCATTGCAAACACGATTGGGTCTTTCGCCATTGAACGCACCATTTCTGGTGTTAAAACTCCTGGTGCGCTAAGACCAATAAATACATCTGCAGCTTGCAATGCACCCGCCAAAGTACCTTGAGCCTTCACCGCAAATTCGCGCTTTTCCTCTGTTAAGTCAGTGCGCGTGGTAGAAAGAATACCTTTTGAGTCGCACATCCAGATTTTTTCTGCCCCTGCTTTTTTAAGTAAGCGGGCAACTGCTATGCCAGCTGCGCCAGCACCGTTAATCACGATGCGGATGTCTGCCATTGATTTATGTACCAGCTTCAAGGCGTTAAACAACGCTGCTAAAGTGACAATTGCTGTGCCATGTTGGTCATCATGAAAAACGGGGATATCTAATTCTTGTCGTAGTTTCGCTTCAATTTCAAAACAGCGAGGAGCTGCGATATCCTCTAAATTCACACCCCCAAAAACTGGAGCGAGATTTTTTACCGTACGGATAATTTCATCTGTATCTTGGGTATCAAGGCAGATGGGAAAAGCATCTATGCCAGCGAATTCCTTAAACAGCATTGCTTTGCCCTCCATGACTGGCAAGGCGGCTCCTGGACCAAGATTTCCCAATCCTAAAACAGCACTGCCATCGGTAACAATAGCAACAGTATTTTGTTTAATGGTTAAGTTGTAAACTTCTTCTGGATTTTGGGCGATCGCAGTACAGATTCGTCCTACTCCTGGTGTGTAAGCCATTGCCAAGTCGGACACACTCCTGAGAGGAATTCTGCTGGCAATGCTAATTTTCCCGCCGCGATGCAAATTAAAGGTGCGGTCATAGACATTTAACACCTTAATATCTGGCAAGGCTTTCACTGCTTGGACAATCGTCTCAGCGTGTTCCGTGCTGGCTGCATCGACAGTGATATCGCGAATCGAAATAGCCCTTGTTTGGTCGATTAAATCAATTTGACCGAAGTTACCGCCACTGGTGGCGATCGCCTTAGTCACGCTAGCCAACATCCCGATGCGGTTGGGAATTTCCACGCGGAGTGTCAAGCTAAAACTAGAATTAGGAGTCAGGTCTGCCATGCTTTGTTGATTGTGGGTTTCAGATTTTAGATTTTAGATGCAATTGATGGGTTAAATTCTAGTTAAACGCTAAAATCTCAAACCATCTACTGTAAACCTGCCAAATTTTCTTTATTGTAGCTATTTATACTTATTTTTTGTCATTGCATCAACCCAATGAATCATAGGGATGTTTTCCCGTGAGGTGCCACAAGTATTGCTGGGACACCGCTGCTGATTTTATTGAGGGGCTAATTCCGGGAACACTGAGTAGAGCCGATGTTTGGAAACCAGTTATGACAAAGCTCTACAACAAAACTTCAGAAAAACAAAAGCGCCAAGCACTACGAAACAATATACCACCAGCCGAAAAAATGGTTTGGGCAAAGCTTAGAAGTCAGCAAGTCGAAGACTGCAAATTTCGTAGGCAGTACAGTATTGGTGCATTTGTAGTTGACTTTTACTCCCCTGAACTGAAACTCGCTATCGAAATTGACGGAGACACTCATTACCAAAATGGCGCACCAGAGTATGACTGTCAAAGGCAGGCATTTCTCGAAGAGAAAGGAACGAAAGTCGTGAGATTTACCAACCAAAAAGTTTATGAGGATCTCGATGGGGTGGTGGAGGCAATCAGGCAAATCATTGGTCAGATGCGGGGGATTACCCCACCCCAGCCCTCCCCGATGCATTGGGGAGGGAGACTAATTCTTCCCCCCTTTGCAAGGGGGGATTGAGGGGGTAATTATTTCCCCAATGCATCGAGGGGATTTTAATAAAAACTGTTAATTCAATTATAAGAGGAGCTAATTCAAGCTTTGCCCCGACCTGCTTTTACTTGCATCTGTAGTCAAAATAAAAAGCGCCCTTCTTACTTGAGAAGGACGCTTTCCACTTGTACAGACGCGATACATCACGTCTGTGGATTATTCAAAATTAACCGTTGATTGCAGGAGCGCTCATTGCAACAGGAGCAGCATCACCAGCAGCCAAGTCGAGAGGGAAGTTGTGAGCGTTGCGCTCGTGCATCACTTCCATACCTAAGTTAGCGCGGTTGAGGACGTCTGCCCAAGTGTTAATCACCCGACCTTGAGAGTCAATCACTGACTGGTTGAAGTTGAAACCATTGAGGTTGAACGCCATAGTGCTGATACCCAAAGCGGTTAACCAGATACCGATTACGGGCCATGCACCCAGGAAGAAGTGCAGAGAACGGCTGTTGTTGAAGGAAGCGTATTGGAAGATCAGACGACCAAAGTAGCCGTGTGCTGCAACGATGTTGTAGGTTTCTTGTTCTTGACCGAACTTGTAACCGTAGTTTTGAGACTCGGTTTCGCTTGTTTCACGTACCAGAGAAGAAGTTACCAACGAACCATGCATTGCGCTGAACAGCGCACCACCAAATACACCTGCTACGCCTAATTGGTGGAAGGGGTGCATCAAAATATTGTGCTCTGCTTGGAACACCAACATGAAGTTGAATGTTCCAGAGATGCCCAAAGGCATACCGTCGGAGAAGGAACCTTGACCAATAGGGTAAATCAAGAATACTGCGGTCGCAGAAGCTACAGGAGCAGAGTAAGCTACACAAATCCAAGGACGCATCCCTAAGCGATAGCTTAGCTCCCATTGACGACCCAGCCAACAGAAAACACCAATCAGGAAGTGGAAGACGACCAACTGGTATGGACCACCGTTGTACAACCACTCATCAAGGGAAGCTGCTTCCCAGATGGGGTAGAAGTGCAAACCAATGGCGTTGGAAGAAGGAACAACAGCACCAGAAATTATGTTGTTGCCGTAGATTAAAGAACCTGCAACAGGCTCGCGGATACCATCGATGTCAACGGGAGGTGCAGCGATGAAGCCGATAACGAAGCAGATAGTAGCGGCAAGCAGGGTGGGAATCATCAACACACCGAACCAACCGATATATAGACGGTTGTCAGTGCTGGTGATCCACTCGCAGAACCGCTCCCATACGTTGCCGCTTTCGCGACGTTGTAAGGTTGTGGTCATAGTTCTTATAAGTGCTTTGAACTGAGTGCTTTGAACTTTTTGAAAAATATAAATCAGGTAATTCAATTATTTACCTGTACTAGCTATATTTACATGATTTTACTGACAGTTGAAGTGGTGACTTAATGAATTTTTACATTTTGTAGTTTTGTTGAAATAAATTAAGTTTTTTAAAAGAAAACAAGTTTATAGGGGTCTCTATTGTGTGAAATACACCTGAGTGTAAGAACACTGGTAATACTGTTTGAATGGTGATACTCGTGTGCGAGTTTCAAACACTCATCAATGAAGTTCTTATACTCGTGTGCGAGTTTCAAACACTCATCAATGAAGTTCTTATACCAAATCTGGTAAATTACCCATAATAAAACTTTTATGTAGTGAGGACTTCAGTCCTTGTTTTCATGGAAGAGGACTAAAGTCCTCACTACAAAGTTAGTCAGACATGATATGGCATTCCTATATGAGTTTTATCTATGGTTTTTGGGCTTTTTGGAACTATTGCCGCATCTCCCACATTCAATTTCAACTAGAAGTCAAAATATATGTAAGGCAAGCTACCTTCAGGAGCGAGTAACCAAACACTGTAGAAACACAAAGGGACGAACACAAGCTTTACGGGCCAGTTGAACTGTAACTTGAATGTTCGGTGAAAGGCGTAGATCACAGCCATGACAGTAGCTAATACGAAGAGCAGCATCACCAGTTGGTATTGGCTTAGATTGAGGGCATCGACATAGACCTTTTGAGCAAATTGCTCATCCGCAGGATAACCCCAAAGATGCTGAAATACTAAAGAAGATTCTTCGAGGTTGGGTAGGCGGAACCAGATCCAAGAGGTGAAAACCATGAACTGCGTGAGTAGCCAAGCCAAAAGTGTACCTAGTGGCTGTTGCCAAAAATTTTCCAAATCCTCAAAGCGATCGCTGATAGCATCAGTGAACCGATGAATTGCCAAAGCTAACCCGTGAAATAAACCCCAGACGACAAAACCTAATGCTGCTCCGTGCCAAATACCCGCAATCAGCATGATAATCATCAAATTCAAACAGGTGCGATCCAATCCTTGGCGGGAACCACCCAAAGGGAAGTACAGGTAATTACGCAGCCAATCCCCTAGAGTGATGTGCCAGCGTCGCCAAAAGTCTGCAATACTGGTGCTGAAGTAGGGAAAGTCAAAATTTTGAGGTAGAACCAATCCGAATAGCAAAGCACTCCCACGGGCGATGTCTACGTAACCACTGAAATCCAAATACAACTGGAAGCCGTAGGCAAAAGTCGCCAACCATAAATCCATGCTACCCGCTCTTTGCAAGTTGCTAAAACATAAATCAACAAAAATTCCCAAGTGGTCTGCTACAATACCTTTTTTGACCGCACCCCTAGCAATCAGCCATAGTCCCTCTGCCACAATATCAGGAGTGAGCAAGCCCAGATTTTTAAACTGATTCGCTAAGTTGTGGAAACGAGTAATGGGACCTGAAATGAGTTTGGCAAAGAAAAACTTGTATGCAGCAAATTGGAGAAATTCTTTTGCAGGAGGTGCGCCACGGTACACATCAACTAAATATGCAATGCACTCAAAGGTGAAAAATGAAATTCCCAAAGGTGCAATCAATTTAAAAGAGTCAGCTTCGGAGGTGATAATACTGGGGAAAAGAAACCTTAAGAAAGGCAGCAAATATTTAAAAGCCAGTAGTAAAAAAACATTCAAAACTATACCCAGCCACAAAACTTTGAGACGGCGAAGATTCCAATCAATTTGAGCATATTGCCACTCTTCGTTCTTAAGCTGCCAATCTAAAGTATCTGGTTCTGGTATAGTGGTTTCACCAATTTCTCGTCCGAGACGAAAGGTAAGAAAAATGAGTGCTAGTAGTAATGGAATGTAATGAACTTGCAAAGATGCATAGAACACAATGCTAGCAATTAGCAACGTCCATAGCCGTAACTTTTGTTGTGCCACAGACCAGTAAATTCCTAGCACACTTAACAAGAACAGCCCGTAGAGAATTGATATAAAGTTCATGTTTTAGTCATTAGTCATTAGTCATTAGTCATTGTAGAGACGGTTCAAACAGCGCGTCTCTACATCTTTGTCATTAATCATTAGTAAAGTATTTTCACTTTCCCCCCATCTCTTACTTAGAGGGCCAAGGAATCATAGGGTCATTACCAAGCTTTTGCGAGACTTTGTAGGCACCGTAGCGGTTGAGGTGGCTGGGGTCAGAAAAGTAGTCAATTGCCTTAGGATATAATTGACTCAAGTCTCGATAAAGAAAGTTTGGATTATCAGCCAAACGCCGCATATACTGCTGAAATTCTTGCTCATATTTTGAGCGGACTGAGTCTAAATAATATGCAGTGAGAGGCATATTGACAAAGACTAAGGTAATTTTCTGAGACTGGGTAAATTGAAGTAGTGCTTGCACAGCAGCATCTTGATCACCTTCGAGTCGAAAAGATTTGTAGTCGTTGTCGTAGTCTCCGGAGACTTTTGTATGTTTTTGATAATAGGTAGCAGGCTGGAAGCGGATAGAAAGAGGAAGAAATCCATCAAAGTCAACTGCTTGTGAAGCATCTTCTTCTGAATTGATGCTATTCGATTTTTTGTTGACTTGTTGGGTTGCGTCGCTAATAATAGGCAAAGAATTGAATTGTTGCTTCAAAAGATTTTTGAGATTGTCGCGCTTTTGATAGCTAGCAGATAGGGCAGCTAGACCTTTATTTAACCACTCATCTACGGCTTTGTAGCTGCTGTTACCTTGCTGGGTTTCCCCGGTTGTTGTTTCCTTGTCTGTTTGCTGCTCTATGCTGTTGATTGTGTCAGTAGAACTTGTTTTTTCTGGTGTTTTTTCCAATACGTATTCATATCCTGGTGATGTAGCGATTGTTCTAAAGGTAATATCCTCTCGACCGCTGTTAAAAGCACGGGAACCATCTGCCCAAACAATCAGTTTTGGCAGTTCTGCTGGTTGAAGAACTCGACGCAGGATAAAATCGACGACTTGCGCTGTGGCACCATTAATGCCAAAGTTAAAAACATCGATATTAGGAGAACCTTGAGTTGTCAAAGATTTGGAAAGAGCGACAGGATCTATTCCCCTCAGAGCGCGGGAAGAGCCAATAATCAACACATCTGGCGGATGACCAGTTTTTGCCAGACGCTGTTTGTACAGTACGAGTTGTTCATCTAACTGCTGAGCATTGAAAGTTGGTATTTGCGTTAGCAATGCTCCGGCTTTGTGAGAACGTGTTGCTAAAAGAATGGCAGTTGGTGTTGCCTTTTGCTTCAAGGGTGAGGCTGGCAAATTTTTTGGCTGGGTGTTATCTGCTTGCGTCAACCCAGAACCATTGGATATATTATTCCCGTGTTGAGGAGACTTTTCTGCATTCGTGCTAGTAAAAAACGCAGTTCTCTGTTTGTGCTCCGCCTCAGAAGTCGTAGAGGGTGATTTGGGCGAAACGCTGGCAACTGTGGGTGTTAAGGGTATACTGCCAGACATAACTTTACCCAAAATCCAATCGGTTTGTAAGGTCAGCAATAATCCCAACGTACCCCACACCAAGGCAACTCTCAGTCCATGATGATGATCTGTAGTTTGTTCCTGTGACTGTTCGACATCACTAAATAGCTGGGTTGCCAAAAGAATTTTTCTTACAGTTGCGCTCCAATCTTCAGCCACTTGGGTGACAAAAGTGTAAACTTCCTCAGTGGTTTCGGGGCGCAGCACAGGCTGGTCAGTAAGAGAGGGTAAAAGCTCGCGAACGTAGGCAGAAGTTGCGGCAAATTCTGGAGTCGCTTCTGGTACCAAATGTTGGCGGTGCTGATAATCGACGCCGTAGTGCCAAAAAGGTTCCTTGTTGCCAGCACGACGACCATAGACACGCACACCCGCAATTGCGGGGATTTTTAACTGGCCCACAAACTCAGTCACTTTGGAGGCAACTTGTTTGCGTGCTGGACAAACGGGTGCATCACACATTATGTGTAACAAATCCCCTCGAGAGAGCAGAAGGACGCGGATACCTCCGGTTTTGAGACGCGAATCCAGGTCAGGGTTGAGCAAACGCTCAAGTAAAAAGACAATAGCAGGTTCATCGCCAGAACTTGCCAGTTCTAAGGCTGATATTGCTAAGGCTGGATGTTCCTTCGCAGGTAAGGACAACCAATCAACCCATACTGGTTTGTTGTCTGTTGTTTTTTGTCCATATACTGTAGCAGCAACAATGCCTTGGGGGGCTATTGCTTCTAAAAGGGGTCTTATAAACCCTAAACACAGTCCCTTCTCTGGTGCTGAGGCAGTGAAGAGTGGATCTGAAGCTGGGGTACAAAATATATGTAGTGTTGATTCTTTGAGAGTTGCTTGTAGTGCGACTTTCGATTCTGACAACGTCTCACTTAACAATCGTGACAGCGCTTGCACATCTCCCCAACGCGCCCATTCCTTAAGCATCACCTCGGATGGCGTTAAATCCACCCTGATTAGCCAATCTACCTTGTTTTCACCACCGACTCGCGAAGCAATCACAGCATCTTGGTAGCCAGAAAGCTTAAGATGTCGTAATTTTTGGGCGACTGGTTCAGCAATTAAGGATGGATCTGGGCTGTAACTCGATTCACAAAATATCCACAGGCGACTTTGATTTTTCTGATTGTTTTCTGTGGATTTTTGCTTGATAATCTTAACCTGTACAGCAATACCAAAAGGGCTTAGCGTTTCACTGAGATAGCGAGCGATCGCCTCTGGGTGTCCTTGGCGTGCCAAACTTTCGTTAGAAACAATCAGCGCCCCACGAGGTTGTTTGGATTTTTCCTCGTCTTCTAGCAGGGCTTGATCCACCTGTTCTAAATGCTGATCAAGTTGATTCAGGTAAACCCTATGACACCATTTCGCTCGCTTTTCCCCTTTTTTCTTTCCGTAGACGAAGACTTGGTAAATCGCGGGTTGCTCAATGCTAGTCAGGACATCCAAGTCTGTTTGTTGTAATGCTCGCAGCAAATCAGACAGAGTTCGCCAACGTTGAGGACATTCTCTACCTTCACACATAATGTGTAGGTTGTTTCCTTGCAACCGGACTTTCACCCCGAAAGTGCTAATCCCTGTTGCTTTGCTTACCCACTGCACTAAAAATTTTTGGCGCTCTGGTAATTCTCTTTTCATGGGAAGTTGACTTTACAGGAAGCGAGTGTTGGGGGATAGTACTTTAGCTCACCGCAATGCACCCTACCCCCAAGGCGTGCAACCGAGGAGGAAGCAGAAAATAAGGGTTTTCAAGCGGGTGTGCATTCCGGTGAATTGAGTGATTAAGGGACTGGATACTAAGGACTGGTAAGTAGAATGATTCTCAATTCATTATTCTGAATCAGCAATCCCCAATTCCTTGTAAACTAGAACCATAGAATTATCACACTATGTCGTTTTTTTTAACACTTTTGTTACCTTATAACGAAAGCAAAATCGGCAAAGATAGTTGTGTAAACAAAGCAAGATTCACTTTTGTCGAGTTTTGGGTTTCGTTCCTTTCATTATTGAACTCCTAGGAAATACCAATGTCACCTGTCACCGACCGTCCTTCATCTGATTCTGGATTAAATCTAGTTTTGTTTACCATTCCCCAGTCTTTCCTGTTGCAAGTTGGTACAGTGTCTATATTACTGCTGCTTTTAGCTTCAAAAACTGCCGGAGAAAACTTACAAGCGCTCGGAGAAGCAAGTGAAGAATTGTTTCGAGGCGATCGCCTACCCATTCTTAACTTCCCTGAGCACAACGAAGAATAACGAAGCGAAAAAATAGACTTTGGATACTCAATGGTTTGGCAATTGCCAGAACGAAGAAACTTCCAAACAAAGATTCATAAATATTAACCTCCTTAACCACAATAGAGGATATGAGTTCCCTTTTATACTCTTTTACTCAGGCAGTAAATATCTACCCCGCCTCCGATTTATTTTTGCGCCATCGCCTCCAAGTCGTCGAGGAATTGTGGGAGTCTGTTCTTCGGCAAGAATGCGGTCAAAAGATGGTAGACTTACTGCGCCAACTACGGGATTTTTGTTCGCCAGAGGGACAAGCAATCAACGACCAAGCTTCCTCTGTATTCAAGTTGATAGAGCAGCTCAACATCAACGAAGCAATTCGAGCAGCTCGTGCTTTCGCTTTGTATTTCCAGTTGATCAACATCATAGAGCAGGACTACGAACAACGGCAGCAATTAATTCGTTATGAGGTAGAAACAGAGCAAGGCACTCAACAAACTCTACCAGATTTCATATGTTCATCAAACCAGGAAGAAGCAGAAAATCCTGTTAACAGTGGACTAGGAGCAGATTTACTGACAAAAAGTTGGCAAGTCAACTCCAACGGCAAAAAAAGAGGGACTTTCGTCACTTTGTTCCCTCATTTATTCAATCTAAACGTACCACCACAGCAAATTCAACGTCTCATTGCTCAGTTGGACGTGCAGCTTGTGTTCACAGCGCACCCAACGGAAATTGTCCGTCATACAATTCGCGATAAGCAGCGGCGCGTGGTTGATCTGTTGCAACAGTTAGATGGAGTGGAAAAACGCTCTACCAATGGTGCTCCTGCTTGGGAAGCACAAGAAGTGCGAGAACAATTGCTCGAAGAAATCCGCCTGTGGTGGCGTACCGACGAGCTACACCAGTTTAAACCTGAGGTATTAGATGAAGTAGACTATGCCTTGCACTACTTCCAAGAAGTGATATTTGATGCCATTCCCCACTTGTACAAACGCTTCAAATATGCCTTGTCTACCACTTTTCCCTGGTTGGAACCTCCCAGGAAAAACTTCTGTAGGTTTGGCTCTTGGGTAGGAGCAGATAGGGATGGAAACCCATCGGTGACACCAGAAATCACTTGGGAAACAGCCTGCTATCAGCGCAATATGGTGTTGGAAAAATACATCAAGTCAGTAAAGAAGTTGATTAACTTGTTGAGTTTATCGCTGCACTGGAGTGATATATTACCAGACTTGCTAGAATCTTTGGAGTTGGAGCAATCTCAACTCAGTGAAGTGTACGAGCAACTGGCTCTGCGCTTTCGCCAAGAACCATATCGGTTGAAGCTCTCTTATGTGCTCAAACGGCTGGAAAATACTCGCGATCGCAATTTAGCTCTGTATAAACGGGAAACTCTCAAGAGCAATAACATCCCCATTTACCGCTCAGGAGCAGAGTTTTTAGCAGAACTGCGTCTGATTGAACACAACTTGACAGAAACAGGTTTAAGCTGTAGAGAATTGGAAAACCTGATCTGTCAGGTAGAAATTTTTGGTTTTAACCTGACGCATCTCGACATCCGCCAAGAATCATCGCGTCACTCAGATGCTTTAAACGAAGTCTTAGAGTACCTGGGAGTTTTAAAAGTTCCTTACGATGAACTAACAGAGGACGAGAGAGTTGCTTGGCTCATTGGAGAACTACAAACACGCCGTCCGTTAATTCCAGCAGAACTGCCATTTTCCGAAAAAACGAACGATGTGATTCAAACTTTACGGGTTGTGCGATCGCTGCAACAAGAGTTTGGTTATAACATCTGCCAAACTTACATTATCAGTATGTGTCGCCAGGTAAGCGACGTGCTGGAAGTGTTGCTACTTGCTAAGGAAGCCGGGCTTTATGATCCCGGTACTGCTGTTGGCACTATTCAAGTCGTTCCTTTATTTGAAACGGTAGAAGACTTGCGACGCTCAATAAGCGTCATGGGAGAACTGTTTGCATTGCCCTTGTATCGTGCTTTGCTAGCAGGAGGATATGAAGCTCTTGAAGCAGAGGGAGATAAGGGAGATAAGGGAGATGAGGGACATAAGGGAGATGGGGGAGCAACATCCTCCTCATCCTCCTCATCCTCCTCATCTTCCTCATCTTCCTCATCCTCCTCATCTTCCTCATCCTCCTCATCCCCACTCACGCCGAATTTACAAGAAGTGATGCTGGGGTATTCTGACAGTAATAAAGACTCTGGGTTTTTAAGCAGTAACTGGGAAATCCATAAAGCTCAAAAATCATTACAGAAAGTAGCAGAAGAATATGGTGTGAATTTGCGGATTTTCCACGGACGCGGTGGTTCTGTTGGACGCGGTGGTGGTCCAGCTTATGAAGCTATTTTGGCTCAACCTGGTCACAGTATCAATGGACGCATCAAAATTACCGAACAGGGAGAAGTTTTGGCTTCTAAGTACTCCTTGCAGGACTTAGCGCTGTATAATCTGGAAACTATCACCACTGCTGTCATTCAAGCAAGCTTGCTGCGGACGGGGTTCGATGATATAGAACCTTGGAATGAAATCATGGAAGAGCTAGCAGCGCGATCGCGTGCTCACTACCGCAACCTCATCTACGAACAACCTGATTTTATTGACTTCTTCCATCAAGTCACCCCAATTGAGGAAATTAGCCAGCTACAAATTAGCTCTCGTCCTGCGCGTCGTCCATCTGGTAACAAAGATTTAAGCAGTTTGCGGGCAATTCCTTGGGTGTTCAGCTGGACGCAAACTCGGTTCTTGCTACCTTCTTGGTATGGTGTTGGCACAGCATTGCAAGAATTCTTAAACGAAGAACCAGAAGAACATTTGAAGTTGCTGCGTTATTTCTATATCAAGTGGCCCTTTTTCAAAATGGTGATTTCCAAGGCAGAAATGACCTTGGCAAAAGTAGACTTACAAATGGCGCACCAGTATGTTCAGGAATTATCCCAGCCTGAAGACAAAGCTCGTTTAGAGAAGGTTTTTGAACAAATTGCCAATGAATTCTACCAGACACGGGATTTGGTTTTGCAAATCACCGGTCATCAACGGCTTTTGGATGGAGACCCCATATTGCAACGCTCGGTACAGTTACGTAATGGTACAATTGTACCGCTAGGCTTTATACAAGTTTCCCTGCTCAAGCGCCTGCGCCAAGCTCGAACTAATGTAACCTCCGGAGTGATTCACTCTCGTTACAGCAAAGGCGAGTTGTTGCGAGGGGCATTGTTAACCATCAACGGGATCGCCGCAGGCATGAGAAATACTGGTTGATCCGCTACACTGAGTCAAAAGTCATTAGTCCAAAATCCAGAAGTTTTGACTAATGACTAATGACTAATGACTAATGACTAATGACTAATGACTAAAAATCGAACTCTCATTTGCACCTTATTAGCACTCCTGTCAGGGTTTTCTGGAGGTTACATTGCAGGGCAAATGACTATAAGTCTCCACACTCAGAAGTGTCAAAACCAACCTTGGGGCTTGAAGGAGATGTGTAACGCTTTGGTAACACCAGGGGCAGCTTGGCAAGGTAGCACAACAGGACTGTGGACAGGAACTGTTTTGGGTGCGTTTGTTGGCGGTTTAGTGACACGCCAAAGTCGGCAATAAGATGAGGGAGATGAGGGATATGAGGAGGATGAGGAAGGTGTTGCTCCCTTATCTCCCTCTACTTCCCGTAATTCCTACTTCCCTGCTTTACAAGCCGTCAGTTGAGGCTGTTGGCGTTTGTGGCTGACTCAAAGTTTTCCAGGAGTTTGTGCTGGTGTCAAAACAGCGCCAAGTTCCCTCAGAAGGCTCCCGGTAGCAAAACACAGAGCGATCGCCAGCGTTAAAGTTGTCAGTTAAATAATATAGAATTCCTCTAAAAGGATGGGTTTTTCGACTCAACCGTTTAGCTACTGCTTGATTGGGACACTCTACGACAAATACGGGTTGTCCATCCAAATGACCCAAAGAGAAGATACACATCCGTAAAATGGCTCGCAACCAGCTTTCTGAGTTATCAAAATAATCATCAATGATTTTGTTGGTTAGAGCTTTTTCTAGGGCACGGTCTTTTTGACGAGGAGTGTGAGGGTCTGACATAGCGCAACTATTATGCTTTACCGTTGGTTTGAGATTAAACCAAAAGCTCCAAAAGTGAC
The DNA here is from genome assembly GCA_019359075.1 of Kalymmatonema hyalinum WJT4-NPBG1. Taxonomy (GTDB): domain Bacteria; phylum Cyanobacteriota; class Cyanobacteriia; order Cyanobacteriales; family Nostocaceae; genus Kalymmatonema; species Kalymmatonema hyalinum. Next base: position 17,188 of record JAHHIB010000001.1, read on the forward strand.
AAGCGTATGTCGAAACATACAGCAAAAAAGCTCAAGGAGAGTTAAAAATTAAAAAACATAAGTCAAAAATGGCTCCTAAGCTGACTTTATCACTCGATCACTCCATCTCCCTTGCCTCCCCCTCCCTTTGTGTTCACATTGCCTGGTAAGATTCTCTAGTAAGGGTGAGACTAAATTGCGATGAGTACTGAAATCAACCAAGAGAACCAAACAACCAAAGGCGCTGATGCCATTGATGAAGCAATTGAGCGCGGCATAGATTTTGATGGTTCCCCTATTCCCCCTGTCAAGCTGGAACTTTATCACAAAGTCATGGGGCTAGAAGCGAATAGACAGCGCAGCGGAGTTAGCAATACTATGCGATCGCGTATTGTGCGAATTGGAGCAAAACATATTCCCCAAGCAGAACTCAACCAACAGCTGATAGATGCTGGTTTTGCCCCCTTAAAAGAAAAAGAAATTGCCTTTTTCTACGGTCCAAAGTGATACCAAGGGGCGATTTGCCCAAAGACAATGCGCTACAAGTGCGTTCGGGTAGCGTGCCCTTTGGGCATTGGCACAGAGTGCCCGCCGGAGGCGATCGCCATCCCCCTACAGGGTCAAGTGTGGGTACTTCATTGAAACAGCCGTCCCCTTAAAAGGAATACAGGGGGTTTTACACATGGCTTCAATGCCAAAAATCCGTGACATTATACCCTAGTTCGGCTAGCATTTGCCGTAACAGAGGTAAACTCAGTCCAATCACGTTGCTGTAGCAACCTTCGATTTTTTCCACAAACAGACTTCCACGACCTTCAAGGGCAAACGCACCAGCACACTTTAAAGGTTCACCTGTGGCGACATAAGCATCAATGGTGCGATCGCTCAGCTGTGCAAAATAAACTCTTGTTACCTGTTCCTTGACTATAGTCTTTTTTTGTGTATTGTCTATTAAGGCATGACCCGTGTAAAGGTCGCCAAAACGACCTTGCATTTTTTGCCAGCGTTGACGTGCTTGTTCAGCATCTGCTGGTTTGCCATGAATTTCGCCGTTAATAGCCAAAACCGAATCACAACCCATGATTAAAGAAGATTGAAACTGAGGGGCTACAGTTTCTGCCTTTCGTTGGGCTAAAGTTTTTACCAATTGTGCAGGTTCATTTATTTGGACTTGTGACTCATCAAAGTCACTGGGACAAACGAAAGGCTGAATTCCGGCTGTTTGCAGCAAGCGGCGTCGTGCAACAGAAGCAGAGGCGAGTACAAAGGGTGGAGTGCCCATAGGAGGAGTACGGAAGTAATAACTAGTAAACTGAGAAAGACTCTAGTGATTCTTCAATTAATCGTTTCACTCTACCCCAACGTCTTTCAGGAATTGAGGCATTGAACGTAAAAAGTTTGCCACGGCTGACAGCAACACTAGCAAGGTTGTGGCGTTGTTGGTTCTTAGGTAGAGAGATTGCATACTCTAAAAGATAGTATGTTTTTCCGTTAGATTCCCGCTCTGCGGCATTGACTAATTCAGCTGTACGACCAGAACCTTCAGGAGCAAGAGCGTTTTTTCCCAACTTATATCCTACTTCTCCTGGTGTCCCTAGTTCTTTCAAAGTTTTGCCTTCTGGAACTGGACTAATCACTACAGAAATATTTTCAGTCACCCCAATTATGTCGTGGAACACCACATCTGGACCGTCGGCAACTTTAACTTGCACCCAGCCGTTAGGATATAAAAACTCATAACCATCAGTGGTGTCTACATAGCTTTTAAGTCCAGCAGCAGCCGCTGCGCTAGAATGACTCAAGCTGAAGCTAAACACCAAGAGCAAAATCAATACAATTCTTTTCCACATTTCTACAGTTTCCTTTAGGCTGGAAGCAACACAAGGCAAGTGTAATTTCTCGTTTTCATTGTCCCATGTATGCTGACAACTTACGAACTACGCTGGTTTTACCCAGGCACAATACCGCAAGAGGTTGAACTTTGGTTTGAGCAAAATTGTCTGATTGAACCGCTACAACCACCAGAAGAACGGGAAGATTTGTATCTTTACTCACCAACGTCTGAGTTTTTGGGAATCAAATTGCGTCAAGGACGGCTAGAAGTCAAATGGCGCAAAGCAGAATTAGGCGTTGTGCGTTTTGGCGAATTTGTAGAGGGTAAGACAGAGAAATGGGGCAAGTGGCTGTGTTGTTCACCTACGGAAGAAACTTTTCAACCAAACCTCGTTCTAGACAATCCTTCATGGGTAAGTGTCCAGAAAATTCGCTATTCACAACTTTACCAAGTTTTCCCTGAGTTTCCACCACAACCTGTTGTTTCAAAAAATGAAGGTATCGACAACGGTTGTACAGTAGAACTTACCCATTTGATCGTTCAAGAGAATGCTTGCTGGAGTCTTGCGTTTGAAGCTTTTGGCGAAGATGCTCGTTTGATGGAGAATCTTCAGACAACAGCAAGTTGGGTATTTAAGACTTATTGCGGCTTAAAGTTGCTTGCTCTTAATTCTTACGCATACCCAAGTTGGCTAGCGCTTGTTTGTCGGTGAGTGCCTATTGACTATTGTGCTTGCAGTACTACCAATGTCATATCATCGGTGTTTTGCTTATCGCCACCAATAAATTGTTGCACTTGGTTAAATAAATAATCTAGAATTTCCTCTGGTCCAGTACAAACCCTACAAGCGTAGCTAAATACCACAACGAGATTTTCTTCATCGAAGCGATCGCCACTTGCAGCAGCTGCATCGGTCAAGCCATCTGTATAATAAAGAATGATATCTCCAGGCTCTAACTGTGCTTGACCATCTTCGTATTGGTTGTTAGCATCTAAACCAATAAGCATTCCAAAGGTATCTAAACGACTGACTGTTTTCGTTGCGGCATGCCACCACATCGGCGGATTGTGTGCTGCATTGCTGAAAGATAAAATCCGTGTTTGGGGGTCATATTCTGAGTAAAATAGAGTGACAAAGCGGTGGGAATTTTCCAAATCTGCATACATCACTCGATTCAAGTTTTGCAGGATTCGTTTGGGGGGGTGACCGTGTAACACTTCTCCCCGCAGCATTCCCCGCATCATAGTCATAATCAGTCCTGCAGGGACTCCTTTGCCCATAACATCACCAATCACCAAAGCCCAGCGACCATCTGCATCCAAAGTGCTTTTGTTGTTTGGCTGAATTTGATTGTGATTTGTAGGAATAAAGTCGTAGTAATCTCCGCCAACACGATTAGCAGGTTTACAGCGTGCGGCAAGGGCGACACCTGAAATATTAGGGCATTGGCGTGGCAGAAGTCGCCTTTGAATTTCTGCGCCAATTTCTAGTTCTTGGTCTAGGCGTTCTTTTTTTCTGAGTTCTACGGCAAGTTCATCATTTTCTATTGCTACTGCCGTTTGATCTGCCACTAGGCGGACTAACTTTTGTCTGGTTTCTGTCCAAGTATATTCTGGTTCGCGGCTCAAAACGTAAAGCCATCCCCGTTCTGTATGCTTTACCAGAATCGCCGTACCAAAGATTTGTATATCTGGTCCCAAGCAGCGATGCATATAGTCATCCAATACACCCGTGGTCATTGCTAAAGGTTGGGTATTGGGCACATATGTCATTTGACTAGTTGCTGTTTCTAGTGCCTTGCGGATATTCTTACGCTGCCCACTATCCTGCCAATGGAGCTGCTCTAATCTCACTTGACCATTGGGTTTGTACAGAAATAGGGCACTACCATCTGCATCTGTGACTCTTGTTGCCATCAAAGGAATCAATTCCAAAAACTGATTCAAATTATTGAAGCTTCGCAGAGCAAATCCCAAAGAACTCAGTAAATCTTGAATTTTATTTTGTTCTCGGTGCAACCGTGCCACGAGTTCTTTGAGTGCCACAACTGGAGTGACTTGGGTTGTCGGGGCATCACTATTACTGTCAGTTGGTTGAGACGGTGGTTGAGGCACAGTTACCATTGTGATTTACATTATTCTTGTTTTATATTCCTTATAAATACTTTCGTTTTTGGATTGCTAAACCATATTGTGACAAGTCTGTCAGTTTAGCAAGAGTAGAAAAACGTAAGGTCTAAATTTTAAACGTCTTTCGTATTTCATTTGCTTATTTAATTTTTTAATATATAGAATTTAGAGTCATATATTTTTAGCACAAAACGACCTGCAAAAAACAACCATTCTAGATAGACGCTGATAAGCTCAAAATTATATCAGGCTTTTCTAACTTCGTCATACATCTTTAGATATAGAAAAGCCTTGGCTCTCAACCGTTAACTGTCAAAAATGCCTGCTTGTACCTCAGGATGTGATGGTTATAAAGGTTTACCCTTATCCACATAGCTAAAAATATGTAAACTAAAATGCATTGTAGATAAATCATTAGACCAACAGGTAGAAGCTGCAGCACCAAATCGAGAAACAGTATGAATTACAACTTTTCATCCAAAAGTTAGACAATCAGTTGCTGTTTCACCGTCACTCTTCAAATATTTAATTTACCACTAGAGAATATTTTTAAATTTTAAGTCAGGGAATTTTGACTTACAGCGGTTTTCTGTAAGGTGGGCATTGCCACACAATATCTCAAATGTCCATCACGTAAGCTTTTATGGGCAATGCCCACCCTACGATTTGTGGTCTAATCATAAGAATAAGCGCTGTAAATGAGTGCAACTAATTCATATGCACAGGGATTTTTGTGGAGGCACTCTTAAGGGAAAACGTCTCCACAATCAAATCGCTGTGCAGCAATCTTCAATAATTTGTCAAATACCTCAAACCTTTGAAGCTAACCATTCAATAGTGCTTCCACAAACTCATAGCTAGAAAAAGGACGCAAATCTTCAATTCCTTCCCCAGCACCAATAAAACGAATAGGTAAGCCTAACTGCTGCACCACGGCAAGGGCTACGCCTCCTTTAGCAGTACTATCCAGCTTAGTCAAAACGACACCACTCAGTTGTGCCGCTTCCGAAAAGACCTCAGCTTGCCGCAATCCATTTTGACCTAAAGTTGCATCTAAAACCAAAAGGGACTCTATCTTAGCATTAGGGGCTTTTTTGTCAATAATGCGGCGGATTTTACTGAGTTCCTCCATCAAATTTTTCTTATTTTGCAGTCGTCCGGCGGTATCCACGAGAAGTAATTCTATTTCTCGTGCTGTGGCAGCAGAGATGGCATCAAACACAACTGCTGCTGGATCTGCATTCTTGGCAGGATTGGAAATAACTTCCACACCACTTCTACTCCCCCAAATCTTGACCTGTTCCACGGCGGCGGCGCGGAAGGTGTCTGCTGCACCAATCAAGCATTTATAGCCGGATTTATTTGCTAGGTGTGCGAGTTTACCAATAGTGGTGGTTTTGCCAGCGCCATTTACCCCAGTAATTAACCAAACGTTGAGAGTTTCTTTTTCTGGGACAAAGATAGGCTTACTAGATTGTTTGACTGGTGCATCCAGCATATCTCGCAAGATACTTTTCAGGTAGGCGATCGCCTCCTCTGGTGGCAGGACTTCTTCGCGAAGCTTGTTCTGGAGAGTGCTGATGATGTAATCTGTTGCGTCCACACCAACATCAGCTTGCAAAAGCAATGCCTCAATCTCCCCCACCGCTGCTTGGTTAAGTGGTCCTTGTCCGACAATTGCCTTAAGTTGGTTGAGGATATTACGGCGGGTTTTGTCTAAGCCTTGTCGCAGCTTTTTCAGCCAAGTGATTTCTTCAAAAGAAATATCTTCTGGACGCCTACCTTGTGCCGCCAGGACTTCTGTTGACCACAAGAACCCTTCATCTAAGTCAAATCCAGGAATTTCCCCTGCAGCCTCTGGTGCAGTGGTGGTTGCAGCTACCTGCTGTTGAACCTCTGGTTCTGGGACTTCTATTGCGGTTGCTATGAGTCTTTCTTGTCTTGCTTGCCGTTCTGCCGCTGCTCTTTCTAGAAAGGATAAAGTTGCAGGTGCTGTTGGCGGTGTTACCTCTTGTGTTGTCGGTGGTTCGGTAGGTTCTGGTGGAGCGACAGTTTCTGTGGTAAAAAAGCTTTCAGCATCTGGCTCTTCAGCAATTAGTGGTATCTCTGGTGGTGTGCTGAGTTCATCTGTGCCATCTGGTTCTTCGGCAGTAATTTGATCAGCAGCCACAACAGCTTCTTGTGGAGGTTGTGACGTTTCTGCTGCTGGTTGTGGTTGTGCCGTTTCTGGCTGAACTGGTTCTGTTTCAGGTTCTTCTGGTACTGCTTCGGCTGTTACCTCACTTCCTGGCGTTTCTGCTGCCTGGGGTTGTTGCCTTTGCTGGATATTCTTATAAGCAGCTTTCGCATAAGCCAGTAAGTCAGTCGCTACCTCAGGTGCAGTTTCTGAGGTTGAGGTTTCGGCTGGTTGTGGTTGAGGTTCTTCTGCAGCAGGAGTTTCTTCCTGCTTTTGTGGAGAGGGAGTACCAGAAGGCTCGTTATGTTGACGGCGGAACCAATTAAAAACCATTGCAGCTAGCTTGTTATAAAACTTAAGTTTTTATCTAAATTATGAGTTTAATTCAACTTCTCACTCTTTTTTAGGGAAATGTTTACCAAAGATAACCCCCCTACCCTCTTCTACTCCCCCGCAAGCGAGAGAGAGATAAGGAAAAAAAATTTTATTTATTGCGAGGGGTTGAGTAACACCAATCAAGTCACTTGGCATTACCACTTAATCAAAGCGAGCTTTTTGCTATGAAGTACTTGCTACCTTTCTTTGCTCAGTGACTCGGCGCAAAACACCATTAATAAATCGATGGCTGTCTTCTTCACTGTAGCGTTTAGCTAACTCTATGGCTTCGTTAATTGCCACGCTCTGTGGAACTTGAAGATACTTCATTTCTGCCACAGCGATTCGCAGTATATCCCGGTCAATATGTGCTAAGCGAGTGACTTGCCAATCTACCAGGGCAGTAGAAATTTCCTCGTCTATGGTGTTTCGGTTTTCATTAACAGTGATGATAATGTCTTTGGCGTACCCGCGGACTTCTTTGTCTTGATTAGCAAGTTGAATGAGTTCCGGAAATTCAACAGTCGCAGCCAACTTGTTAATTGCTGTTTGCGTGTAGACGATCGCCTCTTTTACCATTGTTCTGGCAGTATTCAGGTCACTGGCGCGTGTTTGGCTAGTCAGAAGGCGATCGTTACTGCGTTGCAGTTCGCCAGCCGCATTGTCTAAAGTATCTTGAACTTCGGATCGCAGGGTGCGTACTGCTGCTAGCACCAACTTTGATACGAGTTGCTCTTGTGGTATTGTTTCTAATTTTTTCGGGTTCATCGGCAGTTGGCTTAGGCTTAATAGTGCCAATTCCCGAGCTATTTGACGCGGTTTACGCTCTTGCATAAAACTGAGTTTAGAGTATATGAGGAAGAATTTTTGGTTTTAGATTGAGAAGTCGGGGACAAGGGGACATGAAAAGTCGGGGAACAACACTTGACTCATGATTAATGACTAACAAAGAACTCAGACCACACAATAGGAACTCTAGCTTATTCTGTACGACTCGGTGGCGGGTTACGCTTTCCTTGAAAGCGCGAAACCTTTGATTTAGTGGTGCTTCTAAGGGGGTTGTACCGTCATGTCATTCTCTTATTCTGCATTCTGCATTCTGTGTTCTGTGTTCTTTTCAATAATCACTACATAATTTTAAGTTTCTTCAAGAGGAATAATCTGCCGTTTTGCTTCTAAGGGTGGCACTTCTAGTTGGCGTTCTTTAGAGATAACCAACTGAGTTAAGGGGGTATTGGGAGCAACAATGCCACCAGAAACTACAATTTTAAAGGCATCTTCAATCGATAATGACAGATTTATAACCTCGTCTTCTGGAACGACTGCATACCATCCAGTCGTGGGATTGGGGGTTGTCGGGATGAAAACGCTCAACATCGGGCGAGACATCTGAGCCTGGATCTCGCTGCTGATTATACCCGTCACGAAGCCGATCGCCCAGATTCCTGCCCGTGGATATTCTACTAAAATCACACGGCGAAACTTGCCGTTGCTATCTTTTAAAAGCGTTTCTAAAATTTGCTTGAGAGTTTTGTAAACCTGTCCGGCTAAGGGAATTGCCTGCAACAGCCGCTCACCCACATCTAGCAACCAGCGTCCTGCAATATTTCGAGCCATCAAGCCAATCAGGAGAATACTCAGTAGTGGTACCATAAGTCCCACAAAGAGATTCAGTACATTCACTAAGATGGGATGCATTCCCTGAAACGGATTTAGTTGTTTGGGAATTTGCGTGAGAAAGTTGATGACCCAAGTTGCAACAGTAATCGTGAGCCAAATGGTAGTTGCGAGGGGAATTAGCACCAACAACCCAGCAATCAGGTCATTTTTGAGGTCCTGTTTCCAGCGATTGATTGCCAAGTCCCTATTCTCCTTATTTTAGGCAAGTGGAACTTCTTTGATTACTACTCATAGCAGTAGATTCGTCAAATCGGGAGGACAGTCTTGTGCGGTTAGGAGTCCTGCTTGTTGCCGAAGCGTGCTTGTTCTTTGACGGGCAAGATGCCGCAAATGATTGTCCAGCACCGCAGAAAGTTTAGCTAATGCGCAAAAACAGCCATTTTTTGCGGCGAATCTTGCGATTTTCCTAACTTAGCTGATAGAAGCAGATTAAGCAGGGTGGCGGCTGGCTAGTCTAACGACTTGTTACTTTTCTTTGTAAGACTTATAAACTATTGTTGCAAACCTTTTAACGTATCACTAATACTACCTTGCTAGATAAAAAGCTGCTCATTGTTCTAAGAAGCCACCACCCAACTTTGTTAGTACTTTTGTTTATAAGTAGCCGTCATGAACTGCGTACACCATTACCCATGAAAAATTTATTAATCCCCCTCCTTGCTTGCGCTTAGGGGCTAGGGGTGGGGTTTTTTCCGCGTCAGGCCGGCACAAATAAAGTTAGCTCGTGTTCGCGTAGCGTCTCCGACAGGAGAAGGCTGCCATGAGTCATTAGTCTAGGGCCCTTCCAACCGTTTGTACGTTTCAAAACGTAGATCTATTTCTTCCTACTTATCTACTTAAGTAACGCTCTATACTCCACAATCAGACCATCTAATAGAATTCTGTGAAAAATATTAAGTTCTATAAAATATAACATTAATGAGAGCTAGTTGGTATTTGGGCATTGCTTGAAAATCAATTTTGGGGTAGTAGTTCAAGTGAAACCTTGCACCCTTCAAAGGTGACCTGGCTTGCCCGCTTGCAGTTTTCCTCCTGTATCGGTTGATTTCAGCCCTATAGGGTATTGGCAATCAGTTCTGACCGTGATATGGGTGAGTGAAAGTTTAGAAATTTGAATTCCGTCGCAAGTCAAAGAAGGTTTCCAAACACTCTTGCCAAGCAAGATTGCGACTCAATTTTTGCTGACTCCAAGAGAGTGCAGCTTGCTCAAAAATTTCAGAGAAACTGGGACACAGAGGAGCGAGATCAGCTAGGCGATTAACTTTGATTTTTTGGGCGATCGCCAAACCAATAACATTAATTAACTCGGAAGCTTCTGCACCTAAGAGCGAAGCGCCCAAAATTTCCCCATTACCTAGAACAATAACTTTACAGATACCCGTAGTTTCCTCTCGGATTTGGGCAGCTGATAATGTTTTAAAAAACTGCCGCAAAACAATAACTTTATCAGGACTATATCGGCGTTTGGCTTGTGCTTCTGTTAAACCGACTTGTGCGAATACTGGGTTAGTAAAGACTGCCCAAGGAATATGTCGATAATTGACTTTCAACCTAGGGAAAAAGAGTGCATTTTGCAGGACTACTCTGGCCTCGTAATGAGCAATATTGGCAAATTCATAGCCACCAATCACATCACCACAAGCCCAGATACGCTTGTTGGTAGTTTGCAGTTTGTCATTCACCAGCAGGCGGCGCTGATTCCATTTCACGTCTACCGCTGCCAAATTTAAAGATTCAATATTTGGCTGCTGTGCCCTCGCGACTACGATTTCATCTGTTTCAATTGCCTTATCTCCCACCTGGAGCCATTTTTTATCCTCAATTTGTCTCACCTGAGTGACTCGTGTTTTGGTAAAGACGCGCACACCTTCTGCTTCCAACTGACTGCAAAGCATTTGGGCTATCTCAGAATCAACATCGGGAAGAATATGAGGGTGTTCTACAACCAAGGTCACATCATAACCAAACCGCCTTAGAGTTTGAGCTAATTCGATGCTTTGGGGAATACCGCCAATAATCACCCACTGTAATGGTGGTGTAGAACTGCTTAGGGCTTGCCTAATCTGAGGTATGGTCAGAAAGCCAGTTCTTTGTAATCCTTCAATCTCTGGAATTGCCGGACGCGAACCCGTAGCAAGCAAATAGCTGCGTGCACGTAGCAGGCGATCATTAACCGCAAATGAAAGATGGGATGACGATTCAAATTGACCATTGCCCAAGATGACATCCACTCCTTGGGCAGCGATAACGGCAGGTGAATGCTGCTCTTGGAGATTGGAGACAACGCCATGAGCATACAACATGGCTTGGGCTGCATGAGCAGAAATTTGGCATTTTTCTTTGGTATCAGCACATGAAGTATGAAGCCCAATTTCGGCTGCATCACCCAGTTGTTTGCCAAGGTTGCTAATGTGGCTGAGAGCATGGTGAGAAATAAACTCGTAAGGTGCATTCACATTAAATCCACCGTTTGTCGTTGGTTCCACCAAAGCGACCTTGGCTCTGAGTTGAGAAGCAGTAAGGGCAGCATAGCGTCCAGCTAAACTGCCACCAATAACCACAACATCGTAGTCAATAGTCACGTTATTTGTCCTTTGTCTTTTGTCAATTGTCCTTCGTGAGACCAGTCCTGTTCGCGCAGCGTGCCCGCAGGGCGAATGAGGGTTTCCCAACCTAGGGAACTGGCGTTGGCGCAGCCTCTCCGGAGGAGATACCCGTCAGGGTCAATTGTCCTTTCTCTTAATGACTAATGACTAATCACTAATGATAGAGCTTCTAGCAAGCGCTGGTTATCTAACCCAGAGCGTACGGCTACCCGGAAATACCTATCGCCTAGTTCCGAGAAACTCAGGCAATCACGAATTAAAATCTGGTGATGCTTGAGTAATTTTTGCTGCAACTGCGAACTAGATTGTTGTGATTCAACGAGTAAAAAATTAGCCGCACTTTGCAGGGGTTGCAATCCGCTTAAAGAAGCTAAACCCTGGAAGAGTTGATTTCGTGCTGGTGGTAGCCATGACCAAGTTTGGTCTTGAAACTCTTTATCCCCAACGGCAGCGACTGCTGCCGCTGCTGCCAAGGTATTTACAGGCCAGGGGTCACGCCATAACTGCCAGCGCCGCAAAAAGTCGGGGTGGGCGATCGCATATCCCAGTCGTAAACCAGGAAGACTGTAGAACTTGGTGAGCGATCGCAAAATCACTAAGTTTGGATATTCCTGCACCACCTCTATCAGGCTTTGTTCCTGTTCTGGGGGCAGAAAATCCATAAAAGCTTCATCCACCACCACCAAGGCAAATTCCTTCAAGTATGGCAGAATGGCTTCCCGCGAAAATAATTTTCCCGTAGGGTTATGGGGGTTATTCAGCAGCAAGCCCCAGTTAGTGCTGAGTTGTGAGTGCTGAGTGCTGAGTACTGCTTTTAACTCAGGGCTCGGTATTCGTTGCTCAGAACTGATCATAGGAAACTCCAGTACCTCAGCGTGGTATGCCGCTAGCGCCCGGTAGTAGTCGCCAAAGGCTGGAGTTATCAAAGCTGTTGCGGCTAACTGTGCCAATTCCCGACCTGCCAGTGAAAGTAATTCTGCCGAGCCGTTACCCGGCAAAATCCATTCAGCAGGCAGTTGATGAAAGTGACTGAGAGCAAGTCTCAGTTCACCGTAATCAGGGTCTGGATAGTGCCTGAGGTTGCCCAATTGGGATTCAATTGCCGCTAAGGCGCTCTTTGGAGGTCCCAAGGGGCTGATGCTGGCAGAAAAATCCAGAATAGCACTTGGGGGACAGCCAGCTAACGCTGCTGCCCAAGCTAGATTTCCCCCGTGTGCAGGTTGCCGCATAGAAAAAGGGTGCCCTAAAGAACCAAAACAGAACCTAAGCTTTTGGGGGTGCAACCTTTTCTCTAAACAATTTTCCAGCGGAAAAAGCAGGCACCTTTGTTGCCGGAATTTCCATCTTCTCATTTGTTTTGGGGTTGCGACCTTCGCGGGCTTTACGTTCCCGTGATTCAAATGAGCCAAATCCCACCAAAGTGACTTTATCGCCAGAGGAAACTGCTTCGATGATGGTTTCCAAAGCCGCAGTTAAGACTGCATCAGCTTGTTTTTTAGTAACACTAGCCTTTTCAGCTACGGCATCAACCAATTCACCTTTGTTCATGTCAAACTCCTAAGTGTTTACTTGAGATTGTGTACAGATACGCCCTGACACATCTTTACTTAAATCTCTGTTTGGAGATTTACAAAAGTCGCCTTTATGAGTCTTTATGCTTAAAGAGGCTGTAATTCCCATAGGCTCGACTTTTCAATGAATCATTCTAAAGTGTCGTAGCCAGAAGTGGATAGATGAAACCATTAATTTATATAGATTTCAGGATTTTTTTTTGAAATCAGGCAATTGTTTGACTCAAAACCACCCCTAAAGTAGGAAAAAATACTTAGTAAAAACCCCTGTTGCTAGGGGAACAGAGGGGAATGGAGGGATAAACAGGTGGAATGGTAGTTAGTCTTTGTTAAGTTTAATGACTGTATTTTAATGACAATGTGGGCTTGAGCTTATTGAGATCCCCGACTTCTTAAAGAAGTCGGGGATCTTGTTTTGATTCGTGACGTTGCCATAAGTTAGGCAAAGGATTTGTGGAGATCTCATCCGATGCAGTAGGGAAGGTGTTTGGCTCATTGCTGTATTTTAAGGCTTCGGCAGTTGCAAACCACCACGTTCGAGGATTTGCCGTACATCTGGGCTAGGGGTGTAGTTATAGCCAAAAGAGGAGCGCTCTGAATCTTCTACGATTTGAGGCGTTAGTAATACAATCACCTCACTGCGATCGCTAGTTTTGTTTGTTCTTCTAAATAAAGCACCCAGGATAGGAATATCACCCAAGATGGGAACTTTTGTTACACTGACTCGGTCAGAGTCCTGAATGATACCACTAAGAATTAACGTCTGACCATCTCGCAGGCGAATTAAGCCAGAAGTCAGTTCTCTGGCAGACAACAACGTAATAAGGTCTCCACGACCAGTTGTAGTACTACCATTAATTGCAGAAACCGTGGGCGCAACGGATAGAGAAATAAAGCCATTATCGTCAATCCGATCAACTTTGACTTGCAGGATTAAACCAGCCCGCTTAATAATAGGTCTCTCTACCTCAGAAACTCTATTGGTAACAGGGTCAATCACTGTACCCGTCTCATAACCGCCAAATACTTCCTGTGTTAGGTTAACAACAGCAGTTTGTCCTTCTTGTACTGTTAGCGTCGGGTCAGTCAAAATTTTGGCATTACCATTTTCCACCTGAGCTTGCAAAGTAGCGAGAAAACGTTTCGGGAACTTTAACGGATTTCCTAGTGGAGTGTTGTTGATTGTTGGAGAACTAGTCAAACTGTTTGTCACTTCAGCACTACTAGCTGGTCTAGAACCGCCAAAATTCAGAACTGCAGCACCGCCATCATTAGTAAAGAAGTTATTGCCTACCCCAAAGGAGAAGCTGGTGTTAAAGTTTTTTGTGTCCCGTAGATTAACATCGATAATTTTGACATTCACTACAACTTGCCGACGGCGGATATCAAGCTGAGTGAGCTGAGTCATCGCCATTTCAACTTGTTTAGGAGGACCAATTAAAGTAATGGAATTGGTGCGCTCGTCTCCTAATGCTTGTAAACCTCGTAGTAGAGGGTTAGAGTCTCTAAAATCAATGCGTTGAGTTTCAACTCTGGTTTCTGTAGTGGTTTGGGTTTGGGTTACAGGGTTAGCTCCACTGCCCACAGGTACAGCATTAACGCTGGTCACTTGACGTTCGCGGCTGACGGCAGTTTCAGTTCCCAAGCCGACTAAAAAATTTAGTGCCACTCCCACTGTTACCTGATTAAGTCGCAAGTTACGTATAATCACATCACGGGTGGAATTAGGCAGTTTCGCTCCAACAAAAATTGTCCGTCCGCTGCGGTTCGCTTCAAGACCACTCAAGCGCAAGACATAGTTAAAAACATCTTGTACTGGCTCGTTTTCTATATCCAACGAGATTGTTGGTCCCTCACTCCCAGGAGTACCCTGCTGTGCCTGTTGTCCTCCAGAAGCTTGCTCTCCTGCTTCTCTTCCCGCAAAAGCCAAGTTAAGACCAGCAGCACGGGCAAGCAGTGACAAAACCTCGCGTACCGGAGCGTCCCGCAACACTAAGCGAGACACTCGTTCTTGAGTTCCCAAGTCAATATTGCTAGGAGAAGCATCAATATTTGAAATTGCTATATCCCCTACTGGTGGTGCAACGGCTCTGGGTAAGAAAGGTGGAGCTTGGTTCGTGTTTGAATTTGGTGCTGCGGGTTGTACAGCCGTGCCGTCAATGCTTTGGGGGTTGGGAACGAGAACGTCTGGCTTTTGGCTGTGTTGGGGTGAGGGAGAAACAGGCGGTGCTGCTTGTGTTCCCTCTGTTGAGGTAAAACCAAGAATAATTTCATTTTGCTTTCGCACTACAGGTTGATTGTTGGGAATGCTGCTCGTTCCAGTCACTATCACTTGGATGCTAGTAGCATCAAGTTGATTAACTGTCACTGAGGCAATGCCTGGAACCGGATTGTCTTGGCGGAAACTATTTCCTTGTGGTAAACGTAATTGAGTATTAATAATATCTGCGACTAAAGTATTGCCTTTTTTTGTCGTAAAAATTTGTGGACGTGAGGTTGAGGCAGTTGTTAATACAATATTTATTCCATCATTAACTGGACTGAGCTGCACTCCAGTAATTTGAGTAGTCTGTGCCGATACTGGTTGAGCCGCTAAAAAAACAATTGCAGCGGCATCTAATACAACACTACTAGCGTGAAGCTGTTTCACAGTTCATTCCTCATAATTTGAAAACTATGTATAAATAAAGCCTTTACTATATTTAGGAGTGTTTATTTATGCCCATCTGACTTGAAAAAGCACCCGTGCATGGAGCAGAGGGGATAAGAAACTTTTTCGTGCATTTTGGTGTGCGCAGTTTATGATGGCTACTTATTAATTATTTGGTTTTGCCGTAGCAGCAGCTGCGACTTCCTCTTGGCTTAGTGACATTAATGCCTGTAACTGGAAAGATGTACTAATAGGTGCTGATCCAACCCGAAGCATCACAGTTTTGTCCTGTTGAGTTGCGGCTTCTGGTGCCAAACTTGATTGATAGTCTTTCACTATCAACAAAGACTGTAACCGCTCTATATTACGGAGAATGGATTGTGTTTGTTCGTAGGTTCCGATAATTTCAATATTGATACTGCTGCGTTTTAGCTTGCCATTTACCAACGAACCAAGACTCCCATCAGTAATGGGTTCAGCCTTTCCAGTAGGGACGTATTTCCTCAGTTTTGCTCTCACTGCATTTGGAGGAATTTGAGTATTGCCAGATTCAACCAAGCGATTTAGATCCAGTGGTAGGGTATCCAAGCTTTTCTCATTAGCAAATAAAGCTAAAACCTGGAGTTGTTGCTGTTTGGAAATTGCTTGTTCCTGTTTAACTGTCTCCATTTGTTGAATAATGGTTTTCTTTTGGTCAACAACTTCCTGTAATTGGTTCTGTTTTCTTTGCTGCTGTTGAAAAGTTTCCCATGCAGGCATGACGGAATTCATCAGCACATAAACTGCTCCTGCAAGCCCTAAACCCCCTACAAGAATGCTGATAAGTTTTGGTGTTAGGGAAATGCCAAAAATAACAAGGTAACTTGGAGAAGCTGTATCAAATTCTGTACCTTGTACAAAATTTAAATCATCATTGAAAGTCATTTTTGAATCACTCCTATTTGTTGCATACTACGGATTCTATTCACTAGTCCTACTGCGCCTTTTTGTTCCAATTCCGGAATTAATTCAGAAGCGGGAACATTACTGAGACTGGATTGAATTGTGTATTTGACTATTTGGGGTGGTTTAATTTGTATGTTCGTAGCAGATTGAGAGTCGGATTGTATCGGTGCATCTACTAACTCTGCTGTGATAATTTTTGTCTGTGCAGCTTTGAACAAACGAGACTGTTGCAAACTCAGCATAAAATCGTTGACATCGCTAAAGGAGCGAGCAAACCCCGAAATTTCCACACCTCCAGCAGGATTGGGTGCTGGCTGTCCTTCTGTTGGGGCTGTGGGTAGAATTTGCTTGATGCTATCAATTTGCACAGTTTCTGGAATGCGATCGCGCAAATCTTGTAACACAACTGACCAAGGACGAATCTGGTCAAAAACACTAACTAAAGCTTGAGTTTCCTGCTTGATTTTGTTTGTTTCTTCTTTGATTTTGTCTATATTTCCTATTTCTGTCTTTAGCCTTTGATTCTCCTGTTCCAGTTCGGCTCTGTTCTGCTCTATTTCACTATTTTTTGCTTGCAAAAACCACCAAGTCGTTCCCATTAAAGCTGGAAAAAATATACTGACTGCCACTCCTATATACAGTGGTCTTACATCTCCACTACGTAGAGATATTTCTGCTCGCTTTTTTTTAGAATTCTTCTGGTAAATTGAGCGGTCTTTGAGAAAGTTGATATCTAGGCTATACATTTTACTTAAAATATTACGTCTTTAATTTGCATATTCTAAACACGCAGGATACCTGCCAACTCTATTTTTTTTGAATTTTGTTCGCGTAGCGTGTCCGCAGGACATATTTTGAATTTTGAATTTTATTGCGCCTCTCGCATTCCTAAACCAAGCACTATCGCCAACCCAGGGCGTTGGGCTGCGGGGTATTTATCTTGGTCAATTTGCAATGATAAAGCCGCAATTGGGTCTATTTGAGAGGCTGGCAAACTTAATCGTTGTGTAAAAAACTCATCAATTTGTCCTAGTCCGCCTCCTGGTCCTGCTAGCATAATTTGTGCTATCTCCAAATTTTCATTTTGATTGAGATAAAAATTAATGGAACGGCGCAGTTCATCTGTGAGTTCTCCTAAGACCTGCATCATCGCTGTCATACCTGGATTCATTTCAGGAACACTAGTTTTCTCTTCATCATCTATAGGTGTTGAAGGAATAGACATTCCATACAAAAGTTCTATATCTCGTGAAACGGGTAAACTCATTGCCCTAGATATAGCAATTTGCATTTGATACGTTCCAATAGGAACCGTACGCGAAAAATGGGGCACTCCATTCACAACGATCGCTATTTCTGTGCTATCAAACTCTATATCGACTAGCACTACTGCTTCTTGTGATCCGTATTGTCGCAATTGGTCGCGAATTGTCCGAATCAGAGCAAAACTGTTAATCTCTAAAACATCAATTTGCAATCCGGCTTGCTCAAATGTATCTATAAAACTATCGGTAATTTCCTTACGAGTAGCAACTAGCAATACCTGTACCTTTTCGATGCCATCGTGATCTACAAAGTACCCAAGTTTCTGATAATCAATATCAGCTTCTTCACGAGGATAAGGTAAATACAAACCTGCTTCGTGGTTAAGTACCATCTCCTGTAGTTCTTTGTCATCTAACTCTGCTGGCACGGATATAAGGCGTATAATTGAGTCTCGCCCTGGTACAGCGGTAGCAACACGAAAAGCTTTGATTTTACTTTCAGCGATCGCTTCCTCGATTAATTGCGCCATTGTTGCGGGATCATTGATTTGACCATTAACAAAAACACCTTCTGGAACCGACACTGATGTTAAAGTTTCTAGTTTCAAACCTTGGCGTTGCTTGCGTAGCTGAACTAAATTCACGCGTTCGGATGCCAGTTCTATGCCAACCCCTTGATAATATTTACCAAACAAACTCTTGAATTGCCTTACCACAGTTTTGCTCGTTGGACTACCAATAGAAAAATCAAATGATATTAAGAATTGATATTGTTACTAGGAAATTGTTTTAGCCTATAATCTCCACAATTCTGCATAAGCACTTCACCCTGAACAAGATAAAAAAGTACAAGCACGATGGTTAGAATTCAAAAGTTCAAAAGATTCATTGTTTGGGCGTTACTCGCTGTATTGACCAGTTGGATTGTTAGTTGTGGTACAGGAAATGTCAGCAATACCACAAAACAGGCATCATCAGGAGGGGCAAACGTTGAGTTCTGGACAATGCAACTCCAACCTCAATTTACCAACTACTTTAAAAGCCTAATTGCGTCTTTTGAGTCACAAAATCCAGGTATAAAAGTTAGCTGGGTTGATGTACCTTGGACGGCAATGGAGAACAAAATTTTAACAGCTGTTTCCGCAAAAACACCACCTGATGTTGTCAACCTCAATCCGGATTTTGCTTCCCAACTTGCAGGACGAAATGCCTGGTTAGATTTGGATGCAAAACTTCCAAATGAAGTGCGTTCCTCATATTTACCGAATATCTGGAAAGCTAGCACGCTCAATGACAAGAGTTTTGGGATTCCCTGGTACCTCACCACTCGGCTAACCATTTATAACACCGATTTATTAAAACAGGCAGGTATCAACAAACCACCTGCCACCTACCCTGAATTAGCCCAAGTGGCTCAACAAATTAAAGACAAAACCGGTAAGTATGCCTTTTTTGTGACGTTCGTCCCCCAAGATGCTGGTGAAGTGCTAGAGTCGTTTGCACAAATGGGGGTGACTTTGGTAGATGCTGGGGGTAAGGCAGCTTTTAACTCCCCACAAGGCAAAGCAGTGTTTCAGTATTGGCTAGACTTATACAAAAAAGGGCTTCTACCCAAAGAAACATTGACACAAGGACATCGTCATGCAGTAGATTTGTACCAAGCTGGAGAAACGGCGTTGCTGTTTTCTGGTGGGGAGTTTCTTGAGAACATTGGCAAAAATGCCCCAGCAATAGCTAAAGTTTCCGCAACTGCACCACAAATCACGGGTGAAAACGGCAAGAAAAATGTCGCTGTGATGAACGTTGTTATCCCCCGCGACAGCAAACAACCCGACGCCGCCCTCAAATTCGCCTTGTTTCTCACAAATGACGAAAATCAGCTCTCTTTTGCCAAAGCAGCCAACGTTCTCCCGTCTACAGTTAAGTCGCTGGCTGACACCTACTTCAAAGACGCACCCGCCAACGCCTCGGCTTTAGATAAGGCGCGAGTGATCAGCGCCCAAGAACTACAACAAGCAGAGGTATTAACTCCCAGGCTTAAGGATATAAAACTTTTGCAAAAGGCAATTTACGAGAATCTACAAGCAGCAATGCTGGGTGAGAAGACAGTAGATAAAGCTGTAGAAGATGCAGCGCAGGAGTGGAACAATAGGTAGAGAGAGTTCCTACTCTCAACTTAAATAGAGACAGCATACTCATTAAGGCTAGGGTGTACGAACAAGTCATCAAATAACTCAAAATCCGTTAAGAACCTCACCCTGCCCTGTCGGGCATCCCTCTCCTTGCTAAGGAGAGGGAAATATTTTAGCGTAGCTAAAAGTGAGGGTGAGGTTTTGAGTGAGATGTGTCTACACGTTAGTTGGTAAGGGGAGGGGAAGTTTTGGCGTAGGACAAAACCGGGGTGAGGTAAGGATTCACCCATGGCTCTAAACGGGTAAAGCAAATAGTTGGCACATAACATCACCCTCGCTGCCATATCTGGATATTACCGCCATATTCGCCAATGGCTAAAAACTGTTTATTGGCGCTGAAGGAAATGGAATGAACTTGCGAAGAAGCTGTAAATGTATGAATTTCCGTGCCTGTTGCTACATCCAACAATTTAATAGTTTTGTCCTGAGTCGCAATGGCTAATAATTGTCTATCGGAACTAAAAGCAAAGGAATTAAAATCCGAAGGCGCAGTAAAAGTATAGATTTGTGCACCTGTTTCAACTTGCCATATTTTGATAGTTGTGTATTTGCTGTATTCCGTTGTGAATTCTGTGCCAATGGCTAATAATTGCCCATCCGGACTCAATGCAATTGACTTCCATCTGTCCATCCATCTGAAATCAAAAGTAAAATTGCGGATTTGGCTGCCATCTGCTACCTGCCACAGTCTGATAGTTCCATCGTAACTAGTGCTGACTAACAGTTGCCCATCTGGGCTAAAGGCAACGGAATAAACTGTGTGGGAATGACCATAGAAGGTTCTAATTTCTTTACCAGTCGCTAAATGCCACACTTTGATAGTGTTGTCTACACTACCACTGGCTAAAAATAGCCCATCTGGACTGAATGCCATAGATTGAACTGCATAATCATGTTCGTACAGGGTTCTAATTGCTCTACCAGTTCTAACGTTCCACAATTGAATCCATCTGAAACTACCACTAGCTAAAATTAGTCCATCTGGACTCAAAGCAATAGGGTCGATATGCTTGCCCCAGCTATTATTTCCAGCAAGGGTTATGATTTCTCTGCCAGTTTCAACTTGCCGTATTTTGAGGGTTCCGTAACTACCACTGGCTACTACTTGCCCATTGTAACTAAAGCCAAAGCCGACGGAATAAATACTATGAACCCTGTCGGGATCATCACTGAAGGTACGAATTTCTTTACCAGTCGCAACCTCCCACAGTTTGATAGTCCCATCTGAACCACCACTAGCCAATATTCGTCTATCCTGACTAAAGGCAATAGAATAAATATCGCCATAATGACCAGTAAGGTGACAGATTTCTTCAACTACAATTTCTTGCTCTTGACGGCAACTAACCGGCCAAAGTTCAATTCTCCACGCCAAACGATAACTAATCTGCCAAAGTCTAATAATCCCGTTTCCAGCAGTAGCTAAAAGTTGCCCATCTCGGCTGAAGGCAACGGAATTAACTCTGCCACAAGGTATGAAGATTGCTTTGCTAGGTGCTTCCTTGGCTGGTTTCAAGTAGGAGTTAGCACTCGGCAACATTTGCACATTCTTTGGATTAAAATAAACTTCTTTGCCATCTGCTACTAGTAGTAATGTCATATAACTGTGTCTACCAATAGCCAGCATTTGCACATTCTTTTGACCAAAAGAGGCGTAAATAATCGGACTAAAAGCAACAGAATAAACCCTGCATTCACCACCAACCTTATCCTTAAAGTCTATGGAAGAGTAGATTTCTCTGCCAGTTGCAATGTCCCAAAGTTGTACTGTCCCCTCTCTACCACCACTAGCTAATATTTCCTTATCTGGGCTAAAGGCGACGGAATAGATTGGCCAGTCGGAATGGCGTAGGGTGTGGACTTCTTCACCAGTTGCGACATCCCACAGTTTGATAGTTCCATCTGCACCACCACTAGCCAATAGTGTAGTAACGTGTCTATCAGAGCCAAAGGCAAGTGAGCTAATCTCTGTGGAATGACCAGTGAGAGTATGCATATGCCTGCATATAATACCCAACTCCACATCACTTGTTTCTACTAAATTAATGGTATTTTCTTTACCAATACTATTTGTAGCGATCGCTAAAATTCTTCCATCAGGATCAAGGGCGAACTTACTTCCAATACCTGGAATGGTATTTAACCGATACCAGTTTTGAGAAGAAACTACAGATGAATTTGGGGATTTTAAATTTTGAATAGCTGGTTGAGGAGTCGATAGTACTTGCGTAACGGGTTCTATGGCTAAAGTTTCACCTGTATTTGTTCCCAACAAATTAAACCATTCTTCAACTGACTGGGGACGCATTTGCGAATTCATCGCCATTCCCCATATGATTGCCTCATTCACACTGTCGCTGATGCTAGAATTCAAACTCTGTGGTCTTCGCAGAGGAACATTTTGCAATCTTGCAGGTGCTGGCGTGGGTAATTGTCTAGTAAGCAAAGCATAGAGCGTTGCAGCTAAGGCATAGACATCGGTATATTCTCCCCATCTCGCTTTTGGAAGATACTGTTCTGGTGGTGCGAAACCGTGTGTAAGACCCCCAGGTAGTGTTTGGGTAACATCTGGAATAAAGCCTTGTGCTAAACCAAAGTCAATCAGTACTGCTTTTGATGTGCCAGTACGCATCATGATGTTATTCGGCTTGATATCCCTATGCAGCAAGCCTTTTTCGTGGACTAAACTTAATGCATCGCCTATTTGTCGGATGTATAGTAGTGCTTCTGCTTCTAGTAATGCTCCATTTAGGGTTATCCGTTTGCCCAAGTCTTCCCCTTCGATGTACTCCATTGCCATGCAAGGGAAAATTCCTTCAGAAAATGCGTTTTCTATCTGAACAACGTGGGGATGGCGACACAATGACAACCGCAGTGCTTCTTCGCAAAAACTTTGTTGTAATATGCTTCGGTGCGGTATCCAGTCAGGGTGATTGAGGATTTGTTCTTTGAGAGTTTTTATGACGCGAAATTCATCCTGTTGATTCCTAGCAAGATAAGTGATGCCAATTCCACCTTCACCAAGCTTTCTTTCGATGATGTAGCGTCCCCCGAATAACAGATGTCCTGGATTCCACGCCATAGATAAACACCGCAATATTACTGATATTTATTTTGTCACATCATAAATATCGGCTTTTGGCAAGTGGAATACTAAGCAATTACCCAATATTCCGCATCATGGACTGATATCTGGAGACAGAATTGGCACTTGTCTGAAGCGACTTCAAGCATTAACCTAGCAGTGACTTCTCCTATGGAACGATTGATGAGTTCCCACCATTCACTATGAGCTACTTCCGTCCTGCCATTGATGCCATGACTGGCTACATTCCTGGTGAACAACCCAAACCAGGAACAAAAATTATTAAACTCAACACAAATGAAAATCCCTATCCGCCTTCCCCAAAGGCGATGGAGGTACTCCAAAATTTAGATAGTGAGTGGCTACGGCGCTACCCTGATCCATTTGCCAGAGAATTTTGTCAGGCAGTCAGTGATGCGCTGGGAGTGCCTGCAGATTGGATCATTGTGGGTAATGGTAGCGATGAACTACTAAATGTGCTAATACGCTCCTGTGCAGAGGGGAGCGATCGCACAGTCGTATATCCCATGCCAACCTACGTGCTGTATCGGACTTTAGCAGCCATCCAGCCTGCCAAAGTGGTTGAAGTTCCTTACTCTGCCAACTTTCAGTTACCAATCAAGGAACTCGTTGCGGCTGATGGAGCAATTACGTTTATTGCTTCTCCGAATAGTCCCTCTGGGCATGTGGTACCTTTGGATGATCTGCGGGAATTGGCGCAGCAAGTCTCAGGAATTGTTGCGATTGATGAGGCTTACGTTGACTTTGCTGAGTATACGGCGTTGCCGTTGGTGCAAGAATTCGAGAACGTGATTGTGCTACGTACTTTGTCGAAAGGATATTCGTTGGCAGGTTTGCGGATGGGCTTTGGGGTGGCAAATCCAAAACTTGGCTCGGGGTTATTTAAGGTAAAAGATAGTTACAACATTGACGCGATCGCGATCGCAGTAGGTACGGCAGCAATGCGGGATCAAGCCTACAAAAATGCTTGTGCAGATAAAGTGAAAATATCGCGGACGAAGTTAGTGCAAGATTTAAAGAATCTGGGATGGGGAGTGCTTGATTCTCAGGGTAACTTTGTTTTGGCAACTCCAACCGAAGGAAATGCAGAGTCTATTTACTTGGGGTTGAAGGAACGAGGAATTTTGGTGCGTTACTTTAAGCAAGCTGGCTTAGAGGATAAGCTGCGGATTACGGTTGGTACGGATGAGCAAAATCAGATGTTAATGGAAGCCTTATACCTGTCAACTTAGATCCCCCAACCTCCTTAAAAAGGGGACTATTTTTCCTGACTTTTCACGGGAAGTTCTCATACCACGAAAAAGCGTCGTTTTTTCCACTGCTTTATTGTCAATAGTCATTAATTAATGAAAATGAGCAACGGAAAAATCAGGTCTTGGAAACCCTCAAAATGACCTTTTCCATATGCCGTGAAAAGTCAGGCTATTTTTCCCCGGATAGTTACAATCATTGCTCGCGTGCGATCGCTTCGCTCCCGGAGTACCCGCAGGGGGTGCGATACGCGCAGCGTCAAGCCAAGGGCTTATCGCCCCACCATGACAGCGCTAAAATAAACCCATAAAAACAAATATGCTGTATTCCAACAATGTCCCCAGCCAAGGAATTAGACACTCTCCAAGATATTCCAGAAGATGTTATCCTTCCTCCAAGTGATTTATACAGCGACGAACCTCCCTTGGAAACCGAATTACATCTACGGCAAATAATCCTACTTTTCAAATGCCTGGAATGGTTGTGGCGAGACAGGACTGATTTTTACGCTGCTGGCAATCTTACTATTTATTACAGCCTCAGCAAACGCAAATCAGAAGACTTCCGGGGACCAGATTTTTTCGTTGTGTTGGACACCGAACGCAAAACTCGTAAAAGTTGGGTAGTTTGGGAAGAAGACGGCAAATACCCGAACTTTATTCTAGAAATTCTTTCGGAATCAACTGCTAATACTGATAAAGAATTGAAGAAAAAACTTTACCAAAATACCTTCCGCACTCCTGATTATTTTTGGTTCGATCCATACACATCAGAATTCGCTGGTTTTCACTTAGTAGATGGCAAATATCAACCTTTAGAAGCGAATAATCAAAGGCATTTGTGGAGTCAGCAACTAGATTTATACCTGGGAATTCATCAGGGTTTATTGCGATTTTTCACATCATCAGGACAGTTAGTTCCAACACCAGAAGAAGAAGCTGAATCTGAACGTCAGCAGAAAGAATTAGCAATAAATAAAGCAGAAAGATTGGCGGCTAAATTGCGGGAGTTAAATATTGACCCTGATACAATTTAGAGCATTTCCAATTAACTTTGTTTTCCGAAAATTAAGCACTATTAATTCCAGAAGATATAGCAGCAGTTGCTATTTAGTGCAATCAGGGGCTGATACTGACGACTATATAAGGGGTGGAAATCATCTGGAGCATCGACACTTCATTACACAACAGGCGAAGTTGGAGTGGTATTGGAGGTTTTTAAATAGTTACAACACACTATGGCGATCGCCACAACATACCGCGCGGATAGTTCAGCAATCATGCGTACGCTTTTCGCATCGGAATAGTTGCAACACAATAACAATGCGGGATCAAGCTTACAAAAATGCTTGTGCAGACAAAGTGAAAATATCGCGGACAAAGCTAGCGGTAGATTTAAAAAATCTGGGATTTACAGTGCTTGATTCTCACGGTAACTTTGTTTTGGCAACTCCTCCAGAAGGAAATGCAGAGTCTCTTTACTTGGCTGTCAAACAACTCGGAATCTTGGTGCGTTACTATAAGCACGCTGGGTTAGAGGATAAGCTGCGGATTACTGTTGGCACGGACGAGCAAAACCAGATCTTAATAGAAGCGTTAGTCAGCTTGATGAACAAAAGCAGGTAACGGGTAAAACTTCATTAGATCCTTGTAAAAATTATCATTAATGGATATTTAGAACCACAGATGGACACAGATTAACACGAGTTAATTCTCTGTGTGCATCTGTGGTTTAATTTTCATAGATTTGACTTTTGCAAGAAGTCTACTTATTTTGAACTGTAGTTGCTAAAAAATGCCCGACTAAGTATAGCGAACCGCACAAGATGACTAAATTGTCCGTCGAGGTAAAAGCTGCCTCTAGCGCTGGTAATAAATCTGGGTAAGTACGGCAAAAGCTTAATTCTGGGCAGATACTTTGAGCGAGTTTTGCTAATTCTCCAGGATCTGCTGAACTATGATCTGGAACTGGCAATAAATACAATCGGTCATTTGGTTGCAGTAAAGTCTTAAATATGTCCACATGATCTTTTGTGGAGAGCATTCCCATCACCCAATTCACACACTGCTGAGTAGTCTCCCCTCCCTGCTTGCGCTTAGGGGCTGGAGGTGGAGTTAAACTATCGACATAATCTCGCAAAACTTGGGCTGCTCCTGGGTTGTGAGCGCCATCTAGCAACAATTTATGGTTTTTCCAAGTTGTCCATTGTATTCGCCCCAGCCATTTGGTATTTGCCATTCCCGTAATGATGGCTTCCTCAGATATCTCCCAACCCTGCGTTTGTAGAATTTCTATAGCAGCTAAAGCCAAAGCTGAATTCGTCAACTGAAATTGTCCCTGTAGCGGTAAGGGATATTTAATGAATTTTGTATTATCAATTGTTTGATACTCTGCCCATCCTGGAGCAATTTGACGGGCAGGTTTAGGCTCAATCACAGGGCATTGTAATTCTGAAGCACGCGTGAGCACAACTTCTTCTGCTTCGCTTGGCAATGGTCCAATCACGGCAGGACATCCTGATTTGAGGATACCAGCTTTTTCTCTTGCAATGTCGGCAACGGTAGGACCAAGAACCTGCCAATGTTCACGGCTAATGGAAGTGATGATGGTGACGAGGGGGTTCAAGCAAACATTTGTAGCATCCAAGCGTCCTCCCAGCCCAACTTCTACCACCGCCACATCGACTTTTTGCTGTGCGAAATATAACCAAGCTGCTGCGGTAATCACTTCAAACTGCGTTGGCGGCTCTTCATCTTGTTGAATAGCAGCTTGCACTTGCAGTAATACTTGACACAATTGTTCAGAGGAAATCGGCTGTTCGTTGAGACAAATGCGTTCTGTCCAATCAACCAAATGCGGTGAGGTGTAGCGTCCTGTACGATAACCCGCTTCGGTGAGAATAGAAGAAAGATAGGCACAGACAGAACCTTTACCGTTAGTGCCTGCAACATGAATGATCGGGACTTGATGATGGGGATTTCCAAGATTTGCCAGTAGTTTAACAATGCGTTCCAATCCAAGATGGACGCCAAAGTGTTGGAAGGGCTGTAGTAAGGAGTTGATGTCCACGAAAGATAGTCAGGGGGTTAAGGTGAGGAAAATTTAAAAAGAACGCAGAACATAGAACCAAGAATAGATCCCCATAACCGCGCGTTGGAAAATGTGCCTTGGACATGAAATATATCTTTCTTTTTTTCCATAATCCCCACGGGGCTTGTATCCTTTTTTTATTCTGACTACTGAGTTCTGTGCCACGCGCAGCCTGCCCGCAGGGCATATTCTGAGTTCTTCAGTAAAAATAAAACCGACTGTTTGTATAAATAAAAACAGTCGGTTAAATATTTATGGTGATAATTTGATTCTAGGCTTCTCTATTCAAAAAGTTTTGTAATTGATTTAAAGCAGCAGCACCAATGTTAAACGCTGCCCAACCAGCAGCAATCAGGATTGGCGCTAAAACAATTGCTACACGCATATCAATGTCCATATCTACAACCCCTCTATTAAGTAGAAATTAAAGTTTTGTCAACTGCTCTCATTTTTATTTTTAACTGAAGTGGTGAATTTTCCCAAACAAAATGTAAAAAATATTTACAACTTCCGCGTCCCTTCTCACTCAGCTACCTGAAACCCGATATCCGTACCCTTGCCAGCATGAACCAAGCCTAACTTTTTGTAACGTTGGGCGTGTCCGATCAGTTCTGCTGCTTCATCTTGAGAGATTTGGCGCACGACTTTTCCAGGAACGCCTACAACAAGGGATAAAGGCGGTACATCTTTAGTCACGACTGCGCCTGCACCAATAATGCTACCAGCCCCTACCCGTACCCCATCTAGAACAATTGCGCCAATCCCGATCAAGCTGCCGCGTTCAATATAAGCGGAATGTATGACAGCGCGATGCCCTACGCTAACATGATCTTCTAATATCGTAGGTTTACCCGGATCACCATGTAATATTGCTCCATCCTGAATGTTTGTACATTCGCCAATTTCTATGCTTTCCAGATCTCCCCTGACAACTGCTCCGTACCATATGCTCACGCCTGCTGCAATTTTTACCGAACCCATAACAACAGCATTCGCTGCTATGAAGGCAGCTTGAGAAATATCAGGAGAAGACCAGTAGGAAGTGATAGACACGGTAGAATAGAGATGTGGTACCCAGGAACACGCTCAGGAACTCCAACCTTGGTAGGTCGCATTCACCAGGATATCACGGTCTACAGTCTTGAATATCAAGGGCAGCAGTAAGTCAGTACCCGAGTGAGGTGGAGCAGAAGTGTAAAAGGAACCAATATTACTGGTGGAGACAAAAATATGTTTGTACGCACTTCATGATGAATCCAGGCTTGCAGTACCCTATATTCGGTCCAGAAATTCAGTGTCCCCACTGCCGCCAAACAATCCCGGCTCTGACACTAACAGACACGTATTTATGTCCACGTCACGGCGCGTTTGAAGCTAATCCGAAAACTGGAGAATTAATCCACCTACAATCAGGGCGTCATTGGCGAAGATGGAATGCCGAATGGTATCGGCAGCATACTCATCCCGATGGCATTCGGTTTGAAATTCACGAAGCACTAGACAAGCTCTATACCCAAGGCTACCGAGCAACACGGGTGATCATTGCCAGACGCTATCAAGAGTTGATGAGTGGTTACCTGGAGCGTAGCACGCCTTGGCGTTCTGGACAGCCGGAGATGACTTCGGCGCGACTTTATGGTTTGCCTGTAGAGTTTAGCCCCGATTCTTCGGAAGATCCCTGTTGGGAAGTGATAAATTTCGATTTGGAAAAAGAGCCTGGTGTGCCAGTGCGCTATCCCTATTTCAGATTATTTGAGTAAAGATCCAACGTCAAAAGTCATTAGTCTAAATTCTCATAAGTTATGACTAATGACTGATGACTTATAATTAAAATTATGCATCACGCTTCTATTCGTACAGCAAATATTCATCGGGCGATCGCCTTCTACGAACAGCTAGGGTTTAGCGTTTGCGAGCGCTTCACGACAGGCTACACTCTTGCTTGTTGGCTGGAAGGACTCAACGGCAGAATTGAACTGATCCAAATTCCTCAACCAAAACCTGCTCCAGATGCCTTTGGAGATGAACACTATGTGGGATACTACCATCTCTCATTTGATTTGACTGAGATGACACCCGATTTACCGAGTTGGTTAACAAATTTAAAAGAAAACTTTTTGGTGTTAGCAAAAAACAATTCTGAACTGTTAGAACCACTGAAAATTCTTTTAGAACCTACACAGCAGCAAATAGGTAATCATCTTTACGAAGTAGCTTTTATTGCAGATCCTGATGGTTTGCCCTTAGAATTTATTCGTGTATTAGCAACACTTTCGTAGTTGAATAGTTGAACTTAAAATTTTTTGTCTGTAAAATAATTTTCTCTTCTCTGTAGTCTTGTTGAAATCACACCTGACTTAGAGAAACTCAACTATATTCAAGAAAAAATTCTGTAATCTAATTTACAGTTTGCCTAGTAAAATTCATGCCTGTGTTGCGTAAATTGCATCGATATCGTTTTCCTTTGTTATTATTAAGTTTTTGGTTGATGACGGTGTTGTTGCTTGGAGATGCATCTTCTTTTAGCCAGATAACAACCGCTTCCACGTGGTTAAACTCAGATAAAATAATCGTATCAAAAAAAACAATACCTCCGTTGATAGAAAATGTTCGCAAAATAGTGTTGGACAATGGTCTGACTGTTCTCACTAGAGAAGTACACTCCAGCCCAGTGGTGACTGTGCAGGTATGGTACAAAGTGGGATCACGTAACGAAGAACCTGGATTAAATGGCATTGCTCATCAGTTAGAACACATGATGTTTAAAGGCACAAAAAATCGTCCAATTCAATTTGGAAGATTGTTAAGTGCTTTGGGCAGTGACTCAAACGCTTTCACGAGCTATGACCAAACGGCATACTACAATACAGCAGAGCGCGATAAGCTCACAGCTTTGTTGGAGCTAGAAGCAGACAGAATGCAAAATGCTGTGATTGATTCTGTTGAACTAGCAAGCGAAAAGCGAGTCGTGATTTCCGAGTTGCAAGGTTACGAAAATAGCTCTGAGTACCGCCTCAGCCGCGCTGTCATGCAAGCGGCGTTTCCCAACCATGCTTACGGGTTACCTGTTGGTGGTACGGAAGCTGATGTGCAAAAGTTTAATTTAGAGCAGGTGCGGAAGTACTATGATAATTTCTACACTCCTGACAATGCTGTTGTAGTGATTGTTGGGGATTTCCAAACCGAACCAACCCTCGAAGCAGTTAAAGAGATTTTTGGGAAAATACCTAAGAGTGAGAACTCAGAAACCGCAGCTAGGAACTCACAAAAGAATCAGGAATCAAGAATCACAAAAGAATCAACACTCAACACTCAACACTCAAAACAGAGGATTCCTATTGTTCTGAGGGAACCAGGAGCAGGAACGTTATTGCACGCAGTATATCCGTTACCGGATGCGAATCATCCAGATGTGCCAGCGTTGGATTTGATGGATCGTATATTAACAGACGGACGGAATTCTCGCCTTGAGCAGGTATTGGTAGAATCTGGTTTAGCAAGCGATGTTTCCGCTTCTGTGATTAGCTTGGTTGAAGCAGGCTGGTATGAGTTGTCGGTAACGGCTGATCCCGATCAAGACTTGAAAAAAATTGACTCGGTTCTCAGAAGTGCGATCGCCAAACTCACACAAAAAGGAGTCACAACAGAAGAACTCAATCGAGCCAAGGCGCAGTTGGAAGCGTCTGTGATTTTGAGTAACCGTGATATCACTAGTCTGGCGTTGCAATTGGGTAATGACGAAACAACTGCAGGTGATTATCGCTATACAGAGGAATACTTAGCAGCTATTCGCCAAGTAACGGCGGCGGATGTGCAGCGTGTCGCAACAAAATACCTCAAACCAGAAGCACGTACAGTGGGCTTTTTTAAGCCAACTCGGCTAAAGGTAACGGGGAATAGTGAGAAGACGAACTCCAAACACAACACCGAAAATTTTGCCTCAGGTGCGGTGAATACACAGCAAGTGGCAAAGTACCTACCGAACGTAGATTTGACAAGTGCTCCTACAAGTCATACGCTCCCAGAGCAATTCACATTATCTAACGGTTTAAAGGTATTGCTAGTTCCCGACACTAGCACTCCCACAGTGACACTTTCTGGCTACGTCAAAGCTGGTAAAGAATTTGATCCAGAAGATAAAGCTGGACTGGCGTCTGTTGTAGCAGAAAACTTAATGAATGGCACAAAAACAAAGGATGTCTTAACTGTTGCCAAAACCTTAGAAGATCGGGGAGCAAGCCTTGAGTTTGACACGTATCGAGAAGGTGTGCGGATTGAAGGTGATAGCTTGGCGGCTGACTTACTGATTCTGGTTCAGACATTAGCAGATGTTGTCAAAAATGCTAATTTTCCCACCAAAGAGTTAGAACTGACTCGCAAACAGGCATTGAGTACGTTGAAGCATGAGTTAGATGATCCATCAGAAGTCGCACAAAGAACATTTGTACAATCGGTTTACCCGAAAAAACATCCCTTACATACATTTCCAACAGAGCAAAGTTTGCGACGGATTAACCGTAAGGATGTTATTGAATTTAAAACAAAACATTATCGCCCAGACACGACAGTGATAGCGCTGGTAGGAGATTTTGCTCCAGAGCAAGTCAAAGGACTTATAAAAAGTGAGTTTGGTAACTGGAAAGCAAGTGGTTTACCACCAACTGTCAATTATCCAGCGGATATTAGACCAGAAAAAGTTGTGAGCGTCAACTCTGTTCTTCCGGGTAAAACTCAAGCCATTACCTACATGGGTAACACAGGGATTAACCGCAAAGATCCCCGCTTTTATCCAGCTCAGGTATTGAATCAGATTTTGGGGGGCGATACTTTATCGAGTCGGCTAGGAGCAGAAGTGCGCGATCGCCTTGGGCTAACCTACGGAATATACAGCAACTTCCTTGCAGGAAGCAATTTTGGAACATTTTTGATTGAGATGCAAACCAGCCCAGAAGATACCCGTCAGGCGATCGCGAGTACCCGCCAACTGCTCAAGGAAATTCATCAAAAAGGTGTCACTGAACTGGAAGTAGAGACAGCTAAACGCATCTTGATCAGCAACTACATCATATCCCTGGCAGATCCAGAGGAATTAACACATAAAATTCTGATGAATGAGGTGTACGGGCTAGATAAAGAGGAACTGCGCAATTGTACCGAAAAAATTCAAGCAGTCAACCTTGAACAAGTCAACCAAGCAGCTCGTGAGTTACTCTATCCAGATAAAATTGTTGTAGTGACAGCTGGACCTGCTGTATTTGCAGACCAAGGTAGCGTTCGTCATTAGTTATACACACGAGACGTAACGCAGTGTTGTATGTAGAGGCGTGTCATACCACGTCTCTACACTAGTAAAAAAGCCTGAAACGACAAAAGCGCGTATGACTCGATAATATCAGGTTCGCTTGAATACTTATTATTAAGACTGACACGGAAACGCAAAAGACGCGGGGACACCGAGAATTTTGAATTATCAGTAATTATCAGAACTTGATATAAATTATCATAAGTAATTAACAGTTCAAAATTCAAATTTTTTAAGGCTGCAAACTGGATTTGTTGCCGCTAAAGTGGAATTTCAGTACTCTTAAGCTTTATAAGGCAGCTTCTGGCAAAAAATAAGTTAACTTAAATATAGGTATTGTTTCTCAACAAGTTAGAAGAACTAAAGTTAAAAGAACTATTCATATACAAGCGACAAGGCACAGATATTCATTAATTTCCCATGAACATTCTTAGTAACCTGCTTTCTCAACCAGCTCAAAACAACCCTCAAAAAAGGCAACGCCGAGGAATTGAAATTAAATCGCCGCGTGAAATTGAAATTATGCGGGAATCAGCAAAAATAGTGGCAACCGTCCTCAAAGAAATTTCCGAGTTGGTAAAGCCAGGTATGACCACAGCTGATTTGGATGCTCATGCGGAGAGACGCATCCGGGAGATGGATGCAACGCCTAGCTTTAAAGGATATCACGGTTTTCCTGCTTCTATCTGCTCCAGCATCAACAATGAAGTTGTACATGGCATTCCTAATGCCAAAAAAGTCATCCGCACTGGAGATGTTTTAAAAGTCGATACCGGCGCATATTACCAAGGCTTTCATGGTGATTCTTGCATTACAATTGCTGTGGGCGAAGTCACTCCAGAAGCTGCAAGACTGATTCGCGTAGCAGAAGAAGCTCTTTTCAAAGGCATTGAACAGGTGAAAGCAGGAAACTGCCTGATGGATATTGCTGGAGCAATTGAAGACCATGTGAAGGCAAATAAGTTTAGTGTAGTACAGGACTTTACCGGACACGGTGTTGGCCGTAACCTGCATGAAGAACCTTCAGTTTTCAACTTCCGCACCCGCGAAATGCCAAATGTTAAACTCCGTGCGGGGATGACGCTGGCAATTGAGCCAATTTTGAATGCTGGTTCTAAGTACACACGTACCTTATCTGACCGTTGGACAGCTGTTACGGTAGATAATTCTCTATCCGCTCAGTTTGAGCATACTGTGTTGGTGACAGAGACTGGATACGAAATTTTGACGGATCGCTCCAAAGTTTAAATAATGTGAATTCATAATAGTGCGATCGCCGTAAGTCCTGCGGACAGGCTACGCCAACGCGGAGCGTCTCCGACAGGAGAAGGCGGGTGTTCCGCACCATCGTTCAAACAGGGGCGATCGCATTTTGGTATTCTTCACAAATACAGATAAACATCTCATCTATCCGCTTCCATCAGAAATCGCCTCATCAACCAGTGAAGTTGAATGAGAAAGGCGACGCACCTTTTTTAACTAGAGCGATCGCCTACACTCATATCAACAGGCTTTCTTGGCTAAGTCTTGAGGTTGCTTGGGTTCCAACAGGTAATGCACATGATTGCTCATGATACAGAGAGCATACAGTTTGAAACCGTACTTGTTCTGACATCGCTTAATAGCATAGAGCAGCACCTCACGGCATTCAAATCTTGTGAGACGAAACTCACGATTATTACAGTTTATCTACGTGCATCTGTGGTTCCCAATAACCCTAAACCAATTTTTGCAATAATTTGCAATAAATTTCTTAAACCGACCTTGGCAATGCCACAAGACAAAAATTAGTCTTGTCGTTCACATCTTCCAACCGCGAAGTTTTTAACCTATCAAGCCACTTTTGCATAAACACTCGATTTGCTTTTTGCTCATCTGGATCTTGAGTATCCAACGGATTTGGCAGAAGTCCTAAAATCGTCGCTGTGGTGACACAAAACATCGATTTTTGGAAACTTATACAAATTTGTACCCGCAAATCATCTTCTCCTCGACGACTGCGACGATAAACTTCGTGCAAATAATCTGGAAGATAATGACGCATATCCTGCATCAGTAAAGTGGGAGGAATACCTGCACCGCCAATGGGTAAAGGATCAGCATACAAAGCACCATATTGAAATC
Source organism: Kalymmatonema hyalinum WJT4-NPBG1 (assembly GCA_019359075.1). GTDB lineage: Bacteria > Cyanobacteriota > Cyanobacteriia > Cyanobacteriales > Nostocaceae > Kalymmatonema > Kalymmatonema hyalinum. Next base: position 51,464 of record JAHHIB010000001.1, read on the forward strand.
GAGATTGGTCGGGCGGAATTTGATAAGCTTGGGCATTGTATGAAACTGTGCCATGAAATGCCGTTCCCCGAAAGAAAACTGCTTCTACATAAGGTATTGCGGTATCTGCAAGGAATGTTAAACCTACAGATTTAGGAATGATATCGTAAACTTTATCTCGAATTTTCACAGAGTAGGTAATAGGTCTACTAGCATCTGCTACTAAACCCGCTTTGATGTAGTCTACAACATCAGGAATACATTTGATTTCTCCTTGATCGTAACGGTCTGATAAAGTGAGGAAAATATCAGCCATCACGCGCCAAAATTGACCTAAACCAGTCGTGTAAGAACTAACTCGCAACTGTTCAATTAAGAAATCAGGAAATAGTTGATTAACTCCCATTGTCATGGGATTGTTTTTAAATTTTGCTTTGATAACAGCTTGCGCTCTTTCTTTAAATTCTCTTGAATCTAGATATTTATCTAACCCACCACCACCATGCCACATCATGGATTTCATGCAATACTCGGCATATTCAAAATTAATTCTGTCATGCCACCAATGCCGTAGTAATTTTTTAAAAGAGAAATCTCCGTTAAAATATTTAAAAAACGGAAAGAACACTAAAAATTGATGTTCAGCCATGTAGATGAGATTTTTGGAGTAGGCATCTAAAACAACTCCATAGCTTTTGAGAATGCCGACAACTTCCAACAAATTTTCTGGGGTATCGGGAAGTAATGCTCCTCCTGATTCTAGTCGCTCAATATACTCAGCTAATTCATAGTTAACAGGTTTATTTTGGATGCCAACCATTGCCATTTCTCCAAAAGTGATTATTGACTAAAAGTTTTTTACTAAATATTTTGTACCTAGCCCAGGTGCACCGACACAGAGGAAACCCACCTACGTGGGTTCCAAAACTCTCGTTAAAGTCCTGTAGCCAAAGTTGTCTAACTTTTGCCTTTTACCTTTACTAAAGACACCGTTGCTATAGGGTTTGGCGTATTAACCATCGCTGTCATCGTCGGTTCTGTCCAACGTACTAACCAATTGGGTTGGATACCAAAAATCACAATCAGCACAGCTAAAACCACAGCAGGTGTACGTTCTGCCCAAGATACGCGTGGCAAGTTGATGACTTCTGCAGATAAGCGTCCAAAAAAGGCACGATTCATCAGAATTAAGAAGTAAACAGCGGTTAAGCCTGTACCAATCATGCTGAGCAGGGTCTGTATCGGATAGACTGGGAAACTACCGCGAAAGACAATGAATTCGGCAATAAATCCAACCATTCCCGGTATACCAGCACTTGCCATCACTCCCAACACCATTAAGCTTCCAATCACGGGCATACCTCGTTCTGGGTTGAGGAGTCCCTGGAGAACATCTAAATCGCGGGTTCCTGCTTTTTTATACACAACTCCCACAAGCAAAAACAGCAGGGCAGAAATCAAGCCGTGACTAATCATTTCCATGATGCCTCCCAACACGCTGAGAGGTGTTCCAGCAGCTGCGGCTAAAAGCACATAGCCCATGTGTCCAATGGAACTGTATGCCACCATTTTTTTCATATCTGTTTGGGCGATCGCACAAGATGCACCATAAAGCACACTCACCACCGCCCACGTTGCTAAAGCGGGAGCCAAATAACTCCAAGCTTCTGGCAACAAGTTCATCCCAAACCGCAGTAAGCCATAAGTTCCTAACTTCAACAATACCCCAGCCAACAGCACGGAAATCGGTGTGGATGCCTCGACGTGAGCATCTGGTAACCAAGTATGGAACGGAACTAGGGGAACTTTGATACCAAAACCAATTAAAATTCCTACTAGCAGTAATATCTGTGTCTCCAAAGACAGAGATTTCGTATTCAAGGCATCTAAAGCAAAGTTAGAAGCACCACTCAGCCAAACTATGCCAAGAAAACTTGCCAAAATGATAATCCCAGAAACAGCGGTATAAATCAGAAATTTAGTCGCTGCATAGCCCCGCTTTTCACCACCCCAAATGGCAATCAGAAAATATAGGGGAATCAGTTCTATCTCGTAAAACAGGAAAAACAGCAGTAAATCCTGTGCCATGAAGGCTCCAGTCACGCCAGCGTTTAACAGCAGCAGCAAAGAGTAATAAAATCGAGGACGCGCAATATTTTCATCGCTGCTGTAGATGGCGATGCAAGTCAACAACCCATTTAAAAGCAACAAAGGTAGTGACAAACCATCTAGCCCTAGGTGATAACTCAAGCCTAAAGCATCTACCCAAGGAAAGAATTCGCTAAACTGTTGACTCACTTGCCCGGGGTTAAACTGGCTTGAAAGTACCACAGTCCATAAGAAGGCGATACTGGCAACGAGCAAAGCAACTCCACGGGAAAGTTTTGCGGAGATGCCAAAAGGCAAGAAACTAATGAAAGCCGCACCTAGCAACGGCACCAAAAGCAAAGCACTGAGCATAGGGGACAAGGAGAATAATTGATCACTAAGGACTAAAAATGCCAGCTATTGAGTAAACCCAACGACCAACTCATGAAGAAACCTAGGACGCTGATACCCACAAGAATGGTCAACAGGTATCCTTGAGAGCGACCGGAAACGCTGTACTTCAAGGTTTGTCCACTAAAAATTGCTGCAAACCCAACTAAGTTAATCAGACCATCAACAAGAAAGCGATCGCTCCAAGCAGAAATTTTAGAAAGCAGCGCGACGGCACTCACGACCGTTAGCCGATAAACTCGGTCAATGTAAAAGTCATAACCCAATAAGTCTTGGAAGAATCTCCAGGCAAGGACTGTGGATCTCGACCAAGCCTTATGTAGATAAATGCTAGACCCGATGCCTACTCCAAGCACTGTAGAGGATACTAACAACGCTACTACGACCCAATTTATACTTTCCCAATCGGGTAGTAAGTACCATTGCTGTAACATCAAGGGTAATAGCAAAGTGATCACCGTCAGAGATACCATTGGCAATGCCATCTGCCAACCAACTTCTGGGGAGCGACGGGTCTTCGGTTGCGGTTCACCCCAAAATATTAAGCGAAATAGGCGCGTCAAATTCAATGCCGTCAAACCATTAACCAACACTAAGACGGCAACGACCCAAGGGCTAATCAAAGCCAAGCCATCAGCCCATCCTAACATTGCCCAAAAGCTTCCCAATGGCAGCAGCGTTACCATCCCCGCTGCACCCACAACAAAGGCTGTGGTGGTTGCTGGCATCCTTGACCACAGACCGCCCATTTCTGTTAAGTCTTGAGTATTGGTCGTAAATATTACTGAACCAGAACTCATGAACAATAATGCTTTGGCAATTGCATGAGTGAGCAGCAACATCAGAGCAACTCCTCCTTGCTGCATCCCTACCGCCAAAAACACTAATCCCATGTATGCACTGGTGGAATGAGAGAGCGCTCGTTTCATGTCAATTTGGGCGATCGACACTAACGATGCACCGACTGCTGTCACCGTACCCATGATTATCAAAGCATTTAACGCGACTGGCGATAGCGCTAAGATTGGTTGTAGTTTATACAGCACATACGCTCCACCAGCGACCACCAGAGAGTTTCGCAGCACTGAAGCTGGGTTGGGACCTTCCATCGCCTCATCTAACCACAGATGCAGCGGAAATTGAGCGCATTTCCCAGCAGGTCCTGCTATCAGTGCTAAACCTAGTAAAGCTGATATTGTCGGACTTAAGTTTGCCGTCTGCGCCCATTCATATAAGTCGGAAAAGTTCAAGCTACCCGCCATGGTGGAAAGGGTCACAACTGCCATCAGCAGCAATAAGTCTCCCACTCGCTTAGTGAGAAATGCATCTCGCGCTGCTGTAACCACTAACGGTTGAGCATACCAAAAGCCCACCAGCAAGTAAGTGGAAAGGGTCAGCATTTCCAAAAGCGCATAGCTCAGAAATAGAGAGTCACTAATGGCTAACCCACTCAGCGCTGCTTCAAAAAATCCCATCAGCGCAAAGAAACGCGCTAAAGCCCAGTCCTTTTCCATATAACCAAGGGCGTAAGTTTGTGCCAGTAAACTTAAGCCTGTAATTAAAACTGTTGCTCCAACACTGATTGGTGAGACTTCTAAAGCAAAGGATAGGTCAAAATCTGCCGCTTTAAACCAGGTAATTAAGAAAGTTTGTGATTCTCTATTCCAAATGTCAATGAATATAAACAGGCTGTGGACAAAAGCAAAAACCGTTGTTAACCAGTTGAAATAAGCAGCTGGTCTTGGTCCTGTGCGCCGAATTAATCCGATTGCCCACGGCAAGGTTAGAAGCGCACCTATTAATCCATAAAAAGGTATCCACCAACTTGTTGAAAAGAGGAACTGATTCATTTAGATATCCCTTAACAGCTGAGCTAAAGAATTATTTTTCACTTTATGAAATGATTTTGTCAGAGCTAACTTGAACAATTTAAATTGGATGATTTAAATAATATTCTTTCATTTTTCTAGATTGCAAAGGCAAAACAAATATAATATATTCCATCAACTATTATTTTCTGATCTTTACTGGTCTTTAGTTGGAAAGCAGAAATTACTAACTTAAAAACCTCAGTTTATAAGGTAGATAATAAAATATTATATATTTATTGAGGCTTTTTTTTGCACAAACAGCAAAAAACGAGGAAAGACTACTGTGTAATCACTCCTTGAGTTTTTAGTCATTCGTCTAAAGGCAGAATTCCTGCCTTTATGAAGCTGTTTGAGCAAATGTTATAAAAAAATTATAAACCAGAAGTGGCTGCTCCAGGGATCTGTGAAGTTCGGTTGAGTAAAATCGCCTTTATCAAATGATGTTAAGCTTTTTTAATTTATTTTATTATAAACTATTATGGTAATTTATATTGTCAGGGGCGCAAAGCTTTTCTATGCTTAATTAGGAAATGCTTTTGCAGCTCAAGATGAGCATCCCCGTCAAAAAATTTCATTGACCAGTACATATTTCAGTAATTTTGTGGGAGTTCTGCGATGCCAATTGCAGTTGGAATGATTGAAACAAAAGGGTTTCCGGCGATAGTGGAAGCTGCTGATGCGATGGTGAAAGCCGCTCGCGTCACCCTAGTAGGTTACGAAAAAATCGGTAGCGCTCGGGTGACTGTGATTGTTCGGGGAGACGTTTCTGAAGTACAAGCTTCAGTTGCCGCTGGAGTGGAAGCAGTCAGAAGAGTAAATGGTGGAGAGGTGCTATCCACTCACATCATTGCTCGTCCTCATGAGAACTTGGAATACGTATTGCCTATTCGTTACACCGAAGCGGTGGATCAGTTCCGCACCTAACAATTTTAGATTTTAGATTCACAGATGAATCAAGCTATGAGCAGTTCCGCACTTATAGCTGACAGTCTGAAAATCTAAAATTCTTGTTGGGCTCGCCTTTTTGTGGGTAAGTTTTGTGTTTAATTATTTAGGAAGCTGAGGTTTAAAACTCATGTCAATTGCAGTAGGAATGGTGGAAACTCTGGGGTTTCCGGCGGTCGTAGAAGCAGCAGATGCAATGGTGAAAGCTGCCCGCGTGACTTTAGTAGGCTACGAAAAAATTGGTAGCGGTCGCGTTACCGTGATTGTGCGGGGAGACGTTTCTGAAGTACAAGCTTCAGTTGGTGCTGGAGTTGAATCAGTGAAGCGAGTCAACGGCGGACAAGTGTTGTCCACCCACATCATTGCTCGTCCTCACGAAAACCTGGAATACGTTCTGCCAATTCGTTATACAGAAGATGTGGAACAGTTCCGGGAGAATGTGAACGCAATTCGTCCCTACGACAGAAGACCATAACTTGTAATGCAAATTGCCAAAGTTCGTGGCACAGTAGTTAGCACTCAAAAAGACCCAAGTCTCAGAGGTGTCAAACTACTGCTGTTGCAATTAGTGGATGAAGAAGGACGTATTCTGCCAGAATACGAGGTAGCAGCCGATAATGTTGGTGCGGGAGTGGATGAGTGGGTACTTGTTAGTCGTGGTACTGCCGCCCGTCAAGTTCTGGGTAACGAACAGCGTCCAGTAGACGCAGCAGTGGTGGCAATAATTGATACGGTTAACGTCAAAGACCGCCTGATTTACAGCAAAAAAGACCAGTATAGATAGTTAGGAGTCATGAGTCATTTGTTACTAGCTGTGGACAAATGACCCTCACGGGTGAGTCCTATGCCTATGACTAACGCCACGGCTATCGCCGTTCACGTAGTGTGCGCTTGCGCTTACGGTGCTGCTAGGCTTACAGACACGCTACGTGTTCGCGTAGCGTCTCTGAAAGAGATACGCCAGTTCCCACTTGTTGGGAAACCCGCTTAATGCCTAGGGCAACGCTGCGCGAACAGGGCTGGTCTGACAAATGACAAGCAGTGCAATAGAGGAGGAATCTAGCGATGGCAGTCCGCAGCACGGCGGCACCCCCAACCCCGTGGTCAAGGAGTTTAGCTGAGCCAAAAATCCATGAAACTGCATTTATACATCCTTTTTCCAACGTTATTGGGGATGTACATATAGATGCAAATGTAATCGTTGCTCCGGGGACTTCGATTAGAGCGGATGAAGGCACACCCTTTCATATAGGTGAAAACACCAATTTACAAGATGGTGTCGTCATACATGGGCTGGAGCAAGGTCGAGTCATTGGCGATGACCAAAATGAATACTCGGTATGGATTGGCAGCGATGCATCCATTACCCATATGGCTCTGATTCATGGACCAGCTTATGTTGGGGATAGTTGCTTTATAGGCTTTCGCTCCACGGTGTTTAACGCTAGGGTGGGAGCAGGTTGCATCGTGATGATGCACGCTCTCATTCAAGATGTGGAAATTCCGGCGGGAAAATACGTACCTTCAGGAGCAATAATTACTAATCAACAACAAGCTGACCGTCTGCCAGATGTGCAGGCACAGGATAAGCAATTTGCTCATCATGTAATTGGGATTAATCAAGCGTTGCGATCTGGTTATATCTGTGCTGCGGATACTAAGTGTATTAAAACCATTCGGGATGAGTTAGCTAAATCTTATACAAGCAACGGTAATAAATTTGAGTTTGAAGAGTTAGAAAGGAGTAATGACGTGGCGAGCAGTAGCTTGGGTGCTGAAACAGTAGAGCAATTACGGTATCTGTTGGACCAAGGGTATAAGATTGGTACGGAACACGTAGACCAACGGCGGTTCCGCACTGGCTCTTGGCAAAGTTGCACACCAATAGAAGCGAGATCTGTTGGTGAGGCGATCGCATCTTTGGAAGGTTGTCTTCAGGAACACTCCGGCGAGTACGTTCGTCTATTTGGCATTGACAAAGGCAGACGGCGCGTCCTAGAAACCATCATCCAACGTCCAGATGGGGCAGTGCAAGCACCAGCAAACTTCAAAGCTCCTACCAACCAAACAAATAAAAGCTACAACGGGAATGGTAACGCTCATAGTTACAGTAATGGTAGTGGCAGTAGCAGTGGCAAACTCAGTGCTGAAACTATAGACCAAGTCAACCAACTCCTAGCGGGTGGTTACAAAATTGGCATGGAACACGTAGATGAGCGTCGCTTCCGCACAGGTTCTTGGCAAAGTTGCACACCAATAGAAGCAACTTCCATAAAACAAGTTGTTGCTGCCTTAGAAGATTGTATAGATAGTCACCAAGGTGAGTACGTGCGGTTGATTGGTATTGACAGCAAGGCAAAACGGCGGGTGTTAGAAAGCATTATCCAACGCCCCAACGGTTCTGTCAGTTCATCTAGCAGTTCATCTGGCAGTTCATCTGGCAGTTCTAAGCCCGTAGTAGCTAGTGCGCCTGCTACGACTTCCTTTGCAAAGGCATCAGCGACCAGTACCCGCCTAAGTTCCGAGGTAGTAGAACAGCTACAGCAACTCATAAATAATGGGTATAAAATTAGTGTAGAACACGTAGACCAACGACGGTTCCGTATAGGCTCCTGGGCGAGCGCTGGACAAATTCAGGCTAATTCTGCACAACAAGCAGCAGCAGCATTAGAAGGCTACCTTGCTGAATACCAAGGGGAATATGTGCGGCTGATTGGTATCGAACCCAAAGCTAAGCGCCGCGTACTTGAAACAATCATTCAACGTCCGTGAAGAAAAATAGAAGATAGAAGATAAAAGCATTTTTTCTTTTTTCTTCTTTCTTCACTCTTGTTTGTTCACTCTTTACATAATTCCGGCTTCCGAGGTTACATCCCATGTCTGTGCCGCCACTGCGCCCAAGTTATGACTTTGATTCTTACATAAGTGGCGAGGTGATAATTCATCCCAGTGCAGTACTTGCACCAGGTGTGATACTCCAAGCGGCTCCAAATAGCAAAATAATCATCGGTTCAGGGGTCTGTGTTGGTATGGGGTCAATTCTCCAAGTCCATGAAGGAACTTTAGAGGTAGAAGCAGGAGCAAACCTGGGAGCCGGTCTTTTGATGGTTGGTCAAGGCAAAATAGGGGCAAATGCTTGTATAGGGGCAGCGACAACAATTTTCAATTGTTCTGTTGAACCTGGACAAGTGGTTGCTGCTGGCTCGGTTTTCGGAGATCCGAGTCGGCGCATTTGTGAATCTCCTGCGCCAACCAGTGAGACAAAACAGCCTGAACTCTCCACAAATGACCTTGCTTCTAGTAATACAAAGTCGGAAAATGGGACAGGCAGACAAAAAGACTTGGGGACAGGGGGACAAACACAACAGCAGGAAGAATTAATTCCCAAGTCTTCCCCATCTCCCCCATCTTCCTCATCTCCCTCATCTTCCTTATCTCCCTCATCCCCACGCCAGTCGCCTCAACGGGGGGAACCCCCGCACGGCGCTGGCTCCCCAGCCCCCCCTCAGGACTCACAAATCAGTACTTACATTTACGGGCAAGAAAGCATACAAAAGCTGTTGGTTACATTGTTTCCCCATAAGCAATCCTTGAGTAAACCTACATCTGACGGTCAGTCTGAATAAGTTTTCATTGTTAAGTTGTTAACTTTAAAGAGCAACTAACAATTGAGTATCCTGGAGAATTTGAATGGAGGCTTACGATCAACGGTTTATAAGTGAACAGGCATCGCGCCGTCGAGATATTTTTAACGACAGTGCTTTGGGATTAGTGTCTACCTGTAGTTTTCCAGCAATGGTTGGTACAGCGGATATGATGCTCAAGACAGCTGGAGTTCACCTGATTGGATATGAAAAAATCGGCAGTGGTCACTGTACTGCTATTGTCAGAGGTGCGATCGCCGATGTGCGTCTGGCGGTAGAATCTGGTGTTCAAACTGCTGAACAATTTGGTCAGTTAGTTTCTAGCTTGGTGATTCCCCGACCTTATCCCAACTTGGAAGTTGTGCTGCCTATCAACAGTCGTCTGAGCGCACTTGCTGAAGGCAGCTACAACCGTCTGAGCGATCAGGCAATTGGTTTAGTAGAAACGCGGGGATTTCCGGCGTTGGTGGGAGCTGCTGATGCGATGCTGAAAGCTGCGGATGTCCAATTAGCAGCGTACGAAAAAATTGGTGCGGGTTTGTGTACAGCCATTATTCGTGGCTCCGTGGCAAATGTAGCGGTGGCAGTGGAAGCTGGTATGTACGAGGCAGAACGCATTGGGGAGTTAAACGCAGTGATGGTGATTCCAAGACCATTGGAAGAACTGGAGCATACCTTGCCAGTTGCAAGTTGCTGGATAGAAGAACGTCAACCGTTAAACTTGCCAGTCAATATCAAGGAGCAAGTCGCAGAAACAGAACTCGTGCAATTGCCCGATTTAACCAGGTTACCTCTAAAAATGAGTGAAGAATGATTGAGACAAAAAAAGTTAGGAGTTAAGAGGAGCCAGTTGCATGCGGAGGTTGCCGACCTTGAGCAAAGTGGCGTTGAGGAGTTAGGAGTGAATCCACTCATAACTCATAACTCATAACTCGTAACCTGAGTCGTCCACCATCAAGGTGTGTCACCTTGGCTGGAAGGTATCTTACGCTGTTGTTGCTTTTTTAAATCATAACTTTTCACATTTATAAGGAAAATACCATTTTTCTAATAGGATTAATAGATTTTTATCTATTATCTCTCACTTGTAACTTTTACATAAGCAAAGCTACATCAATTTCAAGTGTTCCGTGATACTAGACTATATCTATAGAATGCCTATTAGAGGAGAATAACCCTTGAATCAAGCGACGCTGCACCAGTTGAAGGTGTTCGAGGCGGCGGCACGTCACGGTAGCTTTACTCGCGCCGCAGAGGAACTCTTTCTTACCCAACCCACTGTTTCGATGCAAATTAAGCAACTGACGAAATCAGTCGGGTTGCCATTATTTGAGCAGGTAGGAAAGCGTCTCTATCTTACGGAAGCGGGACGGGAACTGTTTGCCACTTGTCGGCAGATTTTCGAGACAATTGCCCAATTTGAAATGAAAGTGGCAGATTTAAAAGGGTTAAAGCAAGGGCAATTACGCTTGGCAGTGATTACGACTGCTAAATATTTCATTCCACGTTTATTAGGTCGATTTTGCCAACTTTACCCAGGAATTGATATCGCCCTGCAAGTCACAAATCATGAAGGTATTTTGGAACGCATGAGCGGCAATATGGATGACTTGTATATCATGAGCCAAGTTCCCGAACATCTAGATGTCAATTGCCAGCCATTTTTAGAAAATCCCTTGGTCGTTTTGGCACCGCTTAATCATCCGCTCGCAAAGGAAAAAAATATCCCCATTCAACGTCTTGCTGATGAACCTTTCATTATGCGGGAACCAGGTTCAGGAACGCGGCGAGCAGTGCAGAAATTATTCGATGAGCATGAAGTCGTGGTGAAGGTTAAGCTAGAATTAGGGAGCAACGAGGCGATTAAGCAAGCAATTGCAGGTGGTTTAGGAATTTCAGTTTTATCTCGACATACGTTAATTACCGATGTTCAGGATGTAACCATTTTGGATGTCGAACACTTTCCGATTCCACGCAATTGGTACATGGTTTACCCATCTGGAAAACAGCTATCTATTGTTGCTCGTAGCTATTTTGACTATTTACTGGACGCAGCAAAGCAATTTGCTCATCAAACCGCAGGTTCTAGTTTTTTCCAAGTAGAGGACAATAGTTAAATAGGCATCATGAACTGCGTAGATCAGGACAGATGAAAATTTATTTTTTCTTCTGCGTTCTGCATCCTGAGTTGTGAGTTCTATTTTCAAGTCAGGTAGAACTATCATTTAGAAAATCTTTTATTAGAATCATTTTCACCAGCAGTAGACAATCTGCTTTTGGATTTGAATTATGAACGCTCTAGCCATTCTCCATCTTGAAGACAATGTCTTTGACGCGCATCGGATTGAGCGTGTGCTGGTTAAAGATGGCTGGGAGGTAGTAGCACAGGTCGTTAAGACGCACAGTGAGTACATCAGTGCTATTGAACGAGGCGGTTTTGATTTAATCCTTTCAGAAAATGGAGTTGAAGGGTTTTCTGGGCGTTCTGCCTTTGAGATTGCTCATCAAAAGTACCCCAAAGTTCCCTTCATCTTTGTTTCTGGGAATGTCAATGACAAGGAAGCCGCAGCATACTTAGCTATGGGTGCTTTAGACTACATTTATAAAAAGCAATTGTGGCGATTGCCACTCATGGCTCGATATGCCTTAGAACGTTCTTCATGTCAGCAGCTAGAGCGCTACAACCAGGCGATGGAACTGTTGGTGACTGTTGTTCAGGAACTCTCGCTTGCACGTAGTTTGGTTGAGATTACGGCTATAGTACGTCATGCTGCACGAGAACTGACGGGCGCTGATGGAGCAACCTTTGTTCTGCGTGAAGGCAATATGTGCTACTACGCTGAGGAAAACGCTATCCAGCCCTTGTGGAAAGGTCGCCGTTTTCCAATTCACATCTGTATGGGTGGTTGGTGTATGCTGAACCGACAGCAAGCCATCATTGAGGATGTGTACGGTGATGAGCGCATCCCAATTGAAGCATATGAACCAACTTTTATCAAAAGCTTGGTCATGGTGCCAATCCGGAAGGAAGCACCCATTGGCGCTATTGGCAATTACTGGGCTCAACGACACACTCCTACCCCAGAGGAGGTACACCTGATCCAAGCTCTTGCCGATAGTACATCCGTAGCGATGGAAAACGTTCAGGTGTACAGCGAACTAGAACAACGCGTGCGGCAGAGGACATCTCAGCTAGAAGCCGCGAACCAGGAATTGGAAGCCTTTTCGTATACCATTTCTCATGACTTGCAATCGCCCCTCAGGAGCATCATAGGCTTCAGCGAGCTTTTGCAGATGAAATACAACAACCAACTCGACGAGCAGGGAAAGCAATACTTGAACCGCGTGTCTACCTCCGCAAACGGTATGAACACGCAAATTGATGCCATGCTGTCTTTGCACAAGCTGACACAGGTAGAACTCAAGCGAGAAACAGTTCAGCTTAGCGGCATAGCTCAGGAAATTTTATCTCATCTCAAGGCTGTTGAAGCAAATCGTCAAGTGGAAACACACGTTGCACAAGAACTAACAGTGAATGGAGACCCAGTTCTCCTGCGCGTGATGCTGGAAAACTTGCTGTCCAACGCCTGGAAGTATTCTGCCAAAGTTGAACAAGCACGCATCGAGTTTGGCGTCAAAAAAGAAAAAAATGGTTTCTCAGTTTTCTACGTGCGGGATAATGGTGCTGGCTTCGACATCAACCGCGCCGATAAACTGTTCCGCCCCTTCCAGCGCCTACACTCCGACAATGAGTTTCCCGGTACAGGTGTAGGGTTGGCATCAGTACAACGCATTATCCATAAACATGGAGGACGCATTTGGGTCGAGGCGGCTGTCGGTCAAGGGGCGACGTTCTACTTTACCATTGAATAACCAGCAAAAGCATTCACAATGGGAGACTGGCAGTGACTAACCCGGAAGCACTACCTGTGCGAAAAACAGTAGAAACCGAAATTGTGGGTGTTACGGTGTATACTGACCAGGCCCTTGTGACACGACGGGGTGTTGTACCACTGACTGGACAGAAACGAGAATTAAGAATTACCCAAATCCCAGCCACCATAGAAACTGAGTCAGTCAGGGTTAGTGGTACAGGTGAGGTCGCAGTGCGGTTGCTGGGAGTGAGTACAGAACGGGTTTTCTCCACCGAACCCTCCGCCGAACGGCTGATCCATCTGACAAGGCAAATCCAGCAATTAGAAGCAGAATGGAACCTTCTGCAAGCGCAAATCGATGCTTTGGCTTTGCAGTCAAAGTTTATTGAAGGCTTGCGTGAAAAGACAGAAGAACCCTTCGCACAGAGTTTATCGCGCAAAAATCTTAGCTTGAGCGAAACTTTGGATTTTCTCAACTTTTTAGGAAGCCAGTACAGCGAGTACGCTATTTCCACAGCAGAGTACAAAGTCCAACAGCAGGAATTAGACAAGCAGCTACAAGCACTCCGTCAGCAGTTACAACAAATACAAACACCCCATCCTAAAGAAAGTTTTAGCTTGAGTGTGGCAATTGAGCCTGGAGGTGCTGGAAAGTTTGAGCTAGAAGTCTCTTACGTGGTTAGTTCTGCCAGTTGGACTCCGCTGTATGACTTGCGGCTAAGTACGAGTAGCAATTGCATCAATGTGGCATATCTTGCTGAAGTCAGCCAAAATACTGGTGAAGATTGGACAAATGTATCTCTTACCCTTTCTACCGCTAAACCAGGACTGGGAATTCTACCACCTAAATTGGAACCTTGGTATATTGACGTACTACGCCCGTTAGAGTTAATGCGTATGCGAAGATTATCGCCTCTACAAGCTGCTTCTGTGGCTATGCCTGCTCCTGCTAGTGGAGAAAATCAAACTACTATAGAAAGCGAACAACCAGAGGAAAATCTTGTTGTTGCTGAAACTCTTGTTGCAGAAGTTTCCAGAGAAGGCAGTGCAGCGACTTTTAAACTAAGTACTGGCGGAAACATTCCCAGTGATGGCGCACCTCATAAAACGATAATTTTTAATGACGATTTCCCTTGTAGCTTTGAGTATGTAGCAGTACCACGCTCCCTTAGCTTTGCTTATCTACAAGCAAATGTGAAAAATAGTGCGAATCGAGTGACTTTGTTACCAGGAAAAGCAAATATTTTCCGAGATAATACATTTGTTGGAATAACTCAATTAGAGAATATTGCACCAGGGCAAGAGTTCACGCTTAACTTAGGCATTGACGAGGGTTTGAAAGTTGAGCGTGATTTAATTGAGCGTCAGGTAGACAAAAAACTGATTGGCAACAATCGGAGAATTACTTATGGTTATCGGATAGTCGTTACTAACTTACAAAATCAAGAAGCAAATTCAAAACTCATTGAACAATTACCAATAAGTCGCAACGAACAAATTAAAGTCCGCCTCAGCCGTAGCAACCCGCAAATTCAACTTGGTGAAATGGGAATATTGGAATGGGCTTTCACTCTTTCACCGCAGGCAAAATGTGAAATATTTTATCAATTCATCGTTGAGCATCCACCTGAGTTAACGGTAGTAGGTTTGGATATATAGGGGGTAAGCATTCTGATTAAATTTCATCTAAACAAGAGCTATCGCACCGCTTGAGCAACAGGGGAAGGTTGGGTTGAAGTTACTCTACCCAGCAAAGCTGATTGCTACGGTAAATGGTTTGATGAATTACTATTTTCAGCAAGTAACAACTGCCAGTAGCTTTCACATTCTGTGTCAAAATACCAATCAACGAATGATTGGTGAGCGAAGTCCACTGACCTGGGTGAATCTAATGCTGAGAAAAAGATTGGTTGGGCGCTACCAAATTATTAGCCACTTGGGAGGAGGAGGGTTTGGTACTACCTTTGTGGCTGAAGATAGGCATTTACCCGGCAACCCCCGATGCGTCGTCAAGCAACTCAAGCTTAAAACTACCGCCGAGCCAACCGTTTTTCAGGCGGTGAGGCGTTTGTTCAATACAGAAGCTGAAGTTTTGTATCAGTTAGGAAACCATGATCAAATTCCTCGACTTTTTGCTCACTTTGAAGAAGATGAAGAGTTTTATTTAGTTCAGGAATTCATTGAAGGACGTGAACTACGCCAAGAACTACCACTCGGTCAACAGTTAAGCGAAACCGAGAGTATTCGTCTTGTACAGGAGATTCTGGAAATCTTAACGTTTGTTCATCAACAAAATGTCATTCATCGTGATATTAAACCTGCAAATTTAATTCGGCGTAAGCAAGATGGAAAACTGGTTATGATTGACTTTGGGGCTGTTAAACAAATCAGCACTCAGGTAATGAATTCTCAAGGACAAACTAGCTTAACTGTTGCCATCGGCTCACCTGGCTATATGCCAGCCGAACAGCAAGCAGGGAAGCCGCGCTTTTGTAGTGATATCTATGCAGTGGGAATGATAGGTATCCAAGCCCTCACGGGGTTACATCCTACGCAGTTACCAGAAGATTCAAACAGTGAAATCATTTGGCGCGATCGCTTAAAAGTTAGCCCTGAGTTAGGCGATATTTTAGATAAGATGGTGCGCTATGACTTCCGTCAGCGTTACCAATCAACGGCTGAAGTGCTCAAAAGCCTTAACTCTCTTGGGTCAAGACCCTTTACAGCAAATAGCCAAAGCTTTATCAAAAGTCGGATAGCGGTCGTCGAAGGTGATATTACAAAACAACAGGTGGATGCAATTATCAACCCTACCGATGTATGGTTTTCGGGGGGTGGTGCTGTAGATCGTACCATTCAGCGTGCGGCTGGTCCTAAGCTTAAAGAAGAATGTCACCAGTTAAGAAGCGGCTGGACCACGGGTGAAGCCAAAATTACTAATGGCTATAACCTCCCAGCACGGTGGGTCATTCATACAGTTGGTCCCTCTTGGAACGGGGGCTATGATCAAGAGGATCAGAAGTTGGCTCAATGCTATCGAAACTGCTTAGCCTTGGCAGAACAATACTCTATACGAACAATTGCTTTTCCAGCAATAAGCACAGGAGGCAATGGTTTCCGAATTGAGCTAGCAACTAGAATTGCTGTCACTGAAGTTAAATCTTTTCTTGAAAGACATACCTCACCTGAAAAGGTAATTTTCGTTTGCTTTGGGAAAGGGGCTTACGATTGCTACTTGAATACTATCAAGGAAATTATTGAATAGTGATCAGCGATACCTTACGACAAGCCGCTACCTGTGAGAAGCAGCGTTCTGAACTGTTTACCACCTAACCACTTCATAATGTAATTGAGTGGTATCGAAAACACAAGTAGTAATTAGTTCGTAGTCGCGCCTAAGCGCAACTACAAACAAGCTTGCTTGTGGGACAACACCTATTTAAATATCTGCAACGCCACTGAAATCATCGATAGGAAAGTAAAAAACCCGATCGCATCCAAGGTAGTCGTCAACAAGGGACCACTAATTAAGGCTGGATCGAGGTTTAACCGCTTCAAACTCATTGGTAGCACTGTTCCCAACGAAGCAGCTATGAATACGTTCACAATCATCACTGTGGCTGCAACTATAGATACCCATCTTTCTGGGCCAGGCGACCAAATCAGTGAAAGTGTTCCGAGAGCAGTACCTAAGGCTATAGCGGTGCCTAATCCAGCTAACATTTCCTTGCGAAGAATTTTCATGGTGTCCAGCGGTGTCACTTCTCCGACACCCAGACCTCGTACTGTCACTGATAAGGCTTGAATAGCAACATTACCACTGGTGTTAGATAAAATTGGCATAATGACTGCCAAAACAGGTACGTGAGAAATAACACTTTGGAAAGGGGCGATCGCACTAGCTGCACCAATATACAACCCAATGTTTCCTAATAACCAAGGCAAGCGCTTGCGAATGGTGACTTGAGGAGGAGACAAAGCTGCTTCATCTCCACTCACACCCGCCAGCTTTTGAATATCTTCTGTGGCTTCCTCTTGCAAGATATCGACCACGTCATCAATCGTGATAATACCAACCAATCGGTCTTCCCGGTCAACCACAGGTACAGCGATTAAGTCATATCGTTGCATGATTCGGGCAACTTCTTCCTGTGGCATTTCCGTTTTCACCTTGATCACGCGATCGCTGGCAATATCTCTGATCAAAACATCGGGAAAAGTAAACAGCAGTTGTCGCAGCGAGACAACACTTACCAGCTTGCGGTTATCATCTGTCACGTAGGCGTAGTAAATCGTCTCCTTATCTTCGTCTTGGCAGCGGATTTTACTCAAAGCCTCTCCGACAGTCAATCCTTGCCGCAAGCGCACATATTCTGTTGTCATCACGCGTCCTGCGGTGCCTTCAGAATAGCCGAGAATTGTTGCTGTTGCTTGCCGTTGTTCTGGACTCAATTCTTGTAACAGGCGTTTGACAACCCCGGCTGGCAACTCGTCAAACAATTCTGCGCGTTCATCCGGACTCATCGCCTCGACAATTTGCGCAACCTGAACATCATGCAGGGAATTTATGATTTCTTCCTGCACTTCTGGAGGCAGATATTCAAAAACATCAATTGCCTGATGTTTGTTGAGTAAACGGAATGCGATCGCCCGTTGTTGCTTGGGCAATTGTGTTATGTACTCCCCCGCATCCACGGGTTGCAAACAATTCAAATCCAACTTCAGCTGGTTTAAGTCGGCAATATCAACAACTGAATTGCGAACATCCTGCATGAGCATCATAAAACCTCCTATGGTCTCCCCCGCGCTGGGAGACAAGCTCACAGCTCAGAGGAGGTTGGTACTGTCGTCTTGTGGACTTTGGTCCATAAAATCTCAAAAATTCAACATCGATTACCAATCAATGGCATCGCTAAGTCATAATACTAACCCAGGACAGTGTAATCCGGTAGATACTGAAAATTCAGTGTCAGGAATTTAATCCGCTTGCACCCTGCTGAATTTCCTATCGCCCTGATGCCTGTTGATTTGAGTAGATTCTACTATTGTTGCTATCTGTGTCAACCGTACAAATTAATTTCCAAAGAAACTTCATATAGTTAAAATCTTTACTTCACGATCAACAACCTTTATTTACATACTAAAGATAGAGGTTGTGTCATCATATTGAACTAGTATCAGAGTCCAGGTATTTGCTAGACAAACGTTGCTGTAAGCAGTTGTCAAGCGCGGTTGAAGCAATTTCATCCTGCTCTACAATAACAGCCATCAGATTTTCTACATCAGTGGTGAATCCTAAGTTGTAAATCCATCCACACGGGTGAACCGGAGGGTAGAGCAAGGAAAAAAAGCTTTTTTTCTCCCTAAATAAATTGTCTCTATAAAATCTTTTTCTCAGTACTCAATACTTCGTCCGGAGAATAAAAAATAAAAAATACTATCATCACACCCTACCACGCGCAAAGACCGCCGACCGGGAGCGACAGCACTAGCTATTCAGAACTATTTTGGTCATGATTTGATAATCAGTGGTGGAAACATATCAGCGATCGCGATGATTAAGGCAGAAAAATGCAAAGGTGAAATACTTGCATTTTCTGAAAGAATGGCTTCACTTTGATATCTCTCCTGAATGGGTTCTCGAAACAGATGGAGTTTGCGATTCTTAACATCTATAGCGCTTCTGGTTTGGATAAAGTAATTATTCTGTGTCCCATGAGTGTCCATCTGTGGTTCTTATTTCTTGATGTATTGCACTCAATTAAGAACCGCTATAGTACCCAATAATCTAAAATTCTTGATTGAGCATAGACCTTAGCTTTCGTCTCGCAATCGTATTTCAAGCTACTGTCTGCTACTCAATCATAAAATGGACTTTTAATGCAATGAATTCAACTCGTTCCTCTGGGTTAAAAATTCCCGTTTTTGCCATTCTGTGGTACTCCTTCACTGTTCAAAGACGAAGAGTGAAAGGTACTTCTTTTCTCTGCATAGTTTCTCCACCTAACGCATACATGAAATGGTGTTCAATCTATCTTACGAGCGTTGCTTCGCAGCAATATAGATAACCCCCCATAACCAAAGGTTGTGAGAGGATAATGCGAGGAGGAATATTAAATTTTAGTTATTAAATGACGCACTTTGAACTATAGACTAATGGTTAACTTGTTTATGCAACCCGCTTAAGTGAGCCATCGGCGTAGAACTCTAGTGGTACCAGTTCAATCTTGCCATTAACTTTTACTTGGGAGTAAACAACTTTTACTAGTGGAGAATTATTTTGGTTATAACGCACAGACATAATGTACCTCTTATCTTAGTCAAAATAATTTTGTTTGTGTTAATTTGTTCTCTTGGCTATGATTTACCTAAAGGGTTCTTTTTTTTTCTCAGGTTTAGCATATTTTATTTTGATTTATAATTAGTAAAAATAATTCAAAAATCAAGATAAAATCGACTACCTAGTGATAACTATTTGAAAGAATTTAAAATTTAGAGTATATTTCTCTAAAACCTGAAAAACTAGCTTGTATGTTAACAGGAGACAACAAATTCATTTCTTACTTAAACCTGCAATATCATTGCCTATTGCAGAGGTAGTCTTGGTACTAACATAATTTACTTCACAGTCTCAGGGTTGTATTCCGGAAACAGCGTACAAAATCAACTATGAAAACAGCGACTCAACTGCAAGCTCGTCTTGAATGTTATTATCAGCAAATCAAGACAATCATCCTTGCCCGTCAGAACCCGATTACAGGTTTGCTGCCTGCGAGTACAGCAATAACGGCACACGGTGATTATACCGATGCTTGGGTACGTGATAACGTTTACAGCATTCTGGCGGTTTGGGGGTTGGCACTTGCTTACCGCAAGGTTGATGAAGACAAGGGACGCGCCTACGAACTAGAACACAGCGTCGTCAAGCTGATGCGGGGTTTGTTGTTTGCCATGATGCGTCAGAGTTCTAAAGTAGAGCAGTTCAAGCATACCCAATCCCCTTTGGATGCTTTACACGCGAAGTACAACACAACTACGGGCGATATCGTTGTTGGCGATGATGAATGGGGACATTTGCAACTTGATGCTACGTCGATATTTTTACTGATATTGGCGCAGATGACTGCTTCAGGATTGCAAATCATTTACACGTTTGACGAAGTGAATTTCGTCCAAAATTTGGTTTACTACATTGGAAGAGCATACCGGACTCCAGATTACGGTATTTGGGAACGAGGCAATAAAATTAATCATGGCAACGCAGAATTGAACGCCAGTTCTGTCGGTATGGCAAAAGCCGCATTGGAAGCGATCAATGGCTTGGATTTATTTGGCGTGTATGGTTGTCAAGCATCGGTGATTCACGCACTGCCAGATGAAATCGCTCGTGCCAGGATTACGCTAGAATCCCTATTGCCGAGAGAATCGCCATCAAAAGAAATCGATGCGGCGCTGTTGAGTGTGATTAGTTTTCCGGCGTTTGCCGTAGAAGATGTGCAACTGCGCGATCGCACCCGCAACGATATCATCAACAAACTTGAAGGAAAATACGGTTGCAAGCGCTTCCTACGCGACGGACACCAAACAGTTTTGGAAGACACAAACCGCTTGCACTACGAACCGTTGGAACTCAAACAATTTGAGCATATTGAGTGTGAATGGCCTTTATTTTTTACCTATTTATTTCTAGATGGTTTGTTTCGCGGCGAACAAGAACACGTGAAACATTACCAAGAGCGTTTAGAGTCTTTATTGGTTGAACATGATGGCTTGCATCTGCTACCAGAACTTTATTATGTCCCAGAAGAGTTTGTAGAGGCGGAGAAGTTAGCGCCCCAAAGCCAGCCACGTTTACCTAACGAAAATATTCCGTTAGTGTGGGCACAGAGTTTGTATTTTCTTGGTCAAATGTTGAGTGAAGGGTTGATAGCGGTTGGAGATATCGATCCTTTGGGAAGGCATTTGTACATGGGAAAACACCGCGAACCTTTGGTACAAATCGCCTTACTAGCAGAAGATGAGGATTTACAGGGAAAACTCGCAGTTCACGGCATTGAAACGCAAACGCCCAAGCAAGTAGAACCAATTCAGGTTCGACAAGCAGACGACCTTTCAGCCATTTATACTCAGATTGGACGCAACGATAAACTTAGTTTAACTGGACGTCCGGTGCGGCGTCTGCGGAGTTTGACAACATCTAAGATTTTTCGCCTCCGTGGCGAGACAGTTGTCTTTCTGCCCTCGTTTTTGGATGCTCAAGTTTTCTACTTAACTCTTGATTACCATTTTTTGGTGTATGAAATTAAAAGTGAACTTGCTTACATTCAAAAATATTGGATTGATTTGGGGCGTCCTATCCTAACTTTAATGTTAACTCACACCATGTTAGAAACCGGTAGTGAGGCATTACTTGCCCTGATACAAGAACTGAAAGATGGTGTTTGTAACGGTGTCCGGGTGAAATTGGGGCGGCTTAATCAGTTGATGTTGACAGCTGGGACTCAACGGATTGATTTTCTTCAAGAAGATTTTGAATTTTCTCAGTCTTCCGTCAAAGATGCTGCACTTCGCTGCTCTTATCTGATTTACAATCCAGACAAAAACTGGACTCTAAAGCATACTCAAGAATTTCAGATGGAGTGTGAAACCAACTTAAAATTCTTGCTTTCTTCTTTGCGCTCATCAGAAAATCTTTACGAGCAAATTGAGTTGTTGCAGACTTTGATTCGTTTGGAAGGGCTGGAGTTTGATACAGGGTTTGGCGGACCGGGGCGTCCCGTGACAGTGGCAGATTTGCTCGATGAAGTTTACACCAAAGCAGGTGCCTCGGGCATTTGGGCAGTTGTGCGTCGTGCTGCGGGGTTGCGGCAAATGAGCGATATCGGCTTATCGGACGTAGTGACGAGTATTGTGGTGCGCGGCAAGCAAATTGCCGTAGGTAAAGCTTATAGTGAAGCTTCGCTCATAACTTTGCCACTCTCGCACAGCGAAATTGTTGAGAAAATCAATCACTTTTGTCGGGAGGATATCAGCGATCGCGTTCTGACTCAAGAAATTCTGATTAATCTTAGTAACTTAATCAAGTCAGAACCGGAACTGTTTAAAGGACTCCTGACACTCAGAGTCGGCTATTTCATCCTTTTGATTACCAGCGAACTGGCACGGGAGCTTAATGTC
The DNA here is from genome assembly GCA_019359075.1 of Kalymmatonema hyalinum WJT4-NPBG1. Classification (GTDB taxonomy): domain Bacteria; phylum Cyanobacteriota; class Cyanobacteriia; order Cyanobacteriales; family Nostocaceae; genus Kalymmatonema; species Kalymmatonema hyalinum. The sequence continues at coordinate 73,454 of JAHHIB010000001.1, forward strand.
ACCCAAGATGAGGCATACGAACACCTGATGCAACTCTCACCTTTTGACGTGAGAACACGGGTACGTCAGGTATTATTTGAATACGGTAGCATGAGTCAGCTATTACGCCAGCAAGAATCTCTGCACGTCAAACAAAAAGAAAGTGACATTGATTGGGTGGTGCAACCAGGACTGATTGAGGAAATAGAAGTAGCCCCTGGTGGTTGGCGGCGCTTCCGCCAAGCCGAAGGAGCAACGGGACGCGTGCCAAAAGAGTTTTTCCAGAATGTTTGGCTGTTGATGGAACACTGCAAAGGCTTGGTGATTGGTGATAAATTAGAGCGCCGCAATCGATTGGATAGTCAGTTAGTTCTGGCGGAGATGACACCAGGGGAAAAGAATTTTGCCCTACAGGTAGAGCATCTGTTGAATAAAATTGAGGCTCCAGAGTACCGACAAGTTAATATTGAGACGTTGATGGAATTGGCAGCAATTGTATCCAACAACCTCAACTTGCACATCGAAGAATATATCGTGTTAGATGTGTTAATTGGTCACGCTGTACGATTGGCATGGTTGGAAGGTAATCCTGGAAGAAGGGAGCGGTACGATGAAGATAAAGCGAGTGCATGGCGATCGTTTTACAACACCTCTCCTAGAGAGTGCGCCACCTATGTTGTGAAGGCGTTCAGGTTCTTGACCGAATTTGGGCAAGATATAGCAGCTTAATTGGCGTTACAAAATGATGTCAGGATTCTAGTGTGAACTACCCCACCGCTCCCGGCGGATGGGGCTTCTGTACTCATAGGCGAATGCCTCAAATGAGACTTTCGCCCCATTTTTGGTCTTACTTCCCCTCCTACAGCAGAGACGGCTGAACCTTCCGCCTTTAGCCATCTGATTCCTTCTGCTCTAATATTGATAGCTGCATTCCCATCGCGGTCATGATGAGTACCACAGTGAGGACAAGCCCATTCCCTCACATCTAAAGACATCTCACCTACCTGATAGAAACAATTAGAGCAGAGTTTGGAACTGGGGAACCATCTATCAATCTCAACCAATTTTGCACCTTTACGTTCTAGCTTGTAGGCTAAGAAGTTGGTGAATGTTCCCCATCCAACATCAGATATTGCTTTTGCCAATTTATGATTACGAACCATGCCTAGAAGATGAAGGTTCTCTACTATGACAGCTTGGCTATCGCTGACCAACTTATAACTAAGTTTATGCAGAAAATCTTGCCGCGAATTGCTAACTCGTTCGTAGACTTTAGCAACAACTTTTCTATATTTGTAACGAGAATTACTCCCTTTTTGCTTGCGTGCTAACTTTTGTTGTTTGCGTTTTAGATTCTTCTCATGTTTGGCAAGATGTTTAGGGTTGTCGTACTTAGACACTTTTTCACCGTCTGTAACAACGGCAAAGTGTTTCAACCCTAAATCAACACCATAAATTTTACCTTCTGAAGTACTAGGATTCTCCCCTTCTATTTCAGTCAGGATAGATGCGAAGTATTTACCAGAAGGAGTTTTGCTAATAGTAACAGTCTTGATCTTCCCGTCAATTGGTCTATGGATTTTGGCTCTGACTACTCCAATGTCGCCTGGAAGTTTGACATTGCCATCTACAATTTTGACGTTTTGAGGATACTGGACAGACTGCTTACCATGTTTAGATTTGAATTTAGGAAACCCCGCACGTTTTTCAAAAAAGTTTTTGTACGCTGTGGTTAAATTCAGTGTTGTCGCCTGTAAAACTTGGCTATAACACTCAGCTAACCACGCTGTATCTTCAGCTTTTTTGAGCGCTGGAAGAAGTGCATTAAGTGCTGAACGTCCAAGTCCTTTACCCGTTTCTTTGTAAGTCTCAATTGACTTATTCAACGCATAATTCCACCACCAACGGGCAGAGCCAAACGTTTGAGCTAACAGTATTTGTTGCTCTAGGTCTGGGTATAAACGAACTTGTACGGTTTTATGTAGCACTTCACTTTCACCTCCTTGGTTCTTGTATTCTATCACGATATAGACTTAGTGATAAAACCAATCCGGAAATATTTGGGGATTGTTCGGGCATCCATGAAGGATACACCTCTCAATCTCCCTGGCAACCTCGCCCACCGTGTAGACGGATGGGGAATTCCGCAGAATTAGTTAAATCTCGCGCAAAGAGGCAAAGACGCAAAGCTTTTCTAAGCGTCTTTGCCTGAAACTATCATCTGTTTTATAGATTTTCGAGGGCGATCGCCTCTACTCACCTTCCCCATCTGCCAAAGCAGCAAAATGCCGCACTGCTCGCACTAAATCATCCGGTGTGCCAATATCTAGGTAAGTACCATCACTAAATGCTTCTGCTTCTACGTGAAAACCCTTATGAATCGCAGCTTGTATGATATCGCCAATGGGTATTTCTGGTAGCTGTGATAAATTGCTCTTCGCCTTGAGAGTTATCAGATACTCGTGCAAAAACTGCGTAAAAGCAGGTGTCCAAACCGCAATACCCCACATATAACGCAAATCTGACTGGGGAGGTTTTTCGATTATCAAACGGACTTTACCTTTATCGTCAAAGTCAACCATACCCGCTTTCTGAGGTTTATCGGTAGGGAATAATCCCAAGACGACATCGGCGTTACTAACCTCAAGGCGTGAGAGTATCCGCACATAGGCATCTTCAGGCTGAAACAAAATATCAGGAAAACCCAAGGCTATGACAGCATCTTGGACAAAAGGATAAGCCTGATCCAACGTAAAAGGTACACCATAACCCAAACCCATAATGAGATAGCCCAAGTTGATCGAAAGCATTGTGCCGTCGCCAAAATATGCCGGAATATCCCACTTCCCAGGGCGCAGTATAAAGTATGTCTTCTCAATCCCTGCCAGTTGCATTTTTTCTAACAGATATTGAGAAACAACCTTCGGTCGCCAGTTAGATTTAACACCAAAGTCTTGAAAACCAACCGGATATAACTCTTTGCTAAGTGGTAAAGGAGAAATCCGGGTTGCCTGTCCACCAGCAGGTAGCAATCCGATGATTTGACGCTTGGTCATAGGTAATTAAAGATTAATAGTTAAAAATTATTTGCCCCTATTGGGTAAATATTTTAACTGCGTAGGTATCACACAATAACCAATGATCGGTAAATTAAATAACTATAAACTAATGGCTGACGACAAATGACCAAAAAAATATCCCCCTTCTTCAGAAGCGCAGTTGTGAGTAGACGGCAAAAGGAGGGGGGTTATTAAGTTTTATTTCGTTACAGAAATTACTTAACAGAGACAGCATCAACATCGATAGTGCTGGCGGTGGAAGTGGAATCCTCGGGAGTATTGGGGGCTTTGGCGGCTTTAGCATCCGCATTACCCTTACGCTCTTTAAAGCCTTCAATCATCAGCCCAGACACCTCAGTAACTAACAATGTCAACAGAAAGACATCATCAAGTTCTCCTACAATCGGGAAGACGTCTGGAAGAAAATCAATCGGGCTGACAAAATAAAGCAGTGTTCCTAAAATAACCCACCAGCGGTACTTAGGGTTACGGAGTAAGTTGCGGTACCAATTATAAAGGGATTGAATTGAAAATTTCATAGACTTTTACCTCCAGTTACCTTTAATTTTGGCAAATTATGCCCTACACTTCCTGTGGGAATAACCGCCCTACTTTGTCTGGAAGATGCTACTCCCTTTTTTATCGCTAAATCCCAACCCTTGAATGTGAAACGATTATGAAAGTTGTGCTTTAATTTCTAAAATTAAAGTGCTTTCGGACAATGACACCACAAATAGATGGAGGAAACCTACAACAGTGGATATCGTAGATTTGTTTAAAAAGGGCGGACCAGCGATGTGGCCATTGCTTGTCCTGTCGATTTTATCTTTAAGTGTCATTTTTGAGCGTTTGTGGTTCTGGTTGCGAATTTTAAGCCAGGAAAAGGAAATCGTTAATCGCGTTTTGGATGCCGCCCGTGTAGATTGGGCGTCAGCTAGTGACATTGCTAGACAGGCTACCCGTCAGCCTATAGGACGGTTTCTCTATGCGCCCCTAAGCCTGCCAAAAACCGATCCAGAAACCTTCCGACTGGCACTCGAAGCAACAGCAGAAGATGAATTGGCTGGAATGCGACGGGGTGAAAAACTTTTGGAAACTGTCATTGCCCTTGCGCCCTTGTTAGGATTGTTGGGTACGGTTTTAGGGTTGATCCAGTCTCTACGCTCTATTCGCATTGGTGATTTAGGAACCGAATCCACCGCTGGGGTCACTACTGGTATTGGGGAATCCCTGATTAGTACGGCAGCAGGACTGATTGTTGCCATCACCACTTTGGCATTCTACCGCCTATTTCAAGGTATTGTGGTTAACCAAGTCAAAATTTTCCGCCGGGCAGGCAATGACATGGAGTTGCTGTATCGGCAGTCTCCGCCTGACTATACCAACACTACACCTGGGAGTAGGGTAATACCTTCGACAATCATACGAGAATCTCCTCGGGATAATTTGAATTCGCCTCGGAAAAAAGGCAGAAGACCCAAGCTTTCTGAAACACCTGAACTCCCGCCCGACTCTGATTTGTCAGAACCGAAAGATAGTTAATAAAAAAATCCCACTCCTCAGGTATGAGAGTAAGACAATGAAAGTGAACCTACATACTCCAGTAGAAGACGTCCAAATTCAAATCATTCCATTAATAGATGTCGTTTTTTGTATACTGACATTTTTTCTTTTGGCGGCTTTGCAATTTACTCGCCAAGAAGAGATTAGTATTAATTTACCTAAATCCAGTACTGGTACGCCATCTACTACAAGTGCTAAACCCAATAATATCGGTTCCAACCCACAAGTCCAACGGCAAATATTAACTTTGACTATTGATGCTATTGGTCAAACTTACGTAGACAATGACTTAGTAAAACGAGCACAGATCAAAGAGAGTTTCCAGAAATACCTCCAACAAACTCCCAACGCGATTTTGGCTCTAAAAATCAGTCAGACAGCAACCTACAATGATGTCATATCAATTATAGATTTGTGGCGACAAGTGGGAGGCGATCGCATATCTTTTGTCACTACACCATCTTACTCTAATTCACCCATTTCTCCTGTGCCAACTAATCCTGCTGTGCCAGGAACACCACTTCTACCTAACAGCGCACCCATTGCTCCCATTAATCCACAAACCAACCCTAACTTCAATCTTCCTTCAACGCCCAATCTACCTCAGACTAACCAAGGTGTGACCCCACTTAATCCAGGTACTTCTCCCGTATTGCCTAAAGTACCCGCAGCGCCTTCTGGAAAAACTAATCCGACTCCCAACAGGTGATCGGGAGATGAGGTGAGGGAGATGAAAAAGTATTTTCTCCCCTGCTTTCCCTGTTTTCCCTGCTTTTGTTTATCTTCTTGCCCTCTTATTGCCCAAACCTAAAGACATACAAAATAAATCTCGGTCAGAGGAACAAATTCTGTTACTTTACAAGTAATTGGTTTAGCTTCATTTTTTGTTTTCCTATAGACCGAGTCCTTTCTCACCAATAGTCATTCACATTTCAAGGGGTTGTGGGAATGAATCTTGGGACGCTTTTACTTGTTTGGCTGGTAACAGCTTGTTAGCTTGTATATTATTAGCGAATTAGAATTAGGAGTTGAAATTGACACTCCAGAAAAAGTTTTTATTTCCGCTGTAATTTTAGGAATTGTGACAGCAATATTCAGACCAATTTTACGTCTCGTATTTGCTGTTCCTAATATCCTCACGTTTGACCTTTTTTGAATTCAAAGTTCAAAGTGTGTCCTGAGTCCTTACGGACACGCTGCGTGCCGCAGGCATACGCGCAGCGTGTCCGTTCGGCGAAGCCGTGCCGCAGGATCAGGACTCAGCGAGTGACTTGCTTTCCGGCTTTTTTACTTTTCTTATTTCCGCTGTTTGTTTTGGACTTGCAGCTTGATTAGTAGAGGGTTTTCGATTGCCTTTTGGGATTTGGAGCGCTATCTTAAGTGCATTTGGGCTCTCTGTGCTCAGTAGCCTTATATATAAATTATTGGCTCTTTAAAAAGAATTGAGAACTCAAAATTCAGAACAATTTTCTACCTAATAGTAGAGAAAGCAGTTTCAAATTCTTGACAAATAAATTTAGAGTTGTTCAAAGGAAGAATCCACATTCTGTGTTCTGAATTCTGAGTTTTGTTTGACTATTCGTTAGTCGTTGGCGGAGTTACTGCGGTACTCGATTGCTGAGTACGTTGTTCCCGTCTTTTTCGCTCTGCTAAAAGCATATCTGACATAACTATCAAGGCTTGTGACATTTTATCTATGTTAGAGCGGTATATCTCTAAATCTTTATTGAGTTTGTCGTCAGATATATGCAAGCCATTACCAATTGTTTTCAGTGCCTCAGTGCGTTTCTTTTCGTCTTTAACGAGTTCTGGATCTGACTGTTCTAGTAAAGTGAACAAACCAATCGCAAACAAGCGATTGTATTTAAATTTAGGATTGTTTGCTATTGCTTGCAGTGAACTTTGAAAGTCAGCATCTCGAGATGAGGGAGTTTCCTGGCTTAACCACGCAATGAGTTCTGAAGCGTTTAAGCTTGTTGCTAATGCTTGCAAACGTTGAGCATCCTGTTTGTATAGCTCTTCGTCTTGTTGTACAGCCTGAAGCAGGGCATGAAAAATGGACTCTTTATCCCGTTCTGGCAGGTAGCCTTCCATAAAGCGGTCAAAGGTCGTGACGACGCCCAAGGCATAAATAGGATCGTAGCTAAAATCAACATTCACTGACAGCAGGTGCATTTCCACCATTAGCTCTTCCACCACCCGACGATAAATGGTGTTTATCGGACGGGTGTGAAGGTTGTAGAAAGTTCGCTTAGTATCAGATACGGTACGGACGTTATTCACAAAGCAATTTTCAAGGGCGACGTATTATTATTCTCTCGCTTTAATGCCACTTTGCCAAGTTTTGTTTTCTACTTGAGTCCAGCTCATTCCAAATTGGGGATCATAAATGTTTTCCCCCCATAATAAGCTATTATTGGCGGTTTATTCTGACAAGTTGCTCTTCTATGCAGTCATTCTAGAAGACAGAGTGCAGGGTGCAGGTTGTAGCAACAATTTACAACGCTCGATAACTCATCTCAAAACAAATCTGTTTGAATGGAATCTTGGACATCCCACCTATGACTTTTTCACCGCAACTACTCGCCCTAGCTCATTCTCTTGCTGGTGAATTTGATAATCGAGAACAAGCTATTGCACAGCCTGCTTGGTATGTTCACCTGCGTTTGTGGCAAAGACCAGTTCCTCTATTTCAAGAAGACAGCCTGACACTATTTGCCGAACAAGCCAATATTGTCAATTTAGATCGACCTTACCGTCAGCGCATTATGCGGCTTCTACAAGGAAATGATCCTGATGCACCCCTAAAAGTGCAGTACTATATGCCCAAAAATCCAAGTACCCTTGTCGGTGCTGGTCGCAACACAGCTTTACTCAACACGCTGACACCCGACAACTTAGAATTACTACCAGGCTGTGTGCTCAACGTTACCCAGCAATTATTAGCCGTCAATCACTATAAGTTCGAGGCTACCCCACCTCCAGACACTCGTTGCTGCTTTAGTGTTGATGGCAACATCGTACAAGTTTGCTTGGGCTTTGAGGTGACTCAAGATAAATTTTTCAGCTACGACAAAGGAATTGACTCTACGACTGGAAAAGCCACTTGGGGAGCGGTTTTGGGACCTTACTGCTATACAAAGCGAGAACAGTACTCTCTTTAGCTGGCGATACTACGAGATCCACCTTCTAAAGCCTCCTTCTCGGTTTCAAAGATTTCAAAAACTGTATCCATCATCGTGATTTCAAACACCAGTTTGGCTTCTGGATGCAGATTACAAATCCGAAAACTGCCCTTAACTTTATCAGCATCGCGCATTCCAGCTACCAAAGAGGTCAGACCAGAACTATCGATGAAATTCACCTGACCGAGATTCACTATCACATGACGACTGAGTTTGGAGATACTCTCCTGCAATTTCAAGCGAAATTGCCAAACAGTGCTAATATCCAGGCGACCAGCTGGTGTTAAAACGATGACGCTATTGCCGTCTTGCGTTGTGTAAGTTTTTTGATCTATATATATCACTGAACTCCCCCTAACACTCCTTTAAAAAGAGACTGTGGCTTAATATTGCTTGAAGCTGGCAAAAGCTACAACCTCTGTTTTTCCATTCATCTCCACTTTTTTCTACTGGAATAGCGACTAGACTTTGTGAGTGATCTGACCTGCTAGAACATTGTGTGATGCTGTAGCCTGAGATGAAAAAGCTACAGCACCGACTGTCATCTTTACTGCTAAGTGCTTCTATTTAGTAGTTTAGCTTACTAAAGAAGTGGTGGGTGCTGAATACTGAGTGCTAGTTTTTTGGTATTTAGCTTCTCATACCAATCTGGATTGTGAGATGGTTTATACTCTAATGCGGTTCACTTAAGGCTAGATCTTCCCTAGCCCCTTTACAAATGGGGTTGGGGGGATCTTTAATGCTTAACATCACTCACTGAAAAGTACTGATTTATACTCAATCATGAGTTTTCATGATTGAGTATTACTGAGTATCCAGTTTACCCAGTCTTGAGGCTTGAGGAAGGTTTCATACAACTGAGCCTCGGGGGAATTTGGTTCAGGCTGATAACCGTATTCCCAGCGTACTAAGGGTGGTAGGGACATGAGAATTGATTCGGTGCGTCCGTTGGTTTGCAGTCCAAAAATGGTGCCTCGGTCATACACTAAGTTGAATTCTACATACCTTCCCCGGCGATACAGTTGAAAATTCCGTTGGCGATCGCCATATTCCATTTTGTGCCGCCTTTCGACAATCGGGATGTAGCTTGGTAAAAAGGCATTGCCGCAGTCTTGTGAAAAAGCAAACAACTGTTCCCAAGTGCGTGGTTCTGGTGCCCCAACTTGGTTGCTGTAAATAGCTGCCGCACCATCTTGATGAGGACCGCGATACAATCCACCCAGACCATCTTGGTAATCAAAAAACAGTCCGCCAACACCCCGCGTTTCTCCCCGATGCTTTAAGTAGAAATACTCATCACACCAACGTTTAAACACTGGGTAATACTCTGGGTTGTGAGCATCACACGCTTGCTTCAGTGTTTTATGGAAATGAACGGCATCTTCGGCAAAGGGGTAATAAGGGGTCAAATCCGCACCGCCACCGAACCACCACACGGGTCCTGCCTCAAAGTAGCGATAATTAAGGTGAACGGTCGGCACATAAGGGCTGCGTGGATGCAACACCATTGAAGTGCCTGTGGCATAAAAATCGTGCCCTGCTGCCTCTGGGCGTTGCGCTAGTATCGAAGGCGGTAGATGGGAACCCCAAACTTCCGAAAAACCTACCCCAGCTTGCTCAAATATTGCACCCTCACGCAGAACGCGCGATCGCCCGCCACCTCCTTCTGGGCGTTCCCAGGCATCTTCTTGAAATTGCCCCACACCATCCAGTTCTGCCAAGGTTTGAGTGATTTGGTCTTGCAACTGTTTCATAAACTGACTGACTCTAGCTTTCGCGTCAGCTGGCAGGGTTTGAGTAGATTCTGCTGGCAAAGTTGGGGTTTGGAAGTTGGTCACCATAGACTCAAGAACCTAAATTACAATTTTTGGTGAAAGCCGCAAATTTTAAGTTGAAAATTCACGGGCAACAGACGCTATAAAGCAGGCTAAAATTGCCCAAAGAGCTCTTCTGTCTATAGTCAAGCATTTATATGACTGATGGGCTTGGCTACAGATAGTTATTTTCCCTCAAATGCGTGTATGCTTGTGTGTTTATTGTTTTTTTTCAAGTTGTTTATCTTTATGTAAAGTTCTAGGATTGATACTAAACTCCCAAAAGATCAGTCTACAAGCACTTTTACCTATACGAAATCTCAACTTTTGTCACTAGAAGAATCTATTACCACATCCGCACTCAAAGGAGGCAAAGATACGGCGCTTACGGATATATATATGAAAGGGTTGTTCCTCTTGCAAGGTTTTCACTTACAGCATCAAAGGTCGAACCAACCTGTTCAACAAGATCCCTATATCAATTTTATCCGCCACGAATCGGGAGTTACACTGTAGCATTCAAGTTGGCGTATATGTCCAATGGCGACTTGCTATGTTGAAGGCAATTTTGAGAAAGTTGAATGCAAGGGAAGATCGCAGATGCTGAGTATGGCAGAGTTACCAAAAAGCCTGTAGCGAGGAGGAATAGGAAAATGCAAGGTTGGTTATCCAAATTCATCCACCGCAAACGTCGGCGGTTTTGTGCTTCTTTGGTACGGACGTATCGAGAAATTAGTTCTGCTTCTGTGGATGAACTGTGGCAAAAAGTGGTTGACATAGCAGATGTTTCTTGGCATCCAATGCTAAAAAGCACCAATGTTCCCTATGGATTAGTACCTAAACCTGGGTTGATTTATCAAGCGGTCACACGCTTATCACCAATTCCCATCCGCATCTTTGTAGAACGCGTCAATCCTAGGGAGTTGTTGACTGTAAGAGTGCTGGCAATTCCAGGCGTAGAGGAACGGATTACTTACAGAGTTGAGTCCACAGTTTGTGGGACTTGTGTGTCTTATTCCGTAACGCTGCGTGGTTGGTTATCACCGTTGATTTGGTCTTTTTCCCGTCCCTACGCGGATCGTGTAGCGCGATCTTTAGTTGAAGCAGTAGAGGGGGCGACATTGCAAGCAGTGTCAGGAAAGAGAAAATCCCTCAAAGATGGTTGTTTGGATTTTTAGTCAGTCATTAGTCATTAGTCATTAGTCAAAGAACTACTAACTCTGGACTCACCAACTACGGACTATTGACTATTGATTTGAGATTGCCAACGGTTGATACTGAATTAAAAACAATTAACGAGTCGCTGAAAGTTAAGATCCTAGTAGATAAGAATGACTTTTTGTTAAAAATTGTTGCGGCAGTAAGGCAAAAAACACTATGTATGATGTTCTCGATTTCCCTTCAGTCCTAGAAGTGTTGCGACCAGTGCAAGATCCAGAATTGCGTAAAAGTCTGGTAGAACTCAACATGATTCGCAACATCAAAATTGATGGTGGGAAGGTTAGTTTTACCTTGGTGTTGACAACACCTGCTTGTCCTTTACGTGAATTTATTGTAGAAGACTGTCAAAAAGCTGTGAAAAAGCTACCAGGAGTGACAGATGTATCTGTCGAGGTGACAGCGGAAACACCCAAGCAAAAAAGTCTACCTGACCGCACTGGCGTACCTGGTGCTAAGAATATCATCGCGATTTCCAGTGGCAAAGGAGGCGTTGGGAAAAGTACGGTGGCTGTTAATGTAGCAGTTGCTTTGGCTCAAACCGGGGCGAAGGTTGGTTTGCTGGATGCTGACATCTACGGTCCTAATGACCCCACAATGCTAGGACTGGGTGATGCTCAGATGATAGTACGCTCAACAGAGAAAGGCGAAATTCTCGAACCTGCTTTTAATCACGGTGTCAAATTAGTCTCAATGGGCTTTTTAATTGATCGAGATCAGCCGGTGATTTGGCGTGGACCAATGCTCAATGGAGTGATTCGCCAGTTTCTGTATCAAGTGCAATGGGGAGAACTAGACTATTTGATTGTGGATATGCCACCAGGAACAGGGGATGCTCAACTCACATTGGCACAAGCAGTACCAATGGCGGGAGCAGTCATTGTCACTACACCGCAAACTGTGGCGCTGTTGGATTCTCGAAAAGGCTTGCGGATGTTCCAGCAGATGGGTGTGCCGGTGTTGGGGATAGTAGAAAATATGAGCTATTTTATTCCACCAGATATGCCAGATAAGCAGTATGACATTTTTGGTTCTGGCGGTGGTTCCAAAACTGCGGCTGAGTTGGGAGTGCCGTTGTTAGGATGCGTACCATTGGAGATTTCCACTAGAGTTGGTGGTGACAGTGGTGTGCCTGTTGTTGTTGGCGAACCAGATTCAGCGAGTGCTAAAGCATTAAAGGCGATCGCCCTTACCATTGCTGGCAAAGTATCAGTTGCTGCCCTGACATAAAAATTACAATTTTCGCCTGGTTGTAGTGGGTAAGCCTGGAATACAGATTTTGAGTGGTTCCTAAATTTAAAATCTCATAGTTAAAGTTTAAAAGCATACAATGTTGTTAAAACGTTCGCTTCCCAGAATCCGTTGGAAGCATTGGTTTAAACCTTGGCAGCAAGTCGATTGGTTATTATTTTGTTTGCCAGTCGCTCTGACTATATTTGGCGGTATCATGATCCGCAGTACAGAATTGAATCAGGGACTGGCTGATTGGTGGTGGCATTGGCTTGTGGGTGGCATTGGTCTGACCATAGCCCTGTTTATTGCCAGATGCCGTTACGAAATCCTGATTCAATGGCACTGGGTAACTTACACGATCACCAACATCAGCTTGATCGCAGTGATGATAGCCGGTCAGAGCGCTAAAGGCGCACAACGGTGGATTAACATCGCTGGCTTCAATGTGCAACCTTCAGAATTTGCCAAAATAGGGCTGATTATCACCCTCGGGGTATTGTTACACAAGCGCACCGCTTCTAGTCTTGATAGCGTTTTCAGAGCTTTAGCAATCACTGCTGTACCTTGGGGTTTGGTCTTTTTACAGCCAGACTTAGCAACATCGCTGGTTTTTGGTGCGATCGTCTTAGGGATGTTGTATTGGGCAAATGCCAACCCTGGTTGGTTGATACTGCTGATTTCTCCGGTCGTTGCAGCAATTCTGTTCAGCATACCTTGGCCGTGGCAGTCCCCGATTGTTTTGTTCGACCAGATATCTCTGACACCGTTAGGGTTAGTGTGGTCAGGCGCTATGGGTTTGCTTGGCTTTTTAACTATTCCAGGAAGAGGATATGGCATTGGTGGGATAAGCGCAATAATTTTTAACCTTTTTGGTGGCGAATTAGGTGTATTCGCTTGGAACCATGTTTTGAAAGAGTATCAAAAAGACCGCCTCACTGTATTTGTTAATCCCGAACACGACCCTTTAGGCGCTGGATATCACCTCATCCAATCTCGTATTGCCATTGGTGCTGGTGAATGGTGGGGATGGGGTCTTTTCAGAGGTCCTATGACTCAATTAAATTTCGTCCCCGAACAGCATACAGACTTTATTTTCTCTGCGGTAGGGGAAGAATTCGGTTTTATTGGCTGTTTGGTAGTCCTGTTTGTCTTTTGCTTAATTTGTTACCGACTGTTACACGTTGCCCAAACTGCCAAAGATAACTTTGGCTCTTTGCTCGCTGTAGGCGTTTTGTCGATGATTGTGTTTCAAATGATTGTTAACATTGGCATGACGGTAGGTCTAGCACCGATAGCAGGTATTCCTCTGCCTTGGATGAGTTACGGTCGTTCTGCGATGCTCACTAACTTCATTGCCTTGGGATTGGTAGAATCAGTGGCAAACTTTCGACAACGGCAGAAGTATTAGATGGTAATCATTAGTCTATGGGATTAGTAATTAGTACTAATACAAACGTAGGTTGAGAAAGATTAAGCTATTAACAGAGAAACAAGCAAGGGGAAAGACGATGATTCTACCTGGAGCAACTGTTCGCGTCAAGAATCCAGCAGATACCTATTATCGTTCTGAAGGACTCGTGCAGCGGGTGAGCGATGGCAAAGTCGCTGTCCTGTTTGAAGGTGGTAACTGGGATAAACTAGTGACCTTTCGCCTGTCGGAATTGGAACTTGTAGAAACCACAGCAGGACGTAAGAAAGCTAAATAGTCATGAGTCATGAGTTTTTGACTTTTGACCCCTTCGGGGTATGCCTATGGCTAAACGCCACGGCTATCGCCGTTCACGTAGTGTGCGCTTGCGCTTACGGCACGTCTGAGTCCTATGCCTTCGGCACGGCTTCGCCGAACGGACACGCTGAGTCCCTGTCGGGACACGCTTCGCGAACGCGAACGACGAACGCCAGTCGCTCATGGGGGAAACCCCCAAGACCGCGCTGGCTCAATGTATGACTGATGCATACAGTTAACAGGCAGGATGCTCGCTAGCGCACGCTCGTTGCTTCTTTTTGAATTTTGAATGAGTGAATTTTGAATTGGTTATGCGCCTTCCCCTGCCACAGTTTAAAAGAAGCGATCGCCACCCAAATCATATTGCGGAGGTGATAGAAACTTCTAGTTGCGAATTTTTAGCTCAGTGTTTGGAACCAGAAGATTTGAGTTTTCCCTCAATGCCTCCGTTTGGGAGTTGGGTGCGCTCTGTTGATGAAGAATCGGGCAATCAAATTTATGCTGTGGTGTATTATGCAACCACTATGCCCATAGATTCTGTACACCGAGCAGTGGCTCTAGGGTTGTCTCTACAGGATTTGCGAGAGGAGCAACCCCAGATATTTGCTATGCTAAAAACAGAATTTCGTGCTGCAATTGTAGGATGGGTGCAACCCGCAGATACGAATTTTTCCAATGCTCGGGTGTACCAGTATCTGCCTCCTCGTCCCCCACAAGTTCATCAAGCAGTTTACCGATGTGAACACGAAGCGATCATTAAATTCACCGAAGATCTGGATTTTGTACGGACACTACTTTCTGTAAACAGTGCCCCTGTGGATGCCTTAACCGCAGCAGCTATTCGAGAGGTGTATCAGTTACGTAAAGCAGATCGACAATGGCTGATCAAAGCTGGACGTAACCTAAGCGTGCTGCTGAAAGACGACTATGATCGCTTACGGTTCATTTTGAGCCAGATCCACCCATAGGTAGTTAACTTAGTTCTGAGATCATCATTTAGGTACTCTAGGTAAAATTTTTTGATTTTTTTCCATTAGGGTGACTTTTGCAATTCAATCTTATTCAGCAATTACGCTTAAGGTAATCACAGCCTCACTATCCCAACTTCTGCGTCCTACCTATGGAACTCATATCACAAGTTCTTGCTCTGGAACCCACTTCCCAAGTTCTTGGCAAGGAACCAATCGTTCCCTTCGCTATTTTACTGGTGGTCATTTTAGCCGTACCCATCCTGTTTGAGCGGCTGCAATTACCAGGATTAGTAGGTTTGCTGGCTTCGGGGGTCGTGCTTGGTCCTCACGGTTGGAATTTATTGCAAACACAATCAGCGATGATGACTCTACTATCAGACATTGGGTTAGTTTACTTAATGTTTGTCGCAGGGTTAGAAATAGACATAAAGCAGTTTCGTCGCACCAAAAATCAGTCGTTGGGGTTTGGCAGCTTGAGTTTCTTAGTTCCCTTAGCAGTAGGAACTTTTGTCGGGCGCATTTTTGGCTTTGATTGGAATGCCGCAATATTAATTGGCTCTTTGTTCGCTTCCCATACCATTTTGGCATATCCGATTATTAGTCGCTTGGGAGTGACGAATAACGAAGCGGTGACTGTGACTATGGGGTCCACTATTTTTACTGATATTGGTGCCCTGATAGTGTTAGCCGTGTGTGTGGCAATGAGAGATGGGCAATTCAGCTTTGGGCGGCTAACCATCTTGCTGAGTTTGTTAACTATCTACTCAATTGTAGTTTTGGTAGGCTTTGATTGGGCGGGTAAAGAATTTTTTCGGCGTTCTGGCGATGATGAGGGAAACCAGTTTTTGTTTGTGCTGCTCTGTGTGTTTCTTGCTGCTGTGGGCGCACAATTGATTGGAATAGAAAAAATTGTTGGAGCATTTTTAGCAGGTTTGGCTGTCAATGAAGCTGTGGGGGAAGGTCCAGTAAAAGAAAAGGTAGTGTTTGTTGGCAGTGTGCTGTTCATTCCCATCTTTTTTGTTAACCTTGGCTTGCTGATTGATGTGCCTGCCTTTGTGCAAAGTATTGGAATCATACAGTTAACGCTGTTATTTGTCATCAGTTTAATTGCAAGTAAATTACTCGCTGCAATTCTTGCAAAACTGGTTTATCGCTACAACTGGCAGGAAACGCTAACAATGTGGTCGCTGTCTGTGCCGCAAGTTGGTGCAACGTTAGCAGTAGCGTTAGTGGGATATCGAGATGGGTTGCTTGATTTGAAAGTGTTAAGCAGCGTCATTGTCCTGATGCTGATAACTTCAACTTTGGGACCGCTTATTACCAGCCGGGTAGCCGTAGGTTTGACGAATTCAACAGTTAAGGAGCAACGAATCGCTCCGCCTTACCATAAGCCAGAGGAAAGAGACGGAACATACAGTATAGTCGTACCTGTCTACAATCCCCAAACACAGCAGCATTTAATTGAAATGGCGGCGCTGTTGGCACGACAGTCAAATGGCCGAATTGTACCGCTGGCGATCGCAACTGCTTTTGCTCACATGGATGCACCCCAGTTGGAAGCCTCCGTGCTAAGAAGTCAAAGGTTACTAGCAAAAGCAACAGCACTGAGTGATGTCTTGGGCGTGGAAGCACAACCATTGCTGAGAATTGACGATGCTTTTGCCCAAGGAATTAGCAGGGCTTCTCGCGAACAAAAGGCGAGTTTAATTGTCATGGGTTGGGGTAAACGTACTGGGTTCAAAGCACGTTTATTTGGTAACGTCATTGATAACGTTTTGTGGGCATCTCATTGTCCAGTGGCGGTGACACGGCTGGTGGAATCACCAAAAAAAATTCAGCGCATCTTGGTGCCATTGGAAAATTTAATGACACCTTCATTACAGCCTGTAAAATTTGCCCAGATTTTAGCAGATGCAAATCAAGCACAGGTGACTGTGCTAAATGTTTGCGAACGCCGTACGAGTTCAAGTAAGATTGCTTGGAGGCGATCGCAACTCTCCTTACTGATCTCGAGATTAGCACTGCAAAATCCCCCGGAAGTTCAAATTATAGCTCATGAAAATACTGCTCAAGCGATTTTGCAGGCAGCGAGACTATATGATTTAGTCGTATTACCTTTTATACGTAATCGCACTGTTCCTGGTGGGTTAGCTATTAGCGATGTCACAACCGAATTAGCTAAGCAACTCACCTGCTCAATTGTCATGCTTGGAGAACCTCAACGTACTCAAACTGCAGTTGTGTCAACTGAGGTTACGAGTAGTACCACAGCTACGATGTCAGAGGGAATTGTCTGATTCAATAGGCGTTATATGCCATTGTCAGTCTAAACTGATATTTATGAATGCACAATTGTAAAATCAGAATAAACGACTTGATTTGTTAGATAGCTAACCCCAATCATCCTTAATTCTTACATTAATTCAAACAAATAAAATTTTCAGCAAGTTTCTTAGTCTATAAAACTTACTTTCCTTACTTTTCCCACCTACTCACAATTGAAACATAAAACTAAAAAACTTTTTCCCTTTCTATCTGCTTTTTTTGTAGGTGGAAATCAAGGCGGTAAACACACAGAAAATTTCAAAATAGCCAGCACAAACCTGCTTGGCAGATATCTACATTTGCATTTTTCATGTTTATTACGATTAGTTTTTGGACTGATAACTACTATAAATGAATAAGAAATGTGGGTCATGATAAAGTCAAGAAGACTTGCGCTGATCCAACAAAACCCACCTTTGTACAGTAAAAAATTAAGAATAAGGTGGGAAAAAGAACCAGATGAAATATCTAAAAACTCAGAGCCACAGGTGAAGCATCAAGCCAAAACTTGACTACCTTTACGTAAGTAAAAGCTTTATCTTTTATCCAACAAACTTTATATTTTTAAAGATTTTGTAAAATCTTGGGTAAAAGCTTACCTTTTGTATAATATTTTGTTATTTTGCTAATTGAGAATTGAAGCCAGAAAGTGCAAATATAACAAAAAAGCATCCAGGGGCAAATAGCCAGCTTTAACAAAACCTTCTAAATTACCGATACTGGTAAGGTATTTTGGTTTCAAGGCTGGGTAGTCTAAATACAAGCGCAATCACGACTGCAAATATCTGTAAAGAACTGGGAAACTATGAGAATTTTGGTGACGGGCGGTGCTGGGTTTATTGGTTCCCATCTGATTGATCGACTGATAAGTGAGGGACACGAAATTATTTGCCTGGATAACTTTTACACAGGTCGCAAAGGCAACATACTCAAGTGGTTGGATCATCCTTACTTTGAAATGATCCGCCATGACATCACTGAACCAATTCGTTTGGAAGTTGATCAAATTTACCATTTGGCTTGTCCAGCTTCCCCAGTGCATTACCAGTACAACCCTGTGAAAACAGTCAAAACGAATGTCATGGGGACGCTTAATATGTTGGGGTTGGCTAAACGTGTGAAAGCACGAATTTTATTGGCCTCAACTAGTGAAGTCTACGGTGATCCAGAAGTTCATCCTCAAAGCGAAGAATACTGGGGTAACGTTAATCCTATTGGAATTCGCTCATGTTATGACGAAGGCAAAAGAATTGCTGAGACATTAACATTTGATTACTACAGACAAAATAAAGTCGATGTCCGGGTAGCCCGTATATTCAATACTTACGGACCTCGGATGCTAGAAAACGATGGTCGGGTCGTCAGTAATTTGGTTGTTCAAGCACTACGGGGTATTCCTTTAACCGTTTACGGAGAAGGTTCGCAGACTCGTAGTTTTTGCTACGTATCAGACTTGGTAGACGGACTGATGCGACTGATGAATAACGACTACATCGGTCCAGTCAATTTGGGAAATCCCGATGAATATACGATTTTAGAATTGGCGAAAACAGTGCAAGACTTGGTGAACCCGGACGCACAGATTAAATTTGAGCCATTACCTTCTGACGATCCACGTCGGCGTCGTCCCGACATTACAAGGGCAAAAACTTGGTTAAATTGGGAACCTACCATTCCTTTACAACAGGGGTTAAAACTAACTGTAGAAGACTTCCGCCACCGTATAAAAAGTGCTGATTCCTGAGTAAAAAACTTGTGGATTCGTTGTAAAAACTTGTTTGTAAAAGATTAACCCCAAAAAGCGAGGAATTGAACAAATGCGTGTTTGCGTCATCGGTACTGGTTATGTAGGTTTGGTAACGGGTGCTTGCTTAGCTCACATCGGGCATGATGTTATTTGTGTAGATAACAACGAAGAGAAAGTCAAGATCATGAAGGCTGGGCAGTCGCCAATCTTTGAGCCTGGACTGTCCGAAATTATGCAATCTGCTATTAGTACAGGTAAGATTGAGTTCTCAACAGACTTGGCTGCAGGAGTCGCCCACGGGGAAATTCTGTTTATTGCTGTGGGAACGCCACCTTTACCAACTGGGGAAAGTGATACCCGCTATGTTGAAGCGGTTGCTCGTGGGATTGGTGCTCATTTAGACGGCGGGTATAAGGTGATTGTGAATAAATCCACAGTGCCCATTGGTTCGGGAGACTGGGTGCGGATGATTGTCTTAGATGGCATAGCCGAACGCCAGAAAACCCTGATCACCGCTGGTGGAGCTCCAAGCTACGATAAGTTGCCTGAGATGACAGCGCAGTTTGATGTCGTCAGCAATCCAGAGTTTTTGCGGGAAGGTTCGGCGGTGTATGATACCTTCAACCCTGACCGCATCGTGCTGGGAGGCAACAGTCCAAAGGCGATCGGCATGATGAAAGAACTGTATACCCCGATTGTTGAGCGCAAGTTTGCAGCTGACCCATCTCTACCCCCAGTGCCAGTGCTGGTAACAGACTTAAGTTCGGCGGAGATGATTAAATACGCTGCTAATGCTTTCTTGGCAACCAAGATTAGTTTCATTAACGAAGTTGCAAACATTTGCGATCGCGTTGGTGCTGACGTTACTCAAATTGCCAAAGGTATTGGTTTAGACTCACGTATCGGTAACAAATTCTTAAACTCTGGCATTGGTTGGGGTGGTTCCTGCTTTCCCAAAGATGTTGCTGCCCTCATTCACACCGCTGATGACTACGGTTATGAGGCTCAGTTGCTAAAAGCGGCTGTTAATGTCAACGAACGCCAGCGCGTGCTTGCCATTGAAAAACTCCAGCAAACTTTGAAAATCCTCAAAGGTAAAACTGTGGGATTATTGGGTTTAACCTTCAAACCTGATACCGATGATATGCGTGATGCTCCAGCTCTCAATATCATTGAGCAGTTGAATCGATTGGGAGCCAAAGTTAAGGCATACGACCCAATTGTTTCTCAAACTGGTATGCGTCATGGTCTTACCGGTGTACTGGTAGAAACCGATGCTGAAAGACTTGCCGATGGCTGCGATGCTTTGGTACTTGTGACCGAATGGGAGCAGTTCAAAAACTTGGACTACAGCAAGATGGCAACGTTGATGAGCCACCCTGTGATGATTGACGGTCGTAACTTCCTTGATCCTGAGACATTGGTTAGGGCTGGCTTCCAATATGTAGGTATTGGTCGCTAACCCAATTTTTTGATTTCTTGTTCCCAGGCAGAGAGCCTGGGAATACTATTTTAGCAGTGCCTCCACAATTAGGGATTTTTAGGAATACGTTCAATCTCTGCATAACCACTAAAAATCAGCCGTTGGCCCTCTGTTTCTAAACGGTTAAGCCGCATTTTTACCCCATCCAAGTCAAAGCGGTCTAAATCCACCATATTATCTAAAATTTCTACCAGTGCCAGACTCAAAGTTCGTGAGATTTCTCGTTGTGGTTCTGGTACCGAATCAAGTTCAATTTCTGGGTCTTTAAAAGAAACACGTCGCCGCCGTTCAATACCTATAGTGACGGTCATATTTAGCGGTACAAGTTCACCGTTGTTTAAATCTGCCTTGGCTAGAATCCGCATTCGATTTTGAGGCAGTACCTGTACCTGGACTTCAGAAAAAGAGACTGGTTGACCGCCAGATAATGCTGTTAATGCTGGTACAGTAAGATTTTCCAGACGCTTTGTTACCAATTCGGCTTTAAAAGATTGATTTATGCCCGCTTCTAATAGGACGACTTGAGCAATAGCTTGAGTCGGTTGCTTCAAGCGCAGCTTGCCGCTCAAAACAGAGCTAAAATCAATGGCAACGGCATCAGTTTCTATAGAAATTTCCTCAGCAGCGAAATCTTTACGGATAACCAAGCCACGACCTTTCATTTTGAAGCTATCGATGCTGCCCTGCAAGAGTTTGCTAGAGGGAAAGCAACGAACAGAGACTTCCACTGACTCGCTTTGAGTGAACAAGTGGCGAATCGTTTGGCTGGCGACTGTATTGAGCATACGCTCTCCCCAGTCACTGCCTTTAGGATCTGTTAAACCAGTAAGTCCGCCTAGCATTCGAGTTTAAGTTATAGAAGTTCTCTGTATTTTTGTAACAAATTGTGAACGATTCAGCAAGTGTTTGGTGATTGATCGTGCTGATGGGAAGGGGTGAGATTGCTAATGACGGAGTCGATAAGTAGGTAAAAATAGGTCTTTAGGGTGAGTTCAACAATCAACTTGTCGAATATGTTCAATCGCAACAAACAGTGCATCGAGCATCACTTCAAAACTGGCATCAGTTGAACGGTTTAGTGTTAGCAATCCTGCTTGCTCCACAGCAATAAAACCGGAAACCGCAGCGTTTACCATTCGCATGACATCAATCAGTTGATTTTCACTCAAATCATAGGATTCAAACCCCGTTCTGAAGAAGCTGAGGGCTTCCTGAATGATTGGGGAAGCTTCTGGATCGGTGGGTTGTAGTTGAACTTGCATCATCACCCTGTAAAAGGCTGGATGCTTTCGGGCAAAATTACGGGTTGCGTGTCCACCTGCCTTAAGCAGCGCACGAGGGTTGCTCACTCCGGCGGTTTGTTGCTTGTAATATGCAAAAAATCTCTGCCAAATGACTAACACAACTGCTTGGCGTAAGGCGGCATTGCCATCGAGATGCTTATAAATTGCGGGTGGCTGAATGCTCAACTCCCGCGCTACTCGATTCACACCAAGGGCAGATTCTCCTTCTCGATCAAGGCAAGCGATCGCAGCTTCAATGACATCCTGCCGCGTTAGGGAGTTCTCTTTCTTTGGACGACCCATTAAAAAATCTAATTAGTTAATGCAATTAACTAAAAGTTAATATAATTAATTTTATCGAGGTCTCAGTTTGGATGAGGACAATCTCTGTTCTTTCCTGCCATTTGCCACACAAGTCACTATGAGTGATCTAGTCTTTACACCCGCCCATCAGCTTGCTCAAATGATCCGCGATCGCGCGGTTTCTTCAGTTGAAGTGCTGGATGCCCACTTAGTACAGATCGCTAAACATAACACCAAGCTAAGCGCCATCTGTACTCTAGATGAAGAACGCGCTCGTCAACGAGCAAAACTTGCCGACGAAGCCCTTGCACGAGGCGAGAACTGGGGCATCCTGCATGGAGTGCCGATCACGATTAAAGATATTTTTGAAACGGCTGGGCTGTTGACTACCGCAGGCTATAAACCGCTCAAAGACTACATTCCTGAACAAGATGCGACCGCCGTTGCTCGCCTCCGCGCTGCTGGGGCGATTATCATGGGTAAAACGAACCCGGCTGAACTTGCCAGCGACTACCAAGGCACAAACGACTTATTTCCCCGTGTCAATAATCCCTGGAATTTGAACTACACGCCTGGCGGTAGTTCTAGCGGCAATGCTGCTGCAATTGCGGCAGGGCTTTCACCATTGGATTTAGGTGATGATATTGCTGGTTCGTTGCGTCAACCGGCTCACTTTTGTGGTGTTTTCACTCTCAAACCAACCGATCGCCGTGTATCTACAGCAGGTCACATTCCTGAAGTTCCAGGAATGCCTAGGTGCATTCGTCAAATGCTGACCGTTGGACCTCTTGCCCGCTCGATTGAAGATTTAAAGCTTTGCCTGCAACTTATTGCTGGACCCGATTTACGTCAACCTGACATTCCACCTGTTGGACTGGATACTCCTGCACCTCAAAGCTTACAAGCACTGCGAATTGCTTGGACAGACGAATTCCCACCTTTTCGGGTTGCCTCGTCCATTCGTTTAGCGATGCAGGGCGTTGCCAACAGCTTGGTGCAAACGGGTGTTCACATCGAGCAATGGATTCCAACAGGGTTTGATTTTGCAGCCGCTTTGCAACTCTACAACGTCGTTGTCGCCTACACCATGCTTTACTCTCAACCCGTTAATTTGGATGCAGTTGGGAAGACGATTTCTGTCATGTTTCGTGAGTGGACTCAAGGGGATAAGGAACTGCGTTCGCTCTACAATATAACCGGAGTTCTGCCCACGTTCTTGAACCCAACCCTGAAGGGTTACTTTCAGGCGTTGCAAGAGCGCGATCACCTCATTGCCCAAATGGAGCAAGCACTGGAGCAATGGGACGTATGGTTGTGTCCTGTGGCTATGACAACCGCATTTACACATCGCCCGAAAGGTGCAGCGGTTGAAGTGGATGGCAAAAAAGTACCTTACTTCATGGCTTCTGGTGCCTACACTATGCCATTCAGTCTCACAGGGCATCCAGTCGTTGTGATACCTATTGGGCAGACACGAGACGGATTACCGATTGGAATGCAAATTGTGGGTAAACGATGGCGAGAGATGGAATTACTGGCGATCGCTCAGGAGATTAACAAAGTGGTTGGTGGCTTCCAACACCCATCTGGTTATTGAGTAGATGCACATTAACCGATTTTTCCCTAAAGTCCTGATAGGTGAAAGTAGTATTAATCTGCGATTCTTTGAAACGGCAGCAACAAGACCATGCGAAAAATACGGTTGTTCATTGCCTCAAGTCTTGACGGATACATTGCCAGGACATCAGGAGAGGTAGATTGGCTATTCACCGACTCTGACTACGGTTACAACGAGTTTTTTGCCCAAATAGACACAGTACTGATGGGTAGTAAAACGTATCACCAAGTCTTGACATTTGGGGAATACCCATACAAAGGTAAACAAAGTTTTGTTTTCTCAAAAACTGTGCAAGCTGAAACAGACAACAACGTGGAATTTGTCAAGGGTAATTGGAAGGGCTTTATTAACACATTGCGTCAATCAAGTGGTCGTGATATCTGGTTAGTTGGGGGAGCACAGACGATTCATTATTTCATGAAACACGGTTTTATCGATGAACTGATTCTCTCGATACATCCTATTATTCTAGGAAGTGGAATTCCACTGATTGTAAATGATCCCAGCTTGGAAACAGCACTTGAGTTTAAGGATGTGAAAACCTATGACTCTGGATTATTGCAAGTGACTTACGATGTGAATAGAAAACTGACAGATTAAAAATATTGTATTCAAAATGATGACTTGAAATTGAGTATTTTGAGTCATCTCTTTAGATCTCAATTCGTTGATTCCGCTTAATGCATAATCAATAATGCAAGTGGGAGGGTAACTCGAATAAATTTCTAAAATGTGTTTTTCTTTTTATTACACTGAAGGTAACAGGGTAATCTTGATGTACTGGACTTCCGCGAACATAATATGCTGAATATACGTCTCTATAACCAATAAGACAAACTATTCAGACATTGTGTGCGATGAAGCTGACAAGCAAACTGAAGTCGGTATTTGTTCAACCTCTGAGTTGCTTAACACTGAGTTTGTTGACAGTAAGTAGTACATTACCCTTTGTACTAGCTGAAACTACATATCCGCAGCAACCACAAAGACTGGCACAATTGGGAGACAGGGAACAGCTGGAGCGATCGCGCCTCATTCAAGAAGCAAATGTTTTGTATAGTCAGGGAAACTTCACAGGTGCAGAGGAAAATTTACGCAAGTTGATCAAGAAATTTCCCAAAGATGCTTTTGGTTATTATCAACTAGGGAATGTCCTTTATCAACAACGCAAAGCCGAAGAAGCAATTACTCAATACAAAGAAGCTATTCGTCTCAATTCGCGCTATGCTCTTGCTCATAATGGAATGGGCATTGCTCTTGCTAGCCAAGGTCGTTTACAAGAAGCTATTGTGGAGTATCAAAAAGCACTAGCAATTAATCCTGAATATGCCGATGCACTGGCAAGTCTAGGACAGGCGCTATGGCAGCAGGGCAACCGGGATCAGGCGTTGGCATCTTTAGAAAAAGCTGCGAATATCTTCAAAGCACAAAATAGACCTGATAAAGCTAACCGAGTTGAACAGCTTTTGCAACAGCTGAAAACAACTGATGACCCCTCCATATCATGAAATTTAGTGAAGAGAAGATATTTTTAATGCCTATGGCGTAAGCACTCCCGCCTGAAAAAGGTGCGAGCATTACAATGAAAGTCAGATAGATGCTAGATCAAGCCTATGACTTCCGTCACTACAGTTACCGACTCAGTATTAACTTTACCCGACCACACGCAGTTACCGGACTCCGACGGGACATTTGTAAGCCAGTCGCTTGCGGGGGTTCCCCCCGTTGTGCGATCTGGCGCGAAAAATCTGCAAGAACATCCCCAAAGTATTTTACTCACAGACTCGATTAAACCCGTCCTAGAGCAACTGCATCCTAATGGTCAATATTGTATCGGGCAGGATTCTGGCATTTACTGGCGATTAACTGATCCCCCAGAGAAAGGAGCTGAAGCACCGGATTGGTTTTATGTCCCTCATGTCCCGCCAACTCTCAATGGAAAAATGCGGCGTTCCTACGTTTTGTGGAAGGAGTATATCGCGCCGTTAATTGTGATTGAATTTGTATCTGGAGATGGCCGTGAGGAGCGAGATAAAACGTCGCCATCTCAGAGAGAAGATGGGAAAGTGGGCAAATTTTGGGTTTATGAGCAGGCAATTCGCGTCCCTTATTATGCGATTTATGAAGTAGAAAAGGCACAGGTGGAGGTATACCGCCTCGTAGATAATACTTATCAACTTATGACACCCAACGAACGGGGGCATTACCTCATTGCGCCAATGGCGGTAGAATTAGGAATCTGGCAAGGGTGGTATCAAAATGCAGAGCTACCTTGGTTACGTTGGTGGGATGCAAAGGGAAATTTACTCCTGACAGGTGAGGAACGCGCTGAAGTTGAGCGACAAAAGCGGGAGACAATTGTAGAGAAGTTGCGCTTGCTTTCTCCCGAACAACTCAAAACCTTGGGGATTGACCCAGAAATGTTGGATTAAAATAAACTCCACAAAGGAGATTCAAATGAAGGTGTTGAAACTAGCAAAAGCAAAGATAACTCGTGGAATTTGTGCATCTTTATTTTTGACTTTTGCTCTTGGTACACCTTTAGCTAGTGCTGCCAATAAAGCTGGTGATTATCGACAATTAGGGCTTTCATATCGGCAACAAGGGCGGTATCCTGAAGCCATAGCCGCAATGCAAAAATCTGTAGAACTCGAACCCGAAAATATTATGGGACGAGTTAATTTAGGTTGGACATTACATTTAGCAGGAAAGGAACAAGAAGCAGCACAATCTTTATGGCAAGCAATATATCAAAAGCCATTGTACGTTCCTGCTTATAATGCTTTGGGAATTGTTTATCTCGTTGATAGTAACTTAACAGCAGCGGTGCTAGTTCATACTTGGGCAGCAATTCTCAAGCCTGATAATGAAATTGCTTATTTTAACTTAAGTTTAGCATTGCATCGGTTACAAATTTATAACTTAGCTATTGGAACTGCCAATCGTGCTGCTATTCTGGAACCAAATAATCCTCATCCGTTAGTTGCTAGTGCGATCGCCTATTGGGATAGTGGTGACAAAGATACTGCAAAAAAAGTTTATACCAAAGCTATAAACTTAGATTCTAGGTATAATAATAGAACTTTTTTAAATCATCTCAAGCAAGCTGCTTTTAACCAAGAGCAAATAAAAAAAACAGAGGAAATATTGTCTAACGGAGCCAATTGACTTTTGTATAAAAGCCTTAACCAGGGTATTTAGAACTGCAGAGAAATACAGAGCCAATATCTGTGTTTATCTGTTTAGATATGTGTATATCTGTGCTTCATATTGGCTTCATATAGAAAAAATGACTTGTGTAACAAGTTTATAGCAAGTTGCGTTCAAAGAGAGAATTTTCTGAATTAACCGCAGAGAACGCAGAAAACACAGAGAAGAAAAAAAGAAAGTTACCTGTATGAATGCAACTTAGTATTAATGAGCAACAGCACCACCCGTAGGCTTAACTTTTTTAAGAAAGAAAATAGCAATACGACTGAGTAACAAAGCATCCTGATTGCCTTGGTTGCCAACTGCATTTGTATTAGCTACAGCAGTACTCTAAGTATTGAATTAGAGATATATTTCTATTTTCATCAACTAGTGTTTTGCAGTTGTTAAAATACCTTTTTGCTCATAAATGACAAGTACCAATTTCCTTAAAGCAGGTAACTGTTTGGCAAAATAGATAGATCCTAAAATACAAGCAATACCATCAATAATTAAAGTGTAAGGAGCGCCGATTTTATCTGCTAATGCACCTCCCACTAAATTACCAAAGGGTATTATTCCCAAAAATGACATTGTATATAAGCTCATGACCCGTCCGCGCTTGTCCTCGTCAACAATTGTTTGTAAAACTGTGTTGCTACTAGCAATTTGGATAATTGTTCCGCAACCGACAAACAACATTGTCAGCAAAGAAAGTGGAAGCAAGCGCGACAAGGCAAAGCCAATCAAACCTATTCCTAAAATTCCTGGACCCAAGACAATCAATTTCCCAAGTCCCACGACTGTTTGCCGCGTAGCTAAATAAATACCACTAAATAGCGCTCCGACTCCCGACGCAGCCATCAAAAACCCTAGGGTTTCTGCGCCACCTTTGAGGATTTCTTCTGCAAAAACCGGAGCAAGGACCGTGTATTGCATTCCGAAAAAGCTGACTAAAGCTGATAGTAATAACAGTGCCCGAATTGGTGGAAACCCAAAGGCATACGCAAATCCTTCTTTGATTTGTTGCAAAGGATTGCCGTTAGTTACTGTAGTTCTCCAAGGTTTAAATCTCATTGCCAACAAAGCGATAATTACTGCAATGTAGCTTAAACCATCAATTAAAAAACAGTAAGCTGCACCGACTCTGGCAATGAGTAAACCACCAATCGCAGGTCCAATTAACCGCGCCCCATTGAACATAGTAGAGTTGATAGCAATGGCATTTGCTAAATCGTCTCTGTGTTCCACCAACTCTGTCACAAATGCTTGTCGTGCTGGCGCATCAAAGGCATTGATAAATCCTTGAAACAAACTCAAGGCGATGATGTGCCATATCTGAATTACGTCTGTAAACGTCAGAAATGCTAGCGCCAACGACTGAACCATCGCCAATATTTGCGTACCAATTAGAGTACGATGGCGGGAAAAGCGATCCACAAATACCCCGCCAAAGGGAGTCAAAAAAAAGCTAGGAACTTGACTGGTAAATCCCACAATTCCTAACATCAAGGGGTTGTTGGTTAAGTGATAAACTAGCCAAATCGTGGCAAGTTGGGTCATCCACGAACCAATAAGGGAAATGCCTTGTCCGGCAAAAAACAAACGGTAGTTTCTTGACCTCAGTGCTGGTAACAGTGCTCTCTTTCTAGTTGTTTGCGCGTTCATTAAAGCCTGACTTTATACCAATCTAATATCCTTTCATAGATATCATCTGACTTGACACCAAACCCCTCTCCACAGGCGGAGTGGGATAGCACTGCTTTTGGAAGAGGTTTTAGAGTTCAGGTTAGATTTTTGCTTATCGCCTGTACCCTATCCCCTCGTACTATTTAACTTGCACACTGACTTCCGCAGACATCCCAGGTGTAAAAAGTCTCTAAGTCTTTAACGAGTTCTTTATCCAGAACTGCAGTCTTTTTATGTCCGTTATGTCCGTTGGAGTTGGTAGTGTTTATGCGTTCCATGATTGTTAAGCTCTGAGTATTGTTTTAAATAAGTACAAAATTTAGGGTACTAAATATTTGAATAAAGGTATTTAGAAAAAATGAATTTAACAATTAATTAGTTAGAGTACGTAGTTTTTTGGCAAAAGACCCAAGATAGCGCTTCACCCAATCAGGTGATCCTACGATAAGTTAGTTATTGCTTTAGTTAGAAATTGGGAAAATTGTTCGCGTTCAGCGTAGGAAATACCGCGCATCGCTTGCTCGCGAATTTCTACCGCAATAGGTGGTAGCACTGTTTCGAGTTCTCTTCCTGCATCGGTTAGCCAAATACGCCAGATGCGGCGATCGCGAGAGTCCCGTTCTCGACGAATCAAGCCTCGTTCTTCCATTCGATCCAATACGCCAGTTAATGTCCCTCCCACCTGTTGGAGTTTTTCTCCAATACTGGAAGTCGGTAAACCGTCTTCCTCCCACAAACAGCACAGAACCACCCAGTGAAAGGGGGTTAGTCCAAACGGCTCCAACCGCTCGGTAAACCTGCGAGCGAGGAGTTGTGAGACTAGTTTTATCCTGTAGCCAATTCCGTATGGTGCGCGGACTTGCTGCCACGACTCCAAATCTTGGGACTTATTCGGTTTAGAGACCATCTGTGCGAAAAACTTAGCGTACGTACTATTAATATAGCATGATTTGACCAGTTAGCAAGAACTGATTGCCATTTTCTGATGAAGTCACTAAGCTGCCTTTGCATATGGCTTGCTTATTTGAGCAGACAATACAATCTACAATCCAATCATCCCCTTATCAGTCAAAATAGGCTAGTACCGCTACAGGGAATTCAAAAGTCAAAAACCAATCCCATCGGCTTTTAGCCGTGGGAGACGTCAATGCAGTTCTTAGTTGTTAAGAAGTTGAATTAAACTTACCTTTTGCACAGTACCAAGAACTTGATGAGGCACAGATAACTCAGCCGCCTGTTTGGCAGAAACCCAAGCATAGCCAGAAGTTGGCAGTTCGGAAAGCTGGACTCGCTTGCCGTGGTGAGGAGTGTAGAATTTGAGTAACACGTCAGTTTTGCCTCTTGTGTCTACAAAGTTGATTGCAGATGAGTGTAAAACTTGAGCAATTGCTGGCTGTTGAATAAAAGCTTTGACATCAGGGTTGTAGTCGCCTATCAAGCCAGTGCTACCAGCCACAGCCAAAGATATCCAAGCAGGAACTAACCAACCCGCCAACCAGTAACGACTCGTCAGAAACTTTTTGCCAAAGTGGTAACGACCAATCCACACTAAAGGTAATATTAACCAACCCATTCCTGATGCCAATGCCAGGGTAGCGTACTTGCGAACTTCTGTATTACCCGAAACAGAAGCGACTATTCCCGCTACTAACAGCAAAACACCTACTATCCCAAAGCCATAACTCAGATTGCGAGGAATTTTTTTTAGAGACGCCCTATGACGCGTCTGTACATCCTGGTAAATTTTGCCTAGCCAGTTTAACCCTACAGCAGCAAGCAAAGCGATGAATGGATATAGGGAAAGACTGTAGTGAGATAAACGAGTGGAGAAAAGACTCAATTCAGCAAACAAAATGAGGGGATAGCCAACCAATATCAGTTGGTAGCGAGGAATGGGACGACGAATGAGCAAAACTAAGCCTAAAAGACTCAAAAAAAACCAAGGAAACGCTTTTACAGGTAGATTCCAGAAATAGAACTCTAACCCATTATTAGCGCGTTCACCAGACCCCAACTTAACAACAAAGTTAATTAATTGCCCAAAACTAGCATCACCATATCGTAACCAGCTTAGCCACAGCCAGACAAAAGTGGGAATTAAACCTACCACAAACCCCAAATACAACATTGGGTTTGCAAGATGACGATGACGGCGGTGCTCCTTTAGGAGATAGGGTAGCAAAGCAATGATGGGCAAAACAATCATAAAGCTTCTGACTAAGAAGCCCAAGCCGAAACTACAACCGACTACAAAACACCAAGCTGAGCGATATTTGGGATGTAATTCAGCTTTGAGTAAAGACCAAATCGCTAAAAGTACTAGGAAAATCATAGGCACATCAGGTGTGCCTAAACGACAGTATTGCAGCCAGAGAATTTCTACACTCAAAATGGCAGCAGCAAGCCAAGCAATCTTTTTTCCAAGGAGAATTTTGCCGATTTCGTATACAAGTAGTACGCTTAGGGTGCCAGTAATCATACTTGGCAATCGCCCACTTGCTTCACTGACACCAAACAACGTGTAGCTACTGGCAACTAACCAATAGGGACCAGGAGTTTTATGATGAGGAGTTGACCAGGGATGTATCCAATCGCCCGTCTCTATCATAAAGCGCGATCGCCAAGCATAAAGCCCTTCATCATGTGCCATCAGGCTACTTTCCCCAGAACTGAATAGCAATAAGGGGAGTATCCAAATTAACAAACTTACATGAGGAAAGGCACGCAAAAACCCCGTAACACCCTTGATGGGATGCATAAATTGTAGTTTATATAACATTGAATTGTGACTAGCCAAATTCTTCCTTTGGCTCATTATATTTTTGTGTCTCTTCTTAGAATACGTATGGTGGTAGATCAATTGTTTCCACCAAACGGTACCTAAATTGACAAAATTTTGAAAAAACTTGTTCTCAACAGACGTTTATGCCGCTAAAACCAGACCAACGCATTAAGCTAGATGATACAGACGACAAGCTGTTCTATGATTATCCCCGGTTCGTGACTCATGTGGACGAAGGTTTTATTCAACAGCTGACGGAGTTATACCGCGATCGCCTCAAACCCAACACTCGCATCTTAGATATGATGAGTAGTTGGGTTTCACATCTGCCCACAGACATATCTTTTGCTCATGTTGAGGGACACGGACTGAACGCCGAGGAATTGGCACGAAATCCCCAGTTAAATCATTACTTTGTCCAAAATCTCAACGAAAATCCTCAGCTACCCCTACCAGACCAAGATTTTGATGCCGTTCTTAACTGCGTTTCAGTGCAGTATTTGCAATATCCAGAAGCGGTATTTTCAGAAATTCACCGCATCCTCAAGCCTGGTGGTGTGGCAATTTTCAGCTTTTCTAACCGAATGTTTTTTCAGAAAGCGATTCAAGCGTGGCGAGAGGGTACAGAAGCCAGTAGAGTTGAATTGGTAAAAGGCTATTTCTCTGCTGTTCCAGGATTCACGCCTCCAGAAGTGATTGCTCGTGTGTCAACTCTTCCCAATTTCTTACAGTGGATGGGTGTCACGGGAGGAGATCCGTTCTATGCTGTCATTGCTTACCGTAGTAATTAGTCATGGTTATCAAAAACTTCGTCTGATTACAAGCCAAAAGCAGGATCGATAAATTTCCACCGAATGTCAAGCAAAACAAGGAGGCAAACATGAATTTCCCGCGCGCCCGTAGAATTTTTGCAGCTTTGTTGTTATGTTTATTACTATTTACAACAGCTTGCGCTCCGAAAACACCCGGACGTTTTGACCAGGCACAACAGGAAAGTAGTCAACAAAGAAGCGGTCAGGCGGTTGCGAAAGATGCAACCCAAGGTGGCGAATTTAACAAGTTCTTCCCAAGTCCTCAGGCTGGCTACCAGCGCGTATTTACTCAAGAGAAAAAAGGCTTTGCGGAAGCAAAGTTGAAAAAAGACGGCAAAGACGTTGCTGTCATTTCTGTTAATGATACACAAGCAATCAAAGGGAGCGCTAACCCAGCAGCAAAATTCGTAAACAGCTCAAAGACAATAGCGGGATATCCAGCTGTTACCCAGGGCACAACCGGCACAGCTATTTTAGTTGGCAATCGCTACCAGGTGAAAGTGCAATCTCGCGACCCGTCATTCACAGAGGGCGATCGCGAAGCTTTGTTACAGAAATTTAACCTTAATGGTTTGACGCGGCTAGCTAAAGCCCAATAGCTAAAAAAAGACAATTAGCAGTTAGCAATTTGGCAACTGGAATCCTGAGTAACCAGAAAACAATTAGGAGTCTATTGTGAGCAAACCGATTCAACAATTGGTTGATGAACTACCAACTAACAACTTGACCGTTTCTGCATTGCGATCGCTCGATTTTGTCGCTCCTGGTGAGTGGCAAAACGTGGTTGGCTTTGTCAACACCATCAAAACTGTGACTGGTGAAACTGACGAAGACCTGATTCAGCAAATTGGCGAACGAGCGATTTATCTCTACAACGACCGCTCTCAGGGATATCAACGAGCTATGTGGCTTTATCAAACTGTTGATAGTACAGATAAAGCACTTAGTACAGCCGTTTTGGCAAATAAAGTCGGTGAGAAAATTCCCCTTTTGGGTTTTTTAAATCGGGTGACTCCTAAAGCTGAAAAAGCACAAACCATCGACTTGTCCCTGAAATTAGTCGCTGAGTTAGTAGCCTTCTGCCAAATTAACGGCATTCCCGGAGACAGCATTGGGGATTTTGTCGCGTCTTTGGGCGAATACAGTGGTGAGTCCTTCATCCGCATGGCTGCATTAGTTTGCTTTGATGGTTTGATACCCCTAGGTCCAAACTTCATCAGTAGCGCACTCTCTAGAATTAATCAGACAAGTCCTCAGGAGTTAGAGCAAAACTCGACTTTTCAGAATATTCAACAAGACATTCCAGGTAACAATTCCAGTAGTAAACTGAACTTTATCGGTGAAAGCTTCAACTCAGTGAGTGGTTGGATGAGTGGTCTGGTTGCCTCGAAGAATTTAACGCCACAAAAGGTAGTCAACAACTTGCAAAACTTTACCGACTTTGCAGGTGACAAGTTAGACTACCTCGGGGCGTTGCTGGATATATCAACGAATTACTACGAACATACTGGCACGCAAACCTTAGCACGTCGCTTGATTGAGCGAGCTTCGGCTGAAATTTAACTGAATCGTTTTATAGGTAATTGGTAATATAAAGTATTACCAATTACCTGATACCAAATAATTATAAAAAAATATACTTCTAAAGAGGTAATTATAGCAGTTGTCATCCGGATGAAGCATACATTTATCTACCTTTATCTCGGTGCATCTGCGGTTCCTAAATCCTTTAAAAAACTAGCCGTAACTATTCCAGCCTTCACACGCAAATCAACCCAATGGCTGGTTTGCTAACCCAGCTAAGTTACGTATATTAAATCAGGTGATGTGCTTGTTCTTTTTCCGTAAAAGCACGGCATTGCCGTGCTTTTCTTACTTTGGCAAATTGACTTCCTTCACAGTGGCAGACAGGAAAGGTTCAAAGCGTTGAAAATTTTCCAGTTTGTCGAACTTACCCGTTTGCGAACCTGGATCAAAGGCAGTGGTGATGACATAAAGTGCTTTACCATCAAAGGCAACATAACCAAGATGCTGCTCTTGGATTCCACCTTTTTGCTGAATTCCTAAAAACCGATAACGGATTCCCTGAAGTTTACCAACCGATACCTGTTGTGGAGACTGGGCGGAGAAAATAATACGGTCACTATACACACTCCGACGGTCTTTCTCCAAAGTATTGTAATGCTCGGCAACCCAAAGTTTAAGTGCGGTTTCTAACTGGTTTTGGTATTGGGCTTTTTGGTAATCCACATTTGAACTCGGTGGAATACCAGCTTTTGCCAAGATCTGTTGAAAATTCGGTTGATTTTCCAGAGGGTAAACTCCCATTTCAACCGTACCCAAAATATTTTTATTTGATGACACGCACAACAGAGGTGCATTTCCATCACAAGCAGCAACTCGCCAACCAGGAGGGGCAGCTGTTTGTCCTAAGATACTCTTCCAGATATTTCCTTGATTTGGTTGAGAGTTGCTGGATGTGGTTCGAGGCTGCTTTTGAGCAGCATTCGCTTGTCCTGGAGACGGCTGCGATTGGTTATTTGAAGACAAGTAGGGGAGAGCGTATTTTACAAATCCTAGCGGTGTGAACACCACCAGCAAAATCACACCAAGCAAAACGTGATAAAGTCGTAACATTTTTTATATAGTGCGTGAGATAGCAGATAAATAGTATCTAGAAAATTTGTCGATATGTTGTGAAGAAAGTTTCTTCTCTAGCTTGTATGTCAAGATACTACTATACCGATACAACTTACATCTCAAGCCAAGAAATTTCCGGAAATGTCCTAGACAAATAAAAATTGCTCCTGCTACTCATACCGCATACGGTTCAGTAAATCATAAGTAGGGTGCGTTAGGCTAAAGCCGTAACGCACCATCTTATATCGCGGTGCGTTAGGCGCTTTGAACATATTTGTCGTTACAAATCTCTTGAAAGGGTGCGCCTAACACAACGCCAGTTGCTACAACGGAGGGAACCTCCCTTCGGGTATGCCTTCGGCACGCTACGCGAACACCAGTCGCCTACGGAGGGAAACCCTCCTGCAGCGCTGGATTCACCGCAACGCACTGGCTCCCCTACAATAATTTTATTTTTACTTTCTAAATAACCTCTGAGAGAAATTTAAAACTCCTTTTCATTCTGTCTGATAATTGCAGTTATTTCTTCAAAAACCAAGTCAGCAGAGTGTTGGACAACAGGGCTTAACTCCAGTCCAAAACCAAGATTTTCTGCTTCAATTAAATAAACCGTCACCTCTTCGGGAAAGTCCTCTTTAAAAATTTTCCTACCTGCGGCTAAAGCATGATCCCAGCGAAAATCATGCAAATTATAACTAGGTTCCGGTAAGGCTTCAAGTTCTTTGCCAGGAACTTTAAAAACAGCGCCTGGTTCAGAACCTGTTGAACTGGCATCAATAATAATTAACTTTTTGCT
The DNA here is from genome assembly GCA_019359075.1 of Kalymmatonema hyalinum WJT4-NPBG1. GTDB lineage: Bacteria > Cyanobacteriota > Cyanobacteriia > Cyanobacteriales > Nostocaceae > Kalymmatonema > Kalymmatonema hyalinum. Next base: position 108,869 of record JAHHIB010000001.1, read on the forward strand.
GCCTCTTGCTTGAAACATCACTTCCATTCCTGCGGTGCCACAATCATAAACTCGCATATGAGGATGAGGACGTTGAGCAAGATATTGTTGTAGGCGTTGGGCAATTATCACGCCTACAGCGTCGTCACTACGGTTGAGATTTCCGCAACCAATAATTGTAAGCATTTTAGAACTGATGGCTAATAGTTAAACAATGGCATGTTATATTACACTACCAAAGACGCAAAGAAGTTATATTTTATGGATTTAAAAGAGCAAAATTGGAAGAATTTTACTCACAACCATTTGCGTGACTGGCAGGGAATTTGGACAAGATATTCCCGCCAAGGCGAGGTAACAGAATCGTTTCAAAGTCTCAGAAGCTTTCGGGGTAATCCAGAAGAGACCGAAATTGTTCAAACTAATCGCTACGCATACGCCGATGGCAGAACATTGGAAAAAAGCTGGGAATATAACCAACTCTCTAATAGCTTATCTGATGGAGTTTTTCACCCAGAAAATGAATCGATGAGAGGCGTTTTTTTTGAATCTGGTCATGCTGCTTGGGTGTCAACAAAGTTAAAAACAGGCTCGTATTTTGCAGTTGAATTATTTTTTAAGTATGAAGAATTAAGACATAGTGTAGGCATCGTTTATGACGAGCATGGTAGTTTGTTCCGCACGGCAAATATTCGCGAGGATGCTGCTAGCTTTCCTAGTCAATACTGGTCTACTGAACTCATTCAATTGCCACGAAATCTGGGCGGCAATTGGCAAGGAACCGCTGTCACTATGACTCCTGATTTAAAGATTTCTGCGCCTGTAGTGACTCAGCTACACTGGGGCTGGGAAGGACACGAAACTTTCTTTTTGCCTGACGGAGTTTCTGTAAGTTGTCCAGGCAAAGTGAGTGTTGGGACTTCCTTCACTATGGCAGTGAATTGGCTAGTGACAGCATCCGAGATCCAACAACTGCTAGTCAAGTATGACGAGTCTGGAGATTTTTCGGCGCTGACGCTGGAACTACTGCACCTTTTGCATTAAAGTTTTGATTTTACCGAAAAACTGGATCTAAAGCCCCGTCCTTCTAGGACGGCTTTTCCAGGATTGACAGCGTATCCAAAGTATGGCATTATACTATTGCCCATAGTCTCAAAGACTCTCGTGAGGCAAAGTTGGGTACTCCCCATCTACAATGCTCAGCTTCGTGCGACATAGTGTAGGAAAGAGTTAAAAGCAATTGAATAAATCCTTTCAAACGCGGTCGGGCAGTCCGTGTGCGCTTGTGGACGTATCCGCTCCGGGGGTATTTTGAATGCTTGCATTTGAATACCTAGGGAGGACGGATGAAGCAAGAATCCTCGCACCTTTAGGTCGAGGAGTGTCAACCAACAGACGCGGCATCTTTATTGGTTTTGTGTCGTATTCATCGCACCCTGCGGCTAAAGCTTTTTTGCGATCGCGCCTTGCGCGGCTCCCGGAGGGAGCATCGCCTGCGGCGCTGCGCTCTGCGCGATCGCCTACGGCTGGCACAAAGAAAACATTAAATTGTAGGGTGGGCACTGCTCTTCACCGATAAGCAAGGAAGGTGGACAGGAACCAGTGCCCACCTTACGTTGAATTCGCGCTCCAGAGTCTGTAATTGCACAGACAAGCTGTTATGAAAAAAATGTTAGAACCTTGGCAAGTCATTACTGGAGCGCAATCTAGTTTAGAGTTGTACCGCATTTTTTATATTACCTTGACGCTGGTATGCTTTTGGATTCTATAAATACCGAAATCAGGTCTGTTGATTGTAATGGATATTAATAATTCTTAGAAAAATTTAGAAATAGAGCTTAAAAAGCAAGTCAAGGTTCCTTTAACTGCTTTTATCTGTGAAATGAATGCCATAACCTAGTGCCTAACTTTTCTGTAATTTTAGGCACACAGCAGCAGTTGAAAATAAAAATCAAACCAATAATCATGGTTTACTAGACACTAAGTAACTACTGCTGTCTGGAGAGGTGCAATGTCTGCCATGAGTACTCGTTGGGACGCTTTATTAGGAATTGCAATTGGTGGTGTATATACTTTGAGTGCAAATTGTGTTCTGGCTCAAATTACACCGGATGTCACTCTCCCCAATAATTCCATGGTTAACATAAATGGTAACACCATAGATATCACTGGCGGAACGCAAGCAGGAACCAACTTGTTCCACAGCTTCCAAGAGTTTTCTGTTCGCACTGGTAGCGGAGCTTTCTTTAATAATGCTGTTGACATTCAAAACATAGTTAGTCGGGTGACGGGTGGGTCAATATCTAATATTGATGGTTTCATCCGCGCTAACGGTACGGCTAACCTGTTTTTGATTAATCCCAATGGAATTGTCTTTGGACCAAATGCGCGGTTGGAGATTGGCGGCTCTTTCTTTGCAAGTACCGCTAGTAGTCTGAAATTTGCTGATGGCACAGAGTTTAGAACAGACGGTACCCAAACAACACCATTGCTGACTATAAGTGTTCCATTGGGTTTGCAATTTGGGGCGAATCCAGGAAAAATAACCGTACAAGGTTCAGGTCATAATTTAACTTACGACGAAACATTTGGAACGATTCGGGGTGATGTTCCGGGACTACAAGTGCAACCAGGGAGAACCTTAGCGCTTGTTGGTGGAGATATCGTTCTAGAGGGTGGTAATCTCAGAGCAGAATCAGGAAGAATTGAATTAGGAAGTGTTGCTTCACCCGGCTTAGTTAGCCTCACTCAAAATGATTCTGGTTTTACTTTAGGATACTCAGGTATTGAGAATTTTGGTAATATCCTGCTTTCTCAAAAAGCTTCAGTTGATGCAAGCGGAGAGGGCGGAGGTTCCATCCAAGTGCAAAGCAGGCAACTTTCTGTAAAAGATGGTTCATCAATTTTGTCTATTACCTCTGGCTCAAAACCTGGAGGAGATTTTACTGTTAATGCAACTGAGTCAGTAGAACTGATTGGAGAATCCGCAGATCGAAAGTATGCTAGTAGTTTACTAACAGAATCTCAGGGTGCAGGTTCTTCCGGTAATTTGACAATTAACACAAGAAAGTTAACTGCTACTGATGGAGCATACGTATCAACTTTTATTACATCTTTAGGTGATGGTGGAAATCTGACAGTTAAAGCTTCTGATTCAGTGGAATTATTAGGTAGAGGCATATTTTTTGGGAGTGGCTTATATACAGCAACTAGTTTAGGCAGTTCTGGCAATGCTGGAGAGTTAAAAGTAGAAACTAGGAATTTGAATGTCAAAAATAGTGCAAGAGTGTTTGCAAATTCTGAGGGACAGGGAAATGCTGGGGATATTTTTATACAAGCATCTGATGGGCTTTTTGTCTCTAATGCAGGCATTGTCAGTATTGCAGGTAGTAGGGCAATTGGTAAAGCGGGAAACATTAATGTCACATCAGGCTCAGTTTCCTTAACTGATGGTGCTCGACTAGAAGCCAGCACCTTTGGACGAGGAGATGCAGGTAGTATATTTGTGCAAGCAAAGGATTCTGTGTCTGTTGCTCGTAACAGTTACATCTTCAGCATTGTGGAAGGGGGAGCAGTGGGCAAAGGTGGCGACATCAACATCACTGCGGCAACACTGTCCCTCAAGGATGCCGGTCAACTGGGAACGGTTGTTCGTGAAGCATCTGCCACCCAGCCAGCAGGACAAGGTCAGGCGGGGAATGTCAACGTTAATGTCACAGGAGCAGTGACGATCGCTGGGGTGAAAAACGGATCCTCTAGTAGTATTTCCAGCTATTTGGGAAGTGGGGCGATTGGTAAAGGAGGAAACATTAATGTCACATCTGGCTCACTTTCCTTAACTGATGGTGCTGAACTCGATGCCAGCACCTTTGGACAAGGGGATGCAGGTAGTATATTGGTGCAAGCAAAGGATTCTGTGTCTGTTGCTAACAGTTACATCTTCAGCACTGTGGAAGGGGGAGCAGTGGGCAAAGGTGGCGACATCAACATCACTGCGGCAACACTGTCCCTCAAGGATGCCGGTCAACTGGCAACGGGAGTTCGTGAAGCATCTACCACCCAGCCAGCAGGACAAGGTCAGGCGGGAAATGTCAACGTTAATGTCACAGGTGCAGTGACGATTGCTGGGGCGAAGGACGGATTCTCTAGTGGTATTTTGAGCTCTTTGGGAAGTGGGGCGATTGGTAAAGGAGGAAACATTAATGTCACATCAGGCTCATTTTCCTTAACTGATGGTGCTCAACTCAATGCCAGCACCTTTGGACAAGGGGATGCAGGTAGTATATTGGTGCAAGCAAAGGATTCTGTGTCTGCTGCTGACAGTGCCATCTTCAGCAATGTGACAAGCGGAGCAGTGGGCAAAGGTGGCGACATCAACATTAATGCGGCAACACTGTCCCTCAAGGATGGCGCTATACTGGGAACCTTTGTTCGTAGAGCATCTGCCAACCAGCCTGCAGGACAAGGTCAGGCGGGGAATGTAATAATTGATGTCCCTGGTAATGTCTCTTTTGATAACAGCCGTGCTTCCAGCACAGTAGGCTCCGATGGAGGAGGAAAAGGTGGAAACATACAAATTAGCGCTGATTCTCTGTCTTTAACCAATGGTGCTGAACTTGGTGCCTACTCCTTTGGAGGGGATGCAGGGAATGTAATAATTGATGCCCGTGGTAATGTCTCTTTTGATGGGAATTTCAGCGGTGCTTCCAGCACAGCATACTCCGATGCAGAAGGAAAAGGTGGAAACATACAAATTAGCGCTGATTCTCTGTCTTTAACCAATGGTGCTAATCTTGATACCAACACCTATGGAAAAGGGAATGCAGGGAATGTGATACTTGATATCCGTGGTAATGTCTCTTTTGATGGGAATTTCAGCGGTGCTTCCAGCAGAGTAACCTACAGTGGAGAAGCAAAAGGTGGAAACATACAAATTAGCGCTGATTCTCTGTCTTTAACCAATGGTGCTGAACTTGGTGCCAGTAACGATGGAAAAGGGGATGCAGGGAATGTGATAATTGATGCCCGTGGTAATGTCTCTTTTGATAACAGCCGTGCTTCCAGCACAGTAGTCTCCGATGGAGGAGGAAAAGGTGGAAACATACAAATTAGCGCTGATTCTCTGTCTTTAACCAATGGTGCTAGTCTTGATACCTACTCCTTTGGAGGGGATGCAGGGAATGTAATAATTGATGTCCGTGGTAATGTCTCTTTTGATGACAGCCGTGCTTCCAGCACACAATACTCCTATGGAGAAGGAAAAGGTGGAAACATACAAATTAGCGCTGATTCTCTGTCTTTAACCAATGGTGCTTACCTTTCTGTCAGCAACTATGGAAAAGGGGATGCAGGTAACATTGAAGTAACCGCACCCCAAATTCGTTTGGACAACAGAGCGAGGTTCAACGCTGAATCTGAATCAGGTAATGGCGGCAATATCAATCTGCGAGTCGGAGACTTACTGCTGCTACGCCGTGGAAGTTTCATCTCTGCCACTGCGGGTACTGCACAGCAAGGTGGTAATGGCGGTAACATCACTATCAACGCTCCCAATGGCTTTATTGTTGGTGTCCCTAATGAAAACAGCGACATTACCGCCAATGCTTTCAATGGCAGTGGTGGGAAAATCGATATCAACTCATTAGGCATTTTTAACTTTACTCAACGTAGTCGAGAAGACTTGGTGCGCGAGTTGAGAACTGATAACCCAAATGAACTCAACCCGCAAGTGTTACAAACCAACGACATCACAGCATTTTCCCTAACCAACCCAACTTTAAGCGGTCAGGTCACTATCAATACACCGGATGCTGACCAAAGCCTGGGATTAGTCGAACTCCCCATAGTCTTAACAGATACATCAAATCTCATAGCAGACACTAGCTGTGATGCCATTGCTAGCACAGATGCTGACACCGATAAAAGCAAATTTACGATCACCGGACGCGGTGGTTTGCCTCCCAGCCCGTACGAACCCCTCAGTTCTGATGTCGTCTGGTTAGACACTCGATTGTCAGCTATTACAACACAGCAACAACGTTCACAAGGAAGCGCAGCTAAACCACCATCCGATTCTGATGTTGTGAAAATTGTGCCTGCTACGGGTTGGGTGTTTGACGGTAAGGGGAACGTTACCCTCATCTCCCATGCATCCAACGCCAATAGTTTGGGGTCTACTCCTGCTGGGTGTGCCAAAAAATAAAGAGAATCAGTTGATTTTGATACACATAGTGATACCAAGTTGCGTTCAAAACCTCACCCCTGCCCCTCTCCGCAGGTTCGGAGAGGGGTGCCCGTAAGGGCGGGGTGAGGTGTAAGTCATGAATGCAACTTAACGTGAGTTCGACAAACCTCTCCCACCCAACCTCCCTCTCCTACAAGGAGAGGGAGGAGCTACGTAAAAATGGGATTTTTAAGCCTCTCCCCTTGTAGGGGAGCCAGTGCGTTGCGGGGGTTCCCCCCGTTGAAGCATCTGGCGTGAGAGGTTTGGAGAGGGGTCAAATCAGGATACATCGAACTCACGTCAACTTAGTATGAGGACATAAAAGAAGGACAAGAACTTTCTACCTCAGTGTGCGTGTTCTTCAACATACATTACCATCTAATAGGTGTTGAAAAATCCAACAAGGAGATGCGTCAATGGCATACATATTAAAAGTCACATACTCAAGTGGAACGAATTTCAAACAGAGTCTCAAGGACTCAAGTCAGCTTGGACTTTGTGAGAAGTATAATATTAGCAATGGGAAGACATTTAGAGTTAGAGAAAGAGCAGACGCAGATACAGACCACTACAGAGTGACTCTGTTTGATAAAGTCGGAAATGCTGGATGTCCTCAGTACGACACTTGGTATGTCTTTAAAAACCATGTAAGTATCCAGCAAGAAACATCTGGTGGTTCTGGTGGTGTTGCAGAAGTCATCGTTATCAATGCTACAAGTGGTTTGAATGTTCGGGAACAACCGGACACGAGTGCTCGTGAACTTGGTAAGATTCCCAATGGGTCAAGAGTCTCCGTGTACGGTGAAGGCAAAGATAATGACAACTTTCGTTGGATTAAGGTTAAATCCAACCAATGGGTTGCTTCTGAGGGTTGGGTCGCTACTGAGTATCTAAAGATTTTATCTGTGCGTTGAGGCAAATGTGATCAGGTGGTGCCGTACTCTCGGGCTTCGCACCCTACGCTGTACCTGTCCGTTGGGGCAAATTTGATGAGGTGGTGCGTTAAGGGACTTGCAAATTAAAAATATCCAACTTTTTTTTGTGGGATGGGCTTCTAGCCCGTCCTATAAACTGGGGGGACTAGATGCCATTGGTGTCAACTTAAGCCAAAACTCTTCTAAAATCTCGTTTCCAGGTAGAACCTGGAAATGCGGTTTAAACGGCTAGTAACGCAAGTAAGGGAGGCAGAGCCTCCCAATGGTATTCCCAGCCAGAGACTGGGAACAAGGCAAAAATGCACCTACGCTGTACCGTGGTTGACAAATCAGGTGGTGCTGTACTCTCGCGCTTCGCACCCTACGCAGTACGAAAACGCGCCAATTCCTCACCCGTCTTTGCATCATGGGCGTGAACGGTGCAAACCAGACAAGAATCAAACGATCGCGCTACATGACCCACTTCCACTGGATCGGTTGAGTCGTAAATAGGTGTCCCAACTAAAGCTTCCTCAATCGGTCCACGTATTCCTTCAGCGTCACGCGGTCCAATATTCCAGGTACTGGGAGCCATAATCTGGTAATTTTTAATCTTACCACCTTCAATCTCCAACCAGTGACACAGGGAACCCCGCGATGCTTCGGTTGCACCCCAACCGCGTCCATCTTTTTCTTTGGGTTTGATATACCAGGGGTCATTCAGGTGGAATTCGCGCAAGCAGCGTTCGGCTTGACGATATAACTTGACAATTTCGTGAACTCGTGCTAATTGTCGCAGATGGATACTTGCCCCACCCATTTGCCTGAAGGCATCGAGGATAAACCCGTCGAAGTGTTGCCAAGATTCTCCATGTTTACCACCCGCCACTAACTGACGTGCGAGTGGTCCTGCTTCTAAGCGTCCGTAGTCTTTGTGTCGCACTGCTGTTGACCAAGAATACGCCCCCTTGAAGTCTTTGGCATTGTTCTGGGCTGGTTTTGTTGTGCGATCGTACGGGTGAATGTCCTCTGTCAGTTCCTCATACCAGGAGTGAGTTGTATTTTCGCGGACGAAGCTTTGATCCATGAGAGTATGAGTGTCGGTGAAACTGTCGTAGACTCCACTCTTCATAATCAAGGCAGAATTGCGCCCTTCAATTGTCGGCTTTTGGTATTTTGCTTCATGAGGTAAATATCCCCAACTGACATATTTACCTACACCAGCACCATATTTATCCAAACCAATATCTAAACCCATGCGCCAATAAAAACCTAAATCAGAATTGGCATGGCTTGGGTTTTCGTCCAACCATACCATAAAGTCTTCATAAGTTTTGATTTCTTCGTAGCGTTCTAAAGAACAACCCAACCACACGGGTTCTAACCAATTGGTGCGGAAGTATTCCAGAATCGACCAAGCGCGAGTCACGTCTGTTAAGGTGGGGGAACACATCACGCCACCAGGAACCATGTAGCTAGAATGGGGCCATTGACCGCCAAATAAGGCGTAAATTTCTACTGGTTTGGCAGAAATTGTGATGCCAAGTTCGTAAGATTTACCAGTAAAGGCAGCAAAGCGTCTGCATGCTTCTTGGTAAAAAGGGCTGTACCGATACTTTTTATTGGTCAAATCAATCGCATATAAACCGTAAAAGTAGCGGGGTATGCTTTGAATTGACTCGACAATTTGACCTAAGTTTCTTGCCAAAATCGCATTGCGCGGAACTTCTGTTCCCCAAGCGGTATCTAATGCCCAAGCTGCACTGGTGAGATGAGAAGCACCGCAAATACCGCAGACGCGAGGTGTGACAATTAATCCTGCTTGGGGGTCTTTACCGCGCAGGATCACTTCAAATCCTCGGAAGAGTTCGGCATGTGTCCAAGCATTTACGACTTGCCCATCTTCTATGTCCACTCGGACATCTAAATCGCCCTCGACTCTGCCTAGGGGCGATATGTCTAATGTTTGAATTCCCATTTGTCCTTTGTCCTGTATCATTCGTCCTTGTTCATTTGCGACTATTGATTTGTTGCAAAAATCCGGTTTCAGGATGTTTGGAACCACAGATGCACACAGATGGACACAGATGATTTATCTGTGTAAATCTCGTGTCCATCTGTGGTTTTATTTTCAAGAAATTGACATTTTTATCGGAGGTCTGATGACTAAACTGTGAAAAAGTCGTCTTCTGCCCACTCGGGCATTGTGTCTTTTGCCACGATGGAGGCTAGGGCATAGTCTTTTTTGTTCACTCCTGCGGGCAAGTCTTTGGGAACTCCCATGACGGTTTGTGTTTTAAATACGGTTCCTGGTTTGAGGTCGTAAAAGGGGAATTCGGGTTCGGTGCAACCTAAACAAGGCATTCCCGCGCGGGTTTTGGAGGAGACGCGATTCCACAAAATGCGGTTGCAGGAAGAACGAGTCATTGGTCCACGACAACCTAAGTCGTAGAACAAGCATCCTTTACGTTGACCAAATTCGGTGGTTGATGCTTTGTAGGCAAAGTGGATGTTACGGGTGCAACCTGTTTGGGTATAGGTGTTGAAGAAGGTTTGTGGACGATGCAGTTCATCAAGAACAATATCGCCTATTCGACCGGTGGCGATCGCCACTAATATTTGGCTAATCCAGTCCGGGTGCGAAGGACATCCAGGAATGTTGATCACGGGTAATCCGGATTTTGACCGGAATTCTTTGCCTAAAAAGCCCCCTTCTTTGCGTTTGAGAAATTGCAATCCCTCAGATTCGCTAGGGTTGGGTGCCATTGCGGGAATTCCTCCCCAGGTAGCACAGTCTCCCACGGCGACGACATAGTTGGCAACTTGGGATAAGTCGTTTAACCAGTCTTTCATCGGGCGATCGGCAAAACGGTTCCATTCTCCAGTGCCATTGGGCGCGTTGATCACGCTGCCTTCAAATACCAGGATATCCAAGGGTATTTTGCCCATAAGACATTCCCACAGCATCGTCTGCAAATTTGCACCTAGTTCCAACCCTAGGGATGGATGCCAAAGGACGTTAATGCCAAAGTCAGTGACCAAATCACAAACGGTGGGTTCTTCAGCGTTAAGAAATGACATGGTGTTGCCTGAACATGCACCACCTTGCAGCCATAGTAAGTTCGTCATCAGCTATCTTGATTTCTATTGTTTACCCTGCATGATTCAGGTGACGTTGTTTGTAGCGTCTCACCTGTTTTTTTCCCTTTATTTCTAATATCATGTATTTTTTGATTCAATTGTTTATTTCTTACATAAAACTTTATCTTGTTTGAATTTGAATATATTCTAAATTTTCCGAAACAGTTATCCACTAACATTCTCGTTGAGGAAGCAGAGTTACTATATTAACAGTACGACGTTAATAAAAAGATAAGTGACGTCTCTATATTTTTTTTCGATTAGCTATGACATAAAATCAAGGCTTGCTTGAAAAATATACTGTTTAAAGACAAGAAAAATAAAAATATATTTTTATGAAAATCTCTTAGATAAAAGTTCACATAAACATTCTATTTATTTCTCATCAAATGTTTTATATTAAAAGAAAATAGACTTAATGAATTCAAGGAGTATTCATTAGACTTCTAGCAAAAAGACTAAGCGTTTAAAACCGCTGTACCCCCTTTGATCCATAAGCCTCTCACCCAAAGCGAACTCAATCGCCTAATTTTGCAAAGAGGCGATTAACCGGAGTTGAGTGATCATCTGCGTAAACAAGCTTGGTTGGTACAGCCTAAAGACGCCGTGTTCGTAGCGTCTTTAGGGTATGCAGGCTTGAAAGACTCAATAGACATTTTGCAAAAGTCATCTATCGACTGTGAATTAAGAATTTCTCCGATGTTCTGCGTTGTGTGTTCTCCCCTTACAAGCAATCTATTTTTGCCTGCATATTTGATTTTCTCCAACCTGCTTTAGGAAGGTAGTAATGACTCCCAGCATGACAGATTCAGCAGTGAAGGCGGCAATGGCTGTCATTGCTTCGTCTTCAGCAACGACACAAGAAAAAATTGAGATGCTGATTGAAATGGCGCAGGGCTTTCAAAAAAAGCCAAAAACTGCCCAAGATTTATGGAATGCAGTTTCACTGTGTCATCAAGCGCATGAATTGTGCGCTGAGGATAATCTGCTGTGGAAAGCTAGGGCAAAGGCAGGAATGGCAACTGCCCTAAAGGCAATTCCTGATGTTGGGGAACAACTGTTGTTAGAAGCGAAACAACGATTAGAAGAAGCCCTACCTATTTTGCTGGAGTTTGCCCCGCAAGAGGAAGTAGCGGAAGCCCAAATGAATTTAGGGTTAGTGTTGCAATCGCTTGTACCATTCAATTTAGCGCGGATGACCGATAGCATCCAAGCTTATCAGAAGGCTTTGCAGGTGTTTACCTGGCAGAAGTACCCGCAGGAATATGCGATTTTACACAATAATATTGCAATTGCTTACCTTTCCATGCCCCTGACATCAGAAAAAGAATCGTTGCGTCAAGGGTTAGCAGTGCAGACATTTGAGGAGGCACTGAAGCATATTCGGTTAATAAACCATCCAAGGGAATATGCGATGTTGCAAAATAACTTGGGTAACGCTTTGCAATATTTACCGAGTTCGCATCCTTTGGAGAATATTTTGCGGGCGATCGCTGCTTATGACGAGGCGTTAAAAGTGCGTGATCCTAAAGACACACCCTTGGAATACGCCAACACCATTTCTAATAAAGCCAACGCCTTATTCAACTTACCAGATAACCCGGAAAAACCAGAAGCCGGGAATCTCAAAAATATGCGGCAAGCGCGTACCTATTATCAAGAAGCTTGGGAAATTTTCACTCAACATGGACAAATAGAACAAGCGGAAGTTGTACTACAGATGCTGCAAGAAGTTGAGACAGAAATCGGCAATAGTTAGTGCTTATTGTGTAGAGACGCTTTCATGAGAGTGCGTCTGTACAACCAACAACTAACAATTTCTATTCAGGAGATGAGAATGACAGATATTCTGACAAATCAGACTTTGAGAGATTTCCTCACAAGCTTAACAGCTGGCGATTTGAATCTCATGACAGGATTTGTGTGGTTTTTAGTAGCAACAGCTTTATCTATACTTGGCGGTGCTATTGGCGGGATGATTTTAGCGGGGAAAGATTTAGGCTATCAGTTAGCGGCACTGCTAGGCGGATTTTTTGGTCCGGCTGGCGTGATTCCTGGAATTACCTTAGGACTCATACTGCTGAATGCCTTGAGAAATTTTTAGGAGGAATCATGTTAGAGATAGGATGGTTTAGCGCTAGGTTATTTTTTAAGGGAAAGCTACTGCGCGATCCCATGCAATTTGTCAAGCAAACTGCAATTGGTATTGGCGTAAGTGCGCTACTGTTGTTCTTACTTGCACAAGCTAAAGTTAGCCTTTGGATACCAGTTGTAGTCTCTAGCTTTTTGACTGGTATACTTATGCCATTTCTACATAAAGATATCAAATTAAAGTAAGTTTTTAGTTTGATGAGTCTCGAAAACAATCAGACTAAAAGCTAGAACTTGTTTTCACAAGTTAACTGAATACCTCAAATAGAATTTCCGTTAGTTTCAACTAACTTGAGCTTTTTGCCCCAAATTGATTTGAGGGTAAAAAAGCCGCATTTTTTATTCCCAATCGACCGATGAGCACAGGAACTGAAATGACTCTTACACCAATAGATAAAACAGAAGCGGCAAAAGTTCCCCAACTTTTCCCTCTTTTTCCTCAAAGTGTGGAAGTCATTTTAGGAAAGACTCTTGAAATCGGTCAATTAGTCATGCCTGTAGCACCCAGCAACAGAGAAATGTTTGGTCCTCGCGGTGCCTGCTTGATATCAGAAAATGGACCTTTGTGGGTATCAGATACAGGACATCATCGTTTATTAGGATGGCGGAATTTACCCACTCAAGATAGTCAACCTGCTGATTGGGTGATTGGACAACCTGACTTTAATGATGAAGGACAAAATGCCAAAGGCAACGCTGGAAGAGCAACACTCAGTGTACCAACTGGAATTTGTGCTTGTGGTGAAGGTTTAGCAGTTGCAGACGCTTGGAATCATCGCGTTTTGATTTGGAAAAAACTGCCAGAAGACAACAATGTTCCAGCGGATTTAGTATTAGGTCAATCCCATTTCACTGATAATGAACCAAACCGAGGAACCCAAGAAGCAAAAGCCAACACTTTGAACTGGTGTTATGGAGTTTTCTATCATCAAGGAAAGCTATTTGTTGCTGATACAGGAAATCGGCGGGTCTTAATTTGGCATCAATTACCTGAAGAAAATGGCCAACCAGCAGATTTAGTCTTAGGACAACCAGATATGATATCCCGTGATGAAAATGGCGGCGGTACTCCCTCAGCATCAAGTATGCGTTGGTGCCATGACATTACGGTTTGGGGAGAAAATTTAGTTGTCACGGATGCGGGGAATAACCGCGTGATGATTTGGCAGGGCATACCAACAGAAAATAATGCTCCTTGTGCAGTGGTGTTAGGACAAAAGACTTTTGATTCAGTTGAAATCAATCAAGGAGTTTATTTCCCCAGCGCCAACAGTTTGAGTATGCCTTACGGTGTAGCTGCTGCTGGTGAGTGGCTATTCGTTGCAGATACAGCTAATTCTAGAGTTTTAGGCTGGAGAAAGCCACAATCAATTCTGTCTTTGCAAGGTGCAGAAAGTCATGCACTTGCTGGACAAATAAACTTTGAAAGTAAAGGCGAAAATCGCGATTTTGGACTTCCAAAACGAGATAGTTTGAATTGGTCTTACGGAATAAAAGTATGTGGAAATACTGCGGTCATAGCTGACTCTGGAAATAACAGAGTTTTACTTTGGAAAATAACTAATAACTCAGAATCCCACAGTAGGAACACATAAGAAGAGGTTCTGTGTGACTGAGTGGCAAGTAGTAGGATGGGTTAGCAATAGCGTAACCCATGCTGTTCAAAGGATTGATGCCCTGCGGCTGCGCCTAACACATCCTACGTTTAATTATGTCTGTTGACTTAGCTAATTTATCTTTGGAGTCATTCTGTATTCTGCATTCTGAGTTCTGAGTTCTTTGTCTTCTTTGCATCTACGTAATTCGTTAAAATCTTATGTCTACTGAAGAAATCAGGGTTCGCGGTACCGTTCAAGGAGTGGGATTCCGTCCCACTGTATATAGGCTTGCAAAAGCATACGGATTGCAAGGCGAAGTTTGTAATGACGGTCAAGGTGTCTTAATTCGGGCATCTGGTCGTGAAGAATCTATAGAAGAATTTGTTCAAAAATTACAGAAAGAATGTCCTCCACTGGCGAGAATTGATGAAGTAACGCGCAAGCGTTATGAAGGCAAATCAACCTTTGATGATTTTGTCATTTCTCACAGTGTTAGCACCGGGGTAACAACAGAAGTTCCTCCCGATGCTGCTACTTGTCCAAAATGTAAAGCGGAAATCTTTGACCCCCTCAGCCGCTGGTATCGTTATCCCTTCACGAACTGTACTCATTGCGGTCCCCGATTAAGCATCATTCGCGCCATACCGTACGATCGCCGCAACACAAGTATGGCTACTTTTGCCATGTGTACAGAGTGTAGTCGGGAATATAACGATGTCGCAAACCGACGTTTTCATGCCCAACCCGTAGCGTGTCAGGTTTGCGGTCCTAAAGCTTCGTTAGAACGTTCTGATAGTAAACCAATTACACCTCATATGTTTTCTATGCTTGACGATGTTGATGCCGTTTGTACCTTGTTACAAAAAGGCGAGATTGTTGCCATAAAAGGACTAGGTGGATTTCATTTAGCTTGCGACGCCACGCAGGAAACTGCTGTGCAAAAACTGCGCCACCGTAAGCAGCGCAATCAAAAGCCTTTTGCTTTAATGGCGCGAGACATGGAAGTTATTGAAGAGTACTGCACTCCCAACGCCAAAGAAAGAGAATTACTGGAAAGTCACGCTGCGCCTATCGTGTTAATCCAGGCAAAAGGGGGAGACGACGACGAAAGGGGAAGTGGAAGGATAGGACAGATTGGGAGATGGAACCCCCCTATAGTTCCCCCGCAAACGGAGGGACAAGTGCAAAGCCTCCCCCCTTACGGGGAGGGTTGGGGGAGGGGGTTCCGACAACAGGGAAAACCATCAATTGCGGCTTCAGTCGCGCCGGGGCAAAACACCTTAGGTTTTATGCTACCTAACACCCCCTTACACCACCTCATTTTGAGGCGGATGAATCGCCCGATTGTTTTAACAAGTGGCAATCTTTCTGATGAACCGCAATGTCTTGATAACGTCGAAGCGCGTGAAAAGTTAGGAAAGATTGCTGATTATTTTCTTCTACATGATCGCGACATTGTTAACCGAGTAGATGATTCGGTGGTGCGGGTTGTTGACGATAAAGTGTTAACCATCCGTCGTGCTAGAGGATACGCACCAGCGTCTATCAATTTACCACCAGGTTTTGAAAGCGTTCCTCAAATTTTAGCAATGGGCAGTGAGTTGAAAAATACTTTTTGTTTATTGCGAGATGGGAAAGCACTTTTATCTCAGCATCTGGGAGATTTAGAAAATGCAGTTACTTTCAAATCCTATCAGGATACGCTCAATCTATACTTAAATATACTTGAGCATCAACCAGAAGCCATTGCTGTTGATTTACACCCTGAATATCTGTCAACAAAACTTGGGAAAGAATTAGCAGCCGCAAATAAAGTTAAACTTTACCCAATTCAACATCATCACGCCCATATTGCTGCTTGCATGGCAGAAAATGGTTTAGATATTAATTCGTCGCCTGTCTTGGGTATTGCATTAGATGGATTAGGTTATGGCGAAGATGGAACACTGTGGGGCGGAGAGTTTCTGTTAGCAGATTATCACCATTTTAAGAGACTGGCGACATTTAAGCCAGTGGCAATGATTGGTGGAAAACAAGTAATGAAAGAACCTTGGCGTAACACTTACGCCCAGTTAATATCTGCCTTTACTTGGGACGAATTAAAACAAAAATACGGAAATTTAGAAATTGTAGAATTTCTTGAACAAAAGCCACTGAAACTTTTGAATCAGCTTGTAGAAAAAGGAATTAACTCTCCCCTCACTTCATCAGTAGGACGTTTATTTGATGCTGTAGCTGCAGCTATTGGTATTTGCCGAGAAGAATGTAGCTATGAAGGACAAGCAGCAATTGAAATGGAAGCTTTAGCTGATCCCACTATTTTAGATAATAAAGAAAATTTAAATTATTATTTTAACTTTGTTGTTTCAGATAGTATTTATCATATAGATTCACGTTCCATGTGGCAAGCTTTGCTAAATGATTTACAGCAGCATACTCCTCAATCGGTCATCGCTGCGAAATTTCATACAAGCTTAGCTCATGCCATTGTAGAAATGGTTGATAATCTCCGTCAGAAAAATGACATTCATCACGTTGCGCTAACAGGAGGAGTTTTTCAAAATTGTATTCTGTTAGAACAAGTTACCAAACGCTTACAAGCATTGGAAATCAATGTCCTTACTCACAGCTTAGTCCCAGCTAATGATGGTAGTTTATCCCTAGGACAAGCTGTTATTGCAGCCGCCCAATTAATGAATTAATACTTTTTGTTAGTTTATTGTTAATTTTATAAAAATTACAATATAGCAACACTAAATGCTTTACGCAATACTCTCTCTTTTCTCCTTCCTTGGCGTCCTCTGCGTCTATGTCCTGCGGACACGCTAAGCGCAAAGCGCACGCTCCGCGAACGCTAAGGCGGTTCATTAAAAAAACGGAAAATATAAAATGTGTTTAGGAATTCCCGGTCAAATCATAGAAATAACCGACGTCAAACAAAAATTAGCTGTTGTCAATGTTGGTGGTGTAAAGCGTCAAGTTAATATTGCTTGCATTGTTGATGAACAGCATCCTGTTGAATCTTGTGTTGGCGATTGGGCGTTAATTCATGTTGGCTTTGCAATGAATCGAATTAACGAAAAAGAAGCGATGGAAACTTTGCAAATTTTGGAAGAATTAGCAGAAGTCTTAGCAATGGGTTCCTAGTCAGCGCTGATGGCAAGTCAATCTAAAATTTACATAGAAAATTGATATGAAATACGTTGATGAATTCCGAGAACCGAGAAAAGCAGACGCTTTAGTTCGTGCAATTGAACAATTATGCCAACAACTAGAAAAGCCTATCAAAATCATGGAAGTATGCGGCGGTCATACTCATTCTATTTTTAAATATGGTATTGAAGATGTTTTACCTGAACCAATTGAATTAATTCATGGTCCTGGTTGTCCTGTGTGTGTGATGCCAAAGGGAAGGTTAGATGATGCCATCTCTATCTCCCAAAATCCTAACGTCATCTTCACTACCTTTGGAGATGCCATGCGGGTTCCCGGTTCCACAAGAAGCTTGTTGCAAGCCAAAGCACAAGGTGCAGATATTCGCATGGTCTATTCTCCTTTAGATAGCCTGCAAATTGCTAAAGATAACCCCGATCAAGAAGTTGTCTTTTTTGCCTTAGGCTTTGAAACAACTGCCCCTAGCACTGCCTTGACTATCCTGCAAGCAGAATCTGAAAAAATTCATAACTTCAGTATGTTTTGCAATCACGTTCTCGTGATTCCCGCCTTAGAAGCACTGTTAGATAATCCGGATTTGCAACTTGATGGATTTATCGGTCCTGGTCATGTGAGCATGGTGATTGGTACTGAACCTTATCAGTTTATTTCTCAACAGTATCAAAAACCTATTGTGATTTCTGGTTTTGAACCTTTAGATATTATCCAATCAGTTTGGATGCTATTGCAACAAATTGTTGAAAAACGTTGTGAAGTAGAAAATCAATATAATCGATTGGTAGAAGAAGCGGGAAATTCGGTGGCGATCGCCGCTATGGATCAAGTTTTTGAAGTGCGAGAAAGTTTTGAGTGGCGCGGGTTAGATGAGATTCCCAATTCTGCATTTAAAATGCGTCCTGAATATGCTGAATTTGATGCCGAAGTAAAATTTACCATTCCTAATCTAAAAGTTGCCGACCATAAAGCTTGTCAATGTGGAGAAATCCTCAAAGGAGTTTTGAAGCCTTGGCAATGCAAAGTCTTTGGCACAGCTTGCACTCCAGAAACACCGATTGGAACTTGCATGGTTTCTTCTGAAGGTGCTTGTTCCGCTTACTACAAGTATGGTCGCTATTCTCATGTTGCTAAGAAAATGATGTCTGAGAAATAGTGGTAAACATGGTGAGAAAACCATAACATAATTACGAATTACGAATTACGAATTATTTTGTCACTTTCAGTATTAAAGTCAATCCTGTAGACTTTAACACTGTGACACAGACAACAACAGAACCATCTCCATGCAACTCAACCACGGCATCACACAACACAACTCAAAACCCCTGCGCATCCTAATTGCAGGAGGTTCAATGGGTGGTCTATGTGCAGGGTTAGCCCTACGCGGCATCGGTTGTGATGTAGAAATTTTTGAGCGTACTTCCTACAATGAAGCAAATCTTACGCCTAGTGCTGTGCAAAGTCGAGGTGCTGGTCTTGTCCTACAGATGCAAATCAATCGGTTTCTGGCAGAACATGGTATCACCACAGCAGAAGCGCTGGGTGTGACTTCGTGGAAGAGACAGTACATTATTGGAGACGGCAGCATCATTTGGGAAGAATCAGCGCCTCAATTGATGACTTCTTGGGATATGTTGTATCGTCAACTGCGGAAAGTTTTCCCAGATCAACAGTACCATCAAGGAAGTAAGGTTATTGGTGTTGAGCAGAGTGACGACTGTGTAGTAGTCCGCTTTGAAGAGGGACGCAAAGAAAAGTGTGACCTCCTTATTGGGGCTGACGGTATTGATTCAACCATACGCCAACAACTGCTACCGGATGCCGTTCCGCAGTATGCAGGGTATGTAGCATGGCGAGGATTGATAGACGAAAGTCTTCTTTCCTCAGACGTTGCGAAATTTCTCGCCGAACAATTTACCTTGTTTCACGGACCCGGCATGCAGGCACTATGCTATCTGGTACCTGGACCAAATGGGGAATTAGACGAAGGGAAACGTCGCATCAACTGGCTTTGGTACTTTGATGTTCTAGATGGTGACGAGTTGAAAACAGTGATGACTGACTCCCAAGGAGGAGTGCGGAAGTTTTTCCTGCCTCAAGGAGAAGTCCGAGAGTCAGTCATCCAACAGATGAGAGTGGCGGCAAAGGGATATCTACCAGAAATCTTTCAGTATCTATTTGAGGTGACAGAAAAACCCTTCATTCAACCCATCTACGACTTATCAGTGCCGCGTATGGTTTTTGGGCGAGTGTGTTTAATCGGCGATGCTGCATTTGTGGTTCGACCTCACACAGCTGCGGGGACTTCCAAAGCTGCGATCAATGCGATCGAACTTGCACAAGAGTTACAGGAATCTGGCGGTGATGTGGTGGCGGCGCTAGAAAAATGGGAACCAATCCAGTTAGCGATGGGGAATTACCTCAAGGTTTTAGGGGTCACTCTCGGAAATCGTTCTGGATTGGGTCACTATGTTTTGCCTAGAGTAGGGTCTAGGGTGTAGAAAGCTTGTGGAGTAGGCCGGAAAGCCTGCCTCGAACCAGACGGCTGATATCATGTTCGCTTAGCCCATAACAAAACTTATTTGTAGTAAGGACTTCAGTCCTTGCTTTGTCAGTAAAGAGGACTAAAGTCCGTAGTGAGGACTTCCGCAGGCTTATCTAAACGGACATGATATGAGGATACCTGTCGCACAAAAAAATTTATTTAAACAGAATTTAGGATGAATTCCTTCTCTAACTCAGCACAGCATTTCCTCTTTCAAAAAGTCGAAAAAGTTCGCCGTCATCAAGGTAAAGTGCGAGATACTCATATCACCCTCGCGCATGGTAGTGGCGGCAAAGCAATGCGCGATTTAATTGATGAAATCTTTGTCAAGAATTTTGATAATCCTACTCTCTCTCAATTAGAAGACCAAGCCAGCTTTCATTTAGCGAGTCTCATGAAACAGGGAGACAGGCTTGCTTTTACCACTGATTCTTACGTTGTAGACCCTTTATTTTTTCCTGGTGGTGATATTGGAGAATTAGCTATCAATGGTACAGTTAATGACTTAGCAATGAGTGGGGCTAAACCGTTATATCTTAGCTGTAGTGTCATTTTAGAAGAAGGGCTGGCTGTAGAAACTTTGCGACGTGTTGCCGAAAGTATGCGAACAGCCGCAAAAAAAGCTGGTGTACAGATTGTTACGGGTGACACGAAAGTTGTCCATCGTGGTGCAGCAGATAAATTGTTTATTAATACTTCTGGGATTGGCGTCATTCCAATAGGAGTTAATATTTCTGCCCACAACATTCAACCAGGAGATGCAGTTATTATTAATGGTGAATTGGGCAATCATGGCACAGCAATTTTAATTGCCCGTGGGGAATTAGCATTAGAAAGTGATATTAAAAGTGACTGTCAGCCGTTGAATGGTTTAGTTGAAACTATCCTCAATGTCTGTCCCGATATTCATGCTATGCGGGATGCCACACGCGGTGGTTTAGCTACAGTGTTAAATGAATTTGCTCTCAGTTCTGGTGTGGGAATTCGTTTAGATGAGCAATCTATACCAGTGCGTGAAGAAGTCAATGGTGTTTGCGAGATTTTAGGTTTAGACCCATTGTATTTGGCAAATGAAGGTAAGTTCGTGGTGGTGGTAGGACGCGAAAATGCTGACACTGTTTTATCAGCTATGAAATCTGACCCAGCCGGAAAAGATGCTTGTATTATCGGTGAAGTTATTTCTTCTCCTCCTGGTGTTGTCTTGTTAAAAACTGCTTTTGGTACTGAACGTATTGTTGATATGCTTGTTGGCGATCAGTTACCAAGAATTTGTTAATGATATTTCTTGCACAAGTATCATGAATGGATGTTTTGAACCACAGATGGGCACAGATGCACACAGATAATTTATCGGTGTTAATCTGTGTTTATCTGTGGTTTAACTTTCAAAAAATTGACTTTTCCCATAGGTCTATTGTGGTACGTTACACTGCAAAAAGATCCCTTTACTATTTAAACTTGACTTAGCACTTACTCAGCACTTCAATGCACGAATTAGGAATTACTCAAAATATTGTGGCAATTGTAGCTGAATATGCCAATGGAACAAAAGTAAAAAGAGTATTATTAGAAATTGGTCAGCTTTCAGCTATTATGCCAGATGCAGTCCAATTTTGTTTTGATATTTGTACTCAAGGTACTGTTTTAGAAGGGGCAAATTTAGAAATTTTGGAAACTCCAGGATTAGCTAAATGTCGCCAATGTGGTGCAGAAATTCCTTTAGAAAAGCCTTTTGGAAGCTGTCAATGTGGGAGCGTACATTTGGATTTAATAGCTGGGCAAGAACTGAAAATTAAGGAAATAGAAATAGAGGAACTATGTGTGTAACCTGTGGTTGTTCTGATGATGCCGAAGTCAAAATCACCAATCCTGAAACAGGTGAAGTAGCAACAATCAGTTCTTCAAGTGATACTCACCACCATCATCACACTCATACTTTACCAGATGGCACTGTCATCACTCATTCTCACAGTCACGATCCTATCACTGAAGCATCTCAAATTCATGCCAATATACATAGCACAACTATATCTTTAGAACATGATATTTTAGCAAAAAATAACTTAATAGCTGCCCAAAATCGAGGATGGTTCAAGGGTCGAAATATCCTCCCATTAAATCTTATGAGTTCTCCTGGTGCAGGAAAAACGACTCTGTTAACTCGAACCATCAATGATTTAAAGCATCAGTTGCCTATTAACGTTATTGAAGGCGATCAAGAAACCACAAACGATGCCAAAAAAATTCAAGAAACAGGTTGTCAAGTTGTTCAAATCAACACAGGAACAGGTTGTCATCTAGATGCAGCGATGGTGGAACGAGGGTTACAACAACTGAATCCACCTTTAAATTCAGTGGTGATGATTGAAAATGTTGGCAATCTTGTTTGTCCGGCTTTATTTGATTTAGGAGAACTTTTTAAAGTCGTGATTCTCTCGGTTACAGAAGGAGAAGATAAGCCGATAAAATACCCCCATATCTTCCGCGCTAGTCAGGTAATGATTCTCACGAAAATAGATTTGCTGCCTCACGTACAATTTGACGTTCAGCGTTGCCTAGAATACGCGCGACAGGTTAATCCCCACATTCAAGTTTTTCAGGTTTCTGCACTGACTGGAACTGGATTAGAAAATTGGTATGAGTGGCTGTTACAAAAGGTTGTCTGTAGCTAATATTACAGCGCTTCTTCTATGATGAGACCACAAATCGTAAGGTGGAAGTAGAACTGCCAAATCGTTAATGTAAGTTTTGCCATTCACCAGAAAAGATACTTTCAGTTGCGATCGCTATTCTTAGTAAATCTTCCTTTAACAGCAGTGGCCATTCAACTCCTACTCTGCGCCCGGCTGCAAAAAGCTGTTGACTTTTGATGCTTAACTGGTATAAAACGTAAGCTAATTCTTTGTCTATAACAGTAGCATCTTTTAGACCTTGAAATACTACTTTCAATGCCAACAAAATCGAGGTTATCTGACCAGGTACTGGTGGTTTTCCTTGCTGTAGACGCATTAACAAGGCATCTGGGTTGTCCTCGTTTATGACTGTTTGGTCAATCAAGAATTTATAAGCAGTTTCGTAATTCATGTTTAAAGAGCATCCATCACACCGTTCGTTGCCTACCTATTCCCCAACCAAGCCTCTACATCAGCAATATTAGTAAAATCCAAAAGCGCCTCAGCCAAATGCTCTAACTCTCCTGTTGACAAATTTTGAATACGTTCTTGCAGCTGGGGACTGACTCAATTAAAGCGGTGGTTGACTAGGCGTAGAACAAGCGTTGCTGCTTCCTGCTGCATTCCCTACTGCATTCCTTGTTGAATACCCTCTTCCATCCAACTAGTGACGATTTGCATAACTTCTTCCTGCTGCCTTTGCGCGAAATTTATCCCAAAATCTGGGCAATCATCCGGTTCGCTTGCGACAGATAACCACCACCGAATAAATTGAAATGATTCAAGATGTGATACAGGTTGTATAGAGTTTTTCTCTGCTCATACCCTTCATCTAACTGCCAAACTTCGTTGTAACCTCGATAAAACGCTGCTGAGAAACCACCAAAAAGTTCCGTCATAGCGATATCAACTTCGCGATCGCCAAAATAAGTAGCTGGATCAAAAATCACTGGTTCTCCTGAAACAGTACATCCAGCATTCCCTCCCCACAAATCACCATGTACCAAAGAGGGCTGCACTTTGTGCGCCAAAAGTTCAGGAATTGCCTCTAGTAACTCTTTTTCTTGAGGAAGATGACCACCCTTGCGCCTTGCCAACTGAAATTGATACCCCAGCCGATGTTTGGCATAAAACTCTGCCCAATTTGCTGTCCAAGTATTGATCTGAGGCGTGGAACCGATGGTATTATTGATGTCCCAACCAAAACCCCCCTGACTTCCCCCGTTACCAAGGGTGAACTGAGGGGGGTTCCATCGGTGCATCGCCGCTAACTTTCGCCCCATTTCTTCCCAAGATTTGGTATTAGCTGAACCCATTTCCAGCCATTCCAAAACTACATACGCGGAACTACCAGCAGTACCCCAGCAAATGGGTTTGGGAACGCGGATTGTTGCTGTTTTGTACATTTGCTGTAAGCCCAGCGCCTCAGCTTCAAACATACCAACTTGCGACGCTTGGTTGAACTTAACAAAGTAAGTGCGCTGACCATCAGAGACACTATAACCTTGATTGATACATCCGCCACCAACTGAGTGCCGTTGCAATGATTGAAATTTTTCGCCAGTCACTTGGCTAATATGGCTATCAATTTCAGTCCACATCATGGCAATAAGGAATAAGGGGATGAGGAAGATGAGGGAGATGAGGGAGATAATTTCCTCATCCTCCCCAGTCTAAAATGGTTTGAGGACAACGACACCGTAAGCATCTGGGGAAAGAAATTCTTGTGCCGCTTGCATCAAGTCAGTTGCATCATGTGCTTGAATGCGGGCTGGATAGTTAAATGCTGGTTCCAAATCTCCCACCATTGATTGGTAGTAGCCGTATAAATTAGCGCGATCGCTTGGTGTTTCATTGCCAAAAATAAATCTGTTAGCCACTTTCGTCCGCACGCGAGCAATTTCCGCTTCTGTCACCATCTCTGTTTGCAGATTGCGGATATGTTGGACAATACCAGCCTCTACAGCTGGCAAGTTCTCCACCGCACAATAAGCTGCAATATAAAATGTTCCCTGCAACTGTTGCGTCATATTACTGACAGAAATACCGGAAACTAGCCCTCGTTCTTCCCGCAAGTCCCGCACCAGCCTTGATGTCAGTCCATGTCCTAGAATTCCCGCTAAAATATCCAATGCATAAGTATTATCTAATTGCTTTAACCCGGGTACTCGCCAAACCATCACAAGCCTTGCTTGCTGGAGGCTTTCGTCAATAAATTCTCTACGGACAATTTCTGTAAACGCAGGTTCAGGATTAGCCTGTAACTGCTGAGTGCTGAGTGTTGAATGCTGATTTTTAGCGACTTTTTCAAATCCATCCGCAACAATTTCAATCAACTCTTCCACGGGTAAATTGCCTACAGCCACAGCAGTGATTGAGCGCGGTTGATACCAAGTTGCATGAAAATCTCGCATTTGCTGAGATTGTAGTTGGGAAATGACAGTTTCTGGTCCCAAAACTGGACGCCGATAAGGTAGCTTATCAAAAGCTGTCTCCATTGCCCGCCCAAAAGTGCGGCGACGAGGATTATCTTCAGAACGTCGAATTTCTTCCAAAACTACCAATCGTTCGCGTTCAAAAGCTGCGTCAGGTATGCTGGCATTCAGCACGACATCAATTTGCAGGGGAGCAAGGTCTGCAAAATCCTTGGGAGCTGTCGTAATGTAGTAATGGGTATAGTCTTGACTTGTAGCAGCATTCGTCACAGCACCCCGCTCTTCAATTTGACGTTCAAACTCGCCGCTTGCTAGTCGCTCAGTTCCCTTGAAAATCATGTGCTCTAGAAAGTGAGCCATACCGTTAATCGTATCTGACTCGGCGGCTGAACCAACGTTAACCCACAAGCTTAGGTTAACTGCTTCAACAGGCATCTGCTCTGCGACTATGGTCAAACCATTAGCCAACTGGTGCAGCTTCGGGGCATTAAGACGAGGAAAGTTCAGCAGGGTTGAGGTCATTTGTACTTGTGGGGTGAGCCTATACTTCTTTAATCTTACCTACCACTCAATTTCCTACCGAACTTCTCAGTACATAGCTAGGAGTTTGCTGAGTCAGATGGTTTCCTCAAACCTTCATACCAACAAAGGAGGAGATTATAACAGTCGTTGAAACTTTGATCAGTGGTCTCCTGGATGTAATGTTCTTTGTAATCGACCCATTCCTTAGTTTGCGAAGTTCAGAAAGAGATGCAAAAACCCCTACAAATTCCTAGTAAAACATACGAAAAAATGAAATATCAAAGATGGTTGCGGCTCGTGCAGTTTGGTGAAACTTCATCTCATTCAAGCAGTTTTAAATTGAATCCATTATCGTTTTAATTCTATTGTGTAAATTGCTTTTCGGCGATTTATAGAGGAATTTAGGGACGGGTAAGATGCCATATGTCTCTAAGGCAATACCCTTGTAATTACGTTAGTTCATACCCTTATAATTACAATTTTTAAAGACACCCTAGCCCGCTTTTGGCGCAAGACAAAACCGCCCAGCCCCTAATCCCCAGAGAGGACAGGTAAGATGTCCACTCCACATAATTTCTATTGAATGTAATTGATAAACACTATTAAGTGAAGGGGAATTTTTTTTTGAAGGGATCCTCAAACCTTCGTACTAATAAAGGATGACATGATGGAAGAGTCGAAGGTAATTAAAACGCTACTGCCACTTCTAAAAATATATCCTTGGGCAATTCCTACAATTGTTATCTTAGGAGTTTTATCATCCTTTTTTGAAGGATTGGGGATTAGCTTATTTATGCCGTTGCTACAAAGTCTGTCACAAACAGACTCGCAAACGGCAAGCAGTAACTTTTTTGTGGATATTCTGAATAGAATATTTATCAACATTTCAACCAACAACCGTTTTATCATTATTGCTTTGTGCATTTTGGCAAGCATTGTATTGAAAAACTGCTTGGTCTACAGCAATACTATTTTATTTGGTTGGTTGAATTCACGCATTGGTCATCGCTTGCGCTCTGGGATTTTTAACCAGTTTTTAACAGTCACTTATAGCTTTTTAGAAGGTCATGATTCTGGAAAATTAATCAACACTTTGGCAAGTGAAACATGGCGAAATGGTCAAGCTTTATCGACGTTAGTTAGTCTGATTATCACTATATGTACAATTACTGTTTATGTATTTATATTACTACTTATATCTTGGCAACTCACTTTGACAGTTTCTTTCTTGATGGTGTTAATTTCTCTAGTCATCCAGTTAGTGACTCGTTCAGTAAAAACCTTAGGAGAACAAGCAGTAGAAGCTAATTCTGCTCTAGGGAACCGGATGTGGGAAGGACTAGCTGGGATGAAAGTGATTCGCTCTTTTGGACGTGAATCTTATGAGCAAGAGCGTTTTGATGTGATATCAAAGACGGTACGCAAGACTTTTTTAAAACTAGATATGCTCTCGGGAGCCGTCGGTCCCATTTCTGAAGTTTTATCAGCGGTTCTATTACTGTGCATTCTCGTAATCGCGCTGTTACAAGACCGCAGTTCCTTACCTACCTTACTGATTTTTATTTTTATTCTCTATCGCTTACAGCCACAGGTGAAGCAGTTAGATAGCGCTCGTGTTGGTCTGATTGCTTTGACAAGTTCTGTTCAGGACGTAACCTACTTTTTAGATCATTCTGATAAACCTTATATTCGTTCTGGTCATATTGACTTTAAAACTTTAGAGCAAGGCATCTATTTTGAATCTGTTAACTTTAGCTACAACCCTTTGGAAAAACCTGCACTTCAGAATATTTCAATGTGTATTCCCAAAGGAAAAACAACTGCTATAGTAGGTCCTTCAGGTGCAGGTAAATCCACGCTTATTGGCTTGATATGCCGTTTTTATGATCTGACATCGGGGGAAATTTATGTAGATCGTTCCTCTTTACAAGAACTGAATTTGACTGACTGGCGCAATCAAATTGCGATTGTTAGCCAGGATGTCTATATGTTTAGTACAACAGTGTTGGAGAACATTGCTTATGGTCGGTTAGATGCTACAGAAAAGGAAATTATAGAAGCGGCAAAACTTGCCAATGCCCATGACTTTATTATGCAATTGCCCGAAGGTTACAACACAAAGGTGGGCGATCGCGGAGTTCGGCTTTCAGGAGGACAGAGACAGCGAATTGCCCTAGCGCGTGCTATTGTCCGTAACCCACAAATTCTGATTCTGGATGAGGCTACGAATGCTCTCGATACTATTTCCGAACACTTGATTCAAGAAGCCCTTAACACCCTCAGCCAAAATCGTACAGTGATTGTCATTGCCCATCGCCTTTCCACTATTGAACAAGCTGATCAAATTATTGTCCTAAACGAGGGACGAGTCGTCGAACAGGGTCATCTCCAACAGTTACTTGAGCAAAAGGGATTGTTTGCTCAACTTTATCATTTGCAATATCGCAATGCTCTCACTTGACAAACCCAGTTAAGCGTTTTATGCCCTACAGCATCATCGACATTGAAGTCACCCAACCTTTGCCCACTATCTCATTATCAGAAAGTGATACAGGTATTGCGCTGATTTTGCGACGCAAAGATAAGCCCATCGGTTTTTTAATGCAAGCACTACCAGCAAAAAGTGTGCTTACCCCAGAAGATTTAGCTCAATTCATTGCCAAGGAAGCTGGAACTAAGCTACTTCAAGAGAGTATACGAGACGAGCTGATTACGACCGCTTCTTTGGCTCATTTTCCGTCTCTTACAGTGGCAATTTGTACCAAAGACCGTCCGGAAAATTTGGCACGCTGTTTGCAATCTTTACTAAATCTACAAACACCAGATTTAAAATTAGAAATTTTGGTAACCGATAATGCTCCTTCTGATGAACGTACTAAAGAACTGGGTAACCGTTCAGGGGGGGTAGAAGTGTGATCGCCAAAAATCGCAACCAGAATTTGGTAATGTCACTGGATCTGAGACTAAAGGCAGGCGATCGTTAACAAAGGAAAGTATGTGTTGTTGGTAGAAAATTTTTGGCAGCGTAGTCTGGGGTCAACACAGACGCCAAACGAAAACAAAAAAACAGCAAAAAACGAGGAGGGCAACCAGGTCATGATAGTCACAGTCGGGATTTGTCTTCAATAGAAGAGTATTCTGATGTCATCGACCATCATCCACAAGATGCGCCTGTTGTGGAGAAAATCTCAAAGGGGAAGATGCTTTCCCCTATCGCCATAAAATTAGGCGGCTTTCAACAGCTCTTGTGGATCAGAAGAACTCGCTACTTCAGGAAGTAAAGAAGGAGCGGGTTTACCAACGCGTGCAGCAGCAACCGCGCTTGTCATAAACTCCACAACGTTGCGCTGTTGAGATTTGAGAGTCATAACTACAGTCAGCATCCGAGCAACAAAAATACTACCAGCCTGAGTTTGAGAACCAAAACTGGTACGTCGCCATAACACCGCAGGACGAATTGCGCGAACGGATACGCATTATTCGTCGGTTCTACGCCAAGGGTTGTGACAAACAACCACATCGCTGGTTCGACTTTAAGTAATTGGCGACAAGTGCGAACCGTTTTTGCCAAAGGAGTTTTTTCCTTCGCTGTAATCTCGTAATCTGCGGCTTCTTGCAACACTGCTTTGATTCTGCTACGAATATCTTCGACTAATTCGACAAAATCACAACGTGTCAAAGTACCGTCGCGGACTCGATGCCACAGTTCAAATAACTTTTCTTGATGTTTAACCAGTGCAGTTCCCAGTTCTTTTGACACCCCAGGACGTTCTGAGATTTTGATAAATTCTCTTCTCAAATGCGCCCAACATAACTGTCGGCGTTCTAGGTTTACCCAGTTATACGCCCCATGTCGGTCGGAAGTTAAAATACCCCC
This sequence comes from Kalymmatonema hyalinum WJT4-NPBG1, assembly GCA_019359075.1. Lineage (GTDB taxonomy): Bacteria > Cyanobacteriota > Cyanobacteriia > Cyanobacteriales > Nostocaceae > Kalymmatonema > Kalymmatonema hyalinum. The sequence goes on from JAHHIB010000001.1 coordinate 138,097, forward strand.
AAACTTCTCACCCAGTAAGTTTTGAGCCGCCTGTGTGCAACGAGTCAAAGCAATTTCAAAAAATGTGACAAGCGGTGTGACTGCAACCCAAAGCCAAGCTTGTCGTTGCTTGGGATTACAACCGTCGATATTACCTTGGTTAAAGCTTGTTTCATCGGCTCCGACAACGGACGAGTGCTGGACATATTGTTTCGCCTCATCCACACAACTCGAAACTGCATTAGAAGCTTCTTGTCGAAGCGTATTTACAGTTCCCAATGACATTGAGATGTGGAACAAATCCTGCATCGCGCTCTGTACCATCCGTTGACTGTGACGGTACACTCCACTCAATAGTGCAATCATTGCTACAACTGAAGCTCCATACCCACTTGGGTTGATTTCAATTGGCAATGTTGCACGGGTTGAAGTACCGCATCGCCCACAGGTTAATTGATGTAAGCGATGTTCGATGACGATGGGGGTGATTGGCGGGATTTCAACTATCTGATGACGATAGGGGAAAGCATCTTCCCCTTTGAGATTTTCTCCACAACAGGCGCATCTTGTTGGATGATGGTCGATGATATCAGAACACTCTTCTATTGCATACAAATTCCGACTGTGACCATCATGACCTGGTTGCCCTCCTCGTTTTTTGCTGCTTTTTTGTTTTCGCTGTTTTTTCGCAAGTCCCGGTGGGTCTTTTGATGGGGGTGATGATGAGTTTTTTGATGTCCGATTGATTTTTTCTACGAGCTGCTGTTGAACTGTCTGGACTTCAGCTAGTTGTTTTTCTAATTGTTCGATGCCAACAGCCATCTCCATAACCAGTTTCCTAACACTGCCTGGAGTTTTTTCCCAATCTTCTTGGGGTATCCGCTCTAAATAGGCTGGGCGCTTTTCTTCCATAAATCTCACATTACCAGATTCTGGTTGCAATTTTTGGCGCTCGCACTTCTACCCCCCCTGAACGGTTACGACATGGTTGAGTTATTACCTGCATAAACCGCATACAAAGGGTACAGAAACTGCTTCAGCTTGGCAGAAGAAGTAACAAAGCTATAAATCAGGATTCATCTCAAGGTTGACCCATGAAACTACACCGTTCTAGCACGGCTTCTTATCTGCTCATAGCAATCCTAGTGATTGCAGCAATCCTGCGACTCAATCACATTAACCAACCACTAAGCGATGCCTTTAGTTGGCGACAATCTGATACTGCAATCATGGCAGATAATTTTTACCGTGGGAACTGGAATATTTTCTACCCTGGGGTCAGCTGGAACGGTCCCGAACCTAATTACCAAGGCATGGAATTTCAAACAGTAACCTATATTTCAGCACTGCTGTATGTGATTGTAGGTCAGCATGATTGGGTGGGGCGTAGTGTAGCAGTAGCATTCAGTGTATGGGGTATCTTTGCTCTCTATCAGCTTGTTCGTCGTGTATGGGACGAAAAGCGTGCTATTGCCAGTGCTGTAGTTATGACATTTTTACCAGGAACTATATTCATTGATCGGTCTTTTCTTCCCGATCCTGTCATGGTGTCGCTTGTAGTTACTAGTTTTTGGCTGCTAAGTGCATATTTACAAACGGAACGCCTGCATTATTTATTCCTAGCTAGTGTTATTGCTGCGTGGGGCTTCTCAACCAAACTTCCTGGCTTAATTGTTGGAATCCCTATGCTCTACACCATATTTACCATCCTTGGTTACAGACGAAGGCTACAGCCAAAGAAGCTTGTAACGCTAAGTATTGCAGCATTAGTTACCCTGGCATTAGTCATTGCATATTACCTGCTGTGGGCAAGACATATTTCCCTTACTTATCCGCCCTATCATATTGCAGCTTCGGGCAATTGGGTTTGGGATGCAGGATTAGGGCAATGGTTAAGCCATAAGTATTTCTTGTTAGATTTGACCCGTATTTTCCAAGGCTGGCTTTGGACATCACCTGTGATTGCACTCGTCTTGCTGGGTCTACTATTTCCTCCTCCCAGAAACGAACGTGACCTGGAATATATGCCTGACCAACCGCTCGTTGAACTTTTGCCTAAAGCACCTTGGTTATTTCACTGGTGGTTACTTGCAGGTTTAATTTTTTACATTATCGGAGATCAAGAGCTGATTCACAATCCCTGGAATTTTCATGTTATTAACCCCGCAGCGGCAGCAATAGCAGGTCATGCACTAGTGGCACTCGCATCATTGATAGCCAGATTTGTTAATTCTTATGCTCCAATAGCGCTTATATTCGTGTTTCTACTGAGTATGTTCGTACCTGGACAAAAGGGACTGAGTTATATGTACTATCCCTATGCAGATGCTGGCTACAAAATGGGTCTAGCACTGCGTCAAAAAACCCAGCCTAGTGACCTTGTTGTTACGATAGCGGATGCTATTGGTGAGCCTATTGCTATCTACTACAGTCAGCGGCGTGGGTGGATATTTCCACCAGCAGGAATCAAGGAGCCTTGGAATCAACTGCCTGGAAATGACAGCAAGTCCATTCAACTATTTGAAAAACTCCGAGCTGAAGGCGCAACTTGGTTTGGCTTTGTGAACAAGCACAAAAAAGAACTGCGGCAAAACCTCCCTAAATTCATGGAATATATTGAGCGCATCTGTAAGCTTGAGCAAGAAAGTTCAGATTTTGTGATTTACCGGATCATTCGTCCTGTAGAGTTTGTCAAACCTCGTAAATCCCTTCTATAACGAGTCATTATCTGTATTAAAGGACTGCATACAGTGAGTACGCAAGCACAACCCACAATCGCCTTACTACATTGGGGTGATCTCATCGAAGACTTCCTAGACTCCATTGGGGTTTCCTTCGAGGCTTTCTGTAAAGAGATGACAGGCGGCTGGTTGTTCGGATACATCGAGGCTTTGAAGCTGACTGGTGTGCGGACAGTACTATTTTGTATTTCCGCTCGTGTCACTGAACCAATGCGCTACATTCACAAACCCACAGGTGCAACCATCTGTGTGTTGCCAGCTCCAAAGATTTATCAAGTTGTTCGCCGTCCGATGCTGAACCCTAATGGATGGACTGTCGAGGATGTCTTCGGAGATGTACGTGGAGTCCGTCGCCGCTTGTTTGCAGTGTTTAGGGATGTAGCGCCTTACCTAGCTACACCACTTGTCGGGCTTGCCCGTGAACTAAGACGAGAAGGTTGCCAAGCTATTTTGTGTCAGGAATATGAGTATGCTCGCTTTGATGCTTGCGTGTTGCTGGGGCAATTGATGCGCTTGCCAGTGTTTGCTACTTTCCAGGGCGGTGACTTTCAACTCTCACGCTTGGAACGTCCTTTACGCCCTCTCACAATAGGCGCTTGCGCTGGTTTGATTGTGGGTACCCAAACCGAGGTGCAGCGGGTGCAATCTCAATACGGTGTACCATCTGCTAAGCTGGCACGAATTTTCAATCCGATGGATGTGGCGAACTGGCACGCTATGGATCGCTCTGAAGCTAGGGCGGAGCTGGATATTCCGCTGAATGCTCAGGTGGTAGTCTATCACGGTCGTATTGATATACATCGCAAGGGGCTGGATATTTTGCTGGATGCTTGGCAACAAGTCTTGTCTGAGCGCCCTGAAAGAGACTTGCGGTTGCTGCTTGTAGGAACAGGTAGCGATGCAGACAAGTTGCACCAACGTCTTGCTCAGATGGATCTGCCAGGGGTGATGTGGAGAGATGAATACGTGCGCGATCGCACTCTTATTCAACGTTACCTGTCCGCTGCCGATGTATATACCCTCCCTTCTCGACACGAAGGCTTTCCTGTAGCGCCCATCGAAGCCATGTCTTGTAGCTTGCCTGTGGTAGCAACTGACGCACCCGGAGTACCTGAGATCCTGGAGGGCGGTGAGGCATCGGGGGGACTCGTGGTGCCACGCGGTGACGCAACAGCCTTGGCTTCAGCCCTCGGTCGTATCCTAGACAATGAAACTTGGATGCGCGAACTTGGTCAGCGTGCTCGGTGTCGCGCAGAGCTATGCTTTTCCTTAGAAGCGATTGGCAAGCAACTTCGTGACTTTTTAATCAGTCGAGAAGTCTGAGCAAAAATGATGACTTTTATGAGTTCATATAAAATTATAATTATAAATATTAAGAAATATGTCATAAACATCAATGCCAAATTATCGTATTGGCAAAAGCAAATCCCGCGTCATAGTTATCGGTGCCGGAATAGGCGGACTCACCGCTGGGGCATTATTAGCACATAGAGGTTACAGTGTCCTAATTCTGGATCAAGCCCTCGTACCAGGAGGGTGTGCTTCTACGTTTAAACGTAAAGGATTTACCTTTGATGTGGGAGCCACTCAGGTAGCAGGGTTAGAACCAGGGGGAATTCACCACCGTATTTTCACGGAATTAGGAATCGACCTACCAGAAGCAACGCCTTGTGATCCCGCTTGTGCAGTATATTTGCCTGGTGAGGACACACCAATCAACGTTTGGCGAGATCAACAGAAATGGAAAGAGGAACGACAAAAGCAGTTTCCTGGTAGCGAACCGCTTTGGCAGTTGATGGCAGCTTTGTTTAAAGCCAGTTGGGAATTTCAAGGACGCGATCCAGTGCTACCGCCACGCAACTTGTGGGATTTATTACAGCTTACTAAAGCAGTGCGTCCTAGTACATTCAAAACTGTACCCTACACGTTGTTTACAGTTGGGGATGCATTGCGTGCCTACAAGCTAGCAAACGACCACCGCTTAAAAACATTTTTGGATTTGCAACTTAAACTCTACTCTCAGGTAGATGCAGAGGAAACGGCTTTGTTATACGCAGCGACAGCGTTGAGTGTGTCGCAACTGCCGCAGGGGTTGTATCATCTTCAAGGTAGTATGCAAGCCCTGAGCGATCGCCTAGTAGAAGCCCTAGAAAAAAATGGTGGCAAGTTGCTCATGCGCCACACGGTGGAACATATTAAAGTCGAAAAGGGCAAAGCGAACACTGTGGTCATTCGCAATCAGAAAACTGACGAAGTCTGGACAGAAGGTGCTGACCACGTAGTTGCCAATGTTACCGCACAGAATTTGGTGCAGTTGTTGGGGAATAAGGTTCCTAATGGTTATAAGCGACGAGTAGAAAAACTCCCACCCGCATCAGGTGCTTTTGTTGTGTACTTGGGCGTAGACGAAAGCGCTATTCCTTCTGGATGTCCACCTCATCTTCAATTTATGTATGATGCCAATGGTCCGATTGGCGAGAATAATTCCCTGTTTGTTTCTGTGAGTCATCCAGGAGATGGTCGCGCCCCAGATGGAAAAGCAACAATTATTGCTTCTTCGTTTGTAGATGCACAACAGTGGTGGCTGACTGAGGATTATGAGGGGTTAAAGCAACAGTATACACAACAGGCTATCTCCCGCCTGGCAAAGTTCTTTTACCTGAAACCAGAAACCATTGTTTATGTAGAAGCAGCCACTCCCCGGACTTTTGCACGGTACACAGCACGCGATCGCGGTATTGTTGGTGGTATTGGTCAAAGGATATCAACTTTCGGTCCTTTTGGTTTTGCCAATCGTACACCCATCAATAATCTGTGGCTTGTTGGTGACTCCACCCATCCAGGGGAAGGGACTGCTGGTGTCAGTTACTCAGCGCTGACAGCAGTCAAGCAGATTGAAGCTCAAAAATAGTTAGTACCCGTCATAGTGTTTTATTAATTCTGGTGTATTTGTAAATGATAGAAATCCTCTAGAGACGTTGCATGCAACGTCTCTACAACCCAGCAAAATTAATGAGATGAACCAATAGTCTTTCATGTCATTAGTTCTGATTGGTTAGCGGTGGTCAGATCCCCGACTCCTTTAAGAAGTCGGGGATCTCGCAACCCAGCAAAATTAATGGGACAAACCAATAGTCTTTCATGTCATGAATTATGATGGTTAGGCGTACTTTGTAGTCAGGACTTGAGTCCTCAACTTTGACAGCGAAGACAGCGCTGACTACAAACCTTTCAAAATTAATGACACAAACCAATAGCTTGTTGGGTTTACCGTATGGAAACCCAACACATTTCCTTATCCGAATTTATGCGTGCCACTCAGCCATCCTGGAGAGCAAATCTTCAAGATGTCTATTATCCTGGATAATAACGTCTAAATCGGGGTCAGTCTTGACATATATGTGAAAATTCGGGTTAATTTTCAGCGCTGTCTCAAGGCATTCAATCGCTAGCGATTCTTTTCCTAATCGGGCTGCACAGCAAGCGCGATTGTACCAAGCATACTCATCGTCTGGGTTCAGTTCAATTGCTCTTTGATAGCTTGCAAGCGCCTCATCATAGCGCTCTAAATATCTCAAAGTATCTCCTATTTTGTAGTAAGTCCAAAATTCATCTGAACGGATATATTGGGCTTCGTCATAACTTTTGAGCGCTTCTTCATAGCGACGCAAATGTCTCAAGGCGTCTCCGCGACGAAACCACGCCCAATAATCGTTACGACGAATTGATAGAGCTTGATCATAATCGGAAATTGCTTCTTCATAGCGTTCCAAATGTCTCAAGGCATCTCCGCGACGAAACCACGCCCAATAATCATCGCGGCGAATTGCCAGGGCTTTGTCAAAATTGGCGATCGCTTCCTCAAACTGCTCTAGTTCTTCCAGCAAAATATAGCCTCGACTGTACAACGCCCAATAATCATTAGGGCGAAGTGCCAATGCTCGGTCAAAGCTTGCGATCGCTTCCTCATAGTGACCTAATTCCCGCAGGACGCTACCTCGGTCATACCACAGCCAGTATTCATCAGGGCGAATCTCTATACCTTTGTTGTAATAGGCGATCGCTTCTTCGTAACGTCCTTGCTTTTCAAGCCGTTTACCCTGTCGATACAAGTCTCTATAGTCTTGTGTGACGAGTGATGGAGTATCCGCCTCAGTTGGTGCTGCTGGACTCATTATTGATTCCCCAAAAAGTTATTACTGTTACAGACAAGCGCACTATTTATATTATGGGGAAGTCCTAGGTTATTTAAATATTCGGGTAAGAAGGCAAACACATTGGGTAGTACTCCCTAAACTCCAATGTTTTACCTACAGATAGAAATCGTATTTATACTTTAAAAAGGGTATTACATACAATTAATGTTTGAGTTAAGTTTCTTGATTGAGCCTTAGTTTCTGTTAAGACAACCACAGACAATTGGCTAGAATCTGTGAACGAAACTTGAAACCCCTGTTCACCACCAAAAGCGACGGGTTTATCTATTTCTTCTTTTAAGGTTTCTGTGAGCTTATCCTGTAATACACAAGCTGCGATTGAACCAATGCAAGATGCCAGGAGGCAGGCAAGGAAGGGAAAGAAAGGTTGTACAGTAAGTTTTTTAACCTTTTTCCACTGGATAGTTATTTCCGCCACGCTGTGCTAGACGGTTATCAGGTATTAGAGATGTGCAGTATTGGCTACACGTGTTACATTTTCTAAATTTTGTAGACAAAACGCATTTCACAAAAAAGCAATTACGCGGTTAAAACCGAATCTTCCAATTAGGGAGATTGCCTGTTTAACATAACCTTGATTCCACTTAGGTGGATTTTATTAACTAAATTATCAGTAATTAACATTACTTCATGATCTTTTTACAAATAGGCTGTGATAATTTTTTGATTTAAATTTTTGGAGTATGTAAAAATGACTAAAATAAAAGACCAGGGAAAATGTATCTATCGGTTGATGAAGTTGCTCAGTAATTGTAGTAGAGCCAAAGATAACAGTAAATATAGCCGATGGAATTTACCAAAAACTTACACACCTGGGAGAAAACATTTGAGGAAGAAGATTTACTGCAACTGTATCAGATTACAACCCGCATTAGGCAATCAGTCGAACTTGAAAAGATCTTAGCAGCTACTGTTGACAAAGTTCGTTCATTTTTGGGTATAGATCGGGTAGTGGTATATCGCTTTGATGCCGATGACAGCGGTGAAGTGATTGCCGAATCTATACATGAGCAGCGTCTGCCGTCGCTGTTGGGACAGCACTTCCCAGCAGACGATATTCCACCAGGGGCGCGAAATATGTTTCTGTGGGCGCGGCAACGTTCGATTGTGGATTTGGCTAGTGGGCTAATTGGGCTATCGCAACTAGCGAGTCCAGAAACTGGCAAACCCTTAATCAAAGAGAATATCTACTACCGGGAGGTAGATCCGTGCCATATTGAATACTTAAAGGCAATGGGTGTGCAGTCTTCGCTGGTAGTACCAATTTTACACTACTCACCAACAGAGCAATCAGCTAAACCTCAACTGTGGGGATTATTAATATCGCACCACAGTGAACCGCGAACAGTTTTGCACCGGGAACTTCAGATAGTGCAGCAAGTTGTCGAGCAGCTATCGATGGCGATCGCTCAAAGTCACCTACTTAAGATAGTCCATGCCGCGCAGCAGCAAGAACCGATTGTTAACCGAATTACCAGCCTATTCCATCCACTGTCCACAATCCAATTTCAGGCAGCATTAGAAGCAACCATTGCTGCCATAGGTGGGGTAGGTGGCAGACTTTACATTGAGCAGAGTGCCGAAGTCTACACCTGGGGTGAGCAGCCAACACTGCCTAACGCATTAGAAAACAGTGTCATCGAACAGCATCCGTTGTCGCAAGACTGGATAGGAGAGTGTCAAAAACGTAACATAAAGGCGATACGTGACATCTACAAAGAACCAGATTGCCAAGCTTTGGCTCCTCTTTTCCAGTCCACTCAGATTCGAGGACTGTTGGCAATTCCCTTAAGTTACGGCAATCGCTTTATCGGTGTTTTAAGCATTTTTCGCTCGCAATTGGAAAAGAAAATCTTGTGGGCAGGAAGGCGCGATCTCGATGAGCGAGGACAGATCCGGATTTCCTTTGAGCCTTGGCTTGAGCAAAAAAAGGGGCAAGCGCCTGAGTGGAAGCCTGAAGAAATCGGACTGGGACGAGCCTTGGGTACTCAATTTTCGGTCTTCATTCAGCAGCAGCAAATGTACCAACAGGCGCAGACACTGAATGCCAACCAGGAATACGAGGTGCAAGAGCGCACAGCCCAATTGCAACAGTCCTTAGAGCAAACTTTGGTGATAAGGCAAGTTACAGCTCAAATACGTAGCAATCTAGACTACAATATCACTCTACAAACCATCGTCCGAGAAGTACGAAAACTACTCAAAACAGACCGGGTGGTGATTTACAAGCTTGACAGTTCCGGAGGCGGTGAGGTCATTGTTGAAGATGTGGATCTTCACTGGCGCTCTGTTGTCGGGCAGAAAATGCCACAGGAATGCTTTCCTGATGAATATGCCCGTCTTTACTTTCGGGGAAGGGTACGAGCTATCAACAATACGTCGGCGGCTTCTTTAGATCCATGCCATCGGCAGTTTTTAGAGAGTCTTCAGGTAAAAGCCAACTTAATTATTCCGATCAACATAAGTACCCATTTATGGGGGTTACTCATTGCTCATCAGTGTTATGCTCCCAGAAATTGGCAGGATGCAGAAATTGATTTGTTGGAACAACTGGCAAATGAGGCAGCGATCGCCATTCACCAAGCACAGCTATACGAAAGGAGCCGTGCTGCGGAGGCTACCGCAAGCATGCAAACTGGACAACTGACGCAACTCCTTCACGAAATGCAACAAACACAGGCAAAACTGATCCAAACTGAAAAAATGTCCAGTTTTGGCTTATTAGCGCTGGGTGTGGCACACGAAATCAACAACTCTGTTAACTTTATCTACAGTAAACTGTCTCAAGCCACTGACTACACCCAACACCTGCTGGAGCTGTTGCGGCTCTACCAATTGTACTATCCTCACCCAAATAGTGAAATTAGCCATCTGGCTAACGCAAGCAATTTGGACTTTCTCATAGAAGACCTACCTAAAATCATGTCATCAATGAAAGTACAGGCTGGGCACGTCCGCTCAACTGTGGGGTCCTTCCGCAATTTTTCTCGCTTGGATCAGGCACCCATGACACCTGTTAACCTAAACGAAGGCATTGATAGGGCTTTGTTAATTTTGTGGCGTCGGCTGCAATCGAAGGTAGGAGTTCCTGGTATTGAGGTCATTAAAGACTATGGCGACTTACCACTAGTGGAATGCTATGCCGGACACATGAATCAGGTATTCATGAATATTCTCAGCTATGCTATTGATGCCTTGACAAAGCAGATACGGGGAGTGGGAGATAACAACGGGCTTGTTGAAGGGGAACTCGGAGTTCCCATTACGGGATTAGGAGCCGTGGGGAAGTCAGGAGATAAGGTGAATTCAAATCTTACTCTATCAGCAAGCATCCGAATTTCGACTGGAATCTCATCAGATAACGAGCGTGCAGTCATTTGCATTGCCTATAATGATTTAGGAATGACAGAAAACATAAAAAAGTCAATTTTTGACCCAGTTTTCATAACCAAGTTGTTGGGCAAAAGTACGGGAATGGAACTAGCAATTAGCTATCAGGTTGTTGTACAAAAGCATGGTGGAGTCATGAAGTGTGTCTCAGAACCCGGTCAAGGCACAGAGTTCTGGATTGAGATTCCACTCAAGCAAAGTGTTAGTCATTAGGGAGCTGATTTTAACTCAATTCTTTGTCAACAGTTCTGACTCCAAAAGTTTATAACGCTTCTCACTTCGTTGTAATACAGTCGCAACCGCAACCCCACCCCACCTTTGGCTGACTGGTGGGTAAGAGAAGCGGAAGTTGACAAGGGGTGCAAACTCAGGTAAGTTTTCGCCAGACGATATTTGACACTACCAACGCTTTTTAGAAAAAACTCTGCCAAAGTTCAAACTTGACTGCTCACGTAAGCTACTGTAAGCCATCACTTTTGAGTACACTAGCAGTAAACCATTTAATGCACAGTTATGACTTCCCAAGGAACGTCAGTTGATGATTTGGTACTCGTTGCTGGTGCTACAGGTGGAGTGGGGCAACTCGTAGTCAGCAATCTACTAGAGAAGGGCTATAAAGTTCGTGTCCTCACACGCAATGCCGCAAAAGCCCAAAAGATGTTTAATGACAGAGTAGAAGTTGCCATTGGTGACATACGCGACGCGAATACACTACCAGCAGCAATGCACGATGTCACCCACATCATATGCTGCACTGGAACTACCGCCTTTCCCTCTGCTAGGTGGGAGTTTGACCAAACTCCTAACTTGATTGAATGGGTTCAGGTGTTTCTTGACCCCAAAGATAGTGAAGCAAAGGCAAAGAATAGTCCTGCAAAAGTTGATGCACAAGGTGTCAGCAATATAGTAGCAGCAGCACCTCGGAACTTGAAGCGGTTTGTTTTTGTGTCTTCCAGCGGAGTTCTTCGCAAGGATAAGCTTCCTTTTAGTATCCTTAATGCATTTGGCGTACTTGATGCCAAACTCAAAGGTGAGGAAGCCATCATGAGTTCGGGATTACCCTACACCATCATCCGTCCAGGACGTCTCATTGATGGTCCTTATACCTCATACGACCTCAATACCCTCCTAAAGGCAAAAACAGAGGGCAAGTTTGGTGTTGTGTTGGGTACGGGCGATACACTGTCAGGTCAGACTAGCCGGATTGATGTGGCAGCCGCCTGCGTAGAATGCATTTCTAGCCCTTTTTGTCAAGGGGTAGTTTTTGATTTAGTCAACCAGGGATCAAGACCGTCTGTGATTGACTGGGAAGCGCTTTTCTCCCAGCAAAGCTTGCCTTCTGAATAAGAGCGTAAAGCGCTGATTTTCACTGCAAAAAGTGCATCAACTCTGACTGATTCGCGGCTGTTGCTTGCTCGACTGAGTGAAGCACCTCGCGTTGGAGTTGAGTGCGATTGGCAATGTCTGTGCCTCTTGGGCGATCGCGTAAGCCTAGCGGCACCGGAGGACTCAGCGGGCGCTCTGCGGCATCGCCCGGTTGAAATTCCTGCCAAATTTGCTCCCGCACGTCTTGTAAAAAGATTCGCCATTCACTTTCTACATCTTGAGTACGAAGTATGCAATCTATAAATTCTTCTACAATTGCGTAAATCGCTAGGCTAGGCTCGCTCAGCAACTCTTTCAAGGCTTTTTCGGACTTACTAATAGTTTCTGCATAAGCGATCTTAAGATTGAGTAGTACTTGTTCAGCAGAAGGCGAGGCGGAAAGCTTTAGCGTTGCAGGCTCATTTGGAGTGAGTCCATCCAAATGTTTGCGAATACGGTACTGTAATAATCCCCGGTAAGAAAGTTTAAACTCAGCTAGCGTTTGGAACCCATACTTAAGTTGACTCGGTATCCCTGGTACGAGTTCATCGGGTATTTGGGCAGCAATGTCTGCAATAAATTCAGTTCCTTTAGCTTGCGTCAGTTTTCCCAAATGTCCCTTTTCCATGAGTACCTGTGCCAGTTGCGATTTGACTTTGTCAAGCGATCGCTCCAAACCCCTATCTATTAACAACAGATGTTTCGATAAATGGGCGCGGATTTCATTGAGGTACTTTTCATATACAATGGCGTAGCTTTTTTCAACACAAAAGCGCTGTTCTATTTCTTGAATTGACGGAATTCCTGTATCACTTCGACAACCCTGGAAAGCAGCTTCTACTTGCTTTTTAAAGTCCATATCAACTGCTTCTCGCTTTTTCCTCAGCTCCTTGAGCAGTTTCTCCAGACTATTTGTCAGAGCCCACCAAAGCTCCTTGAATTTTACCTCGAACAATGCAAACCTATCAATATCATCATGCGTTGCTAAATCTAAAGCCTTACTGACTTTCTCTAACTCAGCTTTAACTCGGTTTTGGAGTAAAATCAATCGCTGTTGGCACAAGGAAGCGTATTTGTAATCTAAATCAGTGATTTTTGCCTTCAGGTAATCAAGAACTCGCTCAAGAACTTTGTCAGCTTCTTGGCTATTAGCGCAGTTAGCTGTTACGCATTCAACAACATCGATATTTTTGTTGGCAATGTCGATCGCCAAATCTTGGCAGCTTTTTGAGTTGTCGCGAAAGGGTGAATCAACTTCCGTACGGTTGAGTACCATGAAAGACCACAAGTTGATTGGCAGATCAGCTTGTGCTGCACGTACCGTTTCATACAAGCGTACATCTACATCTGTCCAGTAGTCGCCAGTTGACTTCGGCATCCGCACAAACAAGATCACATCAACTTGTTGCCCTAAAATCTTCATCAGATACTGTTGATTGCAAATGCCTGTATCACCCAAACCAGGCATATCGACAAAGGCTATTTGTCCAACATCAGCGTTAGGATATTTACAAACAATCTTTACTTCCCGTACTGCCAGATAGTGAAACTGCGGTGCTGCAAGAGGAGCCAGCACTGTAGGCGGATCTCCCAACCTAGGTGACTGGCGTTGATTTTCCGAGCCAGGCGACGGCGTAAGCGCTAGGCGCACACTTGGTGTTAGCGTAAGCTCCTCGCTCCGCGACGAGCCAGGCGCTGCGTCTTTGTACAAGAACCCTGAAGAGTTAAAATATATACGCTGAACGTAAGGAGTTTCCTGAGCCACATACTCCCAAATCTGATCTTTAGAAATGCGGTGAGGTGAGGCTTGCTGCAATAAGTGGCGATACTTATCCCAATGTATGTGATACTGTGCAAGTTGTTCATACATCGCTCCCTGCTCGGGATATTTAGGATCGTCACTGGGCAACAAAGGCACAGGTTTTGCGGCAAACTCATCAATTGTCTTCGGCTTTTCGCTTAAGCCAAGTTTTTCATAATAAGGACTAATAACTTCATCTAGGAATGACTGCTCTGAGTGAAACCAAACCTCAGTATAAGTTTCCTGATTGTGATTGTGATAAATTATACTAGAAATCGCCGTGTAATAATGCCTTTCTCCATCTGGAATTTCAGCATCTGTCAGTCCTGTTAAACTTTGTAGCAGGCGACTCTTACCTTGCTTTGCTCTTCCAACGACTCCAATATTGAGTGTCTTGCGGCAAAAGCGCTCTTTGAGTTTCACTAACGCTTCCAATTCAGTATGAATACTGAACTGTAATGTTGCCAAATTGATTTCTCCCAAAAGCCCAGCCACATTTGGATTATTAACTTGTCTAAGCAACTGATAACGATATTTTTGAAGATGACGAATCGCTGAGTCAAGAGATTTGAGTTCCGCCTCTATACCTGCTATTTTTTCAGCCAAGGGTAGGCGTTTTTCAATAATGCTGGTAATCTTCCCAGTCTTATTTGTGTTCATTTGACAGTGTATTTTACCGTTATTAAGTATATACCTAAACTTTTACGAAAGCGATACATATAGCAGATACGAAAATCTACTTATACTTTTACTAAGTAAAAATTGACATTTGATCTCATTTGAGATCGCTAGTCATATTTTTCCCTAGTAAATCAGCAAAATGAACAATCTTGTATAAAGAAAGGGTAAAATAGCACAGGTTCTGATGCCCATAACAAACGCTGAAACCTATGGACAGTGAGATACACCTTGGCAGCAAGAGAGAGTGATTCGCCTGATTAGACCACAAATCGTAGGGTGGAGAGAAGTCCTGCAGGCGGTGAGACCAGTGCTGCAGGAGGGTTTCCCTCCGCAGGCAACTGGCTCTCCCGTTGGGGTTTCCCAACCTAGGGAACTTCGGGGCATTGCTCCTAAAAGTTTATATGATGACATTTGAGATCGTGGTGACCAATGCCCACCTTAGCTGAAAACCGCTGTAAGACAGAGGCGTTTTGACAAGCTGAAAGCAGCAATTGCTACCCCATTAGAAAGATGCGGTTATCACCCGCATAGTTTTAGACTATTTCACGAAAAATCATTCCAAATGAATACTGAAAGAAAGGATGAAGGATAAAAATTTTTATACTTCATACTTTTGCCTTTAGTAGCTCAGTCTTCTCCTATCAACATTTAAGGAAAGATGCCGTGAAAGCAAGAAGCTTAGTTATCGGTGGTGCTTTACTGCTAAGCATAGCCCTTCCGGGCAATGCACAACAAGCGCAGGAACCAAGAGTAGAGCAACTTGAGGGCTATTTGGTAACGCCTCAGCAACTGGAATTTGACGAATCGCTGCTGCAACAACTCCAGGTGCCTGCGGGATTCCGCATCGACGTGTTTGCCAAAGACTTGGGTAATCCCCGGATGTTGGCAGTAGCCCCCGATGGTACTGTCTACGTGACCCGCCGGGAACAAGGTGATGTGTTGGCGCTGCTTGATTCTAATCAAGATGGGCGTGCTGACGAAATACGAACGGTTGCGTCAGGTTACAAATACATCAATGGCATCACGATTTATCAAAATCGTCTTTACTTTGTCACAGACAGACAACTTTATGCTGCAGATTTGCAGTCGCCGGGGGTAATCGGCGAACCGCAGGAGTTGATTAATGACTTGCCAGATGCAGGACAGCACCCAAACCGCACCCTTGCTTTTGGTCCTGATGGGTTGCTTTACATTACAGTGGGTAGCACTTGTAACGCCTGCGATGAGACGAACCCAGAAAGCGCGACTCTGCTACGGGCGCAACCTGATGGTAGTAATCGGACGATTTATGCCACAGGCTTACGTAATACCATCGGCTTTGGTTGGCATCCAGAAACTGGGGAATTGTGGGGTATGGATCATGGTTCTGACTGGCGTGGTAATGAGCAACCGCCAGAAGAATTGAATCTCATTTCTGAGGGCGCAGACTACGGCTGGCCTTTTTGTTATGCTGATCGCCGTCCGGATGTGTACTTGCCAGCAAATCCCACAGGTACGACAAAGGAGGAATACTGCGCCAATACACAACCGCCAGTGCTCACCTACACGGCACATAGTGCGCCGTTGGCAATGACATTTTATACAGCATCCCAGTTTCCTGAGGAATATCGTAACGATGCTTTTGTCACCATGCGCGGTTCATGGAATCGCAACCCTCCCTCAGGTTACAAAGTTGTGCGGGTGCGATACGAAAATGGCAAACCAGTAGAATTTGAAGACTTCATCACAGGATTTTTGAACGAAGAACAATTGACACAGTTTGGCAGACCAGTGGGTCTTGCGATCGCACCGGATGGTTCGCTGTTGTTCACTGATGATACCAATGGTGTGATTTACCGGGTGTCGTATGTAGGCACTAGCAACTAGCTTTAGCTGTCAATTTTTTCTCTTTTCTTTGAGCATTATATGAAACCTTTGGTGTGTTAGCACTAGCTAACGCACCTACTACCTACTACCTATCTTCTAATTCCATTTGCAACGGCTTGCGATTCTTCTTCAGGTGGATATGACCTAAGAACTGATCCAGGTAGAGCAAGGCTGACATCAGCACCGTTGATCACAACTCCTAACAACCCAAGGTCAGATTCGATCAATTGGTCGATCGCCTCAGTCAGCATATTTTCCTGTGTGTGATTTGGTCTTGCCACCAGGACAATGCCATCGCTATAAGGTTGAATTAACAAAGCGTCGTTCGATAATCCTAAAGGAGTTGTGTCTAAAATCACCAAGTCAAAACGCTCGCGCACATCCTCCATCAGCCTTCGCATTTCACTAGATTCAAGAATTGCGGCTGATTGACGCACAGGACCAGCGCTGGGTAGGATGTATAAATTTTCTATATCTGGCACTAAGCGAATACATTCGCTCAAGCTGCCGTAATAACGCAAAGGTTCAACTGTGGCATCGGGGTCAGAAGTCACGCCCAAAGAAGAAGAGCGAGAGGGCGATCGCAAATCGGTTTCCACAATCAAGGTTCGTTTTCCAGCACGAGCAGATGCTATTGCTAAGTTATAAGCACTTACGGTCTTTCCTTCATAACTGCTGGTACTGGTAATCAAGACGACCTTCAAGTTTCTTCCACCAATGCGGCGCAGATTACTGCGAAACCTTTCATAAAATTCCAGATAATAAGACTCTGGAGAAAGAACCACTGGCACTTCACCAAGATGCAAACCATCCACTGGCATCATAGGCAATTCCCCCAGCAGAGGAACTTCTCGTTGTTTGAGGGCGTCGCGGATATCTTCCTTGGTTTTGAAGGTTCCTTCCAATGACCCAAGTAAAAATATCACTCCGCCACCCACCAACAATCCTAGTAAGCTGCCTACGCCCAAGGTCACAGGCACACCCAAACCCTGTCTTCTCGCTGCAAGCACTACCGGTGGTCTTGCAACACCGAGACTGCTGACTGTTTCAGCTTCTGCTGTTTTTGCATCGGTGAGTTTCACCTGCATTTGGTCATAAACGGCTCTTTTAAGTCCAACTTCCTGTTCTAGACGCGATCGCTCTAATTGCTTATTTGGTATCAGAGAATACTCTCGCCGCAACCGTGCTTCTTCTTGCACTAAGTCAGTCTGTTGCTGTTGCAATGTCTCACGTTGGGTTTCCAAAGCCACCAGTTGATTTGCCAGTTGTTGTCTTGCTGGATCTAGGTTGCTTCGGGAGCGAATTGCAACAGTCGTGGGAAGCGGTGCTGTTTGTTGATCACCGCCTACAACTTCACCGCCTCGTTGCCGCAATAAGCTTTCATAAGCATCTTTCTGACGCCGCAGTTGAACCATTGTCGGGTGATCGGGACGCAAGTCTTTTCTAAAAACTTCTATTTGCGATTCAATTTGGTAAATTTGCGCTCGTAAGTTAGCAATAATCGGATCAGCGCTCAACGCAGAAGAGACATAAGCTTGGTTGACGTTTAAGCCCAATTTTTCTTGTAGACTGCGAATTTGAGCATCAATTCCAGAAACAGTGAATTGAATTTGCCGTTGCTGTACTTGGCTACCATTAATGGCGTTGAGCAAACTTCCATTCTCAGCCGCCAATATTGCTGGTCGCTCTTTGCGATCGTACAGTTCTAGCTTCCGTTCAGCGACTTGCAATTCCTGTTTCGCCTGTGGTACGCGTTCGTTAACTTTGGTAATAATTGCTTTTAATCGCCGTGTATTTATTTCCGCGCTCAACTGTATCATTGCTTGCATCAATTCCTGCAATGTTTGTTCAGCTCGTTGGCGATCGCTATCCTGATATCTCAGTTCTATGAGTGTGGAAAGTAGTTGTCCTGTCCTTGGTTCTCTCTCAGGCATAGTGAGGACAACATTTGCACCTATCTTTGCTGGCTTAACATTGAGTTTCGCTGCCACACCATCAATGATTGGGTCTGATAGCAAAATATCCCGGCTCACTTCCTGCCCTTGCTGATTAATTTCGCTACCTGTTGTCGAAAAAGATACTGTTGGACGATTGTAGGTGAGTGCGCCGTTTGCTATATATTTAGATTGTTGTGGTTGCAAAGCCACCACCGTTGAACCCGCTACAACTAAGGCAAAACTAGCTAGTCCAATCCACTTGTACTTATCGAAAGCAATGAGGTAGCGTTTAACGATCGGTGGAGTCATAGCAACAGCAAATAAAAACTAGGTATAAATGAGGCTACAGTTATTATAGGTTTCGGTTTTTACGACTTATAAATTATAAATTAATTCATTATAAATTATAAAAAAACTTTTATGATTCATAATTGAAAGTTCATAATTTTACCTCGTCTCTCCCTTACCTTCTCTTCTAAAAAACCTACAGACACTGACTTGAAAAAGCACCCTGACTCCGGGGAGATGAGAAAATTTTTCTTCTTGAGTGTACGCACTTCACGACGGCTACTTATCTGTTATATATATCAAAGAATTCGAGAAAGCTGCGAACATCGAAGAAAGGACGGGTAATTGTACCGAGGATATTAGTAATTCTAGCAATCAGGTTTCGACCCACTACAATCACATCGTTATCTTGAAGTGGCACATTTTGAGATACATCCCCTGCCAATACCTTTTTAGCATTAAGTGTTTGCCTGACTGCTCGACCTCTTTGCGGGTCAAAGCGAACTAGTGCTATTTCACTGAGGTTTGCACTGTCAGTATTGATTCCTGCCAATACGTCTATAAAAGTACTACCATTAGGCAGAGGCACAGTGACAATTCCCCCTCCAGCATAATTTAACACACGAACTCTAATCTGTGGTGATGCTAAGGTTGAGCGAGACACCAAGGTGCGGTCATAAGTATCGTCGTTTGCGATTTCTCGACGCGGCACAATGATCGCATCGCCATCCTGCAAGCGGAAGTTAGGTATTTCCCCTCCATTTTGTAACGGAGTATACAGGTCAACATTTTGTGAAACCACAGAACCATCAACCCGTTTCCGACGGACTTGTACTTGCCGCAGATCTGCCATCATTGCAGAACCACCAGCTAAGAATAACGCATCACTCACACGAGGCGTTGCTGAGCCAATCGGATAAATTCCAGGTCGATTGACTTCCCCACTGATTGTGACTTGAACTGGTCGCTGTCCTACTAGTGATACTGACACAACTGGGTCAACTAATTCGCGATTTAAAGCCACGCGGATTTTTTCTTGCGCTTCATCCAACGTCAAGCCTTGTACGGACAATGTCCCTACTTGCGGCACGAATATGTTACCTTCTGGGTTAATTTGAGCCGAAAAATTTAACTCTGGACGCTGCCCTACTAGTGACAACGTCACAATGGGATCGACGACAAAACGATTGTACCCTGAGCGAATTTTTTCTTGTGCTTTTTCCAGAGTCAAGCCTTTGAGTGACACTGTTCCTAGCAACGGCACTACAATGTTTCCTTCTGGGTTGACGGCCGCTTGAAAGCTTAAATCTGGGAAGCGTAAAACTGAGACTGCAATGGCATCTCCTTGTCCTAAGCGATAGGCACCCGGAGGACGCTGAGTCAAAACATTAATGGCATCTCCAGGTCCTAAGACGTAGCGGTTCAATTGGGGTGACGTCCCATCTATGGAACCTGGGGCTACAAAGTCAGTACTACCAGGTGGAGGTGCGGGAGGTTGTCGTGGCGATTGTTCTTGTGGAGTACCAGGTACAAGCGCAGGAGGTTGTTGTGGCGATTGTCCTTGTGGAGTAACAGGTACAGGTGCGAGAGGTTGTTGTGGCGATTGTGCTTTTACACTACGAGGTACAGGCGCGGAAGTCTGTTTTGAGGGTTGTGCTTTTACACTACGAGGTACAGGCGCAGGAGTCTGTTTTGAAGGTTGTTTCTGTGTGGGTTTTTGAGCAACAACAGGTTGGGCAATTGTTACCAAAAAAACGCCTACATAAAGACCAACAGAAGAGAGGGCGTTAAATACACGCATACGACAACCAGCAATGATGGACAATAGCACTGTAACTTACTTAATGTAACTTACTTAAGTAGTATAAAGTGCGGAAACAACAGAGTTTTAATTCTACTTTATTCAAGATGGTAAAAATTACCTTTTTGAGCGCAGAATTTTACATTCTTTTATACAAACGCATTGATGAACGAGCCTATAAAGGACCTGTCATCAAAGCAGCTTGCACTGTTTGACCAATAGACTTAGCTTGATTCCAAGTTGTTTCCACTTGCCCCAATGGCTCCATAGGAATGACAATACTAACAGCAACCCAAGGAGCGCGTTTTTTGTGCCACTGTGCTATTTGATCGACTACGAACCACCGTAAAGGTGATGAATGACCACCGTTGGACCAGGCATACCATTGTAAGACAGCAAAGGTTTGCTGCCCAGTTGAGGCACGAAAGAACCTAGCTTCTACCTTTGTTTCAGCATTTGACCCCGAGCTTTGTGGTTTAACAGTAAAATCAGCAGAGCGATACTGAGCTATCTGCCACTGCCAAAAGCTGTTTATTTCCGTCCACTCCACCACAGGCTGCTCTTTTGATCCTGTTTGTGGTAGCAAAAGCAGAATTGCTTTGGTTTGGTCACTTTGTTTTTGAATGAGCTGGTAAGACCATTTGCGTTCCCCTATCTGTTGTTGACGCTGTTCTACAGTTTGCCAACCAGGAAGGCTCAACCCCTTTTTAGGTAAATTTTGCAACTCCTTAAGGGTGGTTATTCGTGGTAGTTCCTGCCAATCCCAGCGTCCTGTTAGGTAACCAGGAATCGCTCCTAGAAGCAACACTAGTAACAGCAACAAAAGCGCTACTACCTGAGAAAACTGGCGTTCCTTAAGAAACTTGGTAAAGGAAATCATTGGTGAAGTCTACAGTACTTAAACTAAATTTTACTTTGAGAATCAACATCGTGAAACCAGCAATATTTATCTATATTGAGAAAAATGGATACTCAAAGGCAATGCTCGATCTTAGGATCTTAGGGTAGCTGTAGTGATGGCGTGGGAGGCGTGAACAGTTACTATGCAAGGTCTGAGTGAATTTATCAATGAGGCGATGCAAGAGTGGAAAGTACCAGGGCTGGCGATCGCCATCATTAAAGATAGCCAAATAATTTTTTGTGAAGGTTTTGGCAAGCGAGATGTAGAACAAAATCTCAGTGTTACACCGCAAACTCTCTTCGCGATTGGTTCTTGTACGAAACCCTTTACCACAATGGCGATGAGTATCCTGGTAGAAAGAGGTCTTTTAGACTGGGATAAACCTGTCAGAAGTTATCTGCCCACTTTTAAACTTTATGACTCTTATGCAACTGAACATATCACACCCCGTGACCTCGTGACTCATCGGTCTGGCTTACCCCGTCATGATGCTATGTGGTCTCAAAGTCCCTTCACCCGTCAAGAAATATTCGATCGCTTACAATATCTCGAACCTACTCACGAATTGCGTACTGTTTTTCAGTATCAAAATTTGATGTACATGACCGCTGGCTACTTGGTTGGTGAAATTGCCGAGAGTAGCTGGGAAGAATTTGTGCAACAGGAAATTTTTAATCCTTTAGAAATGAGAGACAGTAATTTCTCTCTAGAAAAATCTCAAAAAGCTGCTGACTTTGCACTTCCTTATGCAGAAAGAAACGACAAAATTGAGAAAATGCCCTTTTGTAATGTCGATGTTAGTGGTCCAGCAGGTTCGATAAATTCCAACGTTGTTGATATGGCTAAGTGGCTTTTACTCCATCTTAATCAAGGTAAGTATGGCGATAAACAAATTATTTCACCAAGTCATCTGCAACAGATGCACTCTCCACAAGTCGTGATGACTCAAGCACTCGAATATAATGAACTTTTTTATTATTTTTATGGTTTAGGATGGGCGATTACCTCTTACCGAGGTCATAATTTAATTCAGCATGGCGGTAATATTAATGGATTTTCTGCACGGACAACTTTGCTGCCTCAAGACAATATTGGTATAGTGGTTCTGACTAATATGGATCAAAACCCAGTAATACATACTGTGACTTATTATGTATGCGATCGCTTGCTCGGTTTAGATAAAGCTCCTTGGAATGAACGAATGAAGGAAAAATATGCTCAAGCCAAAGAAGCTACTGCAAAAGCTAAAGAGCAAATCGCTTCAGATCGTAAAACTCCAACCCAGCCTTCTCATCCTCTAGAAGATTACACAGGCTATTTTGAGCATCCAGCATACGGAATCATATCAGTTGAAATTCATGATAATCGTTTAACAGCAACTCATAATTCAAATATTTATAAATTAGAACATTACCACTATGATATTTTTGTTGAATATGAGTTGTTTGAGCAACCAAAACTTATATCTTTCTTAACTGATATTAAAGGTAATATTAGTAGCTTGAGCGTTCCCCTAGAGCCAACTGTGAAAGATATTTTATTTACCCGAATGCCTGAAAGCAGCTCTGGTTAAATTTAGGACGTATGTCAATATGGTTCAGTTAAGGATTGTTGGTAACAATTCCAGACGTGTAGAGACGTTGCATGCAACGTCTCTACTCTACATTGCCATCCTGATAACAGTTTTGGTCTTATCTGAACGTTATTTGGACGTATGTCCGGAAATATGCAGCAATATCAAAATTTAGCTCAATTGCCTATGCTTCACCTTCCTGTTGAGTTTCTGGAACTTCTGAAAAATATGCATCAATCCAATTGAGAACAGGTATTAATAAAAGCAGCATAACCGCAGAATACACATCACCACCCCAACTATCATGCAGCCAATGAAAAGCTCCCTCTTGTCCTGTCCCATGAAAGAACGAGAGTAATGTGTTGCGAACAATATTAGCCGAGACACTTATTAAGACTGCAATAGATAAAAACCAGATACTTTTGCGGCGGGAAGACAAAGCACCCGTCCAATAAAGTAGCATCAAGCCAACGTAGAAAGTCGTGAATAGCATCTTTAGCCCTGCACAGTAAGGCGCAACTTCTACAATCCTTCCTCCGACATATATATTTATGCCATCGACAATCACTTGCATCCCAATCTGAGTGAGTATAAATCCAGCAGTAGCGGCGATGAAACTTTGGAGGGGTAATGTGTAGGGAGTGATGAGGTATGGAACGGAGGTAGGTGTTGCTAAAAGCACTAGTACCAGAGGAAATCCTTGCAACTTGAAGCCAGGAATTCCCTTAAGCCACAGGCACAATCCTGCCAGTATAGCTGGAAAGGAAATGTTTACCAACTCGCTGACACCGCTCAGATAAAAAATTCCCCCCACGACTAACAACGCAGCACCCAGGGGATGGGAAATATTTGGCAGTCTTTGCCACTTTTTTCGGTTCACCCAGCATAGATAGGCAGCAAACGGTAGACCAATAATACCGTGGCTAAAATATTCGTGTTCTATACTGATACTTTTTTTGACCCAGCCATCCCACCAGTGCAGTAACAGAGGAGCATAAAGCAGTACCAAAATACCTAATAGAACTAGGCTAACCAATTGTGAAGAATTTGTTTTTTTAAGCTGACGCTGAATTTGCATGACTTTATTTAGTAATAAATTATGAATAATGAACTATGAATTATTAGTATGACTCTAATTCATAATTCAGTATTTCTGAGTCATAAATTTTTCAAATGCAGAGCAAATGTATGTTGTTCAGCACTGAGGCTTGATGCAATTGCTGCAACCACTTCCTTGACTTGGCTATGACTCAAACCAGGATACATAGGTAAGGATAATATTTGCTTCGCCAGCATTTCAGCATTGGGAAAGTCCCCGACTTGATAGCCTAGGTGAGTAAATGCTGGTTGAAGATGACAAGGAATTGGGTAGTGAACACCAGTTTGAATTCCTGCGGCTGTGAGTTCTTCTTGAAGTTGTTGACGTTGTACGGCACAAGAATCATCGACTTTGATGACATAAAGATGATAAATGTGTCCCTCGCCGCTGTGGTTTTGTATGGGAGTTATCCCGCTTGATGCTAAGGGCGCTAGTTCAATATCATACTGCTCGGCAGCATTAAGGCGATCGCGATTCCACTGTGGCAGATACGGTAATTTCTGCTGCAACACCGCTGCTTGCATTGTATCTAAGCGGCTGTTGGTACCTTCTTCAACGTGAATATATTTTTGAGCCGCGCCGTAATTCCGCAAGCGTAACATTTTTTGGGCAACGTCTGGATCTCGCGTTAGTAACATCCCTCCATCTCCAAATGCCCCTAAATTCTTGCTGGGATAGAAACTAAAAGCTGCTGCAATTCCCACTGAACCAGCGCGATATCCTTCGCGTTCGGCTAGGTGTGCTTGTGCCGCATCTTCAAAAATCAGCACTTTGTAAGTGTCGGCAAAGTCTAACAACTCGCGTGGTGATACCATTTGACCGTAAAGATGCACGGGAAGAATCGCTTTGGTTTGAGGCGTCACTGCCCGCGCCGCCGCCTGCAAATCAATTAAAGCTGTTTGTGGATCGCAATCGACGAAAATCGGCTTTGCCCCTGCACGTATTACCCCAATCAAAGTGGCAACAAAGGTGTTTGCTGGTAAAATCACCTCATCTCCAGGACCAATATGACAAGCTTGTAAACCAAGAGCGATCGCATCCGTTCCCGAGGCAACACCAACGCCATATTCTACACCAGAAGCTGCTGCAAAAGCTGCCTCAAAATCTTTCAGTGCTTGCCCTAAAACAAAATCTCCCCGTTCGATTACAGCCTGGACTGCCTGTTGTAGTTCAGTTTGAATTGGTTGGTGCTGTAACTTCAGGTCTACAAAAGGAACCCTAATCGTCATATTATTCATTCTTAAGTAAGCCCCTAGTATTTCATTTTAAAATGCTATTTTTTTAGCAGTTAATCCATTCTTGACTGAATACTATAGTTTGGGCAAATCTTCCTTATGAAGAAATCGTAAATTTTTTATGAAAATTATCTATACTTGACATTTTTTTAGATTTTTAGGAATAAACAGTTTTTTTCCCTCAATACCCTTTAATTAAGGATTTTTTGTGGAGATTTCATGCGTGTAGAGATGTGCCATGGCACGTCTCTACAAGGGTTATTGTTGAAGAAATTTTCTTATCTGAACCGTATTGGTTTTTGCCTGACTTCTTGACAAATTCAATATATAAAATTTATGAAACTAGAGCTATTCATTTTTAATTAAGTAGTCATTAGTCATTATTTTTTTAGTAGATACCTCGCTCTTGGTGGGCGAAAAAACAAAGATTTTCAATTGCTTCAAACCATGCTTTCTTGTGGACATGGTTTACTCATGACTAGACCTGTTGCATAAATATTATTTTGTCTCGCGTACGCTCTAGACGCAAAGAAGAACACTAAGAAGCGGTTCTCAATTGTATGCATTACATGGTAAAGGCACGGCAATGCCGCTGGTTTAGTATAAAAACATCAAAATCAGACTGATATTTATGAAATCAGTAGCGTTGTGACTTGTTGTAGCAGGGTCTTCGCTCCTAATAGAAAATTATTACCTACGAACTTGTGGAAGTGTTTACTACCTGCACTAGTTCTAAGTATAACGCTCAGTTATTGGAGATTGCGATTCAAGACGACTTAATCAGTTGGTGAAATAGAGGAAGTTAGAGGGTGGTGTTTTCCGTTACATCCCAAAACTTACAGGAGAAAAAATTTTTGCTTCTAGCTTGTTCATTTAGAACAAAATTAGGGAATCTTAAGGATAGCAAATAACCGAGAAACAGTGGTTATATAAATTACTGTATCCAGAGAATATTAAGGTAGCGATCGCAATGGTAGATCCTGAGAACAAATTGTTTGCCCTAAAGGATGACTGGGTTTCCCAGGAAACGAGAGAACGACAACGCCTCAAGGTATTGTCAGATTTGGGTTTACGTCAACCAGAGACAATTCCAGTTTTTGAGGAAGCTACTCAAACTGCTGCACACTTTTTGGAAGCGCCAATTTGCATTTTGGGATTCGTGGATCAAGAACGCCACTGGTTCAAATCATCTGTAGGTTTATCCAAGCTACGGGGAGGAATCATGAATCAGCTGGCACAAAGCCGTGAACTGCCACGCCAAGAATCCTTTTGCACTAAGGTGGTAGAGAGTTTGCAACCTTTCGTTATTAATGATACAGACACATTGACTGGTGCATCTGCTTACAGCAAGTTGATTGAGGATTATGGCATTCGCTCTTACTTAGGAGTGCCATTGTTTGATGCTTTTGGGCATTGTTTGGGTGCATTGGCAGTCATGGATACAAAACCACGCGATTTTACAAATAGAGACATTGAGTTTTTACAAATCATTGCTCGTTGGAGCATGAGTGAATTTGAGCGTAACCGTCTGTTGCAAGCAATTCCCAGTAACACCATCCCCAAGAGTGCTTCTAACGAGTCACAGAAAGATGTTATCAATACTACTGAAATCAAAATCAGCCCATCTATTTTACAAAAAGATTTAGTTCCCATCAACCAACTGAAATTGGAACTGTTAGGACAACTCATTCAAGAGTTGCGTACCCCTTTAACATCTGTGTTAGGCATGGCAAGTGTTTTAGGGCGTGAGATTTACGGTCCCTTAACAACGAAGCAAAGAGAATATCTGGAGATTATTCAACACAGTGGTCGGTACTTACTTTCGTTGGTTAACGAAATTTCTGAACTGGGGACAATGGATGAAAACCCCACACAACTGAATCTAGTTCCTGTAGACATTGAAATGCTGTGTCAACAAGCTATCAATACCTTAGAAGAAGCAGCGCACCGTCGTGAGCAGGATATTCGCCTATCTGTAGAACCAGTGCGCAATCGCATTTGCTCGTTAGATAAAGACAAGGTGCGACAAATCTTATATCACCTAGTTTTTAGCGTGATTCAACTTTCTGCTACAGGTAGTATTGTTCGGATTCATGTTTCTTCCAAAGACGATACGCTAAACATCACAGTTTGGGTATCACATCCTTGGCTGGGCGACGGTATGACCGAAATTGACCCCTACTTTCGCCTGAGCAATACACTACCAATGCTAGAGCTTATAGGTGCTATCGCAACTCATAAAGGTCATGCGGACAACGAAGAGCAAGCAGGGGACTTATCAGTCGCATTGGATAACTCAAGCGTAAATTCAAATAAGCCGCATGGTAATCTTTCTCGTGAAAGCTTGGGTCTTTTGCTCAGCTGCCATCTAGCAGAGTTGCATAATGGAGAAATTGTTATTCAAGGGTCATCAGAATCAGGATATCGTT
This sequence comes from Kalymmatonema hyalinum WJT4-NPBG1, assembly GCA_019359075.1. Classification (GTDB taxonomy): domain Bacteria; phylum Cyanobacteriota; class Cyanobacteriia; order Cyanobacteriales; family Nostocaceae; genus Kalymmatonema; species Kalymmatonema hyalinum. The sequence goes on from JAHHIB010000001.1 coordinate 165,400, forward strand.
ATGTGGTGAGTTTGCCACTGGATTTAGACGTAGCAGAAGCGCCTAGCGATGGCTAACTCCGGTTTGCTTGCGTTGACGCCCAACTACAAACGATTATTCAAATCATAAACAATAGCTCTGATGGCAATGAGCAACGAGTGAATAATAAGAAGCTATCTGCGGTGTGAACTTTTTAGAAGACCCGGATTATGATTAAGTCCAAGTTCTACGCGGGAGTGCTAATTCATCACTGCTTAGTATTATGAATTTAGTTTGGCAACGATTCACTTTATCCTATCTGCCTCTCAGACAATATCTTGCCACGAGTTACCTGCACCGGTCTCTAGTAGGGCTGTTGCATTCCTGGCGGCAAAGCAGCCTACTAATGCAGTGGGGAGAAGCAATAGCGGCTGTTTTACTCAGCCTGCTCTATGGTCTTGCACCTTTTGTGCCCAATGACCTATCGGGATTGATATTGCTTGGTTGTGCAGCATTTTGGCTGCTGTTAACTTTATCAGATGAAACAACACCCAATACTCGAAGCGTTACCCCCATTCACTTGCTGGTTTTGCTTTATTGGGGAATTGCTGCCGTAGCGACAGCGTTGTCACCTGTGAAGAAGGCGGCGTTTACAGACTTGCGAAATTTCACACTGTATTTGCTACTGTTTGCCCTTTGTGCTAGGGTTCTCACGTCACCCCGCTTTCGATCTTGGTTGATTACGCTGTACTTGCATATATCCCTAATTGTTAGTGTATATGGGTTGCGGCAATGGTTTTTTGGAGCGCCAGCGCTGGCGACTTGGGTTGATCCTAATTCTCCTCTATCAAAGTCAACAAGGGTTTACAGTTATTTGGGCAATCCCAACTTGCTGGCTGGGTATCTTCTGCCTGCGGTGGTTTTAAGTGCAGTCGCAATTTTTGCTTGGCAAAGCTGGTGGAAGAAATCTTTAGCATTAACAATGCTAGTTGTCAACGCTTCTTGTCTGTATCTGACTTCAAGCCGTGGTGGCTGGATTGGCTTGGTAGTTGCAACTTTGACCTTACTTACGTTGCTGTACTACTGGTGGAGTGTGCAAATGCCTGCTTTCTGGCGCACTTGGTCCCTCTGGCTTATTTTAGGAAGTTTGTTTGGGTTATTGTTTGTTGCAATAGTCTTTGTTGAGCCAGTTCGCGAACGTTTTTTCACTATTTTTAGTGGCAAAGGTGATAGCAGTAGTAAATTTCGCACGAATGTTTGGAATGCTGTTTTCAAGATGGTTCAGGATTACCCGATAACTGGTATAGGACCGGGTCACAACGCTTTTAATAAAATTTACCCGCTGTACCAACTCCCCCGTTATAACGCTTTGAGCGCCTATTCAATTTTCTTGGAGGTGACTGTAGAAACTGGATTTATTGGTTTAGCCTGTTTCTTGTGGTTGCTGATTGTGATATTTAATACGGCTTTCTTACAACTGCAGCGGTTACGAGAACTCAAAAGTGTAGAGGGATTTTGGTTAATTGGGGCGATCGCCTCTTTAGCTGGTATGCTTGGTCACGGCTTGGTTGATACCGTTTGGTATCGCCCTGAAGTGAATACCGTATGGTGGCTGCTGGTTGCCTTAATTGCCAGCTATTACAAATCTTTACCGCTCAATCGAACCAGAGAATTCAATTCGCCCAATTCAGAACCTACAGCGAGCTAATTCTTGTCTACAAAGGCTGAGGATAGTCTTTACTACACCAGACCATCCTTGCGGAATGGAGTTAAAATAAGCCTTAGATATGCAGTCTAAGGCTTTCTGTCTTTTCATTGTTCCATTCTTTTTACATACACCTTAGACACACACTCAATTATTCTCTGTAGCTAGTAGTTCCAACGGCATTAGGATCACGATAGCGAGTACCTTCTTCGCGGCGTTTGCCAGCCAAACCACCTAAACCAAGTAAACCAAGTAATCCTAACCAACCCCAATCAAAACCATCGTCACCACGATAGTTTGTATTTGTCGTGCCAGTTGTGGTAGTACCACCAGTCGTCGTTCCAGTGTCACCAGTATTGGTCTGGGCAGAAGCAGGTACTACGGGTAAAACAGCCATACTTAAGCCGATAACGCTAGCACCAATAGCTGCTGTTAATTGACGTTTCATAATTTAACTTCCTCAACCGTTGACATTTCACTCACCAATTTAGCCATTGCATCGCTGAACAAAATCATCCTGTGGCTATAAAATAAGCATCATCTCAACTCACGCTGAAGATATACAAAAATCTCTCAACCTTTTCAAAAGTAGGATGCTACCTCTGTGGACGATTATTTTTGATTTATTATTAACAATGATTCATTGCATAAATAAAAATATAGATGACCGGAAATAAGCTATCAGTGATACAAAAGATTAATTAAGAATACAAACAAGCTAAAACAGTAGAAAAAAGCTAAATTAGTAAGATAAAGCTAATATTCAGAGAAACATTGGTGCTGGTTTAACATACCCATCTATAACCCCCAAACTACCCTATACTATTTCTTTTGACACATATACCTACGCAAAATTATCAATGAGTGACAAGAACGAAGGTTACAAAGTTGTTAGCGACAATCGTCAAGCGCGTTATTTATACGAAATTCTCGAAACCTACGAAGCTGGAATTGAGTTGACAGGAACGGAAGTCAAGTCAATTCGTGCAGGTAAGGCTAATCTCCAAGATGGCTATGCCTTAATCCGTGATGGAGAAGTATGGCTAATTAACGCGCATATCTCGCCGTACACTGCTAGTGGGCAGTATTTCAACCATGAACCGCGCCGCACACGCAAGCTGCTGCTGCATCGCGAGCAAATTCGCAAGCTGATTGGCAAAGTAGAACAGCAGGGTTTGACTTTAGTACCCTTGAAGATGTATCTTAAGCGCGGGTGGGTGAAAGTCAGTATAGCTCTTGGCAAAGGTAAAAAAATCCATGACAAGCGCGAAGACATCAAACGACGCCAAGATCAGCGTGATATGCAACGGGCAATGAAGAGTTATTAAGCAATTGTTCATTGTTAACTGTTAACTGATTACTGTTAACTGTGCTAAATACCTCCACAGGTTAGAAGAAACGACACGAAAAATTAGGTAGTGTGAGGCTGGTTCCTCAAAAATCGGAAAAAACGCCTGTGGTTCCTATCAGAGATGATAATCCTGTAACAATCACGCCCTACGTCACTTATGGGCTGATTGCCGCCAATGTTTTGGCTTTTCTTTACGAAGCCAATCTACCTCCGCAACAATTAGATGGATTTTTACACCTTGCGGCAGTTGTGCCGCGAGAACTGAGTGCTAGCTTTGCGGGGATTTCAGTTCATCAGCCAGTACCAGAATGGATCACTTTGATTACTTCGCAGTTTTTGCACGGGGGTTTACTGCACCTAGCTGGTAATATGTTGTTCCTGTGGATTTTTGGTAACAACGTAGAAGACAAATTGGGTCATGTCAAATATTTGTTTTTCTATATAAGTTGCGGTGTTTTGGCATCACTGGCGCAGTGGTACTTTTCACAGAATTCTTCAATCCCTTCGTTGGGGGCTAGTGGTGCGATCGCCGGCGTGTTGGGGGCATACATTCTCCGGTTTCCCCAAGCAGAAATTCTCGGCGTCATTCCCCTAGGGTTTTTCTTCCCCACATTCCGTGTCCCAGCGTACTTGTTTCTTGGGTTTTGGTTTCTCGAACAAGCTTTCTACGGAGTTGCCAGTCTAGAAACACCTACTAATATTGGCATGGAAAGCGGCGGTATCGCCTACTGGGCGCATGCAGGTGGTTTTGTATTTGGGGCAGTTCTTGGTCCATTGCTGGGGTTATTTAGCGACAAACCAAAGCAAGAGCCTTGGTACACTTAGTACAAAGCAAGTGCCACGAATAAGACTGGCACTTCTTATCATGTTTGCCAAACACAGGTTTCTTATGGCAGCTTACAGCAGCAGGTGAAATTCCTTTTATTCAGCAACTGCCAGCCTCACAGGATATATTGCAGTTAATCAGTGATGAGGAAAAACACCTGTGTTTCCGCTATATGACGAAAACCCAACACGAATCACCCCGTATATTACCTACGGGTTGATTGGCATGAACGTTTTAGTTTTTTTCCATGAAATTAGTCTGCCAGGTACACAATTAGAGCAGTTTTTGCAGCTGTATGCAGTGGTGCCACGAGAGTTAACGAACAACTTGGGTGGAGAATGGACGACTTTATTTACGTCGCAATTTTTACACGGTGGTTGGTGGCACCTGATTTCAAATATGGTGTTTCTATGGATTTTTGGCAACAATATTGAAGACCGATTGGGTCATTTTAAATACATAATTTTTTATCTTAGTTGTGGTGCCTTAGCAGCTTTATGCCAGTGGGTGATAGGTATCAATTCTGGAATTCCATCGTTAGGGGCAAGTGGTGCTATTTCTGGAGTTCTGGGTGCTTACATCATTCGCTTTCCCGATGCAAGAGTGATGTCATTAGTCTTTTTAGGTTTTTTTATTACCACAATTAGAGTTCCTGCACTGCTTCTGATTGGGATTTTCTTTATCCAAAATGTGATATCTGGTCTTGCCAACCTACAAGCCGCCGCGAATATGAGTGTGGAGACGGGCGGAGTTGCTTACTGGGCGCACATCGGCGGTTTTGTCTTTGGTGTAATTCTCGGTCCGGTGTTGGGGTTATTTAGGCGCGACGACTATTAGGGAATTGAGGAAAAGACGCAGCTGATGCGTTCCAGAAACCTGGCTTGAGAGTCTAGTAGTCCGCCAAATCAACTTTGCCTAGTTTGTAGTCAGGACTTTAGTCCTGAAAAAGCGATCTTCTCGCTTACTACGAAAGAAAACAAACTTTGTTTGGTAAACCACCAGTGTTCATCGGTGTGCATTTGTGGTTAGAAATATCCATTCATCATACTTTTTTTGACCACAACTGGATATCAAGGCGAAAGTGCTTCCTGTACTGTGGGAAGATTATTGTTGGGTTACGCCCAGTCAATAGTTTGATGCTGCATTTGAGCCATCGCATGTTCAAGATATTTAAATCCTGGTTGAATAACAGCCTAATTGCACTGCTGCTGGTAACTCTATTTTTAGGAATAAGTACAGCTGGATGGACTCCCTCTAGTAGCGCCGCGCTACCAGCTGGGAATGCTATTACTGACGGTAATGCTCTACTGCGGTACGCACTCCCTATAGATAATAAACCTGTACGGCAACTGCAAGCTTCTTTAGAAGACATTGCCGCCCAATTGCGGGCAAATCGGCGTTGGGGTGCTGTTTCCAAAGACCTCAGCAAAGCATCGCGGATTCTCGATAAACCCTCTCAACTTCTAGCAGGTGTTCCAAAAGAACGCCAACCTCAAGCTGAAGCTTGGATTGCTGAGTTGAAATCTGGCGTGAATGAGTTGCAAGAGGTGGTGAAAACAAAAGATAAAGAACAAGTTCGGGATCAACGTGCCAAATTGCTGAGTTTGGTTAGCCAACTTGAAGAGTCAATGGTGACGGAATTTCCTTTTGAAGTCCCAGCCGAATACAGCAATTTACCACAACTTAAAGGTCGTGCGACTGTGAAGGTGAAAACTAACAAAGGCGACCTTACTGTTGTTGTAGACGGATACAGCGCCCCTGTCACTGCTGGGAATTTTGTTGATTTGGTGGAACGGGGTTTTTATAACGGCTTAGAATTCACCCGTTCTGAAGAATCGTACGTTCTGCAAACTGGAGATCCACCAGGCAAAGATGTGGGTTTTATTGACCCAAAAACAGGTAAATATCGCGCCGTTCCCCTAGAAGTACTCGCACAAGGCGATAAAAAACCTACTTACGGTATCACTTTAGAGGATGCTGGTCGTTACACTGATTTACCAGTTCTGCCTTTCTCTGCTTTTGGTGCTTTGGCATTAGCACGTCCTGAAACTGACGTGAATGGGGGTTCTTCACAAATTTTCTTCTTCTTGTTTGAACCAGAACTGACTCCAGCCGGACGCAACTTGTTGGATGGTCGCTACTCTGTTTTTGGTTATCTGACTGAAGGAAAAGAAGTTTTGGATGAACTGAAGGCGGGTGACAAAATTGAATCGGCAAAAGTCATTCAAGGGGCAGAAAATTTAGTTGAGCCGAATGTGGCATAGTTGATTTTGGATTTCATCTAAAATCTAAAATTTTTGGATACGGTGCGTTAACATTAACGCACCAGTTTAATTGAGTCATTTGTTAACAAAACGATTCTTAATATAGTTATTTGCTTCTCTGACATTCAGCGCCCGGTTGGAATTACCCGCCCGGATGTAGAAGTATTCATCTTGCCCGTCTTTGATGTAAACAGGTCGAGGGGATGGCAAGACAGTTACTCGACACACATCTTTACCTTCTACTTGACCAAAGCTGATTTGAATGCAAGTGCCACAATCTTGACCGCAAGCACTGAGTATGCTGCTCATCAGATTATTTCCATAAACATCGCGGTTCTTGCGATTGTCAAATTTTTTGTTGTAATCGTACTCAATTCCAATTACCGAACCATCATCATCAACACCAATGAGCAAAGTGCCTCCTTTCTCCACGTTTAAAAAGGCGGCGATCGCTTCAGCAATGCGCTTGTTGAATTTTCCCTTGGTGTTGCGTGGAATGTCCCACCAAGCAGAAGCTTTGAATTCTACTTCTATGCTTTCGTCTTGCTCAATTAATGCGGCAATTTCTGCGTCTGTGGCTTGTGGAGCAAAGGTGCGGTAAGCTTCTAATGCCGCCTGTTTAACAGGTTCGGTAACAATAGGAAAAGTAGTGAGAATGTAGCTAAATTCTTCTTCAGTTAAGCCATAGAGGTGCGCTATCATGCCATCAAGTTCCGCTCGCAGCTTGGTACGTTCTGTCTCGTCGGTAACGCCTTGCTCATGGGAACCGAGTCCGACTTCTTGCGCGAGTTCGTCGAATTCTGGGGTGGTGCAGATGAGTTTGGCTGCGCGTTGTACGATGTCGGTGAAGTGGCGATCGCCTTCTGTCAAACGCGGTATGGGTAGCTGATAGACATAGAACATATTGCAATGCGCTGTCACTTTCTGGCGGATGACAAAATCGCAAGCAAAGCTATTTAGTACAGCACAGACAAACAGCAATTCATCCTGCTTTGGAAATGGATCTGCCAAAACTAATGTGTTTCCTGCAAAAACCTTAGGTGGTAAGATGCCTGCAATCATTGTGCGAATGTCTGTATTACGTGCTACGTCTCTATAGCCTAAACGGTAACTTTGATAATCTAACTTTTGACCTTTATCGCTTTCATTACGTCCTAATAACGCTTTCCTACCTTCTTGTTCATCTATCCAATACCTCGGTTCAGCATAAAGGTGATTGAATTGATGAATCATTTTGCCTTCATAAAGAGGTAGCATACCTCGTTCTGACTTTTTATGGAACAAAAAAGCATCATCGGTCATATTAAATTCACGATGTAGTTCCAAATTCCATTTGTTATTAAGTTTTTCACCTAGTAATGGGAACTGGAACATTTTTTCAGCAATATGGAAATCTATCTCGTTTTTAAATTCCATTACTGAAAGAGAATCAGGTGAAAATTTTTGGATCAAGTCAATACTGATTGATAGGCTATCATTATTGGGGAAGCGTTGGATATCCTGTATTTCTTGACGCATAAACGCAGCAGGAAAATTTTCTGTTGTACCTCCCTTTTCAAAAGTGAGTACAACAAACTTAAAGCGGCTATCAACAGCTTCAAAAATACCTTTGCGGTTCTCAAAACAGAATAGTGCGGTAACTTTAGTCTGATTAAACAGCATCTGCCGGAGTTTTTTAGCTCCTAAATCAGTATAAATACCACTAGGTATAACAATGCCGCATTCACTATCAGGACGCAAGAGATTAAAGCATTGCTCTAAAAAGAGCTTGTAAAAATTTACATCTTTCCCATGGCGTTTACCATTAATGATAGGGACTTGATTTTTATACTGTTCTGCAAATCGAAAATACTCTCTTTGATGGTTATAATCACTTTGATACTTCAGCCATGCTTTTTGAATTTCTGTATCTGTCAATAAACGCTCTAGTTCAACTTCAAACTCTTTGATGTCCATCTTTTTTTTGGACACTAAATCACTATATTCAGAGCAAAATTCTTTTGCATTAGGCTGAAAAGTTTCCCACGGTGGATTTGTGATAATCGCATCAAAGCCACCCTGTTCTAACACTTTGTCAAAGTGATAACCCCAGTGAAAAGGTTTCAATGCTGCAATATCCTTTGGAGTTAAGACACGCTTATTTGATTTTCCAGTTAACTGCACTTCCTCATATTTAATCTTCAAACGCTGACTAAACTCATCTAACAACAAAAGATTTAACTTCTCTTGCGATTCCCCGTTAAGTTTGTCAATATGAGTCCGTAGCATTTGCAAACGGGATTGTTGAGATGTTCCCTGTTCTCCACCAGAAAGCTTTTCCTCGCCAGGAATAAAAGCGTGTTTTTTGTAAAGTTCAATAGATTTATTCTTTTCGTCTAAAATTGCTTGATAATTCGCAGCTGCAAGAGCCTGTAAGAGATTACCTTGTTTAGTATTCCCTACCATATCAAACGCAGTTTCATCTACTCGAATTAACCCAATGAGCGAATTACCCGCCATAATATTAAAGTCAATATTAGGTAGCGGTTCTAATTCTTCGACATCATGAGCAGAAGAAACCAACGCCAAGAACAGACGCAATTTAGCAATTTCCGTCGCTTCCTCCATGATGTCAACCCCATAGAGGTTATCAGTAACAATCCGCTTTTTAATGTAATACGATAGCGATTTATGTAATTTTCTTATATCTTCAATTTCCTTTTTTAAATTTGGATCTCCCATCAAATTAATTATGCCAATCACAGCACTATAAACTTGAATTAGCGTCTTCATCGCCGCCACGAGAAACGCACCAGAACCGCAAGCAGGGTCAAGAATCGATAAATTGGGGAGAATATCTTTAATCATTAGACGACAGACATTAGCATCCAGTTTGAGAAAGAGTTCGTTAATATCCTCAAATGGGTTATGCTTATCTGAAATAGCATCATTGACGCGGTCTACAATTAATTTGTGAATTGTTCTATCACAAAGATATTCAGTTATCTGCGGTCTAGTGTAATACGCTCCAAAAGCCTTTTGGTTAATATATTTTTCAAAAATATAACCCAACACATCGGGGTTAATTTCATCATCTTTACCTTCTGGCGTGTCATCCAAGTTCCAAGAATAACGAGCGAATAAATTGAGAACTTGTTCAAACGCCTCATCGGCTATTACAATATCATACTCTTCCTCAATGCGATGTCTTAAAAATAATCCCCCATTGAGATATTTAACATTTCCTACTAACGCTTTTACTGAACCATCGCGGTCTGTCTCTGGTTTAGCAAAACTTTCAAAAAATAACGCTTGCAGGAAAGTACTATAAAATTGGTTCTCACCTCGCGGCTTACTTTGTTTGAATTTATTTTGTAGATAATTTAAATCGCCATTATCAAGAAATCTCTTCCGCTGTAGGAAGTAAACAAACATCATCCGATTGAGAAGCACCGATGTATACCAACGTCGGTCATGAGTATTATTAATGCCTTTAACGTACCCTAAAAACTGCTTATGCTGCTCTTGAAATTCCTTATAAAACTGTTTAGTGACTCGCTCAACATCAAAAGCTTTTTGCAGTCGATAAGCAATTTCTACAACTGATAATCCATCATCTTCCAGCTCCGTGATATCAATCACTAAAGAAGCAAGCTTACTTAAAAATAAATCTCCCGGTTGACCTTTTACATATAAATGGTCACGAGTATAGCTTTTATTTCCTTCCCGCTTTACCCAATACCAAAGACTGCGTGTGCGTTTATTATCAATAAAAATCAGCAGATTTTCAGCTTTTAATTTAGTAATCTCTTGGTGAATAGCAGCACGAATTTTAGCTTCTGGAATAGCGCCATCTCAGGAAGATGTAACTTCAAAAACAGCTACACCCGAAATCTCAGCAATACACTTGTATTCATAAGCCTTGTTCTCAATTTCCAACAGAACAGCTTTTCTCCGTGTCGGTTGTGACCAACCTAACTCCTCTATAAACAAATCCTCGAATTGGAAGTTATAGAGTAAGTCACGTGTCCGTTGAAAATTAAGTACCATAATATACCTTTGGCAGATAACTCACAGAAGAAGAAATAAGCATGGCAATTTCGCCCTCAAACCTGGAAGTCCGGGGCGACACAAACTGAGACTGCCCAAGCTGCCTAAAACTGCTTGAGGCAATAGAAGCGACCTCTATCCGCTTAGCCACAGCCCTTGGAGTTGGGTTAACCCATGAGCGTGGGGCAAATGCCGATATCATTCGTCAAGCTGCGATTTTTCTGTTTCTGTCTTAGTCGTTATAAATACAAAACACCACAGTGCTTTTATTTAAGTAAAAACATTGGAGTATAAGTTGATATACGGAAACTTTCGGCAAACTTCCGGTTAAAATTTTACTGTATAAAAAAATTGGCTAACATTCAGGACTAAGTTACAATCATTACTTGAATTCCTAGCCAGTCAGCCCATGGGCACCCCTGGAAAACTACGTAAGTAAATAAAGACTTGCTTTCAAATACCTTACGTATTTTTAACTAGTACAGTAAATTTGTTACAACATATAATAAGATATTTAAGTATTTTTATGTAATAAAAACAGAGCCTCTTTAGTGAGCTGCTGCCTCTGTTGTCAGTGGAGAAGACAGCTCACCATTAGACATCCCCAAGCTCAGCCTGGAGATGAGGGAGAGAAACTTATTTAACCTTCAACCAACTAAATATATCTGCTGCTCGTACTTGCCAATCTGACAACACATCGAGAACAGGTAAGTTATCAGTATCATATTTTACATTTGGTAGTTGATTGGGTTGAAATACCATCACCGATTTATCATCAGGGTCAATAAACCAACCTAGTTTTGTCCCTTGGTTAAGACAGAAAATAATTTTATTAATGACACGGTTAGGGGATTGATCTGGTGAGAGGATTTCAATTGTCCAATCTGGGTAGCTTTCAAACCTGTTGGCAATCTCCCCATTCTCATCAGTCGGGATGCGTGACCACTCAAACACAGCAATATCTGGAACTAAAGAGCGTCCCCCAAATGTGCAGCGTAACTCAGTTAATCCCAAAGCTAGCTTCCGTGATTTACCAACCTGATTGATAGCAGATGATAACTCAGTTTGGATAATACTATGTTTTCCTTGGGGCATTGGTTTTTGGTTGATTCGTCCGTCGATATACTCACTAGCTGGTTTGGTTTCTGGCAATTTCAGAAACTCTTCTAGCGAGAGGTTGGAAGATACCTGAGTTGATAGCGCCATAAGCAATTACTCCTGGAATAATCCCAGCGAACAAATAATCTGAGGCTCTCGTTTCTCTACTTCTTCACTTACAATACACAAGCGGTCATCCATCCGCAGTGCCACCACTAACTCAGCCAACTGCTGATTACTAATACCGCTTCTGAGTTGACGGTTGAGGGTATCAATCGCTGATTGTCGCAACGGGTAACGGTAAATATCGTCAATCGCCTTCAGCAGTTCTTCAGTGACAAATAGCGTTCCCTTCATTTCTTGAGCATAAATCTTCAGCCGTTCATAGGTGCGGAATCTTGCCCCTGATGGTCGCCCCAGTTGACCGCCTGCATTTTTCTCTTCCTCGGCAATCAGTTCAGCGCCCTTTTTAACTAACTCGTGATGCTGTTTATCTCTGGCGATCGCCGGGGTAGATTCTTCACACGCCGCTAGCCGCAGCACTGCTAATTGAGACTGAGTGACGCTGTTACCGTCGCGGTCAACATAAACCAAAGAATCATTACCTTCGGTGGTTTTCATGTAAAGAAGTACCCCCTCTGGTTGCACTGGCTGGGGACTATGGGCACGGGTAGAATAAACCACATTCGGCATTTCTTCAATCGTCTTTTTCAAAGCCGGATTGTCATCGGTAGCTTTTTTCCAAATTTGAAACGCTTCTGAGGTCAAGTCTACTTCCGTATCCTCTTCGCCATCCAAAATCCCAGATTTTTCATTGTAGAGGTCGAGAATTACCTGAGTAGAATCATCTTCAAAAAATGCTTCATCTGTTCCCACCACCTCAGCATTTTCTTGCAGCCGCTGGCGGAGTCTTAAGCGTAAATTGATAATTCGTTCTACTCCCTCTGCTGGTAAAAAAGAATAACAGAGAATTTTTTCTGCATTTTGTCCAATCCGGTCTACCCGTCCTGCCCTCTGAATTAAGCGGATAATTGCCCAGGGTAAATCCCAATTGATTATAATAGCACAATCTTGCAGGTTATGACCTTCACTCAAAACATCAGTAGCAATTAAGATACGTAATTCGTTAGATGTTGGTACTTTATTACCTTTCCCATTACTAATAGGACTAAACCTTCCCGTCAGTTCCGTAGGATTTTTTGATTGACCCGTTACCCCTGCCATATGAGTAATATTTCTCGCCTGTAAATTGTCGGTAAGGTAGCGTACTGTATCTGCAAACTGCGTAAAAATTAGTATTTTATCGTTTGGGTGAGTTTTTGTTAGCAGTTTAACCAAAGCGGCAAGTTTTTCATCTTCTTTGGGATTCCACTCGCCACAGTGTTGCAACACATTAATCAGTGCTTTGGCATCTGCCAACAAATCCCGTTTTAATCTTTTGATATCAAATAGTGTAGAACGCAACCACTTAAATCGCCGTTGATATCGGGTTGCATATTCAGTGTAAATTGACTCTGCTTTTTTTCGGAAATTCTTTTCTGTTAAGCTTTCTGTTTCTGTTTCCTCTTGCACAGAGGAATCATCAACATCATCTTCGGTTTCTGTATCAAACATTGCTGCAACAGAATCAGCATCTTCATCGTTATTGCTTGTGTCTAATAACTCAGCATCCTGAGTACCAATAGGAATATCAAATCCCTGTTCTAGGGCATATAAATAAATAAAATTCCGTAAAATGTGGCGTTCAATTGATTGGACAAAAGCAAAGCCACTACTTTCTAAACGTTTAAATAAATTGGTACGGGAAAATCCCATTAACCTACGTCCGCCACGAAATAATGCATTAAGCTGACGTTGTTCAGTGTCTGTGGGTGGTTGTTTGTGTTTAGTGACTACGTAATTTCCTAGCCCATAACGAGGTAGGTTGAGTTGATTAATTATCTCTACTATTGACTCAGAATAAAGGCGAGAATAAAGGTCAGTATCAGAACCTTCTAAAGTAAACTTGACAGTACGAGGAATGCGGTCTGGGAAATAAGAACGTCTGCCATCAGAAAATTCTAAATATTTTCGTCCTGTTTCATCAGTCAGGGCATAATTCTCTTTAATAAATGAGCGAGTTCGTCGCACCATGTAGCGTTTCATCAACTCTCGCCAGTCGTCGGGATGTTCGCTCTTTTCAAAAGCAGCTAAAGAACGTACAGAACATTGATGCCTTCTAATAAACTCTAATTCTCCCACCGAACTGCCACCTAGTTCATTGATTAAAGCTTCTGGTCGAAACCCCAAATATTGGTCTTCTGGGACGAATAACCGCAGTTGGGAAGAAAGGTCAAGATAGGTTTTGTTATAGGGAGTGGCAGATAGGAGAATGCATTTACTTTCGTTAGCAGTCATATATTCTGCAATCACTCGATAACGTTTGCCTTCCCGGTTACGTAAGTTGTGGCTTTCATCAATTAATACAACCCGGTAACGGCGTAAGCCTGGTAACTGACTCTGTACTTTACTAATAGGCAAGACTTTGGCGTGTAGCCGATAATTATCGACATACTCCTGCCACATTTGCACTAAGTTTCTAGGGCAAATAATTAACGTTTCTAAAAAACAATCTTCTTGTAATATCTTGGCAAGGGCAGTTCCAACTAAGGTTTTCCCCAAACCAACCACATCCCCCACTAATACACCACCACGTCTGGTTACATGACGCGCTGCTAGCTGCACCGCTGCTTTTTGGAAATCAAACAAATTATTAAATTCACGGGGGATGCGGAATTCCGAAAGTCCGGCGATCGCCTCGTGAGACAGATGATAAGCAATCTTTAGGTAGATGTGGTAAGGCGGGATTAATTCTTCCCTCGCCCAACTCTCATCGATAATTTCTGCTAGTTCTTTGGAAATATCTACAGAACCGTAATCTTTCCAGCGGTCATCAAACCATTTTTGCAGTTTGTTGCAAGCATCGTGATCTAAAACATCAACATTCAATTCCCCTTGTTTCGCCAGTCCAGGTAGAGTCAAGTTACTACTACCCAAGAATCCTACAGTCGGATTATTCACGTCATTCCGATGCACCAGGTATAACTTGGCGTGGAGGGGGTGGCGCAGAAACAGTTTAATAACGAGTTTCTCAGTTTTTAGCTGATGACTTAACCGCCGCAACCCTGCTTCATCCTGATTGGTAGGCGCACCGATGGTAAGCTGCTTGCGAAATTCACTTGCCATCCGTTTTTTGAAGCGAACGATGGCACTGTTATCAATACGCTCGTCACCAGTGCCAAGGGTGAAAGCTGCATGGACTTCATCACTCTCGCGACTTTGCATCCCAATCAGCAGACGGCAACAAGCCTTTTCGTTGCCAACATACTGTTCAATTAAATCATCTATTTTCCGCCAACCTCTAAGATTGAAGTAGCCAACGCAAAAATCCGCATGGGTAGAAACTTTCAGCGTCTCTCGCAAAATCGGTAGCAGTTGCAAATCTATATTGTCAAAGATGCGTGGCATGATTTCATATCCAGTTGGAAATTTTTTGTAGTGGGTTGCTCACTAACAGTGTTCTACGAGTATAAGCAACAAGAGAGTTGTTAATACCATATTGCTAGTTGTTATTGCGATAAGCCGGAGGCTTGACGCTCCGCGTATCGCCGCCTTTTCCCAACACGAACTGCTAATTTATGTTTTGTCTGGAATGGCATACACAATAGGCAAAAAAATTGCTATAATATATAACTTATTTATAATTGAGTACGCGGCTCTCACGTATGTTAAAGGATTGCCGACTCCAGCAAAAGAATTGAATAGCAATCATGTTCACCCGACCCTGCCGTCGTCCTGATTTTAAGGCATAGAAGCAACTAAATAAGGAATAACCTACTTTAAAGAAAATCTTTTTACAAGAGACATCTACTTTGCATGACTCTTTCAAAGGTGTAGAAAAAGATCTTATAAAAGGTGTGGAAATCTCGCCTAATTAATTGTTGACTAATAGCGAAAAAACCAAAGTATATTTTTATCCATTGAACAAAGATGAAAACAAGACAAAATAACAGTAAATTTCATTAAAATAGATATAGGTAAAGAATGTAAAATTACCAAACACTGGTTGTGACAACATCTGCTCAAACCGTACCACTTGTTAAAGAACCTGAACGCCTAGAAAGCCGACTACAAGAAATTCCCCCGGAACCGGGAGTTTATTTGATGCGAGATGGCAGCGATCGCATCATATATATAGGTAAATCGCGGAAGTTGCGATCGCGTGTTCGTTCTTATTTCCGAGACTCCCAAAGACTCAGCGAACGTATCGCCACAATGGTTAAGCAGGTGAGTGAAATTGAATTCATTGTCACCGATACCGAAACCGAAGCCTTGGCGCTGGAAGCAAACCTGATCAAGCAGCACCAACCCTATTTCAACGTCCTGCTTAAAGACGATAAAAAATATCCTTACGTCTGTATTACGTGGACAGAAGATTATCCGCGTATTTTTATCACTCGTAAACGTCAAGTCGGTAAAGAAAAAGATAAATTCTACGGACCTTATACCGATTCTCGCCTACTGCGGGAGATATTGCGCTTGTGCAAGCGTATCTTTCCTTTGCGACAACGTCCTCAACCGTTGTTCAAAGACCGTCCTTGCTTGAATTACGATTTGGGACGGTGTCCGGGTGTGTGTCAAAAGCTGATTTTACCAGAGGAATACCGCAAAATTGTGCAAAAAATAGCGATGGTTTTCCAAGGTCGAAGTCAGGAACTCATAGATATCTTAGCCGAGCAAATGCACAAATCAGCAGAGGCTGAGAACTTCGAGTCAGCGGCGCGGATTCGTGACCAAATTGCTGGGTTAAAGTCGCTCAATGCTGACCAAAAAGTGTCTTTACCAGATGATACAGTTTCCCGTGATGCGATCGCACTGTTCTCGGACGAACAACTCGCCTGCATTCAATTATTCCAGATTCGCGCTGGACAATTGGTCGGACGCCTTGCTTTCGTCGCAGATGCTCATGCTGAACCTGGTGCTATCTTACAACGAGTGTTGGAGGAGCATTATCAAACCGCTGACTCGGTAGAAATTCCTATAGAGATTTTGGTACAGCACGAATTGCCAGATGGCGAGATACTAGCAGATGTCTTGACTGGGCGTAAGGGACGAAAAGTGACGATTTTGGCTCCCCAGCGACAAACTAAGGCAGAATTAATTGAGATGGTGGAACGTAATGCTCAATACGAATTGCAACGAATGCAAAAATTGGGCGATCGCAATCAAGAAGCGATGCAAGATTTAGCCACCATCGTCGATTTACCCGAGTTACCCCACCGGATCGAAGGTTACGACATTTCCCATATCCAAGGGTCAAATGCAGTCGCTTCCCAAGTCGTGTTTATTGACGGTTTACCCGCCAAGCAGCACTATCGCCACTACAAAATCAAAAATCCCACAGTCACAACAGGACACTCAGACGATTTTGCCAGTCTCGCCGAAGTTATCCAGCGTCGCTTTCGCAAATATGCCGAAGATCCGCAACTACCGCGAGTAGGAAATCCTGATTGGCCTGATCTTGTGATGATAGATGGTGGTAAAGGTCAGTTGTCATCTGTTGTCGCAGTCTTGCAAGAAATGAATTTATTGGAAGATTTGCGAGTTGTGAGTTTGGCAAAACGGCGAGAGGAGATTTTTTTGCCGGGAGAGTCCGAACCACTAGAAACAGATGCAGAACAACCCGGAGTGCAACTTTTGCGGCGCTTGCGAGATGAGGCGCATCGGTTCGCCGTGAGCTTCCACAGACAGCAGCGCAGTGATAAATTAAAGCGATCGCGTTTAGATGAAATTTCTGGTTTGGGACACCATCGACAAAAGCAGCTTTTAGGGCATTTTCGCTCTGTTGATTATATTCGGCAAGCAACACCCGCACAAATCGCTGAAGTTCCGGGTATTGGTCCACGTTTGGCTCAAGAAATCTACGATTATTTCCATCCCTCTTGAGGGATTGACGCACGTTAAGCGCACTCCTAAGACACTTGCGTGCGCCAAGCAATCGCTTTAACCCCAAACGTGCGGTTTGTGGTTTATGCAAACGAAAAGCGCTGTATTTGAGAGTTGAACAGATTAAGTAGGCGGTTATATGCATTGACGAAAATCCACCAAGTCGTGCGGTTTTCACTTGTCTGATTTAAACGGGAAGCGCTTTTTGCTAATTTTCTCTTTGGATTATTTACTTTTTATAAAAAATAATCTATTTATGAAAAGATTTTTTATTTTTAAATATAAAAATTAGCTGAAAACAGCATCTATCTTGAGATTTATAAAGTATCTATAAATATCTATCATAGGTAAGAAATAATATGGGTATAATTAATATCACCTAGTGAATGCGTCAGTTCTGATGTAGCTGATTGCGTCCAAGCATCCCTACTCCTTATCACTCCTATGCTGACCGAACATCGCAAGCCCGTGTGCCTATCACTTGTTTCCACAGATCTGCCAGTTTTGTCTGTAGTCGATGCTGCCGCAAGATTGTCTCAAAAAGACAGTAATCGATTTCATTTAGTGTTAACCGCACCGCCAAATAAAAGCTCCCAAGAGGCGATCGCCTCCGGCACTGCGCTTGAGGCGATCGCCCCTACCAGTCCCAGAACCTGGTGGTTGGAAATTTCCCCTAACCGTGTCATTATGAGCATGCAGGGTAACGCTCAGTTAAATTACCGTCACATCTGGAAACAGGGCGTTTCTGGCAGCAGTCGTTATTGGTTGCCAACTGAGTCCTCGCCACCAAACAAACCAATCAGCTTACGTAATTTTACTAATATATTGGTGCTTGACGGACACCCTCTGCCAAGGAATTTGCGGGTGGAATATGAATTGTGGGCGGAAAAAGTCCAACTCGGACGCTACATCCTAAATTTGGAAATTCAGCATTAACATCAACGCAATGAGCAGTAGTAGCAAAAGTTATTTTTTGCTGAAAGAGTCTGAACCACTCAAAACCGACGCAGAACAAGTAGGGGTGCAACTATTGTGGCGGTTACGGGATAAGGCGCATCGGTTCGTAGTGAGTTTTCAGTCTTAGCAGCGCAGTGATAAATTAGACAAGATTGCGGAATGTGAGTTTCATCTGGGTTCATCTGCTATAGGCTCCGGTTAATTATTCATTTTTTTGGAATGAATGCAAGAAGTCTAAGGACACTTGCTGGACGGTTTTTATCATTTGGCTAAAGCTTATCTGCTGGGCGTGAAGGAAATACCTGCCGTGCAGTTTTCGGTCAATCCAGAGCGAGATTGGCTCAAGCAGACTTTATGAGCTACCAACGGTACTATGTCTTCTTTGAATGTCAAGGTTTTAGAAAAAAGTTTTGCGGGCATTAAACCTTACGCCACACAGTTCGCATCAAGATTCTATTACAATCTGTTTACTGACAATCCTCAGCTTGAGCCGTTGTTTGCCAACACCAATATGCAAGAGCAGGACAAGAAGTTATATCAAATCCGGTTAAATGCACATAGTAAAGCTGCTACTTGTTTGCGGCCACCAATGGTAACAAGTTAGACCACGAATTAGGTCGCGGTTGTTAGATAATACTTTGCAGCGTTGAAATAAAACTTCCTCTAACTCATCCAAGGAATCAAATGACTGGTTGGCGATCGCTTCATTAGCGACTGGCCATAGTCGTTCAGCAGGTTGAAGTTCAGGAGAATGTGAAGGCATCAATAGAATATGAATGCCTTCTGGGATTTCTAGTTCGTGACTAGTGTGCCATCCGGCTTGATCCATCGTGAGAAGGATCTGCTTATGTTCGCCGACCTCAAAATGTTTGGCGAAGTCAGCTAAAACAAGATTAAATATGTCAGTTCGCACTGAAAGTGAAATCCACCAATAAGTTTCACCAGACTGAGGGTGTACAAAACCGTACAACCATAACCACTGATATCGCCAATTAATTGGAGCAATGGGCTGTTCTCCAGATGGTGCCCATACAGTTCGCAATACAGGCTTAAGTCCTAAGCGATGTTCATCCATCGTCCAAACTTCAACGTCGGCGTTTGGATGTTCTGTTTGTATTCTTTGTGTCTGCTGTGCCAACTTTTTTTTCCACGCTTGTTGTTCCTCCCAAGAAGTTTCTTCATGATGTGGACGAGGTACCAGAGGGCGCATTTGTAGCCCTCTTAAGTATTCCCATCCGCGTTGAGGTGAAACTTTGCGACCCAATAGCTCACTCATCCATGCCGCTACTTTTGGTCCATTCCACAAACCGCCATCTCCAGGTTTGGATTGTAAAACTTGCCACAACTGTGCTAACTGAACATCATTTAATAATGGTTCCGCTCCTGTGTTATCTTGTCTGCGATCTCCCAGCATCTCTGGTCCGTAACGGTTATAACTGCGGACTAATTCATAAATCCATGAGAGCCCATATCCAGTCACTGAAGCCACTTCTGCTGTTGTTTTCCCTAATGCTAATAACCAAATTGTTTGGTAATGGGTGCGTGCGATCGCATTTTTTGATTGACGATAACGATTTTCTAGTAGTTCACCACAGAAATTATGACAGGTCAGGAGTAGGATAAAGACTGTTGAGTTTAACTCGTGCATCCTTAGTGGTGAAGCGCCAGTTAACAGTAGCTCGTTGTTGATTGCGTTCTATTTC
>JAHHIB010000143.1 GCA_019359075.1 Kalymmatonema hyalinum WJT4-NPBG1
CCTACTGTAATCCTTCTCTTATACAAAAACTGTCCGTCAGGTCAAGTTCACCCTTTTTGTCTATTCATAAAACCAAATCCCTATAACAGTTCTGGGATTGTTAAGAAAGATCCGGGTAATGCATAGGATGCCTTGGGGAGGGGACGTGATAGCGTTTGCGCAGCGTCCCTCTTAGGGACTAGCGTGGCCGTACCCACTGGCGTAGCTTTACGGGGGTGGGGTTCTTAAGAGATGATTCTGTGTGCATCTGTGTTAATCTGTGGTTCGATTTTCTCCAAATTTGACTTTCACACTCTTGTTTACTGAACACTATTAAAATATTGCCGTTTTCAAGTCAGTTATGAAAAAAAGTAAAGCTTTTAACGGTGCTAGTAAACTCACTGCACTTTTATGCCTGATAACCATTTTCCTTACGCCTTTTGTGGTTGTCAATGCAGGGGAAAGGGGAGTCTTGATGGAATTTGGAAAAGTGCAAAACAGCATATTAGGAGAAGGAATTCATGTTATTATCCCTGTGGTCAATACAGTTAAGAAATTGAGCGTCCGAGTTCAAAAACAGGATATTTCTGCTGAAGCTTCCTCAAAAGATTTACAGGATATTTTCACAGATGTAGCACTTAACTGGCATATTATTCCACAGGAAGCAAATGCTATTTTTCAACAAATAGGAGATGAAAGGGACGTTGTAGACCGAATTCTCAACCCAGCAATTGAAGAAGTTATCAAGGCGATTATGGCAAAGTATACTGCTGAAGAATTAATTACTAAACGAGGAGAAGTCAAAGCTGAAGTAGACGATGGATTAACTGCACGACTGGCAAATTATCATATAGCAATTGATGATGTTTCCCTTGTGCATGTTCACTTTTCTCAGAGATTTGATGAGGCGGTAGAGGCGAAACAAATTGCCGAACAGGAAGCAAAACGGGCAGGGTTTGTAGCACTGAAAGCATCAAAAGAGGCAGAGGCAAAGGTTAATCTGGCAAGAGGAGAGGCGGAAGCACATAAGGTGCTGCATGAGACTTTAACTCCAGAAATTCTGCAAAATCGAGCATTAGATAAATGGGATGGGAAGCTACCGTTAATTTTTGGTAGAGGTGAACCAACATTCTTCAATTTGAGCGAATTTTTCAAAGCTTATCAGTAAACCCTGTACGAACGCTCGGATCCGAAAGTTTTACAACCCAGCAAAATTACAGCAGTAAAGACGCGCCACCTCTCGTCTCTACACTACCGATTTGTATCATTCTTTTCGTAAAATGGTATACAATCTCGTTTCGTGGTTGCACCTGGAAATGCCCTTGAAGCGGCAGAGCCGCTCAATTGGCAGGCAGAGCCTCCCAATAGGCATTCCCAGCCTGAGGCTGGCAACGAGGCAGCACGCACTCGCGTTTCCTCGTTCCCAGGTTTTGCCTGGGAATGCTTTTTTTTGGAGGCTCTTGCCTCCTCGAAACACGAGAGGCCAGAGCCTAGGAATGACGGCGTTCCCAGGCGATCGCCTGGGAACGAGGGCTTGCCCCTTCTATAATTTTTCGTTTGAGAACCATTACCGCAATCCAAGGGTTCCCAATCCCCAGTCCCCTTTACGAGGACAAGGAAACAAGCAGATGTAGGAAATTTTGGGAATGGAAATCAGAATGAGATGAAAAATCGCGCAAATTCTAGAAATTCCTCGAAATACAACGATTATCGTTTTTATTCTTTGCCCAAAAACCCAGATTCCCCTAAAATTATCGAAGCGCAAGGATGGATTATCGATGCTAACGGTGATGTCATCCTTGTTGCTCAAGCACTGACGCTAAATCCTATACCAATGTTCTCTTGTCATGCTCGGTAAACTTCGCAAAAACTCAGCGTTATATCAATACTGGCATTGCTTGAGCTTGGTTGCACTCATGAGTACTATAGCAGTAAAACCACTGCAAGCGCAAGTCATTAATACAACCCAACCATCTAAGCAGCGCGCCCAAACCCCTGCTCAAACCACTCCACGGCGGGAGAACCAGCCGCCTTCTAACCAGCAACTGCCAGAACAGGCACCTCCCTCCCGCCTACCGCCACTAGAGGAGTTACTTCCTCCACCCACCACAACACCCCCCAGTCCTGAACAAGTCCCATTTGAGGAAACTCCCCAAACCATCACTGTTGAAAAATTTGAAATCACAGGCAGCAGTGTCTTTAGTCGTGAAGATTTTGCCAAAATCACCGCACCTTATACGAAACGACCGATAACACTTGCAGAACTTTACCAAGTACGTACAGAAATCTCTAACTTGTATGTTAGCAAAGGATACATCACATCCGGAGCCTTTCTCCCACCGCAGAAACTTCAACGAGGTGTCGTAGAAATCCAGGTGGTTGAGGGTACACTGGAAGACATCAAAGTATCAGGCACACGCAGACTTAATCCTGGCTATGTGCGCAGTCGCCTTGCCCTAGCCACAGGCAAACCCTTAAATCGCGATCGCCTGCTGGAAGCATTGCAACTTTTACAACTCAATCCCCTGATTGAAAACCTGTCAGCCGAACTCTCCGCAGGTTCGCGTCCAGGGGTGAGTTTCCTAGAAATACGAGTCACAGAAGCAGATACTTTTAACCTACAGATAGCCCTAGATAATGGGCGTTCTCCTGCTGTGGGGAGTTTTCGCCGCCAAATCCAACTCAGCGAAACCAATCTCTTGGGATGGGGAGATAGCGTCATCGCTGCTTACACCAATACTGATGGCAGCAATACCTTCGATTTTAGCTACTCCGTTCCCTTTAATCCCCGCAATGGCACTGTGAGCTTTAGCTTTGGAATTTCTGACAGCGATGTCATTGAAAGACCCTTTAGTGTACTTGATATCCAGTCCAACTCTCGCTACTATGAACTCACACTACGCCAGCCCATCATACAATCTCCAACTCAGGAATTGGCATTAGGTTTGAGTGCAACTCGCCGGGAAAGCGAAGCCAGTTTACTCAATGGCGAAATTCCCTTTCCGGCTTTCGGCGCAGATGAAGAAGGAAAAACGCGGGTAACCGCTTTGCGTTTTTTTCAAGACTGGACGCAACGCAATAGCCAAGAAGTTTTTGCCTTGCGTTCTCAGTTCAGTTTCGGACTTGACGCTTTTGATTCCAACAGTTTCGTTGCTTGGAGAGGACAAGCACAGTGGGTGCGCCTGTTGGCTCGTGATACCCTACTGTTACTAAGAGCAGATGTGCAGTTGGCAGATCGACCGCTTGTGCCATTTGAACAATTTGGTTTAGGTGGTTTGGAAAGTGTGCGAGGCTACCGCCAAGATGCCTTACTCACAGACAACGGCATCTTTGCTTCTGCCGAAGTACGAATTCCGATTGTCCGCTTCTCTGAACGCAACAATCTTTTACAACTCACCCCCTTTTTCGATGTTGGCACAGGCTGGAACGGTTCTGGCAGACAAACCAGCCCGAGTTCGGAGCTAGATAATAATACACTTGTTTCTGTAGGCTTAGGGTTGCGCCTACAATTAGAAAACCGCCTGACTGCCCGCTTGGACTGGGGTATTCCAATCATTTCCATCTCTGGGGATAAAGACACATGGCAGGAAAACGGTTTGTACTTTTCCATCATTTTCAATGCCTTTTAAAAAGTTAAAAGTCAAAAGCCAAAAGCCAAAAAAATTTTTCTCCTCATGCCTTTTTAATTAACAAAAAATATGAAAAGACACAATTCAATACGGTATTACTTAGTTCTGGCTGTTGTTACCACTTCGTTGTGTGTCCTTGGTTCACCTGTGCTGGCGAAACTTCCTCCCTCGCCTGCGCCCCCCGTTTCCTCATCCCCACAGCAACAGGGGAAAGTGTTGTACGACGCTGGACGATATGCCGAAGCCGTGCAGGTTTTACAGCAATCTGTTCAGCAATACCGAACGCAAGGGGATACCCTCAGACTTGCTGCAACCCTAAGTAATCTTTCCCTTGCTTACCAGCAACTCGGCGCGTGGACTGAGGCAAAGCAGGCGATCGCCCAGAGTTTAAATATTTTGGGATATCAACCGCAGGAGACGAGGGAGATGAGGAAGCAAATTGATACACCCCAAATTCTTGCCCAAAGCCTTGATATACAAGGTCGTTTGCAACTGGCGACGGGACAAACACAAGAGGCTTTGACAACTTGGCAGCAAGCTCAAAAGATTTATAGTAAGGCTGGTAACGCGAATGGCGTAGTGCGATCGCACATCAATCAAGCACAAGCATTGCGAACTCAAGGCTTTTACCGTCGTGCAGAAAAAACACTACAAGATGTTTATAAAATTTTACAATCACAACCAGACTCCTTAGAAAAGACAGTGGGGTTGCGATCGCTTGGTGATATCCTCCAACTTGTGGGTAACTTGAAAGATTCCCAAAGTGCCCTACAGCAAAGTCTAGAAATTGCCCAACGCCTGCAATCTCCAGCAGATATTGGTGCAAGTCTTTTTAGTTTGGGAAATAATGCTCGTACACAACAGCAAAAACAACAAGCGATTGACTTTTATCAACAAACAGTTAGAGTTTCGACCTCACCTTTAACAAAAGTCCAAGCGCAGCTCAATCACTTAGATCTTCTCATTGAGGATCAACAATCAGCACAAGCCCAAACTCTCATACCTTTAATTCAATCCCAACTCAGCACACTCCCCGCCAGTCGTTCTGCTGTCTACGCCCGGATTAACTTTGCTCATAGCCTGGGCAAATTAACACGACAAGAGGATTCTCCAACAAACCTCTCCCCCTCCCCTGCTCCTCCTGCTTCCCCCACTCCCTCAGCCCAACTCCTCGCCACCGCCGTCCAACAAGCGCGCAATTTGGGTGACAAGCAAGCAGAAGCATATGCTTTGGGAAGTTTAGGTGGTTTGTACGAAAAAACTGGGCAGTGGTCGGAGGCGCAAAACCTGACCCAACAGGCGTTACTATTGGCACAAGCAAGCAATGCACCGGAGATTGCTTATCGATGGGAATGGCAACTCGGAAGGTTACGAAAAGCACAAGGAGATGTCAAAGGAGCGATCGCGGCATATGATGCTGCTGTAGACACTCTGCAATCTCTGCGAACTGACTTGGTGGCGGTTAAACAAGATGTACAATTCTCTTTCCGAGATAGTGTAGAACCTGTTTATCGCGAATCAGTGGAATTACTGCTGCAAGTGCAACAAGGGCAAAGTAATGAAAAAACTTTAGAAAAAGCTCGCCAGCGGATAGAAGCACTGCAACTGGCAGAACTAGACAACTTTTTCCGGGAAGCTTGCCTACAAGGTGAGAAAGTGCTGCTTGACAAAGTGGTAGACCAAGATAACCCCACTGCTGCCATTCTTTACCCGATTATTCTTCCCGACGAATTGCACGTGATTGTTAAAATTCCTAAACAACCCTTGCGGCACTACAGCACGAAAATTAGCCAAGCAGAAGTAGAAAAGATTGTCGGCGGAATGCGGCAAAACCTTGTCCAACCATCTGCCATTAAAGCATTCAGAACGCAGTCACAACAGGTTTACAATTGGTTGATAAAACCAATTGAGTCCGAACTGCAAAGAACTGGGGTAAAGACTTTGGTATTTGTACTGGATGGGGCGTTACGCAATATACCGCCTTCCGCCCTTTACAATGGTAAGGAATACTTGGTGGAGAAATATGCGATCGCCCTCAGCATAGGTTTGCAACTTCAAGACCCCAAACCACTAGTGCGACGGCAGCTCAATGCTCTCACCGCAGGGCTAACTCAACCGCCCCCAGGGTACAGCGAATTTGCACCTTTGCCTGCCATTAAGAGAGAATTAAACCTGATAACCCAAGCCGGAGTCTCAACAACTAGCCTTTTGGATCAGCAATTCACCAAACAAGCTTTGGAAAGCAAAGTTAATGCTGTTTCCTTCAATATCTTGCATTTGGCAACCCATGGTCAATTTAGTTCCCGCGCTGATAAAACCTTTATTTTGGCTGCCAATGGTCCAATCAACGTCGTTGATTTCGACAGTATCCTCCGTAGTCGGGATGAAAATAGACCAGAAGCAGTGCAATTATTAGTTTTGAGTGCCTGCCAAACAGCAGCAGGAGACAACCGTGCAGCGTTGGGTTTAGCTGGGGCAGCTGTCAAAGCGGGAGCACGCAGTACTGTAGCATCCTTGTGGCAGATTGATGACGAATCAACAGCACAGTTTGTTGGTACTTTTTATAAACAGTTGAAGAATGGCAATATTACCAAAGCTGAAGCTCTTCGCCTTGCTCAGCTACAACTGTTAAAACATCCCAACTACAACACACCCAGCTTTTGGTCTGCCTATGTACTTATTGGCAACTGGCTTTAATCCACATTCCTTAGGCAGTTATATTATCCAAAATTCTTTGGCAACAGTTTCTTAGTGATTACTTTTTTTTAACTAATCACTAATGATTCATAATTAATTAATATTGCGTAAATTTCATGGCTCCGAGCGATAACTATCTAAGAGAGGATTCATCACCGGGGACGAAACTATGACGCGCACCACCTATGAGCTAGAGGATTTTGCCTTAACGTTGCCTATTACCCAGGCAGCTCGCACAACTGCGCAGCAGTTTGCTTCAAACCAGCCTACTCCTGAAAAAGCCGAACAAGTCCGGCTGAATACGCTTTGCGTGTGGGTGGTGAATGACTACTTGGAAATTATGGGTATTCCCACTAGCCTAACAAGCAGTGACAGTTGGAACCCAGTTATACGTTTGTGTGCCAATATAGCAGACTTGGAATTGCCAGGAGTGGGTCGTCTAGAGTGTCGCCCCGTGAATCTTTCTCAACAGGTGTGTTACATTCCTCCAGAAACCTGGGAAGAAAGAGTTGGTTATGTCGTTGTCCAAGTGGATGAATCGCTTCAAGAAGCAAAGCTGCTGGGGTTTGTTCGCAATATGGCAACTGAAGAACTACCTTTGAGTCAACTCCAACCCCTGGAAGACTTAATCGAACACCTCGCAGAACTCAAACAGACCCCAGTCAGGACTTTAGTGAATTTGAGCCAGTGGTTTACTGGTATCTTGGATAGCGGCTGGCAAAGCGTTGAATCGATATGGAACCAGCCACAATTTAGACCAGCTTATGCTTTTCGCAGTGGTGATACTGTTGAGCAAAACGTTGCCAACCAAAATGATGTATTCACCAGACGCGCAAAGTTGATTGATTTGGGAATCCAAATTGCCAATCAACCCGTCATGCTTATTGTAGAAATTAAACCAGAAGTTGACCAACAAACTAGCATTCGTGTGCAGTTGCACCCGACTGGTAATCAAATTTACTTAATCCCTGGAGTACAACTGACGGTGCTGGATGAGTCTGGAGCAGTTTTTCTCGAAACTCAAGCAAGAGGTGCTGATAACTTCCTACAGTTACAGTTTAGAGGTGAAAGCGCAGAGCAATTTAGCGTTAAGGTGGCACTCAATGATGCAAGTGTCACAGAACATTTCGTAATTTAGTCATTGGTCATCAGTCATTGGACAGTAGTCAGTAGAAAAGAAAAACAACTGACAAATGACAAAGAACAATAATTATGGGCAAGTATGGGCAAGTTAGTGGTTTTAAAATTTGCAGATGGTAGCTTTGAGCAGGGGTTTCCCGTTACGCTACAGATCGGTGAAGAAGGTGAGCGTCCCTCAACTGAAATCACCGGGAAGTTACCTGCGGCCGTCGAAATGCCACTGTACTATAGCCACTGGCAGTCTAGCTATCGAAGGCTAAGCAATCGTTACCGCTTGTCTGCTGACCAGATGCAGGTAACAAATGTATCCATTACCCAAGACTGCGATAACATTGCCCATATTTTGCGATCGCGCTTCAATACTTGGCTGCTAACGGAAGAGTTTCGCCCGATTCGGGAGAAATGGCTGGAAAAATTGTTACCTACCGACGAAGTTCGAGTAATTTTACAAACAGAAGATAGTCAATTGCAGCGGTTGCCCTGGCATCTCTGGGACTTGCTAGAACGCTATCCTAAAGCGGAATTTGCCTTAGCATCGCCAACATACGAACAAATTACTTTGAGTAAAACACGTAACGATCAGGTAAATATTTTAGCAATTGTCGGCAATAGTCTGGAGATTGACACTGAGGCTGACTGTGCTTTGCTACAACACTTACCCAATGCAGATCTTCGCTTTCTGGTAGAACCCCAGCGCAAGGAATTAACTGACCATCTATGGGGGAAAAGCTGGGATATTCTTTTCTTCGCTGGACACAGTTCGAGTCAGGGGAAAGATGGAACTGGGCGCATATACCTGAATCAAACTGATAGCCTCACCATTAGCGAATTAAGGTACGCTCTCAGAAAAGCCGTGGAACGTGGGTTACAATTAGCAATTTTCAACTCCTGCGATGGATTAGGACTGGCGCGAGATCTGGCTGATTTACAAATCCCGCAGATGATCGTCATGCGCGAACCCGTTCCAGACTTAGTCGCACAGGAATTCTTGAAGTCTTTTTTAGAAGGGTTTGCTGGTGGTGAGTCCTTTTACCAAGCAGTACGGGATTCTCGGGAACGGTTGCAAGGTCTTGAGGATAAGTTTCCCTGTGCGACTTGGTTACCAGTGATTTGCCAAAATCTCACACAAGTCCCTCCTTCTTGGCAGGAGATTACAGGTAAGGTTGAACTGCAACCGCCAAAACTTACGCCACCTCAAAGCGCGCCTCCACCCAAAATTGCTGTAGCATTGTTGTCCTCGGTGGTGATGACTGCCTTAATTTGCGGGCTGAGGTTTTTCGGGCTACTGCAAACGAGTGAACTCCAAGCTTTTGACCAAATGATGCGCTTACGTCCCTTCATCCTCCATGAAATACCCGATCCACGTCTGCTACTGGTGGCGATTGATGATGAAGATATTGATGCTCAGCGGCGAAACGGTGAGGATGTGAATGGCAAATCTCTCTCAGACAAATCCCTCAATAAACTTTTGGAGAAACTCCAGCAGTACAAACCCCAAGCAATTGGCTTGGATCTCTATCGAGATTTTAAAGCTGAACTCCCAGATTTAACCACTCGTCTCAACCAGACTGAAAACTTGATTGGAGTTTGCAAAAATAGCGACGCCGCAACACCTGTCAAGGGTATTGCGCCACCGCCGGAAATCCCAGAAGAACGCTTGGGATTTAGCGACTTCATTCATGATCCTGATGGCGTGGTGCGCCGACATCTGCTGTTTATGAACCAGGAACCTGTCTCTTCGTGTCGTGCTACTTATGCATTCTCAGCCCAGCTGGCATTTCGTTATTTGCTTGCTGCTAAAGGAATTCAACCAAAGTTAACTTCTCAAGGAGATTTGGAGCTTGGCAATACTATTTTTCCTCGTTTAAGCTCTCGTAGTGGCGGATATCAGGGAATCGATGCCAATGGTGGTCAAATTTTGCTGAACTATCGTTCCTCAAACAAGATTGCCGAACAGGTGACGCTGACACAAATCTTATCAAATCAGGTTAATTCTAGCGCCATCAAAGACCGAATTGTCCTGATTGGTGTTGTAGCTAAAGGAGAGTCTCGTGACTATTGGGCGACACCATATGAATATCAGTTTGATAAGCAAATGCCAGGAGTTTTTGTACAAGCGCACATGATCAGCCAACTTCTGGGCGCTGTCCTAGATAAACGTCCGTTGCTGCGAGTTTGGTCATTGTGGAGTGAGGTCATCTGGATTTGGAGTTGGTCTGTGGTAGGAGGAGTTCTTGCTTGGCGGCTGCGTTTGCTCCCCAGATTGGCAATCTTAGTCATTGTCTCCTCTGGAGTTCTCTACGTACTCTGCTTTGGTCTACTTATCCACGGATATTGGGTGCCGTTTGTACCTTCAGCTTTAGCACTAGTGGGAACGTTTTGTGTCGTTTTTTTTGAAACTTCAAATTCAAAATTGGTCCTACTCCAAAAATAAGGCAGAGGGTTCCCGTAATGATGAAAAATAATTGCGGCTTTCTTAACCCTAAAAATGATTACCAATAATTCTTTCTGTTGGAGACGCTAGGCGTTAGCGAACGCGAGTGCGTGTGCCTTTGGCACTCAGATCCTCCCTTAGGAGGCACACAATCCAAAATCCAGATACCATAATCTAAAATCCAAAATGGTATAAGGTTGTGCATTTTATTTTGTCTCTGTCCCTAGTTAACAATTAATAGTCAACAGTTAAAAGCGATTTCTAAAAATGATTTCATATCCGATGAAACTGGTTTTAGCAGTGACTCTCGTCGGCTGCTTCAGTTTACTGGGTAGCACAACGTCGGTTATGGCTGAGTCTGCTCAACAAACTGCAACTGAACGCTCCAATTCCTTATCACAGTCAAAACCGTTAGCAACGACTTCTCGTAAGGAACCTTTGCGCCTTGTCCTACCTCCACTTCCGCCGGGACAACCTCCAGGAGGTCGTCGTTATGGGGGAGCAAGAAGGGGTATGTGTCCAGTTGGTAACCCTGCACTTACTGCTTTAGTCCCTTTAACAGAGAAACCAACCTCGATAATGAATGTCTGGGGATTGACTACAGTAGAACGCCCGACTTTTTGGTTCTACACACCCTACGCCAAAGGTTCTAGCTACCCCGCTGATTTTGTGCTGCTTGATGAGGAATCAAATCCGATCTACCGCCAGGATATTGTCCTACCTAGTGAACCCGGAGTGATCAGCGTTTCTTTACCTACTACTGCTCCCAAACTGAATGTAGGCAAACAATACCGCTGGTTCTTTAATGTTTACTGCGAGAACCAAAAGCAACAAGCCCCTATTTATGTTGAAGGAGTCATAGAACGAGTCAACTTGAAGCCGGCGATCGCCCAGCAACTCCAACAAGCACAGCCAAGGCAGCAAGTTGCTATCTATGCCAGCAATGGAATATGGTATGAGGCATTAACCACACTAGCACAACTGCGTCAGAACAGTCCCCAAGATGCAACTCTTCAGCAAGAGTGGCAGGATTTGCTTATCTTTGTCGGCTTGAATGACATTGCTGCAAAACCGCTTCTGCTGAAGAATTAACCCAAGCGGCTAACGCAAATTCACGAGACTTTTTTGGCGTACCACCTCGTCGATGCAAGCTTTTAATTTTTCAGCCAGAACTGGTGATGCCATTATGGATAAATGATTACCAGGAACCTCATAAATTTCCAATCCTCCTGTAGCCATACCATCCCAGCCTAATTGGAGGTCACGGTAAACACCTGGGAGAGGCTGACTGGCTCGGAACAAGATTGCGCGACCAGGGTAGACTTGCGGCACATAGGCTTTTGCGTCTTTGCTGTTGGCTCGTTCAAACTTTTGCTGCTCCTGGGATAACTTACTTAAAGCATTCAGATACAAGCCACCAGCAAAGTAGTAACCAGTAGGAGAATTGTGGAATATGAAGAGGATTAAAAAGTTGAGCCACTTTTCCAGATAACTAACATGACTAGAGCTGTGGTATGTATTGATTCGGTATTGCAGTCCTCCTTGCTCGTTGAGTTTGTCTATCTTTTGCTCCTTATTGAGAACCTGCTTGACAAACGCCAACCTCGCCAGAATCATCAGCAGTATCTGTTTAATTCGCTGTGGTTTTAACTGAGTCACAATTTTTTTGGGTAAGTGTCTGACTCTAGGCAAGTAATTAAACATTGCCCAATGTAAGACTGATAAAAGTCTTGGTATTGGTGGCAACAGTTTAGGATATTCTGGACCGAAGCTATCAAATAAGGCTAGTAGAGCCACCTTTTGACCTTGGGCAACAAAGCGCTGAGCAAGCTCCCAGCATACAAGCCCCCCAGCGGACCAGCCTGCCAGAAAATAAGGACCATTAGGTTGGATAGTACGTATTTGGGCGATGTATTGGTCTGCCATGTCCTCAATCCTACTAAGAATAAAGTTTCCATCTAGTCCTATGGCTTGCAGACCATAAACTGGTTGGTCATCACCCAAAGACATTGCCAAATCTCGATACATCAGACCACTACACCCCAATGGAGCTATGCAGAAAAGAGGCGGTTTTGAACCATTTGGCTGAATCGCTACCAGGGATGACCAGGGTGCTAACCATTCTTCCTGACGGATAATATCGGCTAGTTCCTTAATAGTTGCTGCCTGGAAAAGGGTAGCCAAAGGCAAATTTTTGCCGAATGTCTTCTCAATTTGCGCGAACAATTGTACAGCTTTCAAAGAGTCACCGCCCAAAGCAAAGAAATTGTCGTAAAGCCCTACCCGCTCAACGCCAAGCACCTCAGTCCATATTTCTGCCAGCACTTTCTCTACCTCAGTGCTAGGTTCGACGAAAGCTACCCTCAGTTTGGTAGCCAATTTCTCGGCTAAACCAACGCGCTGTAGTTTGCCTGTGGCGCTTTTGGGAATTTCGTCAATAAACACTACCTGAGCAGGTACTTTAAAATCAGCAAGTCTGGTTGCTGCAAATTCACGAATTTCCCTTTGAGTGATGGTGGCTTTTTCCTGCAGCACAATGGCTGCTCCCACATCCTCACCCAAGGTAGGATGGGGTAGTGCAAAGGTGAGTGCTTGTGTCACTTCTGGATAATCTAGCAGCACTTCATCAACTTCACGAGGGGAAATTTTTTCACCGCCGCGATTGATGATTTCTTTTAAGCGACCTGTAATGAAAAGATAGCGATCGCTATCGAAATAGCCTTCGTCACCTGTCCTGAACCAGCCATTGTAAATGGTGTTTTGATTCGCTGCTGGATTATTTTCGTACTCAGACATCACATTGCCACCCCGAACGACAATCTCTCCGATTTCACCAGGTGAGAGTAAGTGACCAGCTTCATTCATGATGCCGATTTCTACCCCTGCGGCAATTCCTACTGAACCTGGTTTGCGTTGGCGTGGCGGTAAGGGATTGATTGATGTTATGCTGCCAGTCTCTGTCATCCCGTAACCTTCTAGCACTGGAGCGCTAAATAACTCCTCTAAGGCTTTCATGACCTTGACTGGTAAGGCAGCACCTCCAGAACGGATAAAGCGCAGTGGTGAACAGTGAGCAAAGCTTGTGTGCTTGTCTGCGGCTGCAGCCAAAACTGCTTGATGGATGGTTGGGACTGCTGTGTACCACGTTGGTTGCATTGCTTGCAGCCAAACAAAGAATTTAGAGGCGTCAAATCCAGAAGTGCAAGCAACACTGGCTCCCGCACTTAGGGAGGAAAGGATTGCCGTAATTAACCCTTGAACGTGAAACAGGGGCATGACATTCAGACAGCGATCGCTCTGCCGTAGTTGCAATGCTGTTCTAATGTTGTTAGCTGCGTTACATAAATTAGCCTGCGTTAGTGGCACTATTTTGGGTCGTGAAGTGGTTCCCGATGTATGCAGAACCAAAGCAACATCCTCTGGTTGAGCAAAAGCGTTGCTGACTGCGGGCAACTTGGAATCACCCACAAGCTGAAAAATTCCAGCCTCTGCCTCCAATGGCTCTAGCTCAATAATGGGCATATGACGAGCCTTTGCCACTGCTCTGGCGGGTGAATCGACTCCCGATTGCACAATCAGCGCTTTAGCATTTAAATCGTCGAGGTAAAACTCAAACTCAGGCGCAAGATAGGCTGGGTTTAGGGGGACACTTGTGGCACACGCAGACACCGCCAAAAATGCTACCGCCATTTCTGGACCATTGGGTAGCACAATTGCAATGCGCTCGCCTCGACCCAAACCCATTGAATTCAAGGTTTTGACCGTGTCTTGGATGTGGGTATATAGGCGACTATAGGTGAGTGAAAGACGATTAGGTGCTGCGATCGCTATTGAGTGAGGATTTTGTTCGGCTTGTTCACAAAGCAACTGACCAATTGTCAAAACCTGTAAAATTCTGCTTGTAGGGTGCATCTCAGTTTTCTATGTATATACAAGGACAAACAGACTAAATGGCTGCTATCTAAATTTTTTTCAGACAGCCAATGGAGATGCTTCCTGATTAAAGACCGAGGCGAAATTTTCCTACTTCAAAAAATCTCTTGAGTAATTACACGCAAAAATGATTTTCGTGTCATTTTATCGCCCTTCTCCTGTCGGAGACGCTACGCGTATGCCTAGCGGCACGCTTTGCGCTTACGGGCAAGGCAGCTATGCTGTAGGGCGAAGCCCTTCCCAAAGGGTGGGCAGAGAACACAAGGGAAGAATTCAGTTTCAGTATTGCCTTCTGCACTCGCGGTGCGGCACGGCTACGCCGTAAGTCAGCAGGACTTGCACTCTCGGCACGAAGTGTGTCCGTGCCTCTGCGCATGACCAGCTGAGTGCCAAAGCACACGCTGAGTCCTTTCCTTCGGAACGCTACGCGTATGCCTAGCGGCACGCTTTGCGCTTACGGAGGCGCAAACGCGTAGCGTGTCCTCTGGACATAGGACTTACGTACTTCTGTCTTTCTTCAAAGACACTTCGCCACCATTAATACATTGCAAAAAGATTTCAAGTATCATCACGTTCACAAAAAAATAGGATCTAAGCACTCTACAAATCAGTCATCATGTGGTTGCTCGCCGTATCAAACAGCACAATTAAGCTGCTTATCAAAAGCAGTATTATCAATCTGAACATTTCATCCAAAATTGTGAAAGGTAGTATCCTTATCATGCTGTTAGCGTACCTCCTGCAAAGGTACTGAGTCGCTAGCATGACAAATTTCGCGTATGCCTAGCGGCACGCTTTGCGCTTACGCTAACGCGTTGCATATAAAGGCAGTCAGAATCATCGCAAAGCGAGTTGCGTAAAGTAGTGCAGCGTAGACGCATGCCTCCTGTGGGCAAGATAAATCGATATCGCCACACGCGACACGTTCGCGATATGTGTGCTTTGCTCTCAGCGGCTTCCCGTAGATAGTAGAGGAGGCTTGCTAAAAGCTTGAAGGGTAGACTACACTTAAGGATTTCGACGAGCGATAGCGTAGGTGTAAGCGCTGACAATGACAAGCAAGCACTAGTTGGTCTCACTTGTTCAACGACAAGCGTTATGTAGGTCGTTAAACATTATAACGTTATGTAAGTTGTTAAACATTATAACGTTATGTAAGTCGTTAAACATTATAACGTTATGTAAGTCGTTAAACATTATAACGTTATGTAGGTCGTTAAATCATTAAAGTGTTGCTAGGTTGTGGGAGTTCATCTATCATTTGATGGAGTTGAAATCCTATCTTACGGGAAACTGCTACAAAAGCGAGCGTCAAGCGTACACGAGTGTAACTATAATTGTCAGCATGAAGTTCCAACTGTTCCTAGCATCTTTATTTTCCCATATCAAAGGACGCCATTGGTGGCTTGGTATCGTTATCTGGATCGCTCTGGTTGCCCCAGCTCAAGCATCTGTCATCTTGCGCGTGGCGATCGAAAGAGACGTCAAACAGGTAAAAGTCGGTAGTTCTACAACTGCAGTTGTCAAGGATAGCAGCGGTCGTACTCTGGGACAGTTGCCAGGAATGAGTGCTTATTATGCCCAAGCAGTTGCTGGTGGAGTTGCTTTGGATAAGTGGCAATCTAACTTATTTTGGGTTGAGCCAACAGGTAAGGGATTCGTTTATATAGGCGATCGCTGGTATCGGGGCAGAACTCTTGTTGTTCCGTCACAAAAAGGCTTATCTGTCGTTAACTGGGTTGATTTGGAAGAATATCTCTACAGCGTTCTCGGTGGCGAAATGGACTCAGGGTGGCCTTTAGAAGCTCTCAAAGCTCAAGCGATCGCCGCCCGTACATATGCTCTTTACGAGCGCGAAAAACAACGCAATAATCCCATTTACGATTTGGGTGATACACCCGATCGTTGGCAAATTTACAAAGGCATCAACAGTGAATCTCGTACCACCTTAGCCGCAGTTGATGCTACAGCCGGTAAGGTACTTACTTATAGAAATAGGGTTATTCTTTCTGTCTTCCACGCGTGTTCTGGTGGACACACTGAAAACTCAGAAGATATTTGGGGAAGTCGCGAACCATACCTGCGTGCTGTTCCAGACTTTGACCAAAATATCAGCGAATGCAACTGGAGCAGAACTTTTTCCCCTACGGAAATCAGCGCCCAAATTCCGCAAATCGGCAATGTGAAGCAAATGATTCCTGAGAGTACATCACCTTTCGGAAGCGTCACATCTCTGAAAATTGTCGGCGATAAAGGCGAGAAAGTCCTGAGGGGCGAGGATGTGCGTACAGCTCTAAAGCTAAAAAGCACCCGCTTTAACGTCAGCAACGGGAATGGAAGCTTTACACTCAGAGGACTTGGCTATGGTCATGCTTTGGGCATGAGCCAGTGGGGAGCCTACAATCTAGCAAAGCGGGGATACAATCACCTACAAATTTTGAATTACTACTACAAAGGCGTCGCTTTAGCGCCTATTCAGGTTAAGAAATAGCCTTTATAGGATGAGGAAGTTATTTCTTTGCTCTTCCTCATCACCCTCCCGGACTCACTCCCTCATCTCCCTACTCTCCACTCCCTCGCTGTAGACGTTTTTGCCATTCAGCGTCAATTTGTTCAGAACGTTCTACTTCCTGTTCTAACAAGTCAGTTTCGGTAGAGTAGACCAAATCTTCATCACCAAGGACTTTTTCTGCGGCAAACTGGTGAGCATAAGCTATTTTTTGCAGCAAAACAGAGTCTGCGCTTGCTAGTTGTCTAGCCCGGGATAGGCGATCGCGGTTGCGTTCAGCAATTTTGCTATTGCGCCACTGGATCCAAAAATACCGTACTAATGGGACAACTAAGAAACCTGTTCCGTAAGCCAATAATAGCCAATAAATGCCATGTACAAAAGCGACTAGTCCACCGACTTGGGCGGCGATCGTACCATCTCTCAACAAACTTAAGAGCACTAATGCGCCGACAAAATTTGCAATACCCAACCCCGCACTCAGCAGAATTTGTCCTGAAGTTGCTGCACTAAAACGCCACGAAAATTCCTCCAAATAAGCTGATAGAGGTTGACGGTACTTTTTGGCAGCACTTATTTGCAACTCTGGGAAGTAATAAACAATCTGCCCATCAGGACTCACCTTGGGTTGCCCGTTAAAGCGAGTGAGAACGGGCAGCATATAATCTTCGTACTCTTTTGCAGAACCTTCTCCAATATTATCTAGATATGGTGCAATTTGTTCAGCTACGACAGCACCTTGGTTGTTACGAATTACCGTAGCAATTTCTTGCCAACGGCGTTCTTCTAACTTGGTATTGGGGTTGCCATCGCCAAACAAAAACGAAAAGACAGCTTCAAAGAAATTCAGATTGCTTTTCTCCCGCCGTCTTTCCCTCTGACGGGTGTCATAATCTGGGCTAAGATACCAGAATAAATCTGGGAAATAGAAAAAGCCACCACTAAAATCGCCACCCCTATCATTGCTATCGCGGTCTGAGTTCATAGCGGTGATAATTAAGATGATGGTGATAGTTATCAAGGCGATGGAAACAATTAAGAAAATTCCAAAGGAAATCCTAATTAGGTAAAACAGAACGCCCCAAAGCTTTTTCCACCATTCCTGCAACCGAAGTCGCAAAGATTTATCACGTAAAATTACTCGAAAGTTTGTTGGAAATAAGTAAACGATATCACCTGTATCAGAAACTTGTAAATGTCCGCCAGCTTCAGTTGCAAGGGCTAATAACCCTTGATTTGCCACCGCAACATTTAATCCTGCCTGAGTTGCCACGTCTCCAACGGTGACGCGGTAACCTAATTGTTCCACAGCTTGCATAATGGTGGGATTGGGAGCCATCGCTCTTCCCTCGCAGCGAAAAATAATCTTACTTATTCCAGTATAAAGTTTGATTCTTAAGAACTTGGAAAAGTACAACAAGGGCAGACTCCTTGCGTTTATAAGCAAAATCACGACTTAGGCAACTGGCATACCAGGAAACGACCCTATTTAATGAGACAATTCACTTGTTATTGTGCTTTAAGCATAAGTAATTTTGTCGCTGAAAAAGTAGCGTTAGCCAGGCTCAAGTATTGCTAGTGAAGAGGTGAACTGATGGTCAACCGCATGCTAACGAGAGTTTGGGTAGCGTTATTTTCATTTTTGTGTCTTTCATTACCTATGTTGCCCATAGGCAACGCTGAGGGTCAACAAATGGAGAGCACAAGACAAATCGGTGTCTCAAGCTACCAACAGCCAAACCGGAACAACCCCTGATTTTTAGTCTTATGATAATATATTTGTACTAACGCTATAACAATACATTCTGTTTTGCTGGTTTTGCAGCTTCATTTCAAGTTAAGATTATTACCCTGGCTTGGTTTACTAGCAAATTTTCTGCTTAATTATGGTTCAGTACACTCTTGCTCAAAGCCCAGAAATCATCCTCTCTGTTCCTGGTAAAGATTCAGCCAAAGCCCGTGAAAAAGCAATGGATCAGTTGATGAAACTGATGGATGAAGGTCACTTACCTACGGAACTGGAAGATGGATTTGGTCCTCAACAACTTATTGAAGTCAAAGAAACGTCAACAGAGACCGCTAGCGATGAGGACGCCATTACACAGGCTGTCCAGATTTTGAGCAACCTAGCTACCCTCAAGTTGAAAGTGCAGGAGTCACGCACTGAAGCGATGGAAGTTCGCAAGGCGGTTGACGTTTTATTCTCAGATAAATCTGTGACTGAGGAGGAAATTACTCGCCTGAAGGAAGGTTTTAAAGTTCTCAAAAATTATGCCCAAGCTAATCTGCGTTATCAAGAAGCAAGAGTAAAAGCAGAACAGGCTCGACAAGTGCTAGATCAGGCTTTGAAATCTCCTGAGAAATAGCTTGATCATTTGACCGAGGTTAATCGCGGATCGCTTACCCATAGATACATCTGTTTGTTTATGTGCAGACGATGATGATCGCCAAGCGTGTCACTACCTCCTGCTTGGTTAAACATGGAGCGTAGTAAAAGACAAAAGAACAAAGTATGCCCTCAGTTAAGCTAGGTTAACTGGTAAAGGTACTGCGGAACAGCTAAGCTGAAAATCCTATAACTTGCATACCATATTTAAATGAAAGTCTTGTGGGGTGGGCCGGAAAGCCCGCCCAAGTTGTGCAAATTAAAGGCACAACAGCTTACCAACTCCTAGCTGAGTGTCTTGCGCTCGTTTAATCAACGGGTACTATTAATGTCATTTGGGGTGGCACCAAAATCAAGAACATTGATGACACGAGCATCGCGAGGGGGTTTGAAGATAGTAGATGCTCTTGAAGAATGGTCTGTTATCAAAATCAAAAAACAAGTGAGGGTGCATAATAACCCCACAGCAAAAGCTCGGATGTAATTGAATTTCCGGCGCATGGTTCCTTTAGAATGAAGAAATTCTTCAGAAAAAGTAGCTAGGTGTTTGCTATGAAGATACCTGTCAACAACCCAGGTCTAAAGACGCTGGGCTTCTAGCCTAAGTCCAAGGACAGTAGTTGACCCGACTAAGTACCTCGTGTACTACGTTATTGGCAAGTGTTCAAGTTCCTACCTACAGATGCGAA
>JAHHIB010000144.1 GCA_019359075.1 Kalymmatonema hyalinum WJT4-NPBG1
TAGACAATAATTCTTACTCACATTTTTTAATTGTATCATAAAACCACGGCGGTTAAAACCGCTCGTGCCGCTTCCCTCTCAGGGCTAAAGCCTCTGAGTTTCCCGCATCCCGTGAGGCTTTTTATGAGAGGATACATATCTCATGAACTCCACCGCTGCATCGAAGTCCCAAACCGCTATTTACTTCTTGTTCGGTGGCAAACCGTTGAAGACCATACTACTGGGTTTCGTAGATCACCTGAATATGATCAATGGAAGCAGTTACTTCACCATTTCTATGATCCATTTCCAACGGTTGAGCATTTTGAAGGAGTATTACGATACCAGGACAGTTGAAAGCGACCAAAGAAAGTACTCAGAACCCAAAGTTCAGAATTTACAATAGGTAACGAAACATCCCCTAAATTTATTTCTGGCGATGCATTCACACTCCTGAATTCTGACTACTGAGTTCTTCTTAATTATTCTTCGGGTTGAAATTGGTCTTTTTGCACCCCGCATACAGGACACACCCAGTCGTCTGGTATGTTTTCAAAGGGTGTCCCAGGTTCTACTCCCCCATCTGGATCGCCCACTTCTGGGTCATATTCGTAGCCGCAGACGTTGCATATATACTTTTCCATCCTTGTCCTCCGTTGATGAAGTGTCTGCCTTGTCTCAATCTTACCTGTATACGGCTTTAATTCATAATTCGTAATTCGTAATTCGTAATTTCATTGGTCATACGAATTACGAATTATCAATGACGAATTGTTAGCGTAGGGTTGTTAAAGGCACACCTAACCATCCAGCAAAGCTTTCTTTTTGTGCAGCAGAAGGCTTTTCTACTGATTTTATTTGATGCTTACTCCAACGTGGGGAAGCCAGGGTGACGTTGAGAGTGCAGAGTTCGTCTTGATGGAAAATTGTCACCTGAATGATGTCCTTGGGTTGGTAATCTTTGAGGCGATCGCCTAACCCATTTGCGGCTAACCGCAAACCATCAATAGCCAGCAATTCATCGCCGGGATCAATTCCGGCGAATTGTGCGGGTGAACCAGCTTCAACAAACTTAATGATCTCCCGTCCATTTTCACTATGAACCTTGAGACCTAAGTAAGGTTCTTCCTCTTTTTCCGCAGCCAATTGCAAGCCAAATGGTTCCAGGTATTCGTTGAAAGGCAAATCTTCAGTCCCATCAATATAGCGTTTGAAGAAATCAGTCAAATCCACACCAGCAATCAACTCAATGGCTTCCTGCAACTGTTCTGGAGTGTAACCAATTTCATCTTTGCCAAATTGATGCCACATTTTTACCATGACATCGTCAAGCGATCGCCCATTTTTGTGTCGCGAACGGATCAGCAAATCTAGCAACAACGACACGACTTCGCCTTTTAAATAGTAGGAAATTTGGCTATTGCCGCTATTGGCATCCTGACGATACAGTTTAATCCAGGCATCAAAACTCGACTCCGAAAGCGGTTGTACCTTCCGTCCTGGAGTCGTTTCATAGCGACTAATGTCCTTACTCAAATTATTCAAGAATGACTTTGCGTCATAAATTCCCGCCCGCCAGGGAATCAGCAAATCGTAGTAACTTGTCGTCCCCTCACAAAACCACAGTGATGATGTATAGTTTTCTTGGTCGTAATCAAAAACTTCAAATGCTTTGGGGCGAATACGTTTCACATTCCACAAGTGAAAGAATTCGTGTGCGACCAATTGCAAAAAGCGCTCGTACTTTTCGCGATCGCGAAAACCATACCGTTGATAGATGAGTGAACTGCAGTTTTTATGCTCCAAACCGCCATAAGCTTGAGCAAATAAATGCAACAGAAATACATATCGTTGGTATGGCAGCCCACCAAACATTCGTGCTTCTACTTCGATAATTTTCTTAATATCAGCAATCATCTGCTGCACTTGATAATTGCCTTTTCCCCAGATTGCCAGTTCATGGGGTTTTCCCAAGATCTCGAAGTGATGTAACTGCTGGAGACCAATCTCAAAGGGACTATCTACAAGTGTGTCAAAATCTGAAGCACAAAAAGTGTTTGCCTGATGTGGAACTGGTGGTAATGCTGTAGTGACCTGCCATTCTGGGTGTGGCGGTACAACAGTTACCTGAACTGATTGCCCCTCCCAGCCAGGTATTCTAAAAAACAGCGCCGCACCATTAAAATAGCCGTGGCTAGAGTCCAAGTGATTTGTTCGCACTGATAGCTCATTGGCAAATATGCGGTAATGTATAGTTATTTCTGAAACATCGTTTGTTTCTACTTGCCAATGATTTTTACTGATTTTCTGCCAAGACAAAGGCTTGTCGTTAGTAAAAGCAGCAAAATATTGTAAGTGCTTGGCATATTCTCGCACTAGGTAGGAGCCTGGTGTCCACACGGGCAATTTCAAATCCAAAATTGGCGATAGGTACCCCACCAGACGCAACGTCACTTCAAATAAGTGCGTTTCTGGCTTGGGCATTGCCACCTGATAGTGAATTGTCGGCGCGGTTTGCTTGGTGTAAGTGTTAGTGCGAGGTGCAGTTGCTTCAGTCATCTTTGGTTGTAAGTAAGAATTCTGAGTTATCAATTATTAGTTAATAGTTAATAGTTAATAGACAATAGTCAATAGTTGCAAGTCAAAAAGCTAGCTTACTGCTTTTTCTCAGCACTTAACACTTATTTATACTTTACCAGCTAAATTGAGCAACTGTTTGAAATTGATAAGAGATTCTACGTAATTGGTATTGTCTTTTTTAATTCAACCCGAATCGTACAGCTTTTCCATAAATTTAGTGGTTTCTAAGGACGCTGATTTCTCTGACGTTTGCTAAATTTCTAAAGGGTATGTTATGTATTTCCCTAACATTCTGCAAGGCTTGATCGCAGCTTTCTCCTAAACTAACAAGGATGTGAGCAAGTTTCGCTAAAAACCTCTATCTGTATGTTCTGCATCAAAGTTTTACAAAAAATTGAGTCAGGAACTGGGAATAATAATTTGCTAATATTACGTTCTTCCAACGGTAATCTTGGACAAAGTACAATATCAGATTTTGCTCCTACTCAGATACTACCTCTTAAGTAGATCTGTGTAGGTTTCCATTAGAACACAATCTATCGGAAATTGAAATCAGCGCTTTCACTGAGATATAGCAGTTCTGGCGTTGCCTACAACACGGCTAGAAGCACAGCATTGCTGATTGGTGTCAACAATCACGTTCAAACCTTTATCCCACAACAGGTAAGAAGGCAGAAGTACGTTTTCACTAGCGGTGCCGCACCGCGAGGGCAGCGGGAGCTGATATCAAGTCCGGTTAATTAGTTATTATTAGATTATCTGTGCAAAAAGAGTGAAAACCCTCTGCTGTGTGCTCTGTGCCTTTCTTTGGTAAATAAAAGTTAAAAAAACTACAAATAATTAGGAGATTGTTTAGGAATTGGTAATGGGTAACTGTTGGTCAATAGTCAAGAGCCTATAGTTTTGTAGCTAAAAGTTAGTAGACTATGAACTTAAAATTTTAGACCAATTACCAATTTCCTTTTCAGAAGTTCCTCAGTCTTCACTTCTCAAAGTTTGGGCGACTAGGTAGACTTTAGTCCATTCCCCCATTGCCTGATGGGATTTGAGTTTTAACTGGGAAGCTGTGTCTTCTATGGAATGACCAGCTTTACGCAACTCCAGGACTTGGCGCTGCAAGGGAGTCAATTGTTCATGCAATTGCTGCCACTGCTTTGGTGTTAACCCCAAGTTATGTTCTTTCAAGGAAATTGACAGCCAGCTATCCACCAGCTCTGGTTTCCCTTTGAGGGCAAACACCCGTACAGCATGGTAACTTATTTTTTCTCGCAGTCGGTATACATCCTTGATCGGCTTATTTAATTTTTTGGCAATCTCATCTTGAGACTTACCTTGCAGGTAAAGTCCCAGCCACTCTACAGCTTCTTGCCCAAGATTTTCTTGTAAATAATCCTCAAATTCCTGCTTAACTGTTTGACGCACTGCTTGTTGTTCTTCCGCTGCTTGTGCTTCTTGATATTCGGCTACTGCCTGAGTATCGACTAAGTTGACCCGATTGTCGCTGTCATCTGTGAGAATCTCCTCAGAAACCAGCCTGACTAAGTCATTGGTGGGTACTTGGGTTAACCCACCACGTTGAGTCCTTCTCAGATAATTTACAAAACGATACACAAGCAGTGGTTGGTTGCGTACTGGTCGCAAACAATATTCTTCTACACTGGCAAACAGCAGGGCATTCCTTAACCGCTCATCACTGGTAAATTGAGTGATGTCAGCCATTTGTTGTTGTATGTAGTTATCGCTTTGGAGTAATTCTTGGATAACTTCTTGCAGCACATCCAGCACTGTCCGCTGGCGATCGCGACTCAGGGCGATCCAAGTCTGAATCTTATGGCGTAATGTCACCAAACTCCCCAACCGAGTGATCAGGTTGCGGTAAGCACGTTCTCTGCCAATTCCTAAGTAGCGCTGACGCAAAATCTTGTAGCGGTACTCCATTGCTTGTTTGGCGATATCCAGTTCTTTTGCATGAAGTGTCTCATACCGAGCTAAATCACTTCCCAAAAGCCATTTGACTATACTTTCCCGATTGGCAACACTTTGTTCTGGACATTCCATAGCCAGCTGCTTTTGCCAATATTGCGCCAGTTTTTCCGCCGACAAAACCATAGTGAGATTGCGCTCCTCGAAACCCTGTTTTAAAGTTTGCATCACAACCCCCTTTTATCCCTGTTTATTTTTTCACTAGCAGCTGCACCTGATTTGATGATGTCCATGATGACATTTGTGTGTTTCCACTTTTATTACGTTTTGGCTCACTAGATTTATGCAGGAAGTTCTAAGTTTTGATGCATCCACACAATCAAAGAACTACAGAAAATCAACCTTTGTGAGCTATTCTCGCCACTTTGCCTAAATTTAAACTTTTGTAAAGTAGGAGACGTTGTGTTAACGAGGTCAAAAGCGATTTCCCTTAAATGTACGGCGATGCTGGGTATTCTGGTCATGGGTTAGGAAAAACTAACATTTTGCACCTGATGCCTGCTGGCTAATTTGATTCACGTGTTTAGACGTTGTTTTACCAATGTATGTTTCACCCTCTAGAGTTCCCTATCGCAAGTATACAGTATTGCCATTTTTGATACTAATACTTAAGCATTAACGTGTATGTACGACCACTTCTCGCTGACAACAGGGCTTTAGCCTTGACAAAAAAAATATTATATGCATTCTGTTTTACCCGATTTGCTGAAGGTCAGTTAAGCTTGGAAGCTAACCTTTGTGTATTCTTAAATAGATATAAGCAAAATCAACTTATGCACTTTTGGGATGTCTAAGCGAAACAATGGCTACAAATCTCTCACAGACTGAAATCACGGATCAGCCAACAAATATTGCGCCTTCACTATCGTTTGACCACACAACGAACGTGTAAAGTGCTTAAGTCTTAGAAATCTACCATTTCGATGTTCAAACCCGGAGCAGATTTTATTCTATAGGTTTTTATCCGCTTGTATCCGCATTGGGAATACTGGGTTGAAAGACTTA
Source organism: Kalymmatonema hyalinum WJT4-NPBG1 (assembly GCA_019359075.1). GTDB lineage: Bacteria > Cyanobacteriota > Cyanobacteriia > Cyanobacteriales > Nostocaceae > Kalymmatonema > Kalymmatonema hyalinum. The sequence goes on from JAHHIB010000144.1 coordinate 5,548, forward strand.
CTACTGCAGCACGGCAAAAATTGACTTCTCAGGGCTTGTTGTCAGAATGAGTTTGCCCACCACTTGTCTTACTCCTATCACGCTCGAAGATTACCTATGAAGGAACCGCTCCTGAGCCTTAGACGCTAGAGCGCCAAGGAAAAAATAGGTAATCTTGTACCGGGACAAATCCATCATCATTTAATCAGATCAAACAAAATGGTATTGTTGAAATTTAAGAAAATGCAATAGATTTTATCATTTATTGATTTTTTTGTGAATGTAAAATATATTATTCCTCTTCACATTAGAAACAACAGTATACTATATTATTTTGAAAAAGTGACGAAAAATTTAGAAGTACCCATGAGGGTACTCTTAGAATCTGCTGGATGTTGAAAAAGCTAGGTTAAGAGCGAACATCCTCATAAAACTGCTTTAGGTATTGTGGCGAAACGCCCAAACCCCAAAGAAAGCCAATATAAAGATATATGGCTGTGGCTTTCAGGGAACCCCAGTGTGCCACACGGCGATCGCTACTTTGGACAATGCGGTTCACCAGGTGGATTCGCCCCTGCTGCACCAGCTTCTGGCATAAGTCAGCCTCTTCCATAATTGGAAGATTGCTGTCAAAACCCCCACATTCCCAAAAATCCGCACGGCGTGCAAAAATGACTTGATCCCCAAACAACAAACGCAGTCCTTGAAAAAACAGGTGTGGGCGAAAAAGCAATGGCGCGTAATAACTTTTTACAAAGTTGTGTAGTGACACTCCCCAACGCGTGATTTTCTCACCTGTCATTAAAGAAATAAAACCTCCAGCAGCAACAGTTTTGTCTGCTAGTGTTTGCTCAATGATTGCTACAAGGTCATCTGGAACCAACGTGTCTGCGTGCAAAAAGCAGAGGATTTCTCCCGTTGCTACCTCCGCGCCTTGGTTCATTTGTGCAGCGCGTCCGCATTTTTTGGCAGCAATGACGGAAACTCCTGCTTTGTGGGCTATAGCGACAGTTTCGTCAGAACTGCCACCATCTATAACCAGCACCTCCCTAGCTGCGGGTACCAGTATACTGAGATGGCGTAGTGTGCGTCCGAGACATTGAGCTTCATTGAGGGTGGGGATAATAATCGAGACACTAGACATAAATTAGTCATTAGTCATTAGGAGCCAGTACTGCAGGAGGTGAGACCAGCGCTGCAGGAGGGTCTCCCTCCGCAGGCGACTGGCGAACCCGAAGGGGTTTCCCTCCGTAGGTATCTGGCGTTCATTAGTAAACATTAAAAAAAGTTGGTTATCATGTCCTGTTGACTGTGAACTACCGACTATTGACTAAACTACCAACTACCTGCGTACGATAGGATTTTCCACCGCTTGTCTGTACTCTTGCACTTGTTCTGTGTAACCGATAGGCAGAACGGCTTCGACGTTTTCATGGGGACGAGGAATAATGACCCAAGATTCCAAGGTACCGCCATGAACTTGTTCTACTGCCGCAATACCAGCTTGCATGGCGGTTTTTACCTCAGATACATCCCCACGAATATTAACTGTAAAACGAGCGCTACCCACTCTTATATAACCTACGAGGGTGACTCGACCAGCTTTGACCATCGCATCTGCCGCTGCAAGGACGGCAGGAAATCCCTTTGTTTCTATCGATCCAACTGCCTGTAGTGACATTGGTTATCTCCTAAATAAATAATTCAGTAACTAAGTTAGGTAAGACAAGGATATCGCTCCCCCCTCTCCCCCTTCAAATTTGAGCGTACAACTTTAAGAGCACTCGACTCAAGCAAGTCACTATGCTTACCGAAGAAGTCGCTTTATAGAAGGTGTTTGCACCCATCGTAAGCGTATATTTTTTTTGATGGCAGTACAAGTAGCTCAATAAGTTGCTTCATTGTTGCTTTATAGTTGCTTGTCAATATTCAGGACTAAAACGCAGGTAAGGGAGACCGCCTTGAATATTCTGACTCCTAACTTATGACCCCTGAGTTCTTTCTTGGTCAAAGTATAAAAGCCTTCTAAGAAATGCTTCCCCATCTTCCCTGAGTTTATCAAATGAATAATATTAGCAATAGGTGTGGTTTTTGTCCGAAAAATTTATCTACGTAATTATCCGTAATCATCATGTTGTTAACTTAAATTTAATCTTATCATCCTTGACAATCTAAATCATAAATTTTTAGACTAAATAGGTGCTTAATAAGTATATACTTATTAAGCCTTAAGCTTAAAAAAGTTAAGCCTAAAAAAGTTAAGCCTAAAAAAGTTTGAAGATTGCAACTACCACATCATCCGAAAATTAAGTGCTGTGGCTGATATAATTTTGTGTTTTTACCTGCTTTGCATTAAGGTGACTTTCGTCTAATAAGAAGCGGTTCAAATAAGTATAGCTAATATGCATTTTGCACTTTACTAATTTATTGATTTTGCCACTTAATAGTGCAAAATTTTTGACAAACAAATGAGCGTAAGTTTTATTTTTGTTTGATATTATTAATGAAATGATGCAATAAGTCGATTTCCGCTATTAGTAGGAGTCAATATTCCTCAACTATTGGTGAGTAATATTGCAGAATTCTATCATTAAAATACCTAACATAATTCTGCTGTAAATTAGTGGAATTAAAGGAGTAATTTAGCAGTTCTTTTCAGGCGTTTGTACTTGGTTATTATAAGTATAATTGCGTTTTCAGGTCTTAAGTGGTGGTTGGTGAATTGATTAGTTTTGTCTGCTGAGTTGCCACGTTAGAGAGAAATTGTCAGATTCATTCATTTATTTGGCTATATTGACGTAATAGTAGTTGTTTCAGGATTGATGCATATGAATTTTCATAATCCACTAGTTTCAGTCATTATTCCTGCATATAACGCCGAAAAATTTATCGCTGAAACACTAAATTCTGTGCTTTCTCAAACGTATCAAAATATTGAGGTTTTAGTTGTTGATGATGGTTCTCAAGACCGAACTGCTGAAATTGTAGAATCTTTTGCCCAAAAAGACAATCGAATTATTTTTTTTAAACAAGCAAATGCTGGAGTGGCTGCTGCGCGTAATTTAGCCATTCAAAAGTCTAGTGGAGAATACATTGCCCCCATAGATGCCGATGATATTTGGGATATTACAAAAATCGAAAAACAACTTAAATTGATGTTGAAATCCCAACCATCAGTCGGGTTAGTTTATGCAAGGTCAGTGTTCATTGATGAACAAGGTTCAATTTTTGGTAAATACTATAATGCTGATGATATTTTCGAGACTCAACTTGTGGAGGGAGAAGTTTACACAATTCTGTTTTACTCCAACTTTATGGCTAATGCGAGTGCACCTTTAATCCGGCGCGCTTGTTTCGAGAAAGTAGGTTATTACAACTGTAAATTGAGAGAACAAAATGCTCAAGGTACTGAAGACTGGGATATGCACCTGCGCATTGCTGAATGTTATCAGTTCCGGGTGGTGCCAGAGTTTTTAATCGGATACCGTCAAGTCGTGACAAGTATGTCTGCCAACTACAAGACTATGGAAAAGTCTTACTGTTTGGTTGTAGCAGATGTCAAAAAACGAAATCCAGATATTCCCAATTTTATTTATCGATGGTCAGCAAGTAATTTTTATATATTTCTAACCAATAAAAGCTATGCTTCCGGTAACAACTTAAATAGTATCATGTGGGTAACTAAAGCAATAAGCAATGATTATATACTACTTCTAAATCCCGGATTGTATAGAATGTTGATTCCCTGCATATTAAAAATATTATTTAAACCAGTGGCATCTTTATTTTGGAAAGATCATCAAGCTTGGTTGGAGTTTAAGCAACAGTTTAAGCCGAAACAGCAAGACACTCAACAACTGCTTGAAATTTCAGACATGAACGGGCAAATAACTCTAGAAAACCAACCGGGTTGGAAATTGTATGATCTTGTTGGGCGACACAGATGGACACAAGTCGTGCAGAGTTGCCAGAGTGTGATGCCTCAACAAACAACGATAAAACAAGCTTGAGGATTTCCTGCCAATATGTTTGCACCAGAGAAAAACACAATGTCAGAAGCAAAGGCAATGAAAAGTCTATTGCCACTGCTGAAGCTGTATCCTTGGGCGATTCCAGCAACTATCACTTTAGGAATTTTAGCCTCTTTGTCTGAAGGATTAGGAATTAGTCTATTTATACCTTTTCTCCAAAGTTTGCATACAACAAACTCGCAAGGGGGTGGTAACTTCTTAGTAGCTTTTTTGAATAGATTATTTATTAACGTTCCGCAGGACAACCGTCTAGTCATTATTCCGCTGTGTATTCTAGGATTAGTTTTGCTGAAAAATTGCCTTTCATATTTTAGCGGGCTTGTCAATTATTGGCTCTACTGGCATATTGGTCATCAGTTACTATCGAGGGTTTTTCAGCAGTTATTGAGCGTCAGTTACAGCTTTTTGGATTCTCATCAATCAGGTAAATTGTTCAATACGCTAGATGTCGAGACTTGGCGAACCTGCGACGCTATATTTCTCATAGTTAATATTGCTATTAGTCTCTGTACAGTTTTTGTGTTTGTCATTCTGCTCATGCTGACATCTTGGCAACTCAGTTTGTTAGTTGCTGTTGCCTTGGTGCTGATTTCATTGAGTATTCAACAAGTGACGGGCAAAGCAAAAAATCTGGGGAGACAGGCGGTAGAGGCAAATAACAAACTTGCCAACCGGGTGATGGAAGGGTTTTACGGCATGAGAGAGATTCGTGCTTTTGGTCATGAAGATTACGAACTGCAGCGTTTTAAGCAGGCATCAACTCATCTACGTACTATTTCTATAAAACTATCTAACTTCTACGCAATTACGGGTCCGCTATCGGAATTTTTATCAGTTGCTTTATTAGTTTGTATTTTAATTATAGCTCTGCATTATAAATCGGATATTTCTACTTTATTAACATTTATTTTTATGCTTTATCGCCTCCAGCCAGTCGTGAGGCGGTTAGATAGTGACCGTGTTAATTTTCTTGGTTTATTAGGTGCTGTCGAGAATGTCATGTCCTTCTTGAACCGTTCTGATAAACAGTACATTCAATCTGGTGATATTCAGTTTCAAGGTTTACAGCGAGGAATCACTTTTGAATCTGTTGATTTTCGCTACAACGCCACAGAAAAACCTGCACTTGCGGATGTTTCAATTTATATTCCACAAGGTAAAACAACTGCGATTGTTGGACCATCAGGTGGAGGTAAATCAACACTTATTCGCTTGATTTGCCGCTTTTATGACATTACAGAGGGAGAGATTTATGTTGACGATCGCCCTCTAAAAAACTTGAATTTATCTTCTTGGCGTAGTCGAATTGCGATTGTCAGTCAAGATGTACACATATTTAGTACAACAGTGGGGGAAAACATAGCTTATGGTCGATTAGATGCTACTAAAGCGGAAATTATTGCCGCTGCTAAAAAAGCGAATGCCCATGAATTTATTAGTAAATTACCTGAAGGCTACGATACTGTAGTTGGCGATCGCGGAATTCGACTCTCAGGAGGACAAAGGCAGCGTATCGCTTTAGCTCGTGCGATCGTTCGTGAACCCGAGATTTTGATTCTGGATGAAGCGACTAATGCTTTAGATAGTTTATCTGAAAATCTCATTCAGGAAGCTCTCAATTCCTTTAGTCAAAATCGTACAGTGATTATAATTGCTCACCGTTTATCTACTATTGAGCAGGCAGACCAAATTATTGTCGTGCAAGAAGGACAGGTTATAGAACAAGGCAATCTCCAGTATTTATTAAAACTGAATGGATTATTTGCCAAGCTCTACAATCTCCAATCTGGTGGCGCTCAAGTTTAAATATTTAGAACTAAGAAAATTAACAAAATTGTAGAAAATGATGAAGAATCAGCCTCTAGTTTCTATCATTACTCCCTTCTTAAATGCTGAAAAATTCATCCAAGAAGCAATAGAAAGTGTACTTGCTCAATCCTATGAAAATTGGGAACTATTGTTAGTAGATGACGGTTCAACTGATAAAAGTACTGCGATCGCCCAGCAGTATGCTTCTCTGTACCCACAAAAAATATATTATCTTGAGCATGAGGCTCACCAAAATCGCGGCAAGAGTACTTCTCGCAACTTGGGGATCAGCAAAGCTCAAGGCGAGTTTATTGCTTTTCTAGACGCTGATGATGTCTATTTGCCACAAAAACTAGAACAGCAAGTGGCAATTTTGTCATCTCAACCTGAAACTGGTATGGTCTACGGACCTACTCAGCATTGGCATAGTTGGACAGGAAAACAGGAAGATTACCAACGTGACAATATGAGACCACTTGGTGTTCAGCCGAATACTTTGTTTTATCCGCCAAGCTTGCTGACTCAGTATTTAAACATTGATGGGATCGTACCTTGTACTTGTGGCTTGCTGGCGCGACGCGAAGTCATAGAAGCTGTAGGGGGATACGATAACTCAATTCAGCATATGTTAGAGGACCAGGTGTTGCTGGCAAAAATTTGCCTACACGCACCCGTGTTTGTGGATGGAAACTGCTGGGATCGGTATCGCCAACACCCAGATTCTAGTTGTTCTCAGGCAATGCAAGCAGGAGAGTATCATTATTCAAAACCCAATCGACCACATCAAATTTATTTGAACTGGCTGGAAAAGTACATAACTGCACAGGGAGTTCAAGATGCTGAACTTTGGAAGGGGCTGCAAAAGGTTTCGTTCCCCTATCGCCATCCCGTGTTGTACTTCCTGTCGCGAGTCCAAAAGAAACTCAAGCGAGTTGCACGCAAAAGATTACCCGGTTCCATCCACCGCTTTGTAGGAACGCAATTGCTTCGTGATAAATATATCCCCCCTACGGGAGATGTGGATTTTGGTAGCTTGCGGCGCGTCACACCCATGAGTCAAGTGTTTGGCTATGATAGAGGTCAGCCTGTTGACCGCTACTACATTGAAAACTTCCTGACCCTTTATCAAAATGATATTCGCGGGCGTGTCTTGGAGATTGGCGATGATGGCTATACGAGGCAGTTTGGTGGGAATCGCCTCACTCAAAGCGACGTCCTTCATGTCACGAAAGGCAACCCCAAGGCGACTATCATCGGGGATCTTTCCTCCGGCGGTAATATTCCATCAAATAGCTTTGACTGCTTTATTCTGACGCAGACAATACAGCTCATTTACGATGTGCGGACGGCGCTTCAGACAGTCCACCGCATCCTCAAGCCTGGAGGAGTCGCCCTGGTGACAGTACCCGGCATTAGTCACATTGGCGACAACGAGTGGGATAAGTATTGGTGTTGGAGTTTTACTGCTTTATCGGTACAGAAGCTGTTTGAGGAGTTTTTCCCAAAAGAAAATATTCAGATTGAGGCTCATGGGAATGTGCTAGTTGCTACTGCATTTCTTTATGGGCTGGCAACAGAAGAACTGAAGAGGGAAGAATTAGACTACTGCGATCGCAATTATCAAGTCACCATTACTATCAGGGCGGTAAAGCCAGAGACAGCATGAAAATACCTGGAGTTGGCAAACTGAAGCGAGTGGTTAAACGCGTGCGGGGGCGTTTCGCACCGGGAGGTCTGATTTTGATGTACCACCGCATCATTAAGCTAGAATCTGACCCTTGGTCAATTTGCGTCAGTCCCCGCCACTTTGCCCAACAGATGGAAGTGTTACGTAAGTTTGGCAAAGTTGTGTCATTACAGCAATTAAACCAGACATTGGAACAGGGCAAAGCTCCTCATTGGCAGATAGCTGTGACCTTTGATGATGGTTACACAGATAATTTGTATAATGCCAAACCAGTGTTAGAGCGTTACGACATTCCCGCCACCATGTTTCTTACCAGTGGATATATGGAGCAAAAACGTGATTTGTGGTGGGATGAACTCAGTAGGTTGTTGCTGGAACCTGGAACTTTACCACAAGTTCTGTGTTTAGAGATTAACCGGACTACCCATCGCTGGGAATTAGGTGCAGCAGCCAATTACAACGAGGAGCAATATCAACACGAAAGCGAATGGAAAGCAATGGGGGAAGATAACCCGACCCCTCGCCATGCTCTTTACCGCACACTTTACTGGCTGCTATCGCCCTTGCTCGCGGAAGCACGACAAAACGTTATGGATGAACTACTGGCGTGGGCTGGTTCTGTCCCAATACTGCGCCCGAATCACCGCATTGTGAATTTAGAGGAAGTGTCTGCTTTAGCAAAGGGCGGGTTGATTGAAATTGGCGCTCATTCTGTGACACACCCATTTTTATCTTTTCTACCTACCGCCAGACAGAGGGAAGAGATTCAACAGAGCAAAACTCGTCTTGAGGAGATTATAGGACAGCCAGTGGTGAATTTTGCATATCCTCACGGCAATTATTCAGAGGAAACAACAGCTTTAGTGCGGGAAGCTGGATTTACCAGTGCTTGCACAACGTATCCTCGGACTGTACGGCGGTGCGATGCTCCAAAGGAGCCGCCCCAAGGGGGCGATCGCTTTAAGTTACCTCGCGTTGTTGTCGAGGACTGGGATGGAGAAGAGTTTGCCAAACAGTTGTCTGAGTGGAGAGCAAACTGAACGGTGCATGAAATCGCACCTTTTGAGGGGTGCGACCTAATATAAATTCCTAGCGAGAAGGCTTTGACTGGCGCAGAATCAGAAGTACAACTACTCGAACCAGCCCAGTCAGAGAGCCAATTAAGATAGCGATGAGGATAGCGATCGCCAAAATAATTGCGGTCGGAGATTGACCATTCTCCACAATGGGCTTAGTGTCAATGGGGGCGATCAGCGGAGTGGTTTGCTGGTTAATTGTTGGTTGCTGTTGGGAGGACATAACTATCACCTTTTGAGGTTATGCTCTGATTCTGCCAAGCCGCTATAAGTCAGTCATTACGAAAAGTTCCGAAAAAATAAGGTTATGATCAGAGCAATTTCCTCCAGTGGAATTACGCTTTGAGCTATGACTCCCGAAGAAGCCCTCCAAATTGCTGATGAAGTTGTATTTGCCCACATTGGCAAGCCCTTGACTGATCTTCAACGCATGATTTTGAGGGAGTCTTTAGCGGACAAGGGCTATGAAGAGATGGAGGGCTATGAGACTCAGCACATCAAGAATGAAGGCTCGAATCTGTGGAAATTGCTTTCAGCAGCCTTGGGTGAGAAGGTTAGTAAAACCAGCTTTCGAGGGGCATTAGAAAAACGGCTGAAATCTGGCAACATTACGCCCAAACCACCTGACCCTTTCCTTTACGACTTACAAACCTGGGTAGGACGCGAATCCCTGATTGAAGATCTCCTGAGCCAACTACATGGAGAAACTCGATTGGTATGGTTGACAGGCGTCTCAGGGATTGGAAAAACAACCCTGGCAGAATGCCTTGCGGCTAAAGCATGGGATGCCAACAAACCATTTCAATGGATTCGTGTAGAAATTTTGGATGGTCAAAGTCCAGATTTTGCAACGGAAGCGGCTAACCTGTTGACGAAAATGGGCGACAAAGATCTTGACCCACAAGAGCGCAATGATCCAAAGCGATTAGGCGATCGCCTGCTGTGGAAGCTCCAGTCCAATCGCTACTGGATTCAACTGGATGCTCTAGAACGATTGCTCAACTCTGACCAACCGACTGAATTTGCAGATTCTTATTGGCTAACGTTTTTCCAGCTGTGTCTCACTAGTATCCAATTCCAGAGTCTGCTGGTGCTAACCTCTCAAGCGTTACCTAAGAAGATGGCAGTGCTGAAAGATCGCAAGTTTTGGCATTGGGCAGAGCTAAAGGGATTATTATCCTCAGAATGCTTAGATTTATTCGCCAAGCACGGTATTTCCGCCACTGAAGAAAATACACTCACGTTGAGCAAAATTGGACAAGCTTATGAAGGACACCCGCTTGTACTCCAGGTAATTGCGGGGGAAATTTGCGAAGACTTCGATGGCAACGTTACTCAGTATTGGGAACGCTATGGCGATGAGTTTGAACAAGTTGCCCGAAAACTAGAAGCAAAACGAGTTGATTCGTTTCTCTACAATCAGGAGCTTAAGGAACGGGTGCGCGAACGGGTAGAAGAATCGCTGAAGCAACTTTCATCGGATGCGCTTGATTTGCTCTGTCGCAGTGCTGTCTATCGCCGCGCGGTTCCCCAGACTTTCTGGCAGGCGATGCTATGGAACCACACCCCCAAACAACAACAGGATGCTTATTCGCTCTTGCGGAATCGTGCCCTAATTGAGAAGGAAGGCACAATTAAAGGACAAGACATCATTCGCCAACACAACCTTATTAGCGATATCGCTTATGATCTGCTTTGGCAAGATTCCTCTACCTGGGAAACTGCTGAATGCAAAGCGGCTCAGATGTGGCTAACTGCCTATGAAGCTGCTCCCAATACTAACAATCTGGAAAAAGTGCGTGGTTATCTGGAGGCATTTCACCATTACTGCGAACTGCGACGACATGACTTAGCTTTTTCCACTCTCTACAGTCGTATAAATAATTATGATTGCGACTACTTCTTGGATTTATGCGGCTACGATACCATTAGAGTTTTTCTACATAAACAATTAATACAAATTTGGAAATCATCAAACCAAGAGGAGATTTGGCAGTTTGCTTTCGTCCTCACCTCGCTGGGCAATGCCTACCATTCTTTGAGAGAATATATAAAAGCAATTGAATGTTAGGAAAAGTCATTAGAAATTGCACGTCAGCTTGAAGATCGTGCGGGTGAAGGAAGTTCTTTAAATAATATTGGGAATACTTTATATTTTTTAGGGGAGCATCAAAGAGCAATAATTTATCTCCGAGAAGCGTTGACAATTGAACAAGAGCTTGGTCATCCTCATGGAGAAGGTGGCTTATTAGTTAATTTGGGCAATGCATACTACTTTCTTAAAAATTACAAGCAAGCGATTCAGTTCTATCAAAAGGGGCTTAATACTCTACGTAGACTTAGCAATCATCATGAGTTTGAAGCTAATGCGCTAGAGGGTATGGGTAGAGCCTATGAAATTTTAGAACAATACTCAAAAGCGATTGAACACCATCAACAAGCATTAGAAATTAGACAAAAAATTGGCGACCGTAGAGGTGAAGCGAATTCCCTAGGCAACTTAGGTCTTACTTACGAGTTATTAGGGCAATATTCAAAAGCAATTGAATATCATCATAAAGCACTAGTCATTGAGCGAGAAATAGGCGACTCAATAGAGGAAGGCGCTTCTCTTATTAATCTGGGTAATGCCTTTCGCTTATCAGGGCAATACATGAAAGCGATTGAATCTTATGAGGAAGGCCTAATTATTGTGCAGAAAGTTCAGCATCGTGAATTTGAAGCTAATGCTCTAAGCGGTCTGGGTAAAGCATACCACTGCATCAAACAATACAATCCGGCACTGAAGTGTTATGAGCAGACATTGAAGATTAGACAAGAAATTAGCCATCATGGAGGTGAAGCTGCAACATTCAAGAAGTTAGCGGAATTTTATCAGGATTTAGGGGAAAGAGATCGCGCCCTTAAGTATTGTGAGCAGGCATTGGCGATTTCAACGAAGCTTGGCATTCCCTTAGCTGAAGAATGCCGAAAGTTGAAAGAAGAACTGGAAAAAGGTGGAGGATAGATGAAGTTTGAAATCCTTACACCACTCCGATTTACAGTAAGAACCTCCGAAAGCTACTAGCAGAGGCAAATCCTCAAGCATCCGGACATTGAAGAATTAGAGGAGCTAGTTCAGCAAGCGTTAGCATCACCGAATGAAATTCGACTATCTTCTATTCTACAAGCGATTATCCACTTCAAGGGGAGAACAACTACAGCTAGGTGAATTAACCAACAGTGCTCTAAAATTGCAAATCACATTGTTCGGAACGGTTCTGATTTTTGGGTGAAATGGATCGGCAGAATAGTTTCGACATTTTCTGGGGGATTGGGAACGATGTAGTGGGTGATAACCTGACCACCGTAAGCTTCCTCACCTGCTTCAATACCCGCCTCAACTGCTCTTCTCACCTCAGCAGTGTGTCCCCGGACGGCAACTAACATCCGACCGCTTTCTGCTAGCCCATAATAGACAATGGTAACTTCACTAGCTTTTACCATTGCGTCCGCTGCTGCTAGCACAGCCGGAAAACCTAAAGTTTCAATGACTCCAACCGCCATTGGCATGGCTTTATACTCCAACAATTGGTGATATTCATTGTACAAGGAAGCACTTACAATTGCTGAACACAAAACTCAGAATGTCTTGACTATACCCATGCTGAATTCTTAGTTGACCAATTTTGTCTTTTTGAGATGTATACAGCTTTATGTGCTTCTTAGCACGAGCCGTCCTAAATAAGATTGAGGCGAGCTTTCCGACCCACCCCACAAATTTCATACTTAGATACCAATGTCAACTCTAATTAAGGAGAATCATGACTTGAATGTGTGAATTTCAAGATTGATTTGTAGGTGCACTGCTGGCTCGTGTATCTATGAATGCCTGAGAAACTTTCGGTACATACCAGTTGACCTTCTCAGCTTTTGCCAGTGGTGTCACAGGAATATTGAATTCAACTGCTCCCGTACCTTGATTTGTCGTCAAAACTAAGTTGGTTCCTTTCGGCACTTTAATGACAACACCACCCGTCAATTCTTGATTTTGTCCGTCAGGGGTGAGGGCGATCGCCGTGAGATCATTTGGTATATAAACCCCCTGACAGTCCCAGTTATCCAGATACTCTAAAAAAGCAATAAACTCTTCTTGACGCTTACGGTCATAAGTTTGACCCCAGACTTTACTTTGACAATGCGATAATCGTCGAGCGACACATGGGTATATTGCGGTCCCCCATTGATATCGCCTAATGCCCAAATCCCGGGTATGTTCGTCTCCAGGCGATCGTTGACTTGAATAAATCCGCGTGCATCGGTTGCCACACCAGCGGCAGCTAAATTTAAGGTATCGGTGGTTGGCGCACGACCGACTGCTACTAGCAAATGCGACCCCTGGAGACTCGTGTCACGCTCAGCAACCTGGACCTGAAGTACAGTCGCATGACCAGAGCGATCGACCCTTAACACCTTCGCCTTTGCGTTTGACGTTACGAGTCGTGATGCGTAAAGCCCCTCGCATGACGGCAGGGGATATAAGCGAAGAGGACAAATTTATTTGTCTGTATCTTACAGTGTTGTGTAAGATACAGATATGGCAGAACTATCTTTGACACTAAAGCTTCCTTTTTATCGATTCAACAAAGTAAAGGCGCTTGAGTTTGAGCGACTAACCGCTGTCAATACTCAGGTTGCCAACGATCTACTTTTGGTCGATAAAAAAGAACGTAAAAAGTTAACTAGTTCTGCTTTCCACCATGTAGAAATAGGTTCTGCCTGGATTAATCAAACAATTCGCAATACAAATGCACTTCCCAGGAGTAAGGTATTTTAAGCGAATGTGGTTAGAAACCAATAACCAGAATTTTGAGATATCCAAGCAAGGCAATTTCTACACTGTTGCTTTCAATTTATTGAGAGGACGGAAAGGGCGAATACCTCTTGATGTTCATGCATCCTCGCATACCGAAATACTGGAAAAAATAATTGATGGATCTGCTAAGTTAGGTAGCCTAAAACTGTGTAAATCCAAAAAAGGTATTTGGTATGCACTTATATCTGTATCTATGGAAGTTCCAGGTGCAGGTGAAGTTAAAGGATGGATTGGAGCAGGGTAAGCGCAAGAAAAACAGCCTGACTTTTCCCGTTATCTCTTTGGCGGATGCGATCGCTTACTATGTCGCTATCCCAAAGTCGTATTTTTTCGGTACTTATTGTCATTAGCTCTAAACAGTT
>JAHHIB010000145.1 GCA_019359075.1 Kalymmatonema hyalinum WJT4-NPBG1
GTCGTCAATGATAGCATAGACAGCAATTGTTTCATTTAACATAATTCCCCTCCGTTTTTCTTACTGGAGGGGATTTTATTATCTTTGCGATCGCCTTCTCAAATAACTAGCAACTTGGGTTATTACCTTCAATTGTGAATGCCTTCGGACCAAGCATTTTTTCGACTTCTCCATTGACGGTTACGGTCTTGCCTATGAGGTCGGCATTTGGCGCGTTGACGACTTCACTAACCGTTGTGCCAGCCTCAGGACCAGGTGACGGAGTGCATGCAGGGAGAACCACAACAAACAGTGCCAGGGCAATTGCTCCATTAGTTTTCCACAACGCCTGAGCAAAGCTGCCATTACGGATCGGCTCACAATTGGGAACACAATTTTTACTTAGTCTATTTATCAATCAAAACATCCCCTTAAACTTACTATTGGTCACATTCTCTTTGAGTTCTAGGGGTGGATCTACCTCAGACAGTAAGAAAACAGTAGTTATTAAAAAACTACCTCTATCCAATAATACAGAGAAAGCCCTAGGTCAGCTAAGGCTTTCTTTTGGTTATTGACATATTAGAACTCGCAGCCTTGTTTCCATAATTTGGAAACGTCTCAAGAACCAATTTCTAGATTAATCAACTGGGAGGTACTAATCTCTATAGCCAGTGCCGACTGTATCAGGTTCACGATAAGCAGTAGGTTCTTGGCGACGGCTTTTTCCAGCCAAACCAAATAGACCAACCAAACCAATTAATCCTAGCCAGCCCCAATCGAAATCGTCATCTTCATAAATTCCTGTCTGCTCATATGATCCTCCAACTCCGGGTTCAACTTGAGCCGTTGCAGGCAGAGTTAAGGGCATAATTGCCGTGGACAATGTGAGAGTGGCAACTCCAATCATTTTGAACAAATTAGCACGTACCATGGTTAAATTTTCCTTTCATTTGTGAAGTAATGGTGAACTAATAACTACTACTTAAAACCACAGGCGGAACTACATTTCAACTCCACCTGCACTGTTTGTTAAGACTTGAGGTCAACTTTTGAAGAGGACAGAAGGGATCAATTGGAAAGAGATTCTGACCCCTCTAAATTGAAGACTACCAAATCGTTTGGGGAGCGTGCGGGAGACTCTAGATTTGGAGAGGACTTCTACCCAGTCTGGGCTGCGACTTGAAAACTTTTGGTACAATCCAAAGTTCTTCCCTTCTGCCCTCTGTTACCTGCTTTCTTGCCCAAAGTGCTGGTCACGACTTAATTAGGAGCGTTATTTTAATGTGTGATTTGAGAATTCGTCACCTATTTTTATCTACAATCGGACGACTTTCGGTATCCACATCTAGCTCTTCTCGACGAACCTGTTCTTGGGAGCTAACCATTTCTTGCTCTACTTGTTTCCTGATTCTGACTTCTTCACGCAAGACGGCTTGTTTGTGGATATCAGCCTTCTCTTCGTAGATATCCATACGTGCGACTTCTCCAGAGCGGAAAGCAGCTTCCCCAGGAGAAACAGGTTGAAAAGCGTTTTCTGGAGTCACTCGCTCAATCACAACTCGCTCTTTTTCTACTGGTACTGAAACCCGTTCTGTTTCTGTTTCAACGTGTTTACCAATTGTTACTTCTCCAGCCTTATGGCGGGTTTTATTGGCAACCAGCCGTTCTTCGTACAGTTTGAGCGTTTGATGATCCTGCTCATTCATGTGGTACAGATCCGGCTCTTGTTGGTAGGTGTATGCATTGCGATCGTAATCAACATTTCTAGCCGCAACTGGAGTAGCCTTTGTTTCAGGAGCTTTGTAGGGTATGGGTGCTGCAGGTGCATCTAAAGGAGCCGATGCCTCTAAAGGTGCTGATGCCTCTAAACGTTGAGTGCGATAAACTCCCCGCACTCGCTCTTCATAATCGTAATCAATTCTCAGATCTTCGCTGAACTCAGGCAAATCTTTTGCTTGCTCTTTGGTGAACCCTACGGCAGAAACGCGGCGATCGCCTTGGTCAATTCGGGTACGACCTACTGGTAGTAATACTTGCTTTCCCAAAATCCAAAAACCAGTGTCAACGACCAAATACCGGAAATGACCTGACTCGTCAACTAATATATTTTTAACGGTGCCGACTTTTTCATCGTCTCTATCTGAATAGACATCATAACCCTTGATGTCATCACCGCCAAAATAGCTTTGGTAGTTTGCGTCAAAATCCTCAAGTTTGTAAAGAACCATTTTGCGATTGTTCCTGTATTGTATTCTACTCAAATTAATATCTATCGCACGTTCCAAGTGTCAAGCTCGGCTATATAATTAGCTTCTCACATTCAAGCTTAGTCATTTGCGCTTGCACTGCGCTGGGCGGATCACAGGAGACTTTGGAGCCACTTTTACAATGAAAACTCCTCGATTTTGATTTCCCTTAAAACCAATATTACTTTGGTTGAATACCTATGGAATATCAGGAGTTAACTCAACTAAACGAATGCCTAAATATGGATGCTCAACAAAGAAAGGTGGAAGATATAGTTTTAAGTTAAATGGCAAAAGTGGAAAACTCGTGGAAATTAGGAATTCTCATAAAAAGTACTACTTAAGAAATAGGTTTTAAGCTCGACAAAATCCATTCAGGCGTTCTGCATTTTATTTTGTCTTTGTCCCTTAGAGCGAACTCAACTAGGAATGATAAAGTTTAATTCAAGATTAGACAATATTTGCTGATTTAACACTGATGTCTATTCTTTGGAAGTTCCTTGCGAGGCGATGGCAAAGCGCGCCCTATGCCGCAACCAAGCGGAGCTTGGTTGCCTCGAAGCGGAGCTTCGAGGAGAGGGTTCCTTTAAGGAACCCTCTGAGCATGAACGGGCGATGGCGCGGCGTGATCGCTCATATTGCTCTCCAATGCCATCCAGTTCGTTTTGCCACCGCAGTCGATGTAACATAGAAATTCGCTAGTGGATTAATGTTAAAGAAACAGCGTTAAGGGTTTGTTCAAGCTGAGTGAGGGTGAGAGATTTAATCAACGACAGCGGCAGTGGCTTGCGTCCTATAGCAATAGCAGTTGCTAAAATTGCGCCTGTAGAAGTTCCAGCAATCAAGCCAAACTACTCATTCAAAGGTTGATTAATTTGCTTTTAATTGCTGCGAGTATCCTTGCGGAAATAACTCCTCGAATACCTCCACCATTCAAGCTTAAAATCCGAAAAGGCATAATCTCTTACTTTGATTTTAGTTAAAAATTCCTTGATAATTCAGCGTCAAATTAGAACGCTTGACCGATACATTATACTAAGCCCGCTGAAGGGATAGCGAGCTTAGAACTGGAACCCTAATAGATTCCAGTAAGCTAGGAAGGGAATGAAAACCAGCGCGGCTAGAGCTATCAAAGAGTAGTGTAAGCGTGTCATTAAAGACCAGCGCTTATCTATCCAAGCCAACCCTGCAAAGAAGGTTAATACAAACGTCAGGACAGTAGTCACTAGTGGCAGACAAAGTAATGCCACCACAATAGCAGGTACACCATACACAAGCTTCCATGCGCCGATGAGCCAAAGCGACTAAGGCAAGCCAATCAAAAAGACCAAATTCAGAGTACCAATGAGACCTGCGATCGCCCGTTCATGCCCAGAGCGTTCCTTTAAGGAACCCTCTCCTCGAAGCGGAGCTTGGTTGGGGCATAGGGCGCGCTTTGCAATGGCGCTTTTCTCCCGCCAAAGGCGATCCGCCAAAGCGTTGCTAAACTCTTTCTTTTGAGAGGGCTTTCCTCGTAGACGACGAATGAAAGGGCGTATTGACCACATAATGCAGGCTGATAGAAAAACAATTGCACAAAAGCCAGCAATTCCTAACTGCACCCAGATAGTTTCATACCACGGTATCCGCTCAAAGGCTCCTATCTTGGGCCAAATTGGATTGAATGCAAAGCCGATATTGCCCCTACTATCTTCGCCAAAGGCAGTGAAGGCATCGTCATCAACCCGTTGAAATAACAGCGGTTCTACAGGCACTAACCGGAGTTTTGGAGCATTACCCAAGAAGAACAAACCAGGGGTACTAACCACCAAAGTACCGTTACCACCTTTGTTGATATTGATATGCTCAAAAGGTGCGGTTAACTTGGCGAAGGTGTGGCGGGGATACTCCAAATCTCGGTAAGTACCAGTAAAGCGGTTAAGTTGCTCCTCGGAAAGAGCAAGCGGTTTCTTGGGTGCTCCTTTTTGGGTAACAGGAAAATAGTGATCAAAAAACTGAGTCATTAGTTTTCCATGCACCCCACTGAAGCTGTTAGTGGCAATAAAAATTCCAATATTTTGGTCGGGCAGTAGAGTGAGTGAGCTAGAATATCCACGCAAGCTGCCTAAGTGTCCGATCGCCCGAATATTATTTTCCAATCGTTCACGAAAACTGTAACCAGTACCCGGCAATTTGGGATGCTGGGTAAAGTGCTGTTCATGCATCAGCCGCACAGTATCCGCCTCCAAAATGCGGGAGTTTTCGTAACGACCATTCAGCAAATGGGCAATCATGAAGTGAGCCATATCTGTGGCAGTTGCACTCATCGCCGCCGCTGGAGCGATATTTAAATGTAGGTATGGAACAGATTTAAACTTGCCATTTTGATACTGATAGCCCACAGCCAAATCCGAAGCTAAAGCTGGCGGCGGTGGCTGAAGAAAAGTGCTGCGACCCATATTAAGCGGTTGCAAGATATTTTCGTCAATGTATTGGACGAAAGGGCGACCAGAAATCAATTCCACCAAATATCCCAACAGAGCAGTACTGTGGCTGGAATAGCTGTATAGTTTACCAGGACGCCAGACAACAGGTGGCATATACTTAGCCAAGTAATCACCCAGTGGCTTCATCTCGGCTTCGGTGCGAGCTGCTATTGAAATCCGGCGTTTAGTTGTACCGTCCGTGTGAGTCATCAACTGGGTAACTCTGACTGGCTCAGGGTAAGGGTTCTCTAGTTGGAAGTTTCTCAGGTACTTATTGACATCGCCATCAAGGTCGAGCAGTCCCCGCTCGTACAACTGCATTGCAGCTGTAGCTGTGAATAGCTTGGAGAGAGAGGCTACACGAAACAGCGTTTTGTCTGGGACGACTGGGATTTTTTTCTCTACATTTGCGTAGCCATAGCCTTTGGCGAAAAAGAGCTTCCCATCTTTCACCACAGAAATAACTGCACCAGGAACATGAGACTTTGATATCTCCTCATTGAAGATATTGTCTATGAAAGCTGCAAATTCCTGCGGGTCATTTAATCCTGGTGCAGTAGGAGCAGGTGCTACAGGCGGTTTGGGTGTAGTAATAGGTTGTTGCTGTTGGGGATTTGAAAACGGAAACTTAGCTGGTGCATTTTGAGCGAAACTGGGTAGCCCAGACAGTGATAAAAACAGGATAAATCCAGTCAACCCAACGAGTATGCGCCTAATGAACGGGTTTTTATAGAGTTTGCGAGTCTGCTGTTTTTTCATTGCTTGGCGTTCCACAGCTTTTGACCAAAATCTCGAGCAAATCTATGAAAAATATAAATGAATTTTGCCAGGAATTCTATCTAGGCAAATGCATACATATCTGCTCAAAGGTAATTCGAGAGCAGATATATATGCAGATGCAGACTTAGTTCAAAAAGACTTGACCATCCCTTTGAATTCTCAACACACCCTGGTTATTATCGGGGGTAGTCTTCTCATCCAGTGAAACTGCCAACACCCCTGAATCAGATTTAGATAGGGGCATGACTTTGACCAGTCCGCCATCTTCACGCACCATCGTGATTGTCACAGGCGTTGGTAAGTCTTGCAGGACAATTTCTTCTCTACCTGGAAGAATTCGGGGCTGGGTATGTGCGATCGCCTGATAGGTAATGCGGGCGTTAGTGTTGTTTTTCAATCTCACATCTACCGTGCCTGCTGTTGGCATGACGGTAGCAATGGGGTCTTGTCGGCTTTCTGGGTAAGGTATTGGTTGGCGACTAACAGGTAAACCCTGAGGCTGAACCAAAATTCTTGGTTGTACAACAACTCCCCCTTGTCCACTCAGTCTGAAAGTTGCAGTATTTGGTGGGCAACCTTGCGGAACCAAAACTCGACTGTTATATGGTTCTTCGTAGAAAATACTAGGGCAGGGGTTAACTTTGGAAGTAGGCTGCTGGGCTATGACTGCTTGAGAAATTGCTGGGATACTGAGGAGCAAACCCCCAAAGATTGTTCCTAATAGCCCAACTCTTTTTTGATATAAGTGATTGAGTGTACGCATTGATAGATGCCTCCTAAAAATGTTATGAGCAAGCTTGATGAATTAATTCCTGATTTACGGCTAATCAATTTCATTTGTGAATGACAAATACTCTTTGGTGTCTCAGATCTTGCACGTCTCCGTATAAGCCTAGGCTTAGTCAAAAGTAGCGCAATAAAGTTACATCACTTTTATTGGCTTTTCTCGCAAAAATAAGGACTTCAAGCTTAGTACTGGGTTTTAAATTAACATAAATTTTTCTTGGTGCAAGATGTCAGGTGTCATAATTGAGCAAACATTTAAAACCTTTTAAAGGGGAAGATTGCAAATATGCAGGAGCAGGGGAAATAAGAGAGCAGTGATCTTCCCCCCGCACAAAGTGCTTTGGTTTACTGCGGAATCGCTGAAGGATACACTTCTGTAGCAACTAGTACAGGCTTGTTACTGTACTCTGCTTCTAGCTTTCGTTGCAAGGTTAAATCCCATCTGAGGTCATAATCCCGCTCCAACTCAGCGACGACAAACGGACGCAACACACCCGTTACAGCAACCTTCTCACCCTCATTGACAGTTCCTTTTGGAGTACCAGCACGTATAACTAACAAGCCTTGTCCACCTAGCAACTTGTCTTCATCTAGAGTGAAGGAGCTCGCACTTCTAATGTCTTCGACTTCTCCTGTGACTGCTAGTGTTTTACCGTAGTATTGCCTGGGGTTGGTGGTAATTTCACCCGGTTTGGGTGCTAGTGCAATTGCTTGTGCAATAATCGCAGGTTTGTTTTCGTACTCTGCGTACAACTTTGGATCTAAATCCAAATTGTATTCTCGCTCAATATCTGCAACAACAAGTTTGCGAACCGGACCCGTAACTTGAACTGGTGTATTTGAGTCAGCAGGCAGAGCAAAAAGTTTGCCCGAGGCATTGACAACGAGGATGGGTTCGCTGCCAAAGAATTGCTTATCGCTGATGGTAAAGGTTGTTGGAGCAATTTTCCTGATAGGTTGACTTCTAACGGTTACGGTTTTTCCAATCAGTTGATTTGTATTATCAGCAACTTCTTCTGCGGTGACATTGGTTTCTGGAACTGCCGCCTCTCGCTCTAAGTTGTTATTACAAGCGGGAAGCAGCACTATGGAGAGTGCCAGAGCAATAGTCCCTTTGGCGTTCCACAGCTTTTGAGCAAAGCTCTTATTTTGATCAAGTGTATTCATCATGTAGAATCTCCAAAAATTTGTCATTAATTCCGTTGAGGCAAGTGCAAATTGTGTTGATGCGTAGATGTCCAAACAGATGAGCTTTGATTAATCAATTCCTGGCTGACGGCTACTCACGCTCATTTGAGAATGACCAATACTCCTTGGTGCGTCGTAAACACGCCACTGTTGAATCCTCTGACTGTTTAGAATGGTTTCGGCACGACGAATTTCGTGTTCTGTGCCTTCGACTATCAGCAGATAATAACCTTGCGACACCCGGTCATTATAAAATTTGGCTTCGTCTTCAGGAATTCCCCAACCAATTAAACCACCAAGAAGACCGCCTGCTGCTGCCCCAATACCACCTGCTAGTAGGGTATTTGCTAATACAATTCCCAGTGCAAGTGCGGGATCCATTCCGGGAATAGTCACCACAGCCAGCCCTTCAAATAAACCTACTAGACCTGCCGTTGCACCACCTGTTACTGCGCCTACTTTAGCGCCTTCACTAGCTAAGTTTCCATTTGGATCAGTTATGTCAGCACCTCTAAGCTTGCTGTCGGCATTTTTGGCAATTACGGAAACTTTATCAAAAGAAAAACTAGCATCTTTGAGCTGGTGAAGTGCATATTCTGCCTCTTGATGATTGGGAAATACACCAATAGCGTGTTTAAGTGGAGCAAAAGCCATATCGCCTCACACAATGTATAAAGGATTGAGCGAACATCTCAAAATTGATGTTTAGTTTATCTAGTTCTAAGTGAATTCTTTAAAGAAGTTTTTCTTGACTCTTCAAACTGTTTGGATGTGAAGTTTAAGAAAAAGTTGAG
Source organism: Kalymmatonema hyalinum WJT4-NPBG1 (assembly GCA_019359075.1). Taxonomy (GTDB): domain Bacteria; phylum Cyanobacteriota; class Cyanobacteriia; order Cyanobacteriales; family Nostocaceae; genus Kalymmatonema; species Kalymmatonema hyalinum. The sequence continues at coordinate 8,242 of JAHHIB010000145.1, forward strand.
CAGCTCAACTTAATACAACTAACGAGGAACCATCAACAATCTGACTTTAAACTTTAATAGTGGAAAACTCGTGCAAAATTCCAGGAAATTCTCGCAATTACGACTAAAGGAATAGCTACCCCGATGAAATCAATGCTAAGCTTCACTTTTACTCTATCCAATTAAGTAACCCAAGCAAAGTCAATCCACCAAAAAAGTGGGCACCAATCATATTAACGTTTGCTAGCAAGACAAAAATATCCAGCGAATGGATAACAGTTTCTGGGTTATATACTGCTACTCCTTGAGGTTGGGCTAGAGCTTTAGCCAGTACCACGGCAACTGTCTCTTCAGATGCAAAAAAAGCTATTAATAGCCCAACCAAACTAACGATTAATCCAACTCGTAAAACTTGGATTACGTCTTCCTTATTAGGGTTGATTTCAAGGGTGGGTGCTTGTAAATGTTTAGCTAAACGTCTGTAACGGAAAGCCCAATAGACTCTGAAACACAGCAATAAAAGACTAATTATAGCTAAAAATATGCCGAAGCCAATGCCTGGATTATTTGTTTGGGCAGAGATGTTACGACTAAACGACGCAAACAACAAAGCAACCGTGGATACACTACCTAGTACTAACTGTACCCAGAAGCTAATCTGACTTGTTACACGAAAAGTAGCGGCAAATTCTTGTTTACTTGGGGGATGCGAAAAAGGTTCTAAATTATTCAACATATAAACCTTCAGATAGCATTATTTAAATATTGATTTCACCGAGAAATCGTTAAATTTACAGCAATTGGCTTGATTTAGCGCCTTAAGCACTTCAAATTAAATACAGAATTTGGTACATTGTTGACATCAAAGTTTTTACTTGAGAAAAACCTGCGTTAACTCAACAGTAAGCCAGACCTAACTTTAAATTAGGCAGCAATGGTGGAGAACTCAAGGATAGCGGAAAAAATACTACTTAAGCTTGAGCCTAACATTCTTCAAGGTTGCTGCTACTTGGTCAGCTAGTTTATGAGGATTGAAGGGTTTATTAATTACGCCTGTCACGGCCAGTTCAGCAAACAGGTGGTAGTCAGCAGTGCGCCCCCTAGCTGTTAGCAAAATGACAGGGATATGCTTAGTTTCCGGGTTCGCTTGTAGTTGTTCAAAGGTAGTCGGACCGTCCATATCAGGCATCATGACATCTAGAAGGATAGCATCAGGCTGGGTAGCCTGAGCCAAGAGCAGCCCTTCACTACCTGAAGTGGCGGTTAGCACCTCCCAGCCTCCCATGACCTCTAGGCAGGTCTGAATCAATTTACGGATGTCATCTTCATCATCAATGACTAGAATTTGCTTGGCTGCCATTGTTATTGTTATTGTCTTCCTTGATGTTTTCAACTACTCCCCCCATAGTTAGCATGGGGAAGTAGTTAAATCGGTTAGTCTAAATTCCAGTAGTAACTTCCAGAAATTGTTACTACAACTCCTTTAAGCCGATGGAGAGCATCATGGCAAATTGCTATTGGCGCGGTTTTTCCATGAGTCCGTGCTTCTTGATCAAAGCTTACTGCAAAGGGTAAATCTGGGAAAGCATTCGACTCAGAGCGGCATATCTCAAAGTGAGGACGCTCACAGTTTTCCAAAGCAAAGACAACTAGTTCTAAGGCTGCCCTCATATCTGTTGAATATGGGCGTAGAGGTAAATTGAATTGTTCAGATACAATCCGGTCCAAATCAGCTAGCGACTTAAGCTGAATAGTTTCAGTACCGTATCGTTTGATTGTTGTTTTCATTTTAAACTTGCTTGAGTTATGTGGCAAAAAATGTGTTGGAGTGTTCAGGCGTTGCCCCAAATTAGGAACAATGACCGATAGTTCTAAATATTTCAGGAGGCATCTGCTGTGATCAATGAAATATGAAAAAGCTGCAATATGCTTTTTAACCTTTGGAAGAATCAGACAAAGCACAGCCTTCTTGATATCGCTGCCGGAAGAATACACCCTGACTTGTTTAGGACTACCATGTTTTTTAGATTCATCTTCAAAGTAGGGCGCAAAAGTGGAAAACTCGGGCAGAAATAGAGAACGCCCAATTATGCCCTAAGTACACCACCGGAGCGACCAGAGAGAACAAAATATGCTGAAATTGACGCGCTCCCGGCTACAACGCTATGGCGTTGCTATCATAACGGTTTTATTGGCTCTGCTATTAACATGGCTGCTATGGCCGCTGCAAAAACTGAGCATTTACCCACTGTTTTTTGCCGCTGTCGTGGTTAGTTCCTGGTATGGCGGTATGGAACCGGGGCTGGTAGCAACTGTTCTGTCCGCTTTAGCCTGCGCTTACTTCTTTTTACTTCCACATTCGCTGGCTGTGAGTTTGCCCGGTATAATAGGGCTGGTTCAGTTCGTGCTAGTGGCAGTGCTGATCAACTCGCTAAACGCAGCGCTGCGCTATGCCCAACGACAAGCCGAAATTAATGCACTAAAAGCCCAGGGTAATTACGATCGCTTACGTAAAATTCAGGAAAGCCTACACCAAAGCGAAGAGCGTTACCGCTTGCTAATAGAAGGAGTAACGAACTACGCCATTTTCATGCTCGGTCCGAACGGTCACTTTGTCAGTTGGAATATTGGAGCAGAACGCATTTTAGGTTATCAAGAAGCAGAGATTATTGGGCAGCCTTTCGAGCACATTTTTACACCGGAGGCGATTGAGCGCGGACAACCTGAGCAAGTCCTGAGAACAGCGGTAGCCGAAGGTTTTTCCAAGGAGAATCGCTGGCACATCCGTAAAGATGGCACACATTTCTGGGCGCAATGTGTCATGACACCCTTACGAGATGAGAACGGAAATCTGCGCGGCTTCTCAAAAATTATGCAAGACATCACTGAGCGCAAGCTGGCTGAGGAAGAACGCAATCAACTACTGCTGCGTGAACAAGCCGCACGTGCTCAAGCAGAGGCAGCAAACCGCTCAAAGGATGATTTCTTAGCAATAGTTTCCCATGAATTACGCACCCCCATGACCGCAATTCTTGGATGGGCAGGGATGTTGCAAACAGGTATGCTAGATGAGGATAGGGTGAGTGATGCGATTGAGACGATTGAGCGCAACGCTAACTCGCAGATGCAACTGATTGAAGACCTGCTTGATATTTCACGTATTGTTCAGGGGAACCTCTCACTGAATTTTAGTTCGATTAACCTGGTGGAAGTGATTGCAGACGCGATAGAAGTTGTACAACCATCAGCAGATAACAAAAATATTCAACTTGAGTGTGTGCTTGATACCCCGGTAGAATTAATTCGGGGCGATTCAGACCGCTTGCAACAGGTCGTGTGGAATTTACTTTGCAATGCAATTAAGTTTACACCTAACGGCGGACGGGTTGAGGTGCGATTGTCAGTGGTTAGTGACAGCGAACAACAAGCAACAGATAATTATGCTCAAATTCAGGTGAGCGACACGGGTAAGGGTATCAGTGCTGACTTTCTACCATATGTTTTTGAGCGCTTCCATCAAGCAGACAGCACAAGTACTCGGTCAAATAAGGGGTTAGGGTTGGGCTTGGCGATCGCACGTCATTTGGTAGAATTGCATGGCGGTACTATCCAAGCAGAAAGCGCCGGAATAGGACAAGGGGCAACGTTCACAGTAATGCTGCCTCTCTTAGCCATCCCCTCAGCAAAAGAAGCTCAAACCAGCAATTCAAACCAAATGCAGGTGCCAATGGTTGGGGAAGACACAACAGCATTAGAGAATCCTCCGAGGCTCGACGGCTTGCAAGTGCTAGTTGTGGATGATGAGGCTGACGTGCGGGAGTGGATTAGCACAGTACTTACTGAGAGTGGAGCGCAAGTGATTGCTGTTGGCTCCGTAGGCGAGGCACTTGCAGCGCTTGAACAATTAAGACCAGATGTGCTAGTAAGTGATATCGGGATGCCAGACGAGGACGGCTACACGTTCATCCGCAAAGTCAGGGAACTGGGTTCAGAGATGGGCGGACGCATTCCGGCTGTTGCACTCACGGGGTATGCCAGGGAAGAAGATTACAGACAGGCTAAAGCAGCAGGTTTTCAGCTACATATAGCTAAACCAATCAAGGCAGCTGAGTTGGTTGCAGTTGTCAAGAGCCTTGCCGAAATGTCTTGAAACTCTGAGTAATCATCCTCTTTGGCGTGGATAACCAAGTCTAACTGTAGTTCCTGCGATCTAAACTATGTATTTGCGACTGTTCAAGGAAAAATATCAATGAAACCAGAGGATAAAAACAGGCACACAAAACTTGAAGTCATAACCCTAGTTATAGCAGCAGTTACTGCCATAATCTTTACTGTAATTGCTTTATCGATGTTACGAAAACCTTCATCAACAATACGGCAGTCGCCAACAGCACCAACCATATCTAACACGCCTACATCGTCGCCAGCTACACAACATAATGATGACAATGACGATGATGACAATGACGATGATGACAATGACGATGATGACAATGACGATTGAACATTTACTTGCTAAGAGAAGCTTTGACGCTTACACAGATATTACAAGCAGCCCAACACACCATTTGTGAAATTAAATTAATAATTAATTTACCAGTCATGGTTTTTACAGATCCTGACGCATCTTGTTTAGGATTGTCTGCTTTCGCTGGCAGTGCGTGAACTTGTCATTAGCAATTTTGGCAACACTGCTCAACTCTCCCCAAGTTTTCCACTTTTGAGAGATATCTTCAAACTAGAAGCAGCTAAGTTACTGAACTGGCGTTTCTTAACTTAACTTCAACTTCCTCTTTCACGAATTGTTGGGCGTTGCACATTTGAAATGATTTAGAAAGAAATATATAGCAATTAAATCACTAAATCCTTTTGTGATTGTGCAATGCCTATTTATTCTCATAAGGTTGGGAAGAACTAGAGGTTATGCAGCTTTGCTGAATTGCTACATTTTTTTGCATCAAAATAAAATCCTGTAACGCACAGCCAAGATTTATATACCTATCCAGTCCCCTCTGGAGACGGGGTGTAGTGAAAAAACTTAAAAGGCAAAAGATATAATTTTACTTTTTACTTTTTACTTTTCCTACACCCTAACACAGCAGTTTTACTTGGGGTAACGCTTAAGAGCTAGCCCCATATTTGGAGGATATTTTCAACTATGATGAATAATTTCTTACGTTGGTCATCAGGTAGCACCTTGCTATCTATTGCTATGACAGTTGGTGCAATGGCTCCTATGGTGATTACTGCTCCCGCCATTGCTCAGACGACTTCTCCATCTCCCAGTCCATCTCCCAGTCCGGGTGCAGCGGTCAACTTTTCTGATGTTGCACCTGATTTCTGGGCTCGACCATTTATTCAAGCCCTTGCAGAAAGAAAAATAATTACAGGCTTTCCTAATGGGACCTTTAGACCAAATCAACCTGTGGAACGCGCTGAATTTGCGACGATGATTGCCAATGCTTTTGAGCAAAAGCAAGTTCGACCGTTAGCTGAATCTGGATTTAGAGACGTTGCTGCCAACTACTGGGCTACTTCTGCAATTGAGGAAGCCTTTCAAACAGGATTTATGAAAGGCTATGCTGGGGGACAGTTTTTGCCAGAGCAACCCATTCCTAGAGCGCAGGCGATAACTGCTTTAGCAAATGGCTTGGGTTTGTCTGCTGATGGCACCCCTGAAGAGATTCTTAGAAGCTCTTATAAAGATGTCGGATGGATACCAGCTTATGCCATCAATCCTATAGCCGCTGCTACACAGGCAAACATTATTGTCAACTATCCAAATGTACAAGCTCTCAATCCGCTGCGAACTCTCACGCGTGCAGAAGCAGCAGCACTTTTGTATCAAGCCTTGGTACGGCAAGGACGGGTGCAACCACTTGCTAACAATGTTGCAGCAGCTAATTACATTGTGGGTCGCAATAGTGAGGTGAGCCAAACCACTTCAACGACTACATCTACATCAGATACTAGTGGTTCGGCTAGGGCAACCACAACAATGACGACATCTACATCAGATAATCGTGGTTCTACTACCGCAACCACTTCAACCACCTCTACAACAGAGCCTGGTGACATTGTTGCTGTTTCTGCTTTAAACTTCACAACATTGGGTTCTGCCATACAAACAGCAGGTCTAACAGACACTCTCAAAAGCGAAGGTCCTTATACAGTTTTCGCTCCCACAGACCAGGCGTTTGCTGCTTTACCGAAAGAGACGCTGAGAAAATTGCTCCTACCTGAGAACCGAGAAACGCTTGTTAGAATTTTGAGATATCATGTGGTGTCTGGTGAAGTTACTGCCAATGAACTCAAAGGTGGACAACTGAAAACGCTTGCAGACAGACCTGTCAATATTCAAGTTAATCGTGCTACCAATCAAATTAGAGTGAACGATGCGAGCGTGACCCAGCCAAATATGCAGGCAAGCAACGGTGTTATCCATGCGGTTAATGAAGTTTTAATACCGCCTAACATCAACCTGAACCAGTTACGAAATTAACAGCCTTCAACAGGCGCGCCGATGCTTGCTTAAGAACGCCTTTTTCAAAATGATTTTGCAGGTTTAAAAATGAAGAATATTTGATGAAAGCGCCTTTTTGGGTTGTTCATTTTCTTCACAATAACAATGCTTGGAAGTGGGTTATCTGCTCAGAGGAGGTTTTATAAAACTCGGGGATTATTGTAAGAAAGCTCACAAGGCAATCACTTATGTGCGTGGATACAAAAGCTTCCCTTACCTTTGATAGATGTCAGGTGGTTCTAGAAAGATATAACCCATTAGTATTGGCTAGGGAGGTGTTTTCAAAAGCAAATACTCAACATGAGAATTCTCTTAGTTGAAGATGATCATTCGCTTGCTCAAGCTGTTGCAGCAGTTCTGAACACACAACATTATGTGGTTGATATTGCTGCTGATGGTCAAGATGGTTGGGAGTTGGCAGAGGTCTGTAGCTATGATTTGATTTTGCTAGATGTGATGCTGCCTAAGCTAGATGGTATTAGTCTTTGTCGGCAATTACGTCAAGAAGGCTATCAAATGCCTATTCTTCTGCTGACGGCACTTGACACTAGAACTGATAAAGTTATGGGTTTAGATGCTGGAGCAGATGATTATCTTGTAAAACCGTTTGACTTTCAAGAGTTAACTGCTCGCATTCGCGCTTTACTTCGTCGGGGAAATTCCTCTTTACCTCCTGTTCTAGAATGGGGAAGCTTACACCTCGATCCGAGTAGCTGCGAGGTGACTTATGGCAGTCAAGTGCTGCATTTAACAGCCAAGGAGTTTAGTATTCTGGAGCTTTTTTTACGCAACAGCCAGCGCGTGTTTAGCCGAAGTGCAATCATCGATCAACTTTGGGGTGCTGATAAAGATCCACCAGAAGAAAACACAATTAAATCACATATCAAAAGTTTACGGCAGAAACTCAAAGCAGCAGGTGCTAACTATGATTTCATTGAAACGGTTTACGGATTGGGCTATCGTCTGAAGCCTCTACCCCAAGAGCAAAGTTCTCAGACAACCGAAGAAGAGCTATTCTTGACGCAGCAACAAGCTATGTTAGCAGCGATCGCCAAGGGGCGGGAGGATTTCAAAGCTAAAGTTGGCTCGCGTATCGCTGTGCTGGAGCAAGCAACCAATGCTTTAACAGTGGGGACATTTGATGTTGAACTGCGACAAAAGGCAAAGCAAGAAGCTCACAAGCTGGCAGGTGCAATGGGAAGTTTTGGCTTTGCTAAAGGTTCACAACTGGCTAACGAGATAGAGCATATGCTTGAGGGCAGCACACCGATTGACCAAGCTCAGTCTCAACACCTGTGTGAACTCGTGATGGGGATGCAGCGGGAGCTAGAGCAAACTCCGGTTGAGCCAACCTATGTTGAGTCAGTTTCTAGTAAGCAATGTCAGAATGTCCTTTTGCTGATTAGCGATGATTCTAAAGTCGTAGAGCAACTGGTTAAAGAAGCTGCTACCCAAGAAATGCAAGTAAAGACTGCTACAAACACTGCCGATGCCAGAAGTGCGATCGCATCTTCCACTCCCGATATAGTGCTACTCGACCTTTGCTGTCCTTATGGTGTTAAGGATAGTTTCAAGCTGCTAGCAGAATTGTCCAACCAAACACCGCCAATTCCAGTACTCGTTTTTACAGACCAAAATAATTTTACTGAGCGCGTAGAAGTTGTGCGAGCTGGCGGACGTGGTTTTTTGCACAAGTCCATGCCTGCAAGCCTTGTGTTGCAGTTAGTGACTCAGGAGCTGCAACATCTGAGTATTACTGAGGCAAGAGTCATGGCTGTAGATGATGACCAAGAGGTGCTGACAGTTATACAGAAATTACTAGAGCCAAAGGGATTTAAGCTGACAACTCTGTGTGATCCGCGACGTTTCTGGGACGTCCTGACAGAATTTTCCCCAGATTTGCTGCTTTTAGATGTAGAAATGCCTTATATCAATGGGATTGAACTGTGTCAGGTGGTACGTAACGACCCGCATTGGAGCGGGCTGCCAGTGCTGTTTTTGACTGTTCATACACAAGCACAGACTGTTGAGCAGATATTTGCAGCGGGTGCTGACGATTGCATCAGCAAACCCATCGTGGATTCAAAACTAATCAACCGCATTTTTAACCGCTTAAAGCAAAAGGTACGCTCCTACAAGACCGCCTGCTTGATTTACCCCATGATATGCGGTCGTACTTTGCCCAACAGCCACGCCAGATGAGTATTTTTGTTGCTCCTTTAGCTTACTAAATTTGTGGTCTACTCTATTGAAAACTGCTGTAAATATTTGGCAACACTGCTCAACACTCCACCAGTTTTCCACTTTTTAAATATATCGTAAAACTAGAAGCAGTTAAGTAACTTAACTGTCATTCAACAACTTAACCTAAACTTGTTTTACCAACTGTAAGGTGTTGTAGATTTGAAATAATTTAGAAACAATTAAATATCTAAATTATTTTTTTGATTGTGCAATGCTTATTTCTTCTTGTGACGTTAGGAAGATAATGGGTAAGTAAAAAAAACAAGGTTTTTTTTGCTCCAAAATTACATGATTCTTAAAGAGAGATAACAGTCTCATTTGAGTTTGTAGTTGAAATGATGCTTGTTTTTTCACCTGTGTAAAGCGCTCATACCGAGAGAGAAGATGTGCAGTGGTTCTATAAAAGTTAATAGGTTTGTAATCTTGTAAGGAGGAAAAATGGCACTTCAACAACGTAAGCGTGCAGTTGGTACGTTTCCTAGCCGACAAGAAGCCGAAGCAGCGCTGAATGATTTGAGAAACTCAGGTTTCACAATGGATAGAGTTTCTATCTTAGCTAAGAACGCAGACCGCAATGACCAAATTGCTGGCGCTGATGTAAAAGACCGTGGTGACAATGAGGCTCAAGAAGGTGCTGGCATTGGTGCAGTAGCAGGTACTGTCTTAGGCGGTGTTGGTGGCTTACTTGTGGGACTTGAAGCTTTAATTATTCCAGGAGTAGGTCCTTTTCTCGCAGCTGGGACTATAGCAACTTCCTTGGCTGGTGCTGGGATTGGTGCAGCAGCAGGAAGTCTTGTAGGAGCGCTGACTGGTGCAGGCATTCCTGAAGAGGACGCCCAAGCATACAGTAAGTGTGTATCTCAAGGAGACTACTTGGTGATCATCGAAGGCACCGAGGATGAAATTAATCGTGCTGGCTCCATTTTACGGAATCGGAACATTCGTAATTGGAACGTATACAACGTATCTAATGAAGACCGTAATTACAGTTCCGATGTTGCTCCCCCTGTTAATCAAGCTTCAGATAGATATGAGCACAGAACTGCTCCGAGATACGAAGACAGAACTGCGACTGACCATGAAGTCGTGGAAATTGTGGACAAGCGAGAGCAGACGCGCTAACTCTTTTCCCACGAGGATGGCTTATGGTATGCCATTCTACATTTAAGAGTTTAGGGACATAGTGTACAAGCTCAAATAATGAGCTTGTACTCGTTCTAAAACAGAAGGCGGATAAAGATTTAAATTTTCCATTCCGCCTTTTTATAAAAGTATTTAATTGTTGTAAAGTCAATCTCGACTGTACGACCTAGCTTGTTGATTTCCAAGCCTTGGATTGCGACCTGTCCATTCTTACAATGCCCAAAGGCTAGTTAAGGCTGCTAATCCCGCTCCCAAGCTGTCCATCACCAAGTCGATAATGGTATCATCTAAACTTCCAATCACTTCAGTAGAGAGAATTTTGCCAGCAGACCATTCGGTCACTTCCCATAAAGCACCAATAGCAATCCCAAAACTGGCGATTGTGAGTAAATACAAAATTTTATGATTGCGAAAGATATTTAGCATTGAGCCGTAAACTAAAAAACTCAGTGCTAAAGCAATTGCAAAAATAGTAAAGGCGTGAACAATTTCGTCATATGATCCTGGCAGATAAAATAAACCCCACACCCAACCCAAAGCATTCAGCAACGCCGCAAGTACAAACAGGAAATCAAACAAGGCGGGTAACTTATCATCGCGGATGACAAACGCAAAAGATATAATTAAGAAAAATGTCAGCGACAAGGCATTTTGCCAATTACCTTGAAATGCTGCAACTACTACGAAAAATGTTAGTATAGCCTGTCCCATCCACGCAATAACTCGATATCCTTTCCAATTTATACTTTTCATAAGTTCATAAATATTACAAACACGAAACTATTAATTGAAAACGCTCTTTTTCTGGTTAATCCCAATTGTTAATAGCACTGTTGCAGTCTAAAGCTTTAATGATTGTATGATACCGTTCTTGTAAATCTTTGCGGTCTTGTTCTTGTGAGAGTGCCTCACAGCTATCTTGCAAAATCATCTCAGCATGATGTTGGAGGGCTGCACAGTATTTGTTATTATTTGTGTAGGTGGCAATAGTAGCTATGGCATCTAACAAGTCAACAACCCAGGTCTAAAGACGCTGGGCTTCTAGCCTAAGTCCAAGGACAGTAGTTGACCCGACTAAGTACCTCGTGTACTACGTTATTGGCAAGTGTTCAAGTTCCTACCTACAGATGCGAA
>JAHHIB010000002.1 GCA_019359075.1 Kalymmatonema hyalinum WJT4-NPBG1
TTAAACAAAGACTACGAGTTACTCCCGGAAACGGCAGAGACATTTGTCTACCTTGCCATGATCCGGATTATGGTGAGACGATTGGCATAATATTTTACCCCGCATAACTTTTCAAACATCCTCTAAGAGATTCTCATATTAAAATTAATAATGCATATCAAACTATACTTAAAGCCGTAAGAAGCATAATTAGTTCATCTAAGCTAGAAGAAAAAATGGACGACATCGAAGTTATCCAAAATATTGTAGATAATGATTTTACAATATTATATATGGTGACTGACAGTAAGGAGGATGCATTCAGATTATTTCAAGTTATTAACGACAGAGGAACAAATTTAACTGTCGGTGATTTATTAAAAGCAAAAATTTTAGAAATTGTAGAAGGTTTTAGAGATAATCAAGATAGATGCGAAACCTTTTGGGATGAGATCCTTGCAGATTCTCCATCAGATACAGAAAATTATTTGAATTGGATTTACGAATCTTATAAGGGGAAAAGAGCTAAACAAGATGAACTCTTCGATACGTTACTTGATGGTTTTTTCCCTCAACATAAGAAGCATAAAATAGAACAATTTGCAGAAGTTGAATCTCAGCAAGTATATCAAACAGTAAAAAATTTACATGAAGATATTGTTAAATGTAGAAAACTACTAGAAGGTCAGTGGTTACATACAATGCAACAACCAATAACTAATTGGGATAGAACTCGTTTAAATATTTTGTTAAAAGAGTTAGATCATACTTTGTCTATACCACTCTTTTTAGCAGCATCACAACTCGACCATAAAATATTTTCTCAAATAGTACAGATTGTAGAAAAAGTATTTTTCAGATACAAAATAATATGTAATCAGCATGCTACGTCACTCAAAAATATTTATTATGAAGAATCTATTGTAATGAGGGAAAAACCAAGCTCTTATAATATCTCAAACTTCAAGCATAAGTTAAAAAAATTAATCAGTTCCAAAGCATCAAATCTTATGTTTAAAAATGGTCTTGAAACATTGGGCTACAAAGAATCTGGCGGTAGCAATAAACCTCTTAAATATTTTTTGATGACTATAGAGTATCATTATCAATGGTACAAAAATGGTGGAGTAGGAGATGCCATATGTATTGATAAAAGTAGAGTTTATGACTTTGCTGGAACCTCAATTGAGCATATATATCCACAAAAAGCATCTCCAAATCTTCGGGATGAAAAATTGGAACCATTGAAAAATACATTGGGTAATCTGACCATCTTAGACCCTGCACAGAATACCTTAAGTGGAAATGATCCCTTCCTTGCAAAGAGATCAACTTATCAAGACTCATCTGTGCTTGTAACTAGAGATATAGCGACAAATAGCACTTGGACTGAGCAAGAAGTAGAAAATCATAAAAATCTACTTATAGACGTTGCTCTTAAGATTTTTAATGCATAATTTCTAGCAAGGGAGTTGTAGATTGGACAGATTGTCTCAAAATTAAATGCCACTATAGGCTTTAATTTGCTTGATTTGAGAAATGCCATAAGCCGGAGGCTTGACGCTCCGCGTATCGCGCCTTAAGAGGAACATCTATACTGTTGTCGGATCAACGGCTACAATCCCTTCAGACGCATAACGGATAAAATCAGTCGTATTAAATGTCAGAATATGAGTCACACTGTTTGCCTTCATGGTAGCAACAAGACGAGCATCATGCACTTGGACACCTGACACACCAAATGCGACGACAAGTCTACGCCATTGAGGGTAAATCGTAGGCATATCAGGCAACAATGGAAACAAGCGCTCAATCAGTCGCAACAGCCGATCCGCATCCGTCGGTGTCCAGCCAAATCCGTTGTTTGCAGAGGGTCGTGTGGCGACGTTCCAAAACTCAGCGCAGTTTTGCGGCGTGACTTGCAACGTATGTCCATCGTCTCGCAGTTTCCGCATTGCAGTTCGTATGATTGGGTGTAGTGGGTGGGTGCGATCGACAAGACGTAGCAGGACGTTAGTATCCACGAGGTAGACCACGACTAGGGATGATCCTCATAAATACTTGCACGACTTACTGCATAATCTGACAGCATAGACGCATTTGACCCAACGCAGGCTGCAAACTCGTCAGCTAACTGATCTGCGACTTTTTCAAACTCGTCATTATTCAGTTGACCATGTATCTGCTGTAGCAGCGCCTCCACTGTTGGCGCGAAAGCATCAGCTAATAATTGTCGGATGCATTCACTATCACCACGTGCAATGCTTTCTCGTAATTTCTCCTCTAATTGAGGCGACAATTTTAGCGTAATACTTGTCATACCTTAAAAGTTCCAAACGAACTAGTTTTCTTTCTATCGTAACAGGGTAAGCAACCACTACTGAAAAATAAAATTAAAAGCTCCTACCGCAGCAGGAGCTTGAAAGTAAAGTTATGGGAGGAGTAGAGAAGCCATTAGTTTTAATCAACTGTCAGGAAAGTCGCTAGTTTGCTCAAAGCTTCCCAAGTCTTGTCACCAATAACGCCATCAGTTACTAGTTTCTTATCTTTCTGAAAAGCTTTTACTGCTGCTTCTGTTTTCTCTCCAAAATTGCCATCAATTGCACCAGTGTCATATCCGCCATCTTCCAAGACTTTTTGCACAATCGAAACTTGTTCGCCAGTGCTACCACGACGCAAAGTAGGTTTATCTACTGGGGCATTAGCACGCAGAGATTTCCAGGTTAGAGGACCAGCAATGCCGTCTTGTTTAAGCAGGAATTGGTATTGAATAATTTTGACACCATCCTCTGTCTTGGGACCAAAAACGCCATCAACTTTGACATCGTCCTTACGATTGAGCCTTTTGTTCAACAGTTTTTGTAACTCTTTAACTTTTTCGCCTTCAGAACCAAGGTTTAATGTGGGGTCGTTGGTCGTATTTGCTGCTACCATAGCTAACTTATCTTGAATGAACTACTGATAAATTCTTCACCTGCGTCTATGAACATTTCGGATTTGGCTTGGTACACAAAAGGGTACTATTGCGTAGTGGCGTAGCAAAATAAAAGCGCGAAGAACCCTCATGTCCTTCACGCCTTCGCGTCTAGCTTGCACAAAGTTGCTCTGTGGGTGTCTACACGGTTTATTTTTCGGGCGGTAAATCTACACTGTAGAGAGTTTTTCCTTCCAAGTTAATCAATGCGACTGTCATCACCTCTGTATCACCGTCAATTTTGACTGTCCCAAAAAATTGCAAACCTGCACTTGGGGGTCGATTTGGTGTCAAATCTGTAGGTATACTGAGAAATTTCACCTCTGGACCAAAGGTATTGTCGAGTCTATTTGGTCCAAATGTACCAGAGTTGAGAGGACCTGCGACGAACTCCCAGAAGGGTTTGAAGTCTTGAAACTGTGCTTTGTTGGGGTCGTAGTAGTGTGCTGCTGCGTAATGTACGTCTGCTGTTAACCAAACGACATTCTTAATATCGGCTCGTTTGATGAACCGTAATAAATCAGCTAATTCTAGTTCCCGTCCCAAGGCTGGACCGTCTCCGTTAGCGACATTTTCAAAGGCGGTGGGACCGTCTGGAACAACCAACCCTACAGGCATATCGCTAGCAATAATTTTCCATTTTGCTGTTGATTTGCGTAGTTGATTTTTCAACCAACGTATCTGTGCATTACCTAGAAATACTGTTTCTGGGCTTTCTTCTGTCTGGCGATTTTCTGTGTTTGGTCCTCGGTAGCTGCGCTTATCAATCATAAAGATTTCTAGCAAGGAACCATACTTGAAGGAGCGATAAATTCTGCTTGGGTCATCGCCATCAATCCGAATGGGGAAGTATTCCAAAAATGCTTGATTTCCCCGCTGTGCTAACAAGGAAACGTCCTTAACTGTGTAGCGATTATCTTCCAGTATCTCGCCTGGATACCAGTTGTTTGTTACCTCGTGGTCATCCCACTGGGCAAGTATGGGAACTTGGGCGTTGAAGCGACGGACGTTTTCATCCAATAAGTTGTATATATAGTTACCACGAAATTCTGCCAAGGTTTCGGCAACTTTTGATTTTTCTGGTGTGGTGATGTTTTTCCAGATACTACCGTCATCTAGCTTGACTTCGGACTGGATGGGACCATCAGCATAAATAGTGTCGCCGGAATGGATAAAAAAGTCTGGATTGACTTGCCGGATGGTTTCGTAAATTTTCATACCACCGAACTCCGGATTAATACCCCATCCCTGACCGGCAGTGTCACCTGACCAAGCAAAGAAGATATCTCGCCCATATGCAGGGGGAGTTCGGAAAGTACCTACAACAGGTTCTGAGTAGATTTTTGTATCGTCTAAGTCTTGGAATGTTACCTTGTAAAATATCTGCTGACTTGATGGCAGGTTTTTGAGATAAAGCCGTGCTGTATAATCGCTGGCTTCTAGGGCATTTGGTCCGAGAACACGCTGTGCGCCACGGAAAGATTCGTCAGTCGCATATTCTACAATCATTCGGGCTGGGCGATCGCTCCGACTCCAAACCACAGCTCTATTGCCGTTGATGTCACCACTGGCGACTCCATAAGGTATGGTGGGACGCAATTTATCAGATGTGATTATGGCAGGTGCTTGAGCAAAACCTGTTGATTTTGATAAAAGGTTTGTGGCAATAATTCCACCACTGGTAATCGCTGAACGAAGTAAGAACTGGCGACGGTTTAGCTTTAAGGGATTGGATTTCATAAAATTAATAACTCTAGTTACAAGTGCTACATGAAATTGAATGAACCGAACCACAATGAACCAAAAATAAACAAAGCACACGAATAGATTTTCGTGACTTTTCAAGGGTTATTTTTTAACGACAAGCTACTACACCTCTACACACTTTGCACCCTAACTCTACAAACTTTTTTGACGCGAAATTGACTCTATTCTTTAACCGGAATTTAACCGAATCTAAACGAAAGCATTAGAATAGGAAATCATGAATCACAAGAAATTTATCATATTTGATAAGTAGGTCAACCTAAAAAAACGTAAAATAGAGTGAGTGCAGTAAGTAAGTAGGCGAAAAAAAGCTCAAACCCTTGATTTATCGCCGTTTCCTCTCCCCTTGACCCACGATTGCCGTGCAGAGCAGTGCGCTTCGCGCAATCACGCTTAAATTCAAAATTCAAAATTCAAAAAAAAGAAAAAGGCTTCGCCGTGAGCTCAGCCGAACGGAACTGAGCCGCCTAAATTTTATTTATGGAAAATGAAAAAAATGTTTTCCTCAGCGGCGCAGCGCATCTTAAACGGCGTCCTTGTTCTGAGCCGCCTAAATTTATTTCTGGGGTTCTTAATGCGTGAATTTATAATGCCGTACCTTATGAATTCCCCGTAAGCGCAGCGTCTGCGCTCTTGAGAAGGGGTTGACAAATCCTGCTTTCCCTTAACTTGTCACGAATCCTATAACCCTTGAGATTGCCTTAACTTTTGGTCAGGATATGGTTCACAATTTCATCATTAAGAGGGTAAAAGCACAATAGAATCCAACGTTTCATTGATCGCCGTCATTAATAAATCATTTAAAGGAATGCCCGCTGCTTTCGCCATACCGACAATCACACTTGTGGGGCCAAAAGTACAATACAACCCGGCTTCTAAGAACCAAGGTTGTCCCTTTGGGTCGATCCGGAAGTCAAATAAACTGTAATGGCGACAGCCCAAAGCCAAATGACACTTTTTAGCCACTTGCTGAACCTTTTGGGTGATCGGGTCATTAGGATCTACAACCCAAGCCTTGATATTATCTTTACCTGTTAAACGCAAATTGCGATCGTCCGGTTGTTGGAATTTGTCAGTATAAGTGCGGATGGGTTTGTCGTGGGGATCTACCAGATACTCTTGAAGGGGTAAACCGACTAGCTCCCCATCTTTGACAATGATGCCGCATCTGACTTCTCGACCGGGTTCAATGAATGCTTCTACGATGACCTCATCTGCATATTCAAATGCTTTCTTGAGGGCAGTGTCATAGTCAGTAGCCTCTTTGACTAAGGACACCCCTAAAGAGTTGTCGGAACTTGCGGGTTTGATGACTGCTGGAGGTGTAATTGTCGGAACGTCTCCTTGGCGGAGCAGTTCTCCAAAAGGCACTTTGACCCCTGCTGCTGCGACAATTGCTTTGGCTGTAGCTTTGTGCGCCGTTATTGCCATGACATCCGGAGTATTGCCTATGTAAGGGATCTTAAGCAGGTCGAATAGTGCGCGGTAGTGAGTCATTCCAGGGATACAAAGCATTTGTGGCAACACAAGGTCAATGTTTTGCGCTGTTAGAAACTGTATGGCATCTAACAGAGGAATCGGTTTGGCGACAGCAATATCTTCTTGATTGAGAGAACAAGGAAATCGCCACTGACCATCAGGTGTGATGTATGCAATCTGAAACTCATACGATGGATTTGCCGTAGCTACCAGACAGTTTTGGGCGTACTTGCGTGACAAATCACAGTAAAAATCATTGTATGCAGACCCAACTAAATGAAGGATACGAAGTGGTGGCATGATTAATCTTTCTAGGCACTCTTATATCCTACATCTCGCACCCAAACTGTCATAGTCCCATGGACTATAGTTATGTGTATGCAACCCAGCACCGTTCTAAATAACCTTTACTTAACCTTCTTCATGTCTAAATTTAACCTTAGATTTTTATAAATTTAGATGTTTGGGAATACTAATTTTTATTAGGCAACAACTCTTTTCTTTCCCCTATTTTTACCAAGGTAAGCGGCTACCATCCCAGGAAAAAAACTGCCCGCTATCGCCATCTTGAAGCTGTTCGATGACACTTAACAATTGGTTAACTGTGCGTTCCACTGAAAATAATTTTTCAGCAGGTACATTTGCCTGAAATGGACGAGAAAGGCGAGTATCGGTTGTCCCAGGGTGTAACATCACTATCAATGTCTTGGGGCTAGTTCTTTTATACTCAATTGCTGCTGTTCGCATTAACATATTGAGTGCAGCTTTGGAAGCTCGATAACCATACCATCCTCCCAGTTGGTTATCACCAATACTGCCTACCTTAGCAGAAATACTGCCAAAAACACTGCGCTCATGATGACGAAATAGGGGTAAAAGGTGTTTGGCAAGCAGGATAGCCCCCATACTGTTGACTTGAAAGTAGCGCATCAAATACTCTGGATTGATGCGTTTTAAACTTTTTTCTGGTTGCAATGTCTCCTCATGCAGCAACCCTACACAGTTGACAACTAAGTGAAGCTTGTTTACTGCTGCACTTATTTGTTGAACAACTTCAACAATCTGTGATTCATCAGTAATATCCATCGACAGACAAATTAATCTGTCAGAATATTCATCTTTGAGAGTTAATAATTCCGAAGCAGACTCTGGCTGACGATAAGTTGCATAAACCTTGGCAAACCTATGATCTTGCAGTAATTTTTGTACAAAGCCTAAACCGATGCCTTGGCTGGCTCCTACGATTAATGCATTAGCGTTGTTAATTCCTTCAAGAAAAGACATTGATTTTTATTCACAAACTTTGTAAATAAATGTAAACTATCTAGTGGCAGATGAAAAGCCTGCCTCAGTTTCATATACGACTACAACTTAGTATCAACGAACCGCGAAGACGCCGCAGGCGACTGGCGTCGCTAAGAGCGCTAAGAAAATTCTTCTTCGTGCCCTTCTCAGTAGCGGAGACGCTACGCGTATGCCTTCGGCACGCTTTGCGCTTACGCGTCTTCGTGGTTTATTTCCCAATACAAAATCTACTAAAAATCCTATCAAGTACAGATTCTGTCACTTCTTCACCCGTAATTTCCCCTAGAGCCTGAACTGCACCCCGTAAGTCAATTGTCCAGAAATCAAGAGGTAACTGCTGGACAATTGTTGCTTGCATCTGTTCTAGGGATGTCTTCGCTTTTACTAATGCTGCTGCTTGTCGTTGGTTGATTGCTAAATCCAAATCAGCAGCTTGTACTTTTCCAGCTTGCACTTGTTCGAGAATCGCTGCTTCTAGAGCTTCAATACCTTCATTTTGAGCGGCTGCTGTTTTGACAATGTGATTGATACTCTTTGGATATTGCACTCCTTCTGGTGATGCTAGGTCGATTTTGTTAATCACCAAAATTAATGGACGGTGTTGCACTTGTTCGTAGATTTCTTGGTCTGCTGCTGTCCAATCTGTTTGGGCGTCAATGGTCAAAAGCACTAAGTCGGCTGCACTGGCTGCACGACGGGAACGCTCAACCCCTATCTTTTCTACTTGGTCTTGTGTTTCCCGAATTCCTGCTGTATCTAGTACCTGCACGGGAATTCCACCAACAACCAACTGCGATTCTACAACATCACGGGTTGTACCTGGTAGCTCAGTGACGATCGCTCGATCACTTCTACTCCAAGCATTCAACAAACTTGATTTTCCGACATTCGGACGCCCCACAATCGCCACTTTCAAACCTGTGCGCAGCAGTTCACCTTTGTCAGCGGTTGCGAGAATCCGGGATACGTCTGCGGAAATTCTCTCGATTTCTGATATGATGACTTTATGATCCAAGGGGGGTAAATCTTCCTCAAAATCTATCCTCGCTTCGATTTCTGCCAAGACATCCAAACAGCTAGCGCGTAACTGACGGATAGGATGAGCTAATTTTCCCTGCAAACCGGCGAGTGCTGTTTGTGCGGCTTGAGGCGATCGCGCTCCTACCAAATCGGCAATACTTTCTGCTTGAGTCAAATCTAGTCGTCCATTCAAAAACGCCCGCAGGGTAAATTCTCCTGGTTGTGCTAGTCTTGCGCCATTTTCCAAGCAGAGTTGCAACACCTGCTGCACTGCCATAATTCCCCCGTGACAGTGGAATTCCACCACATCTTCACGGGTGTAGGAACGAGGTGCTTTCATAATGAGCAAAAGTGCTTCATCCACGAGTTGCTGCGTTTGGGGATGGCGGATGTAACCGTACAGGATGCGGTGAGATTCCCAAACTTGACGCCCTGGCGCAAAGAAAAGAGTTTGGGCGATGGACGTTGCTTGTAAACCAGATACGCGCACAATTCCAACGCTCCCCTGTTGGGGAACAACAGCAGTGGCGATCGCGGCGATGGTTCCAGTAGTAGCAAAGATTTGCGACATTTGCGCCCTTTTAACCAAGACATTGAATCTATCTTTGATTGTAGAGAAGTTGAATGGTAACATCTCTACAGTATTTTTGATTTTTGATTTTTGATTTGATTTTAGAAATGTTGCATGAAACGCTCACCAGAGGAGTCACAAGGTTAAAATTTACAAGAGCAACACAAGTCTTTTGGCTTCACAGTAAAAATTACTGTAAATTACTGCCGTTATCAAAATGACAAACGAGGAGGTTTGCGTGGCAGAGGATCAAGTCAATAATCCTGAAACCAAAACCGACGACAGCGGTGTAGATGAAAAATCCTATGTCGAGGCTGCATCAAAGTTCATCCAAGAGACTCCTTTAGACAAAATGCACGAAATAGCTGAAGCAGCCCGACTCAAAAGACTCACAGAACCCCCCAAATGGGTTTTTCCTGAAGATACTTAAGAGTCAATAAAGAAGAGTCAAGAGTGAAGAAAAATTTTTATCTTTTCTCTTTTCTCTTCTTTCTTTTTAACAAGGGCTCTACAAAGCATCTGGATCAATCTTTAATTCTCGCAGCTTTGCGGCTAAGCGCTCAGCTCGTTGTGTTTCTTGAAGAGCAACTTCTTCCGCTGTAGAAACGAGTTGTCCATTTCGAGTAAAAAAGCGCAACTTTTGCTGAGCAATACTAAGTATAAAGCAATACGGTTGCGTTAACGATTGTTGCTGATAGCGTAAGCGCAAAGCGTGCCGCAGGCTTACGCGCAGCGTGTCCCGAAGGGACGAGCGCGTGGCACGAATGTGCCATAGATTGCACACGTGTCTTAACGTTGCATCCGAGAGTTCTACATTGACGTCTTGATAACGCTTTTGGTCTTATCACCAAGCGTATTGAACTATAAACCTAGTTGTTGATTCCACAACCAACCTTAAGGGTTGGGTTCCAAAGGTTGGTATTTACCATGAACTTTCTAAGCCCTCCGCAACTTACGTAGGGATTGATAATTGTGGCTACGTAACTGTGTTCTGCAAACTTTCGATAACATTGTACATTTGAACTGGATCAAGGACTCGCAGCAAGCTGCTTTGAGTCACAATGCCTAATCCTGTTCCTCCATCCCAAGACACCACTAATCTTCGGGGATCTTGCCGTTGCATCTGGGCAAGAGCAGTCCATAAAGAATCCTCAGGACTTAGCACAAATAGTGATTGACTCATTATAGTCTGCGCTAGAACTTCAGATAAATTTACTTGCATTGCCTGAAATTGCACAATGTCTTGTTCAGTGACAATTCCCACAGGAATGTGAACAAATTGTCTCAAATCTGACTGTAGTTGTTCCTCAGTAATCACGACGCAGCTAATCCGAAACTCTGCCATCACCTGAGCTAAACTCAATACCGAAGCAGTCATTGGGGCACGAATCACTTGGGTTGTCATGACATCTGCCACACGCATGAACTTCAGGAGATGAATAGGGCGTAAAATGCTACGAATACTCTCGTGAGAAACTACACCAATAACTTCGTTTTTTTCTCCTACTATCGGCAGATGACGAATGCGATACCGCCGGAACAAGAACAAAGCAGCAAAAACATCTTTAAAAGCAGCTTGCTGTAGAGTAATCACTGGTTGCGTCATGACTTCAGCTACTGTCACCTTTCCAAAGTCGATGCCATCTGCGGTTAGCCGTACAATATCCCGTTCTGTAAAAATTCCCAGTAGCTCTGTTTTCTGCATTACTAAGACACAGCTAGAGCCTGTCTGTTGTACGGTCATTGCATCTAATGGTGCAACACTTGATAATGAGCAACTTTGAATTCGCTTTTGATTCATTACAGCAATGACATCTACCAGCAATGTCTTTGGTGCAACAGTCAGTGGGTTATAGTCTATTGCCGCCTCTATTGCTGGTTCACTCAGCAGCAGGTCATCAAGTTGCATGGCTGATTTGTCTAGGGAACACTGTTTTATAATGTACCAAGACTGATACAATTCCTTACCTGTTCCAATCTGTTGTGAAATTTGTTACTTTTCGTTACATTTGCTTGTCATTTAAAATCTCAAAGCAATTGAAACAGGCAGGTCTCTATTTTGATAGATGACAGGTGGTATGATTCCGGTTGCATATGTAAATAAAAAAACTGTAGAGATGCGTTTCAATCAGCGTCACTGAAACAATAAGAGTGATAAAAACTAAACTCACAAGCAACCTCCAATATATGCTACAAGTGTGCATCGAAGCTCCTATTAACCCAAGTTGCGTGTTTCTAAGCCGAAAATCGTTGTTCTTTTATGCCTAATACCACCTGGACTCGTCACCACATTCTTTCCCTCGCTGACTTCACCACATCTGAGTACGATACTGTTTTGCAAACTGCTGCCAGTTTTCAAGAAGTGCTATCACGGCGGACAAAGAAAGTCCCAACTTTACAGGGACAGGTGGTGGCGAATTTATTTTTTGAACCATCTACCCGCACTCGTAGCAGTTTTGAACTCGCTGCTAAGCGGCTTTCGGCAGATACGCTGAACTTCGCTTCAGGAAGTTCTTCGATGACAAAAGGAGAGACTATTCTCGACACCGCGAAGACTTACTTGGCAATGGGAACTGATATCATGGTGATTCGCCATCGGGAAGCTGGAGTACCTAATGCGATCGCCCAAGAAATGGATCGGCTTGGTGTACGCGTCTGCGTCCTCAATGCTGGTGATGGTCAACACGAGCATCCTTCCCAAGCTCTGCTAGACTTATTTACTATCTGTACTCTCCTTGACCCCGACAATCCGCGTGTCGAACTTTTAAAAGATAAGAAGGTTGCCATTGTTGGGGATATTCTACATTCGCGGGTAGCGCGATCGAATATCTGGAGTTTTACAGCCTGTGGCGCTGACGTGCATCTAGCAGCACCACCCACCTTATTGCCTAAATTATTTGCAGATTACGGCGAAGATAGACCAGGCAAAGTGTTTCTGCATTGGGAGTTAGAACCAGCTTTGCAAGATGCTGATTTTGTCATGACTTTGCGCTTGCAAAAGGAACGAATGACTGCTCATTTATTGCCTTCTTTGCGAGAATACCATCAGATGTTTGGTATTACACGCTCAAAGTTGCAACTGTGCAAGCCAAACGTCAAAGTTTTGCACCCAGGTCCTGTTAACCGTGGTGTCGAAATTAGCTCGGAATTAATGGATGACCCTGAATTTAGCCTGATTCAAGCTCAAGTGACCAGTGGTGTTGCCGTTCGTATGGCGCTGCTGTATTTGATAGGAAGTGGTAAGGCGTAGTAGCAGAATTTGTGTAGAGACGTGACATAGCACGTCTCTACATTTCAATTGAATGGCACATCCCTACAAATCAACAGCCAGAATATTAGTGTTGACATTTGACACCTAATATTTGATTTGTGAAAATCGCGCATGCTCAGATTCCCGACTTCTTTAAGAAGTCGCGAATCTTATGTTCATCAATGATTTAGGATTGGTATATATGCCTATGGTTTCATTTATCCCACCATCATTAATAATAAATGCTTAATTTTAGTGTATATTTTATGACTTTTATAAAATGAGGTGACTTTTCTGGAATTTGAGACAAAGGCTTTGTAGAAGTTAAGTAACTGAGTCCAAACAAACATAACATACGTTTATTTTTGCCGACTTATTTAGTAACTAGCTTCTAAGAGTGTGGGAGAGAAATCAATATGAAACTGACATTTTTGTTAACTGCTGTAACTTTATTAAGCACAATATCTCTAGCCACTCCCGTTCCTGTTAAAGCAGAAAACCCTGCTCAAGCCCGGCAATTATTAGAAACGGGAGAATGTTTTGGGTGTGATTTAAGAGGAGCTAACCTCAAAGGCGCTCACCTCATTGGTGCTGATTTGAGGAATGCGAATTTAACGGGAGCTAACCTCAAAGATGCCAATTTAGAAGGTGCTGATTTAACTGGTGCGAATTTGCAATCTGCTAATTTAACACAAGCATTTCTCAATAGTGCTAGCTTAAATAAAGCTAACCTCACCAATGCTAATTTAAATAATGCTAATTTATATAGTGCTGAAGTTGAAGATGGTGTTTTGGTAGGTACTAATTTATTGAAACGATACTAAAAAGCTTCACAGTGGTAGAAACAATGGTGTACAATGAACTAAAAATTATAAATAAAATTATTGTTCCCAAGCCGTAGCCCGGGAACAAAAACAAGAAGTCTATTGTCTGAAGTTAATCTCCCGTTATTGACAATTCATCAATCCAGATTTTGGGGCATACGCCTCCAGGAGTCAACTCTGGTTCTTTTTCCACCAAAATAATTGACTTGAGGAGTTCTAGAAAATCTCCAGCAACAGTGGCTGATTCAATGCTTGTCTTCACACCATTGTTGACAAGCCAACCATCAAATGGTAGAGAAAAAGAACCTTGTAAGGCTTTTACGCCTGCATGAAGAGCTTGTAAATCATCGATAAAAATGACATTTTCTGCCGTTTCTAAGCTCAATTCCTGTTCCGCAGGTGCGGCGGCAAAAACGTGATAGAAATTAGGGCTAACAGAGACTTTTGCACCAATATTGGCGTTACCTGTCGGCTTAGCATTCATCCTTTTAGCAGTTCCTGCACTATGGAGAAAGCCTGTTAAAATCCCATTTTCAATTAACGAAACTTTGCGGGTGGGAGTTCCTTCACCATCAAAAGTTTCTGCACCAATGTTTGCTGAATGCAGGGCGTCATCGTACACCGAAAGCAAAGGAGAAGCAATTTGCTTGCCTAAATCATCAGGGGTAGATAAACTTTGCTTGTCCAAAATACTTTGAGCATTGAACAAGTTGGAAAAGGCACCGAGTAAACTCAAGAAAGCATCTGGTGAGAAAACAACTCGATATTTACCAGACTTGATTTTTTCATAATTCAAGTGGCTGATAGTTTTCTCTGCCGTTTCTTTAATGCAACCATTGATGTCTAGAGTATCTAAACTCCGGTTGATTCTAAAAGCGCCACCACTGCGGGGTTTTCTCCCATCTTCCTCAGTTTTGCTGTAAAGATAGATTGATGATATGGAGTGGGATTCTGTTCTCATCGCGCCATCGCTGTTGAGATAAAATTTGTCAATATCTCTTTGCGCCAAACTGTTATAAGGCACTCCTTTAATAGCTGGATGAGCTGCAAGGACTTCTTTTTCAGCTACTAACAGGCTTTCTATAAGTTGAGAAACAGGTGCTTGAGGTGCTTTTTCGTGTGATGAATTATTCAGGGGAACAGTAGACTCTGGACTAAAATCAGGGACATTTTCTTTCACCCCAAAAAAACTAGCTTCGTAAGCCGTTTTTAAAGCTAATTCAAGTCCTTTGGGGTCTACATCTGTTGTGCTGGTGACACCCATTGTATTGTCTTCATTCCAAACACGAACGGTGACACCAGAAAGATTAGAAGCTTTCACTTGCTTGGGCTCACCTTGATCTACTTGCACACTTGTTGCATCTGCTGTTGAGCCATAGATATCGAATTTCTTGATGCCAAGCTTATCAGCACTTTCCTTGGCGTAATTTGCAATCTCAGTGATGTTCGACATAGTTTATTTAAAATTCACCTATTTTCTCGCTCGCAGGTTCTACCTGGGAGTGTATTGCAGGAGGCTCTGCCTCCTGGTATCGTGTGGCAGAGCCACGCTTGTTGGCATTCCCAGGTGGAACCTGGGAACGAGTTAGTCTAAACCTGGCAACGAGTTAGCGTCCACCTACAGTAATCGAATCAACTTTGATGTGGGGCTGTCCTACAGTTGTGTAGATACTGCCACTGACAGAACCACAGAAGCCGGCTGCAAGCGACAAATCTTGAGAACACATGGAAATTTTGTTCATAATTTCCTTAGCTTCACCAATCAGGATCGCTCCCTTGAGTGGCTTGGTAATTTTGCCATTTTCAATGAGATAAGCTTCATCTACACCAAAGTTAAATTGACCGGTAGCACCAACGCTACCACCGCCCATCTTTTTACAGTAGATACCTTTATCTACAGAGGCGAATAAATCGTCGGTGGTGTACTCACCAGTAGCAATGTAGGTATTACGCATCCGGCTAGCCGCAGCAAAGGTAAAATTCTGACGGCGTCCACTACCGGTTCTGGGGTGTCCGGTACGCACTGAACCTGTTCTATCTGCTAGGAAGTTCTTCAAAACGCCTTTTTCAATTAAGAGCGTTCTTTGAGCCGGCATACCTTCGTCATCCATATCAATTGAACCAAAGGCATTTTCGGTTCGTCCTTCATCCCAAGCAGTTAGAGCTTCGTGGGCAATTTTTTCACCTTTTTTATCAGCAAAGGGAGTGGTGTTGCGTTCAATTTGAGTGGTTTCCAGCAGGTGTCCGCACGCTTCGTGGAAGATAACCCCACCAAAGTGATTCGCCATGATGATGGGGTAAGTCCCTGATTCTACATAATCAGCATAAAGCATTTTTCCTGCTGATTCTGCAATATGCTCTGCTGCTTCTGTGTAATCCCAAGCTGTGAGGAAATTGGGGTCGCTGGTATTGCCAGCACGTTCCGCCATGGAGGCGCGATGAGCACCGTCAGCGCACAGGAGGATAAGTCCTACCGATTGAGTGAGGCGAATGTCACGAGCAAAAGTGCCATCACTCGCGGCGACTAAGACTTCTTGCCAATCACGAAAATAAGTGGCGCGGCGTGATTGTACGTGGCTTGCTTTTTGCTGTAATTGGGCAGTACCATCAAGGAGAACCTCTCCCATTTCTCGCATGGAGGTACACAGTGGTAGCCAGCCATCTTTGCTTCTTTTGGTAGCGTAATCTCGTAGCAGTTCCAGGTTGATTTCTGGGACGAAAGCGTTAGGAGCAGGAAGTTGCAATCCCAGGATAGAAAGACCTTTTTCCAAAGCTGCTTTTAAACCAGAAAAAGAAAGGTCATTGGTGCTAACGTAGCAGTCAGCTTTGCCACGAAATACTCTGACTCCTGCACCAGTGGAAAGACGCGGTGTAATGCTGGTGATCGAGTCGTCTTCTGCAAGGCAGCTAATATAGTTGACACGCTCTAAGAAGAATTCTATAAAATCAGCACCAGCAGCACGTCCCAGTCCCAAGAGGGTAGACAGAGGGGCTTCCCAGGATTCATCGAATCGCTCTGGTGTAGAGGAGTATTGTAAAGTGGGGAGTTGTTTGGAGAGCAGTAGAGTATTTGTAAGCATCAGTAGCCTCAGAAAGCTGGCGTTATCGGAGTGTTATGGCGGTTCTCAATCGACTGAGTATAATTAGTTAACACCCATCTGGGTCATAACATTAGGGGCGTGAGTCGTTCTGTATTAAACCTTATTAGGCATCGAGACTAGTCTAACAAATCCGTGGAAGCCGCAGTCGCTGCTCCAGCTTTTCATCCAGGTGTGGATACCCGCCTTCAGGCAAAGCAAAGAAGAATTTAAAAGAGATTGGAGGTTGCCGTGAACATTATTACTGAAAAAATGCAGACACTTCCGTTATAAGTGCTGCTTTGATTGTGGGCGATTGCTGCTGTGGATTATTATTAAGTGAACTGGAGCAAGTATTAATCCTCATCTCTAACGATTTTGATTTTACTCGCATTAAAATGAAACTAGAACTGGCTACTCTGACGAAAAAATCAGTGAAAAATACAACGACTGAAATTATATTTTTAATTGAAGAAGACCCGGAGGGTGGTTATACAGCTAGAGCTTTGGGTGAATCAATATTTACCCAGGCTAATGACCTGGCAACTTTGAAGGAAATGGTACGCGATGCAGTTCACTGCCATTTTCCTGAGAAGGCAAGTTGTCCTAAAGTGATTCGGCTGCACATCGTCCGTGATGAGGTTATTGCTTCGTGAAGCTGCCGCGAGACTTGTCGAGTGAGGATTTGGTCAAGGCATTAGCCCGTTTTGAGTATCTAGTTGATCGGCAAACAGGAAGTCATATTCGTCTAACGACACAGAAAAACGGCGAACACCACGTTACAATTCCTGCTCATGACCCGCTTAAGGTCGGTACGCTTAACGCCATCCTGAGAGATATTGCTGAACATTTTGGCTTGAGTCGCGACGAGTTAATTGCAGAACTTTTTCATAATCAGTGAGAATTAAAATTCCAGTCAGGCATCGCTCCTTTTCTTAACAGGTTGAGCGGGATTGCCTGCATAGATCGTCATCGGCTCTAAAGAACGCCCAGTGACTCCACCTAAAGTTAGCACTGCTCCCCATCCTACGGTGACTCCAGGACCAATCACCGACTTAGCTGCAATCCAACTGCTTTCTTGAATATGAATTGGCGCAGGGATTAGTTTAAAATCAGGATGGACCCAGTTATGGTTTCCTGTGCAGAGGTAGACACCTTGAGACAAACAGACATGACTTTCGATGGTGATCGGGGCGATGTTGTCTAGCCATGCATCTTCACCAATCCAAACATAGTCGCCTACTGTCAGTCGCCAGGGAAACTTCACCCGGACTCCAGGTTTGATGCGCACACCTTGACCGATTTTTGCCCCAAAGAAACGGATTATCCAAACCTTGAAAGCTGACATGGGAAGCAAATAGCTGTGTACTAAGGGTGATCCAACAAAGTACCACAACAGCTGTTTCCACAAAGGAGCGCCTGGGGTGTAAGTACCGAGGGTGTAGTTATCTAAACGCATAAGATGAGTGAGCAACACGAGGACTCAGGCTGGCTCCGGTTCGACCTGTGAAAACCCAAACGATAGCGCGACAGCTATCGCGTAAGATTTCGACCAAGGACTCTGTGGGTTCGTTTGAGGGAATAGAGATAGGGGTGAAGGTGATACCCTGACTGCCAAGGACGATGGTAGCTATTGCTTTCGCTCTGGGCATATGAAAGTCCGAGGTAATGAGGTAGAGATGGTGAATATTTCGGCTGTTGAAGTCTTTGACAAGGGAGGTGAAGTTGGTGACAGTATCGCTCGCTCGGTAGTCGAGGTGAACTCGTTGCTTGGGGATACCAGCAGCGCGGAAAATCTCACGGGCATTGTTAGGAGGAATACCAGAGGAAACCCAAATTTCCAGAGAGGGATGAGTTTGGGCAAATTGAGCTGTGAACTCTTCGCGGTCTTGACCACCCCCTAGAGTTAGAATTGTTTGGGGATGAGGTGCTTGGTAATGGGCGATCGCCAGTCGAATTGGAATAATGCTCATTAGGATGACGAGCAAGCCAACGAGAGTTAAAATCCAGCTTTTTCTGAATACATGATGAAATCGTTTCACCAACATAAGCATTCAAAGTCGAGGGCTAGGCGAGCGCAATTAGAACAGTTTAGTCTGGTAATTTGAATGACCTTAAGAGCAAACTTCTAATTTAGAATAAGTACATAATTGCTTTGAGATTAAATCGACTACGGCTTGATTACCAGCCTCATTCAAGTGAACTTCATCTCTAAAAAAGGACTGTACAGTAGTCGTTGGGAAACTAGACCAGGCTGTATGCGTGTCAAACATAGGAACTTGTAGTTCTTTGAGAACTTGAAGGAATTGAGATTTGTAATTTGGTGTTTTCGCTGTTGGAATCAAATCCTCACAATTAGGTGTAAATAAGACAAATACTGGAATTTTTTTTGCTCGAATTAGGTTCACCATTGCTTTGACTTGTTGCATATTCTGCTGGAATTGCTTGTCATTTTCTTTATTTAAAACTTGCGGAGTGGTAGAACTGGAATTGGAAGCTGTGGATAAAAAGAATTTAGCCAAGATATAACGTGTTATGAGTTCTTGAGTCGCTAGTATGGGAGGTCGATCTGGGTAGTTTGGATTGTGTCCAACTGGAGCGATCGTGCTAGTAGGCTGGGTTAAATCATGGGTACCGATTTGCAAAATTACAGCGTTACTTTGGAATATGCCAAACTTACGAAGATATCCTAGTTGGTTGCCAATTCCCCATGAACCAGCAGAACCATTAAGGATTTCCACTGACTTTCCCAAAGATGACAATCTCGTTTTTAGCAGTTCAGAAATGATTTGTGTTTGGTCGGTGGGATTGCCGCCGTTGAGGACAGAATCGCCTGTCATTAAAATTCTCACAACCCCCTGAGGCTTTTCTAGTGTAATCGGCTCTGAGCGTTGTGAATACTCGTTGTATTTTATTCTCTTGCCAAAGCGGAA
The DNA here is from genome assembly GCA_019359075.1 of Kalymmatonema hyalinum WJT4-NPBG1. Classification (GTDB taxonomy): domain Bacteria; phylum Cyanobacteriota; class Cyanobacteriia; order Cyanobacteriales; family Nostocaceae; genus Kalymmatonema; species Kalymmatonema hyalinum. The sequence goes on from JAHHIB010000002.1 coordinate 19,180, forward strand.
CATATTTTGATTAGGTTGAAAGCGATAGCCTGTATCTGGATCTGCTTGAGATAGTACAGGAGTACCTAGTCCAAAAACGAGCCTTAAACTAACTTCAAGGGTTACGAAGGCAGCAGCTATAGATGCAGATACCCAATATTCGGGTGGTATTTTTATTATTTTAAGGTTCTTGCTGCTGTAGTTTCTCATATTCAATTAAGCGAATAGACAAAAGAATTTCTGCCAAGACACGCTCAAATGCGTAGTGCCATCCATGCCAGCCATCGAGGATACCACCTTTGAGGATAAGGCAGTAAAACAGAATAACGAAGGGAGCCAAAATTTTTTGTTTGCGAATGCGATCGCCCAAACTTAGTTGACTATCAGGAATCTGTGTAAGCTTATTGACTTCAATCACCATGTAGCCGTCTTGTGCCCAAAGCCAGCGATTTAAGGGTTTACGGTCATCATGGTAGATGTAGGAAGAAAGTAGGCTGGATGTTCCCTCAACACTAACGCGATGGGCATGCCCATCATTTTTATAAATTGCTTTTTCTCGTTTATATAAGACTTTACGTGGTGGTAGCAAAGCGCCACGCAGCGGTTTACCAAAGACACAGTATTTAAATCGAATAATATAGCTATTGACTTCAAGCTCCTCAGGTAAATTTTTGATTTCAACAATCAATTCCTTTGAGAGAATATAGTCTGCGTCCAAGGAAAGCACCCATACAGATTCAATCTTTGATAAGCCGTAATTACATTGATTTGCGAATGAGTCAAACTTTCTGTGAAAGACCTCTACTTGGGGATAGTACTGTAAAATTTTAAGTGTTTCATCATTGCTAAAACTATCAATGACGACAATCCTATTTGCCCAAGAAAGACGTTGGAGAGTACGTTCAATGTTGGGTGCTTCATTATATGTGAGTAATAGAGGTGTAATTTTTTCTAGCATCAGTATAGGAAATGATAAGTGATTTTGTTCACTTTCTAGCAACAGACGCACAGCACAACATGGATTTCCAAAGGTATGGCAATCTACCAGCAAATTTGAATCGAATGTCTGTGTAAGCCTCTGTTTCTAAAAGTTCAGTCAGGGTTTTAACCGAGAAGAATTTGATATGACCTCCATCCCATAGGACTGAAAAGTGACTATCCATTTTTCCTGAAAGGGCAAGGATGAGATTTTTTAAATAGCCATGATACGGTGTGGTAAGAATTAAATGACCTCCTGGTTTGAGACATTTTCGAGCTAACCTTACTAATTCCTTGGGATAGAATAAATGCTCGATCACCTCAACTGCAATGATGATATCAAAAGCATTTAAAAGTTCAGGTTTTGGTGAGTCGTAGATGCTCGCTTGGATGAACTGGCAGTCTGGAAAGTTTTGGCTAGCAATTGCGATGCCTGAGGCAGACTCCTCTACACCAACGACTTCATAGCCTTGTTGAGCAATAATATGGCTAAGACTTCCATTACCGCATCCCAAATCTAAAACTCTAGCTCCAGATTTAGCTTTTTCAGTCAGCATTGATAGTAATGGAACTGTTAAATATGAATAAGTATGTGTCAGAGTACTACCTTGGTATTGATACTCGTACTCAGCTGCCTTTGATGTTATCTCTATTGTCATAAATTAAATTTTTCCTATTGCACGTAAAGGACTGGTTTTGTGTTGGTAATTTTGGTGTAAATGTCAATTAGATTGCTAGCTACGTTGCTCCAGGTATAACGTTTAGAAACCAGTTGACGAGCGCGATCGCCCATAATCTTTGCTTCTTGAGAATCTTCTAAAGCTTGCTTGAGGAAAAATGCAATTGCACCTACATCGAGATCTGCAACATAGCCGAGGCATTGCTCATTGACTACATCAGCTAGAGCAACACCAGGAGTGATAACAACAGGAAGACCGACAGCAAGAGCTTCTAGGACTGCTATGCCAAAGTTTTCTGAATAGGAAGTCAGAGCAAATAAGTCTGCTCCCTGCATCAATACATTTTTAATTTCTCCTTTGACAAATCCGGTAAACTGGGTGCGATTACGAATGCCATGAGACACTAGAAAGGACTCTACTTCACTTTCGTATTCTGGCGAGCCACTACCCGCTATAACAAAGGTGAAGCGATAATTGGTAAGCTTTCCTAGCGCTGGAATTAGGTAATCCAAACCTTTTTTAGGATGCAGGCGAGACAAAAACAAGATAATAGGTTCATCTGCTGGAACATTGAGGTATTGCCGCAGACGCTGACGAGCATCAGGAATTGTGGGAGGGATAAACAGACCGTGGGGCAAGATAAAGCTTGGGGTGTCTAGACTTAACCGGGAAACTTCTTGCTGTTCTTGTTCTGAGGTGAGGTGAAGTGCTTGAGCGTGATTGAGATTAGCTTTTTCTATAAGTTGGAGATAAATTTGCTTTTTGCAAGCGCTTTGCTGCAGGGACCATCGGCATAGCTGTCCTAAGGGACGAACGATGTAAGGAACTTGTTGGCGACGGGCGATCGCCATTGCTGCTGTAGAAGGATAGGAAAAGATGGCATCGATATGTAACACGTCATACTGGTGAATTACCTGCCACAACCAACTGCTTAACTGCCAAGAGAAAGCAAACTCGCGTAGGGTATGGAGGTTCGGGGAGAAACGGGGGAAGAACCAAACTGGAACCTGTTGATACTCGATACGTTGTCCAAGAGGTACATCTAGCAGATTGAGTCCATTATCGTTTGTAGTAGCAATTTCAGCCTCTACACCGCTGTCTCGCAGTGCCTTGACCATTCCTATCACGGCAAGGCTTGGACCGCCCCGGACTGGAGCAATAGAGGGAATCACATGAAGAACTTTCACAATTTAGCTCCAATTGGGGAATTCAGGAATATTCAACCTACGTTGATTCAACGCAATTGCAATCCAAGGTGTTGAGTTTATAGATTGATACCAATTCTCTATGAAGATGCGCCAAACCCATTGTCGCCCTCAAGCTATGCTGCAAGCTTTTTTCTGCAACATATGAGCCGACCACTAGCGCTTTGGGCGCAAGCTACATATGGAAGAAACACAATAATCCTCTTCCGTTCTGTCGTCTGCCTTCTGCCTTCTGCCTTGTATTTCTTAGGAGAGAGCTTAAACAGCTTGATTTTGTAGTGTTTGCCAGTATAAGTAGACGTTCTCTATGCTATCAACTTCAATCAAATACTTTCCTAGTGAAAGGTACATTAGGAGGGCAAGCAGAGAAAAGGTGAGATTTCCTAGTAAAAATGCTTCTGAAAAGCTTCCTACAAGAAGAGACGCCAGACCAGCAATGACTGTGCTACTTTGCAGAAAGTAAATAGGGTTTTTGTGAGTAAGCTTGTTAAGCTGAAGTATCATCTTCAAACACTCTAATCCAAACATGACTAATGGTAAAAATCCTAACAATCCAAGATTTGCACCAGCAGCTAACCAGGAACTTTCACCATAACCTAAACGCTCCCCTTGCAAAGGAACACCGAAAAGTGGGTAGTTGATAAACTGATTCCATAAAGCTAACCAGACACCTTCACGCGTATTAGTGCCTGAAAGGAATTTGTCAGTCGCTGCGGTGTAAGAAGTTCCCCAACCTGACCCGTCTTGACTCAAAAACGGCGAAATAACAGCCAACACAACACCAACGAAAATTCCCAAACGTAGCAAATTACCTGCTCTTTGGCGGTAGAAAAACAAAATTGACACTGCCCCCATTATTATGCCGGTGCGGGACCCGGTTAGGAATAAAGCAATCATCACGAGGATGAGACCAACCATCCAGCAGGCTTTTTCCCAACCCGCTTCCTTGCGGCTTTCAATGAGGAACATGAAGCAGGGAATAGTAGCTGCTAAGAGAACCGCAGCGTGGATAGGGTTACCACTCGTTCCCAGAAACCATCCATGTACAAATGTAATTGCATACACATCGAACAGTGCTTGGTAGGCATTGACAATAACAAAAATGACGCCAACCATAGCAAGTGACCATACAGCTAGATAAAAATTTTGTTCATCCTGTAGCCAACGAGAAGGTCCTAGCCTGACCATCAGTACAACTGCTCCAAAAGTCAACACAGCCAGGAAGGCAAAGCCAATATTGCCATAAACTAGCGTCTTGAAAAAAATCACAATCTGAACCAAAATCAGGTATTTGAGTGGCTGTGGGGTTAGCCAACGACGCCATCCATTCTGTGTTAGGAATCCTAGCAGCAGAAGGCAACATAGCAGAATAATTGCCAAGGGTCGCCCTACATTGCGTAGTTGCTCCAAGGGAAAGACCAAAGGAGGAGCCTGTTTTATCCACTTATTTTGGTACTTTGCAATAGAAGCTGCAAAACAGCACAGTGTAAATAACAGCCAAGCTAAACGACGTGAACGTCTAGCTTGATACACCACTAGCAGAGCAATGGTAATGCTCACTAAGCCATAAGGGCTGGCGATGAGATCCAAAAGTTGGCTAATAAAATTTGAACCCATAAGTTATTTTTCCCTACAAGTCCGTAGAAGTATGCACAACAGGGCTATTGCTTGTGTTTCACTTGGCTCGTTTTGTCTAATATTAGGTTGTGGATCAGTTCCCTCCAACGGCTTGCCCAGATATCTGCAGCATAAGGAGCAGCCAATTGTTGCGATCGCTTTCCCCAAGTAGATAAATCTTCGTAGCGCTGATGTAGAATCAGCAATGCTTTTGCTAAAGCTTCAAGGTTGTCTTTAGAAATAATTAAGCCATTATACCCAGGACGAATGACCTCAACAGCCGAGCCACAAGCATCTGTAGAAATAATTGGTAAACCAGCAGCAGCAGCCTCAACCAACGCTAAGGGCCAAGGATCAAATCGGCTTGGCAGGAGAAATGCCCCAGCAGCCTGCCAAATTTTTTGCATTTCTGTTGGTTGTAAAAAGCCGCAATTTTCAATCCCTGGCTGTCCTTGTAGTTGTGATGATAGGGGTCCTTGACCACAACAAACTAATTTCCAAGGATCTGATACCTGCGAGCGATAGAGTTGGTAAGCTTCTGCTAGCAAATCAATAGCCTTTGCCGAGACATATCGACCGACAAACAGAAAAGAACGCGGCCAAGAGGTGTGTAACCGTTGTTCCCATAGGGGGAACCAAGCATTGTAATCTATACCGTATAGCCCACGCACAATTTTTGCAGGTGAAATGCCCAGATGGCTTGCATATTGCCAACTGCGTTCCCCGCTGACAACAACGCGATCCATGCGTTGCAAAAATGAATGCAGTATCCATCGGGTTAGGTGTTGTTTCCACGTACCCCACCAAGGGGTATCCATCCCCATAATCAAGGCTGTATGAGACAGTTCAGATGCAAAAGCTAAATGACGATAGGGTTGGTGAAACCAGCCACTGAGAATGAGCACATCTGGAGATTCTGCCAACACCAATGACTTAACTAGGTTAGCCTCCTGTCTTTCTTGAAGATTTAAGAGCCGACAGGGAATACCCTGCATCAGTTGGTCAGAAAATGCCGTCTGAGTGCGAGCTTGAAAGGCAATAACAAACACATCAATTTCTGGTAAGAGATGCAACGCTCGCCAGCACGCAGCCATGTAACCAGAGATATCAGACCAACAGAAAACAACTTTTGTACTCACGGCAACTTCCGGCATTCAATGCCAAGTTCGTTATGCCACCGTTTTGGATCTTCTACTTCAGAAAATGCAGAAATACCAGAATCTCCTATGTATGCTCGACGGATATCTTTAAAACCAACATTTTCTAGCTCAATCGACAGTGATTTGTAGTCCCACATCCAAAGGTGTTGACCTCCGCTGACCCATTCTTTTAAAAAGGCAACTAAGTTACGCTGGCGATTTTCTTTGCCCAACCAAGTTATTCGCATGAATTCTAACGCAGCCTCAGAAGAGGTGGAATGAATGTAATTTTTTACCATAAACTCAAGATCCGGCAAAACTAAACGAAATATTCCTCCGGGTTGCAAATATTGGTAGCAGTGTTTGAGAGCTTGGCGAAGCTCCTTTAAAGTGAGGTGTTCAAGTACATGTGAACAATACAAAAATTCAACACTTTCTTCTGGAATTGGCAGTCCTTTAACAACATCTCCATACCTAACATTTTGTGGAAATCTTCCATAAGGACCTGATGGTATTAGCTTGCCAATAATAGGTAGTTTTTGTAAGAGAAGCGCAGGGCTAGAATCAAAGTTAAGCCATTGGTTGGGTGCACAAAGTCCACAGCCAAATTGGGTATATTGTGTCTTTGCTTTGGAGGACATAGTACGTTGTCATTTTTAATTGAGTTATGCAAACTGTTTAAATGCATTCATTAATCGATCTACACATTGCGACCAGGTATACTGAGTTGCATGCTTATGCCCTTTCTGACCATAGTCTTCGCGAAGACGAGAATTGTTATCTAAGTTAATAAGAATATCCACAATGACATCAGTTGCTTCTGGGTCAACTACAATACCTGCATCCCCGACCACTTCCGGTAGAGAGCCTTTATTAGAAACAACAGCCGGGACGCCAGCAGCCATTGCTTCCAGCGCAGGCATGCCGAATCCTTCGTAGGGCGAGAGAAACAACAGGGATGATGCCCCACGCAGCAGGCGGGGTAAGTCTTCATCTGAAACCATGCCAAGCAGGGTCATATTCGAGTGAGTTTGAGCTGCCTCGACATAACGAGCTTCAGAGTTACCAGCCACTAGAATATGTAAGCTGCTCTGATGCTGACAAAGAGCCTCTGCAACGGCTAAAACAAAATCCCCTCCTTTTTTTTGACGCAAACCACCAATGACGAGAGTGTATGGTGCTTCAACAGGGCGTTCCAATTCAGCAGGATTAACTGAAGCAATATCAAAGAAGGATTGTTCAACACCATTTCCGATAACCACAATCTTTTGTGGATCAGCGCCCAACAGGTCTACCATTCGCTGCTTAGAAAATTCCGAGACAGTAAAAACAACTCGACATTCAGACAAAGCACGACGAACCCAGCGCTCCCACTTGTAGCGAAACCATCGATGTTGCCAGGTGTGTGACCAAGGTAAGTCTGGTTCAAATGCTTGAATATCATGAATGGTAACAGCTACCGGGCATTTTGATGCCGGAATGTAGGTTTCCATAGGAGCGTAGAGCCAGTTCGTTTCATAAGGTAGATATTTATCCATGCACGGATAACCAAAGAGTTTCCACGTACGCTCAATAGCGTTTTCTTGCATGGGAAAAGTATGCATGGGTAGTTTGCGTAGTAGACATCGTGGGTCAAGCTTACCGTCCCTTCCCAGCCATTGTTGTGAAAATAGCAACTGTAACTCCACTTCCCTTCTTTCTGCAAGTCCAAGCAAAATGTGGTTCATATGTCGCCCTATTCCTGTACAGGGGAGGTAAGTGCGAATGGGATGAATAAAAGAAACAATATTCACTATCAGTCAAACTTTCAATACACGAATTTATTCAACTCTTATCTTGCATTTCCTCGTCTACAGGTTCAAGCCTGTAAGCTTATGGAGCTGAACACTAAAATTTAGACTATTGAAATAATTTCATATTTGAAATTTTAAAACAAACTTGGAAAGGCTATGATAACGCTGATTTATGAATTTATTGCGTTTGATTTTTGTATAAAACCATAAAATGGGTTTGAGCAGCAAATCTTGTAGCGCTATTTTTCCCTTAAGAATGAAAGATTCAGATTTTAAACGATACTTTAAAAAAATGCTGCGGCGAGGCATTATAGGGCTTTCCTTGATTCCTGCCCAATGAATGAAAACCATTTCCTTTTTGTGATCAGCCATACCATATAACCAAGTCTTGTAAATTCTATTTTCAAGATAAATAGTTCCAGGCATTGGAGACCACGTTAAACGACTTAAGTGAGGCATTAAATCATGAATAGAAGCATATTTGATATCACTCGTGTGAATAAGATAATTTAGAAAGAATTGATCTGTATTACGTGCATTTAGTTGAAAGCGATTTTTTTGCAGACAAAAAACGGCTTCCTCCAAATATTCAATACTAAATAAATTTTTCTTAGAGATCCATCTTCCAGAGTTGAAGCCTTGTACCTTGTTTTCAATTACCAATTTATCTCTTAAAGAACCACGGTTATAGACTTGATCGAGACCGCCTTCAAAATGAAAAAAATCACAGTTGAGAGTATCAAGAGCAGTAATCAAAGGTTCAAGGTTATTCAAGACTACGATCCTGCTATCAAGATAAATGAATCGATCTAAAGGTCCCCAAAAGCTAACAAAACGCCTAAACCAGTATGGACTTCTTGGCGTGCAGCCAATTTCAAGCTGTGAGCCAATTATCTCTAGCCTCTTGAAAAGAGGAGCTTCAAAAATCTCAAAACCAAATTTTTTTTCTAAAGATTTAAGTCTCACATAATTGTTGTCAAAAGGAATTAAGTATAAACATAAAGACGGATTAAATTCACGAAAGCTTTCTAGAAAAGCTATAGCCCAGTTATAAACTGTGTCGTTTGCTAGAAAGTATGCTCCTATGAGTTTTTCCTTTTTCATAAGTTAACAGCAATGATTTTTTAGTTATTGAGCAATCTGTTAAAAGTGCCCTGGATACCTCCTACACCTACCATACACAAGTATAAATTGTACAAATATGCTGATTTATTCCTTTGAGATTTAGCCAGAAGGATAGCAAATGCATACCTTGAAGCTAAATACGAAAAACCTATTAGTGATCTGAGGCAATTAAACACAGTTATTTTTTCCTTCATATACACTCTAGAATTCCCAAATCCTAAACCTGCTACCTTAAAAAAGTCAGAGTTTAGTTTATTGGGAGACACCCAATGATGGACTAGAGCTTTGGGAACATACATTGCCTTGAATCCTGCTTGTTTAGCACGAGTGAGATATTCAATTTCATCTCCACGATTAATTTTATTATTTTTGTTTTGGATGCCTGTATGCATAGGTCCAAGCTGCTCATACACAGAGCGACGAAAGGCAAGGTTTGCAGCTAGAGGACCTGGAATATCCACTGGAACAACTTCATCACCTAAATCGTAAGCAGAAAGAAGTTGCTCTAATTTAGAATTTAACCAATCTGGAGGAGCTACTACTTCCCACCAAAGCAAAACACGCCCGCCAACAATATCGATACAAAAATTTTCAAAAGCTTCGATGAGTCCGATGAGCCATCCCTTATCAAATTGAACATCATCATCAACTATCGCGAGAATTTCACCTTGTGCTTCTTGCAGAGAGCGATTTCTTGCAATATTAGCTCCGGCTCTCGTTTCATTAAAATATTTCAAGGTATGAGGGAAAGTCTTCTGATAATCAGCCAATAAAGAAAGAGTATCATCCGTACATGCATTAGCAGTTACTATAACTTCTAATGCTAGATAAGAAGGTACTTCAATCTGAGAAAAGCTGTCTAAACTTTTCTGAAGTAACGATTTTCTATTATGAGTAGGAATGACAATAGAAACTGATTTTATCCGAGTTTTTGTTGCTAAAGATTCTTGAGGTAACATATTTGTCTAAATCGTGCTTGTGTCAACTTAGGTTAAGTTCATATCTTGTATCAACTTTAAAGCTTTAAGACCAAATTTTAGTTAGAGCTTCTTCTCAGGCAGGAAGCTAAAATGGTTATCATACTTGCTCAAAATTAAGTTGATGGTGAAATTTTAAATAGAAAATTAACAAGTACCACGATATCTTCGCAAAGCTAATACCCATTCTTTAGGCAGAAGATTACGTATTTTGCAGGTAAGATTTTTCCAAAGAAAAAATCTCCAGTATTCTTTCAAAAAATATATATTTCTTTTTAAAGGATGTGCAAGGTGTTTACTAATACGCCAGCGTTCTTTTGTATAAGTTAGAATGTCTCTGCTTTGCCTATCTGAAACATCAAATTTTGAGATCATCATAGGGAGTTCTTTAAAACTACAAGCACCCACGTATAATCTGACGAGAAAATCATGATCTGCACACCACGTAAATGATGTATTAAATGGAAACTGGACTTGTAATTTTGTCTTAACAAAAATACTTTGATGACAAGTAGGTATGTGATGCCAAATATCTGAAAGTTTTTGAGGAACCCTCTGAAAAACGCGTGTTTGATATCTATCAACTACAATGGAGGTAAATCCCCCATAAACAACATCAACTGAGCTATCAAGGTGAGTTGCCACTTGAGCCAGTGTAGACTCTGAAAAAAATTGATCGCCAGAATTCATAAAAATAATCCAATCCCCGGTAGCTGCCAATGCTCCTTTATTCATGGCATCATAAATTCCAGTATCCTTTTCACTAACCCAATAAGATATCATTTCATCTTTTTGGTGCAGGAAATTAACAGTACCATCCTGTGAATCCCCGTCAATGATAATGTATTCTATGTTTGTATATGTCTGAGATATAACACTAGAAAATGTTTCATATAAGCCACCAAGTCGATTGTAAGTGACTGTAATAACGGAAATACTTGGAGAAGATCCATCAAAAGATGGTTGCTTTCCGAGTAGGCGTTTTCCACCACAACTTTTTTGCTCCATGATAATTGGTTCCAAATCTTATAGTCTTCCTCAAATAAGCATCAATCTTGAAGCCACCTAGATTTCTGCAAAACCTGACGATAGAGTTTTTTGTATGGCTGAACCTGAAGTTTCAGTGAGTATTCAGTAAGCACGATCGCCTCCTTAGGGCGGCTCCTTAGGAGCATCGCTCGAAAGTCTTGGTTCATGCTAATCGCGCAATCTCTCATCTTCTAATAAGACCTCAATCGCACTAGAAAAATCATTTGTTAAACATCCTTGTTACTATTTGCAACTGCGAAGCTTGATATCAAATACAGGGCTACTCCAGCATCGACGAATAGACTCTAATTCATCAAGTACTGAGAATACCCCTTTCACATAATCCTGCCCAGTCCATTTCTTTGCTCGTTCAAAACCAAGTTCTCTCAGTTTTTGGCGCAGAGGTATATCATCCCAAAGCAACTTAATGGCTGAAGCAATGTGTTCAGGATCTTTAGGATCTACTAGTAAAGCAGCATCTCCCAGTTGTTCTTCAGCACCTGTAACTTTGGAAGCAATCACAGGACAGCCAAGGGCAAAAGCTTCTAGAGGTGGTAGATTATCTGGACCGAAGAATGTAACAAAGGTAAGTGCAAATGCATTACGATAGAGAGCTATTAAATCTTCTTGAGGTACAAATCCCAGAAAATGCACTTGTTCGGATAGCTCAAGTTCAACTGTCAACTGCCTAATATATTGCTGAGTTCCCTTGTTAGAGCCAGAGAATACAACCGGAAAGGTAAGATTATACTTGTCTCTTAACCATTTAACAGCCAGCACTAGATTGGCATGGTTCTTATGTGCCCAGAATTGAGCAGGGTAGAATAAATATTTATCAGGAATATTATATTTCTCAAAAATGACTTGCTCTAAGCAGTCGGAAGCATTTAAGGTAAACTGTGGTGTAGGAAAAGGTATAACTTTAATTCGCTCAGGCGGTATTTGGTAAAATCGCTCAACTTCAGCTCTACCTGCATATGTTCCGACCAAAATAAAAGCAGATCGCTGCAACAAGGTTGAATATGACTTTTCTCGTGAGTTCCACTGTCCATTTGAACTGACCTCTGGAAAATAGGGTTGAAGCCGATGTTGTAAATCCCAAACAGTAGTAATGTATGGAACTTCCATCGTTAGACAATGTGGTCCCAAAGACCATACAGCCTCGATATTGCTGTTTTCAATAAGCTTCGTGATAAATTTTTCATTCCCTGATTGGACTTTAAACTGGCTTGTGGGATGTTGTAGCTTGTTAATAATAGCCTCGGCTGTCCTGGAAAGGATAGAGTGTAGTTTCTCTTTAAAACTTCTATAAAGAGATATAAATTCAATATGCCGAACCGATGATAACTCCGAGGGGGGTTCTTTTTGCCTACTAAACAAGATGAAAGTGTGACCACTCTCTGCTCCATTCTTGACTAGGGATTGGAACACTTCAGCTTCAAATGTATAACCACCACCAATTTCAGGTAGATGATGGCTTAAAAGTATGCCTACTCTCATTTAGCCTTTCACCATAAAGTAAATACCCCAGGTATCAAATCCTGGATTGCGATCACTCATCCACTCACGACATTCGATAGGCTTGCATTGGTTTTGTCCCAAGAGTAAGTCTATTTCCGGCTTAAACAGATAACGCATTCTATGAGTTTCTTGAACCTCCTCAACTGCACCAGTGTTTTTATCTTTGATAAAGACTTGATAATTAACATCCACCAAATTGTCATTCGGATACATCAGTGGTTCGGCAATCCTAGTGACGCTGATTTCTTCATCCTCTAGGCGCTTAACGCGGATTGTGGGGCGATCGCTCAGAACCGCAGGTCCATACCAACAGTCGAAAATGAATACACCACCAGGTTTGAGATGAGCTTTGACTGTGGCAAATGCAGCTAGTAAATCCTCATTGGTAGTCTGATAGCTAATCACGTGAAAAAGCGAGATGATAGCATCATATTGCTTGTCCAGCCGAACAGTCCGGATATCCCCTTGGGAAAACTCTAATCTCGATGCTAGTTGTGTGGGGAATTGGGAAAGGCGATCGCTTGCTTTTTGCAACATCTGGTGGCTAAAATCCACCCCGTGAATTTGATATCCCTCCTTTGCTAGTAGAACTGCGTGGTTCCCCGTACCGCAACCCAGTTCCAGGATATTCTCTGCATCTGGTGCATAGGTTTGAATTAACCGATGAATAAATTGTGCTTCTCCCACGTAGTGCTTATCCCGGTAGAGCAAATCGTAATAGCGGGCGTAGTTGCCAAATACATTCATACTGATCAAGACCTTAACTTGAAATAAATACCGTGATAATAAGAGACTGAGTTTTCTGGACAAGAGGGAATCAAGCAGCGATCTCCCCTATCTTCCCAAAGATCAATCAATTCATAGCCAACATTATTAAAGCTTTCTATAAATTCTGTTTTATTGAATACATATTGAGGATAGAAAACCTTCCCACCGTTTTGTAAAGTCACAAATTGTTTGCCATTATATATAGGCAAGCGATTAATGAGAATGTGTGTAGGTTTTTTAGGCAGTTGTTCTATTTCTTTAGGAAAATTATTTATATATTGAACAGAACCAGAAGCTATTAATGTGTTTGTATGACTTGCATCTGTAAAAGATGTAGTAAAGAATAAATCTTTTTCTTGACGTTTTTTGGCTAGTTCCTCACCAGCCTTAACTATTTCTGGCAAATCACAAACAATCCATATCACTTTCTCAAATTTTACGTATTTCTTATATGTATAAAAGTGAATGCCTACATTTCCACCAAAGTCAAAAATAGTATTTACAGGATTAGCTGTGAAGATAGAAGCTAGCCAGAATAAGACTGGATAATCATAAGAAGCGACTGTACGTTTGCTGTGCTCCCAATCTCCTAACTCTGCCATCTCCTTATATTCTTGAGCTAGTTCATCATTATCATAACCAATAGGTTTAGTTTTTGGTGCTGATTGAATAGCTTGTTCAAAAGTATCAAAAACTCCTCGAAAACAACCGTAACAGTCTCCTGCAAATCGACGCTCATATTCTAATTTCTGAAAATACCCATATGTTTTTTTTGCAAAGGGAATTGCCTTAATCATTCTCCTCATTTGAATACCTCCACGACGACTTGTGCTACTCGGCAGATTTGTTCATCTGTTAGTGCCATCCCGCTAGGAATATAGAAACCACGACGGGCTATTTTTTCTGCAACAGGGTAAGACACCCCATCAAACAAGCCCATTTTTCGGAATACCGGCTGCTCGTGCATGGGCCAGAAAAAGGGACGAGTCCCGATTTTATACTGAGCTAAACGTCGCATTGCTTGTTCAGCATCAAAAGGCACTTCATCTTTTAAAACCAGACCATACACCCAATAGATGTTATCGGCATAGTCTGTTCGTGGTAATGGCAGTTGTAGACCAGGTATATCTGACAATAGCTCTGTGTAGCGTTGCCCAATGTGCCTTTTACGAGCTACAAATTCGTCTAATCGCTCTAGTTGGGCAACCCCAAGAGCTGCTTGCAAATTCGACATCCGCAGGTTCCAGCCCAATTCTTGATGTACAAAGCGTTTTTGTGGTTGGAAGCACAAATTGCGTAAAGAACAACAGCGCTCTGCGAGCTGCTCATTATCAGTGAGCAGCATTCCCCCCTCGCCAGTGGTGATATGCTTGTTCGGGTAGAAGCTGAAGGTACTGATAGCACCAAAGCTCCCGCACGGGCGACCTTTATAAGTTTGACCGTGCATCTCGGCTGCATCTTCAATAATTTGCAGCCCATATCTGTCAGCTAAGGCTAGCACTGGCTCCATATCTACAGGTAGTCCATAGATATGAACAACCATGAGCGCTTTTGTTTTCGGTGTGATTTTGTCCTCAATCTGACTGACATCCATATTCCAGGTGTTGGGATCACAATCCACCACAACTGGCACAGCACCGCTACGAACAATGGCAGCTGCACAAGAAATAATCGTGAATGTGGGTAGAATGACCTCGTCCCCTGGTTGAATTCCTAGTGCTGCAACTGCAGCATCAAGAGCGACGGAACCATTGCTGACAGCTACGCCATATTTGCGCCCCACACGAGCGGCAAACTGTTCTTCAAATTTTTTGACAAATGGTCCTTCAGAAGATATCCATCCGGTATCAATGCACTCAAGCAAGTATTTTTTCTCGTTGCCATCAAGCAGTGGCTGGTTAACTAGTATTGGGTTCATTGGTTACCTAACAACTATCTTCGCTTGCCCTGCGGTAATGCCAGTAAACCGGGTTTTGTCCACTTCACCCACATAAGGACCTTGTTTGACCTCAATCATTTCAGTTTCTTCTATGATCTCGAAGCCATGACCACCAGTGACTAAAAGGATGACATCACCAGACTCTAAAATGCGACTTTCTAAGTATTGTTGCTCGTTGTTGTAAAAGTCTACACGCAGCTTGCCCTTTTTAATCATTAGTACTTCCTGAGTGTATTGCACTTCGCGGGTTACAGGATTGTGGACATGGGGTAATATGACTTTACCCACTGGATGGCGCATATATGCCAACTGCTGAGATAGTTGGTTTGGTGTTAAAAAGTGAATACCCGGCTTGTTAAAATTACGGGAGATAATTAGAGCTAGGAGCTGATTATGATAGGTAATTTCTTCAATCATTTTGATGGTAATTTTGTTGGAATAATCTCACTTAGCTAAATAGCATTTTTAGCAAAAGTGCATATTTTTCTTAATTTTTCGCTGACAATTCATTTATCATCCAGTTCGACTGAATAAAGAATTTTCCCCACTTGGGATCTAGTTGCAAATCGCCATAAGGACCCGGGACTGCCTCTACTTGCAAGGTACAACAGCGTTGGACAAAATCAATATTCTGTGTAAGAGCTGAGTCTGTTATCCACGGACTAAGGAAGTACCGACCTGGATACAACCCAACATTGTCAACATAACCCTGCACGGTGATCTTGTCTTTAACTCGACCAACTTGCAAGCCATCATGATTTGAGCGAATATCAAGAATAGGGTCCCCTAACGCATTATGAACAATGACCCCAAAAGAAGGGTTAACAATCGGCTCATAAAATTCGGCGTGAAGTGTAAAACAAATGCTACCGCCAACCGGAATACTGATGGTTGGTTTTCCGTTACCGTTAGCAATCTCGAATTGAATAAGTTTGGCTTCCCCAGTCGTAATTCTGTCGTTCCATTCTCTTAAATCGATACTACTTCTTTCTTGGGTATCCCAGAGATATTTTCCTACGATTTCTGTAGGCTGCCCTATAGCCGCGATACTTCCCGATTTTAATAGTATTGCTGTACTGCATAAGTACTGTATGCTAGCCATATTATGACTTACAAATAAAACTGTTCTCCCTCCTTTTCCCACCGCATCCATCTTCCCCAAACACTTTTCTTGAAACTCTGCATCCCCCACCGCCAGCACTTCATCAACGATTAGAATCTCTGGCTCCAAGTGAGCAGCAACCGCAAACGCCAACCGCACATACATACCTGATGAATATCGCTTTACTGGCGTATCTAAAAACTTCTCTACTTCTGCAAAATCAACAATTTCATCAAACTTATTCTTAATCTCCGCCTTGCTCATTCCCAGAATCGCACCATTGAGATAGATATTTTCTCTACCTGTTAACTCTGGGTGAAACCCTGTTCCCACTTCTAACAAACTCGCAACTCGACCCTTAATGCCGATTTGTCCTGTGGTTGGTTCTGTAATCCGGCTCAAAATCTTTAGGAGTGTAGATTTTCCTGCACCATTACGACCAATAATGCCAACTCTATCGCCCTGCTTAATCTCAAACGACACATCGTTGAGTGCCCAAAACTCTTCACGAAAGTTCTTAGCTTCATTTTTTGAGTTTTGACTTAGAGGGTTGAGAGTTGCCAACAAAGACTTTGCTTTATTGGCAATTACATCCCGCAGTGCAGTGTAGCGCTCTTGCTGCTGGTGACCAATAATGTATTTTTTGCCTAAATTTTCAACTCGGATTACAGTGTCAGACATTTGCTATTCACTTAAATTACGTCTGCTTTTGGTGTAACCAAGTAGCCAGTGATATGTGGAGGCACTAGAGCAGGGACACCAACTTTGAGCGTCAACTCTGATAATTTTCTTGTCTAAGAAACAATTCTTTCATGATTTCTGTGGGAAGCATGAGTTTAATAATGAATTTCCAAGTTTTACCAAAGCAAATAATGGTAGGGCAAAAAAAGACTGCTTTCATCAACCATTTAATTGCTTCCAACTTGTTTCCATGTGAATCTTCAAATCTTCCATGTTTTAGCATAGCTGTAGCATAAAATAATCTCAAACTTAATTTATTTTTAAGTCTGATTAATGGGTTGAAATGTTGATAATATTTTTTCAAAACATTCCTGGCTTCTGCCATAGCAATGACATTATCCTTACAAGTCTTAGCATCATCATGATGTCTCATTTCTGAGAAACACTTTGGTATGTAGTGAAGCGGATATATCATTCTTATACGCAGCCAAAAATCTAAGTCCATTGTGTATGATAATGAAAGATCTAAGCCATGTAATTGATGGAAAACATCTTGGCTAAAAAATACAGAAGGTTGCGGTAAATATTTTTCATGATGATATTCAAGTAAATCTTCAAACGAATATCTTTCTCCTTTGACGTAATCTCTCCAACTTTCTACGCCTTCTTCGTTAGCATTCATCAAATATCCATCTCCAGTAAGGAAATGACAATAAGCATTGTCACGCCAAAATCGCCCAACTTCCTGAAGAGTGTTTGGACAAAAAATATCATCAGAGTTCAGCCAAGCGTAAATCTTTCCTGTCGCTTTATGAAAACCTTTGTTTATCGCATCTGACTGTCCCTTATCCTTCTCGCTGACATAATAGGCAAGCCATTGTGCATACTTTTCGATAATTTCGAGTGAATTATCAGTTGAGCCGGCATCAATAATGATGTATTCCAAATTCGGATAACCTTGAAGTAGCACTGAACGAATGGTTTCCTCAAGGAAGTGACCGTAATTGTAGTTCGGCGTCACTATACTGATGCGAGGATACTCAAAATCACCAGGTATCCGCTGCGACAAGGGAGGAGTTTGCTCTGTCCAGGGCCAACCAGTTTTACCAGGTGGGGGTGAGGGTAAGTCAGCTAACGTGAGTGTTCTAGTGATGAGTGGCATAATAGGTGAACTTGTTAAAGGTTGAGTACTTTTTATGTACGTTTTTTAGTTGTTGAAGTCAGAATTTGAAGAACGTTGATGAAGAAGAAGGCTAAAGAAACAATTCTCCTAGTAATTTCTTAAGATAACTTTAATGAGTCCGTAGTAAGCACTTTAGTGCTTAGGAAAGGGCTGAAGCCCTCACTACAAGCCTTCAAAATTGGTGGGGTGGATTACTAGGCAGACACTTTCTGCTTGCTCCTGGTTTGTCTGTTCAATACCTGATGATAGAGTTCGATATATCGCTGTGCCTGGAGTTCTAAAGGGTATTCAGTAAGAGCGATCGCCCGACAATTTTGACTCATGCGATCGCGCAAATTATCATCCTCCAACAACTGCATAATTCCATGACAAAAATCATCAGCATCCTCTGGTGTAGCTAAGTAGCCAGTGATATTTGGACGCACCAAATCAGGAACGCCACCAATTTTGAACGAAACCATAGGAGTCCCACAAGCCATGCTCTCTTGTAGCACTAAGGGGAGATTATCGGCGCGGGTGGGAAAAATAACCAAGTCAGCAGCAGAATAGGCGATAGATTTCAGGCGATCGCTGCTGACATAACCAAGATTTACGGTAGTCATTCCCACTGCCTCAGAAATTGCCTCACCACCACGCCCTATAGTTAAAAGCACAGTTTCAGTCTTCAAGGACGGGGGTAAGTTTTGCAAGGCTTTCAGTAGTAAATCACCTCCCTTGCGGATATTTGTTAAACTTTCCGCGCCAAACATCAAAACCTTTTTGCCTATTGGAATATTAAGCAAGGAACGGCACTGTTCACGGTCAAGAGGTTGATATACTTCTGTGTCAATACCATTAGGAATGTAATGAATGGGGAAGCGGTTAAGAATACTTTGTTTAACCTGTTGAGTCAGCCATTGACTGAGTGCCACAATTGTTAAATTGGCTTTGCTGTAAACCCAATTTTTCAGCTTCCACTCCAGGTGAGTGCTGTCTTTAGGAACAGCGGGATACGCCTCTGGGTAAGGACACTGACCGCAGCCAGTTTTCCAGCGATCGCAATCATAGCTATAGGCGCAGTGACCTGTAAAACTCCACATATCGTGAAGCGTAAAAACTGCTGGTTTATTTTCAGTTAATGCTGGAATCGCCAGGTAATTGAAGTAATCATTATGCAGATTGTGAAAGTTAAGGATATCTGCATTCTTGTAGAAACTGTGTTTCGGAATATCAAAGCTATTGATATGGTTGAGGTAGTTAAAGCCAAGACGCCAACTTACACTCCAGAGCGGTTTTTCAATCCGTTTATTGCGCTGCAATAAGGCTACTTTGTCGCTACTGGTTTCAACTTGACCCACCAACAACCGAGAGTCAATGCCTTGAGCCAGCAAACCTTCATGCAGTCGATAGCCTGCGATCGCTGCTCCACCAGAAATATCAGATTGGTTGATGTGTAAAACGTTCATTGTGCTGGCTAATAGTTTGTATCAAGATGGAGTTGGGTTTGTAAACTGTGCCATCCAGTTCCGTTTTTTAATGAATTGCCAAACAATGCTCCACATGACTATCTATCTTTCTTAAATGAGAAAACTGACTTTTCCACTTATCGATGGCAGTTAAATCTAGCCTTATTTTAGGAGATGAGCTTCCATCAATCCATTGACTAATATATTCAACATTTGCTCTGTCTATTGTTGGTAGTTGAGTATCACGAGCTATTTCTTTGGCACGGTTATCTATTTCTAAGATTAAAGACCTCTTTTTAGAGCAAAGACACCTTATTCCACCATGAAGCCTGGTACCAACGTAATCAAAAGAGATTCCAGAATTAATAAACTGATCCAAAGCTACTAGAGACTCCTCCAGTATAATGACTGGAATATTTAGAGCAGATTTAAGCTCAGATATATATTCTGCGTCATACCTTCCTTGAGGCCAGAAATAGACTCTTTCATATTTAGAGAACAATAATTCTAGCAACTTTTTATCTAATTCAACATTTTTGTTATAGTCAGTCAGCATTAATAGTACATTGTCTGATTTAGCAATAGGAAAATATCCAGGGTGCATTTCCGCCAACGGCCACATAGTTGGACAGCCAGTGTTTAAGACATTTTTGATACCCATTTGCGGAAGTTTGTCCCTAGTATAGCTATCTCTTACAGAGTGTATGCCTTTTCTAGATAGAGCCGTCTTTAAAAGAATTCGTGTATATAGATTTGGAGAATCTTGATACTGCCACCAACCAACTCCTAAAAGGATAGTTTTCTTTAATTGAAATGCTGTTTTAATTCCTATTTTCCACTGTCTATATTCATTCATTTTAGAGGAAAGCAAATTTGTTCCACCAACAATAATTAATAAACACTCATTCCGAATAAACTCAATTTCTTGTTTTGTTAAAGCACTATGAGTTGAAAATTTAGTAATATTTTTTATTCCAAAAATTTTATCTAATTCTCTTTGAACAGCATCCTGTATAATTAAATCTCCTAAATTTGAGCTTGGAGCCCCAAGATTGTTTTCAATTCCTGGATCAAGTAGGCAAATTTTCATGGTTTGTCAGATTAGTAAATAATGATTTTCTGCAACGTTTTGCTAGAGTCAACAAGTGAGTTCAAGATATCGATGTGGCAGCAATACATTTCTCTTAATGTGGTACAGCTACAGGTGAACTCCACCGATGTGGCATAACAATGCTGCCATATCCGCTTGGTATGACTGGACGTCCTCTGAGT
Organism: Kalymmatonema hyalinum WJT4-NPBG1; assembly: GCA_019359075.1. Classification (GTDB taxonomy): domain Bacteria; phylum Cyanobacteriota; class Cyanobacteriia; order Cyanobacteriales; family Nostocaceae; genus Kalymmatonema; species Kalymmatonema hyalinum. The sequence continues at coordinate 39,613 of JAHHIB010000002.1, forward strand.
GGTCCTTCCTCCACCTCTAAGCTAAAAGCTCCCTCAATATGGTCTTGTAGTTCACCATTGCTCATAATTGCAACGTTCATTCTGTATATGCCAGGAATCAACAATATCTCATCAATTTCGCAAACTAACTTCGTACTTGTGTCTAGGTTGCCAGTATCTTGATAGCTACGGACAGAACTATTAAAGTTTGTCACTGGCTGCCCGTACTGATCATATAGAGTAAAAATGCATGACATTCCTGGTCGTGGTTTAGTCACATGAAAGACGAAATAAGCAGGGCGTCCTGTTGCTATAGTTGTCGATGTCCAGTCTGCACTACTAAAAACCTCGACTTTACTAAGACGTATTTCTCCTTTTCCTTTTCGCTCTGTTCTTTCTAAAAGGTTTTGTGAACCAGATTTTTCAAGAGTTTGCAGATAAGTACTGACTGCTTCATATGCAGTTTCGTCAGAGACAACAGTTCCGTATCTTAATAAAATTCCACGCGTACACAGCGTTTGAACGACTCCCATATTGTGACTGACAAATAAAACCGTTCTTCCTTCTTTTCCTACCTCCTCCATCTTTCCTAAACACTTCTTCTGAAACTGAGCATCTCCTACTGCCAGCACTTCATCTACAATCAAAATTTCTGGCTCTAAATGCGCCGCCACCGCAAACGCCAAACGAACATACATTCCTGATGAATACCGCTTGACTGGCGTATCTAAAAACTTCTCCACCTCCGCAAAGGCAACAATCTCATCAAATTTCTTCTTAATCTCTGCCTTGCTCATCCCCAAAATTGCACCGTTGAGATAGATATTTTCTCTACCTGTTAACTCTGGATGAAACCCTGTTCCCACTTCCAATAAACTGGCAACTCGACCCTTAATGCGAATTTGTCCTGTGGTTGGTTCTGTAATTCGGCTGAGAATCTTCAGTAGTGTGGATTTCCCTGCACCATTACGACCAATAATGCCTACTCTATCGCCCTGCTTAATCTCAAATGACACATCTTTCAATGCCCAAAACTCTTCAGAAAAATTCTTAGCTCGGTTTTTCGAGTTTTGAGTGACAGGATTGAGCTTTGTCAGCAGAGATTTTGCGCTATTAGTAATCACATCTCGCAGTGCTGTATACTGCTCTTGCTGCTGGTGATCAAGAGTGTATTTCTTGCCTAAATTTTCAACTCGGATAACAGTGTCAGACATTTACTATTGGCTTTTATTTGTTGTTATTGTGCTTGGTTAATAAGGTGACTACTGATTCATGTCATTAATTTTGCCAAGTTGTAGAACTTTCGGTTCCGAGCGTTCGTACAGGGTTTTGATGATACATAAACCAATCAAAACTAATGCGATAGATCGCTACCTGGATTTGTATTGAATTTACCCATTTAAGCGAGTTCCTAAATCACATCAGCAAACTTGCGTTCCATCTTGCGGAAATACCAAATTCCACTGAAGAAGAGTAAGGCGACTAGTCCTAAAGACAGAACAAAGCCTGGTAGATACAAATAAGAGTCTCCTCCTAAAATCGCCCAACGGAAGCCATCAATCACCCCTACTATCGGGTTTAAGGAGTAAAGCAAGCGCCACTTTTCTGGAACAACGCTGCTGCTGAAGCCTACTGGCGAAATATACAGACCGAACTGTACAATAAACGGCACAATGTAGCGGAAATCCCGGTACTGAACATTTAAAGAAGCCAACCACAGTCCTACTCCTATCGAAGCAGCAAAGGCAACCCCAATAAATAATGGCAGTGTCAAAATGCGCCAGGTAGGGACAAAGTTGTACCACGCCATCAACCCCAGTAGAATCATCCCTGAAATCAAAAAATCTACAAAGCTGACGACGACTGCACTTGTCGGTACAATCAAGCGAGGAAAATAGACTTTGGAAATCAGGTTGGCATTGGTGATCAGACTATTACTACATTCAGACAGGGAATTAGCAAAAAATTGCCAGGGTAACATTGCTGTAAATACCAAAATTGGGTAGGGAACACCCTGCGAAGGCAACTTTGCCAACTGCCCAAACACGATTGAGAACACCACCATTGTCAAAAACGGACGAATCAGCGCCCAAGCCATTCCAATTGCCGTCTGCTTGTAACGTACAAGAATGTCTCGCCACGCCAGAAAATAGAATAATTCCCGGTAGCGCCATAAGTCTTTCCAGTATTGTTGTTCGGTGCGTCCGGCTTCAATGATGAACTCTTGCTTGACGGTAGTGTTTTGATAACTCATAACTGGCTTAGCCAACAAAGATAAAATCCTGGTAGTTCAGGCATCCAACCATCCTTGCATGCCTGAGAGTAAACTCTCCCACGGAAGGGTTTCCTTGGACATGAATCACTCCCATTGCTTGCTGCCAAAGTTCTGGTGGTGCGACAGACAAATTATAGATATTTTCTAGCTTGCGGACGTGATACCACTTTTTCTCTTGGCACTGGTTGCACCAAAAAGCTTCTAACCATTCACCATTAAGGGGTATTGCAGTTTTACTGGCTATTAAAATTAAGGCGTTTTTTCGTCGTATCCCTCGTTGCTGAAGTTGCCCAGCAGTATCTGCAAACAAGGGATACTTTTGACTCACACTGTCAAGATAGCACCCATGTACTGGGCAATAAATAGCTCGTCGTTTTGTACGTTTCCGATTTCGGTCACACCTTCTGTGCAATTCGACCTCCCGTATTAACAAGTAAACAAGAAGGTTAGGTGGGAGGGACTGAGATCAACAAGACCATCGAAGCCCAACTCCTCAATCAACATTGAAATATTTAATTTCAAAAAGTATGTTTTGCGCTTGACGACTTCTTACGCACTTTATGAAGTGCGATGCTGTAGCAAGACTAACAACCCTATGATATAGCCCGCCGCAATACTTCAAAATATTGCCTAGATATAACCTCAGGTGTGAAATAAGACTGCAAATATTGACGAGCAGAGTTACCCATACGTTGTGCTAAACGCTGATCGCGACTCAGCCGCGAAATAAACTCCGCCAGATCGTAACTGTCTGCATTCTCAAACGTGTCACCACAGTTTGCATCTGTAATCAGTTGCCTCAAGTATGAATGATTTGGACAAATGACTGCTACTGGTCGTCCAGTTGCTAAAGCCGGATAAAGTTTGCTGGGAGCAACCAGACTTTCCATACCTGCATCCACGCTTACTAGCGATAAATCACAGGCTGTCAGGGAATAAGGTAGCACATATCTTTCTTGATATGGAAGAAACAGAAAGTTTTGAAGCCCTAATTGATTGACTTGCTCAATCAGTTCTTCGCGCTTAGTTCCGCCGCCTATACAGACAAACTGAATAGCCTCTTTTTGTAAGTACTTGGCAGCATTCAATATTGTATGTGTATCATGGCAGCGACCCATGTTGCCTGAGTACATGACTGTAAATTTATTTACGAGATTGTACTGATGGGCAAACCAGTTATCTTCCTTGGCAATCGGCACAATCGATTTAGGATCTGCCCAACTATGAATCACAGAAGTCTTATCAGCAACTTCCGGACAACTCGCCGCCACCTGTCCCTTCATAGCTGGACTAAGAACCACAATACCCTTGGCTTTCCGCAAAATCTGTCTATTTAGAAGCTTCCAGAATTTAGCCAACCAATGGTGTTTTGGTATCACGTCAAGAGCGATCGCAATATCTGGATAAAGGTCATAGAGTATGCAAACGTAACTCAGCCCGAATAAGACGTGAGCCAGATAACCCAAAACTGGCAGAAATGGGGGAGCCGTGGTTAGTAAAACGACGTTACGATGACGGGCAGCATTCACCAGATAGAGTGCAGCACGCAAGGTGAACAGAATACCATTGATAGCTTTACCGCGAATCCGATCAGGGCAAAGTTGGGTTGTACGCGATCGCTTAATTCGCACCCCACCAGACTGTTCAACAGTTGGAGCATAAGGAGTCGCAAAAGCATAGCCTGGTTGACCTGTGAATACCTCAATGTCTACCCCTTGTTGCTCTAAATGTCTGACTAGCTCATCAATTAACTGTCCAGTTGCAGCGTAATCTGGGGGGAAAAACTGTGTAATCACAGACAACTTAATGAACTGCCCAACTTTAAAAAATTCGTAATTTGCAACTTGTAAGTCTTCGTGGTGGCTTTGAACTAACTGCTTAAGCCTGTGGTTGTATTCCACGCGTAGTATACTCCTGGGGAAATCGCTGATCCGATCACTGGTATTAGGCTGCCCAAAAAAATCGGAATAATTAACATCATGAAGAAAATTTTTGGAACTTTTGGGTATAAAGATTTTGTAACAAGTGCTGTGATTTAGGTAATATCACAATATTCGTGAAGCTCTTAGTCGGTTTTACTGATCTCACTTTACTTTTTCATTGTATAGATACGTGCATTTACCGAAGCTTAAAGACTACAGCCAGCGTTAGGATTGTGCCAAAAAAGATGGCTTTAGCCTTGAATCTAGGCAAGGAACAAAATATTAACTGGTGTACAAGCTTCAAACTTTTACTTCAGTTGCTATTCCTGTTCTAGTCAAAATTTGCTGATTTCAAGCTGTTACACAAATCCAGCCTAGATTCTTACCCAGCAAGAACACATAATGGAGATTTCTCTCGTGAAAACCTCATCTCTCAATGGGAATAACGGGAATAGAAGCTATCTACCTCAAGTACTTCAAACTCAACCTTTGCCCTTTTCAGAAGGACAAGGGGATGATTGGGATTTGTTCCAAATCCTAAGTGTTGTCAAGCGACGAGCGCTAGTGATTGCAGTGGTCATGACTGCTGTCATGGCTGGTGTTGTAGGTGTAACGCTGAAACAAAAACCAGAATATCTAGCTAAATTCCAGATTTTAGCGGAACCTGTCAATAGTGATGACAGTAATGTGCCGAAACTCGCCTCTGGTATAGAGCGCAAATTTGACAAGTCCAGTTTGGATTATGAAACTCAAATTCAGGTTCTCAGGAGTCCTGAACTGATGACAAGTATTGTTAAGCACTTGCAACTTTCTTATCCTGAAATTAACTATGATTCTCTTGTAAACTCTCTGATTATTACTCGTTTAGGCGAAACCAAAATTATAGAAGTTCGCTACCAAAGTAACGATCCAGTTAAGATAAAAGTCGTACTAGATACACTAGCTCAAGCTTACTTAAAGTACAGCTTAGAAGATAGACAAACTAATTTGCGTCAAGGGATTCAATTTGTCGAAAAACAACTGCCATCCCTACAGAGTCGGGTTGATCAGATCCAACAACAAGTGCAAAAGTTCCGACAAAACTACGACTTTATCGACCCGCAAGGCCAAGCAGAGCAAATTGCAGGGCTTGTTCAGAGTTTATCTGGGCAACGGCTAGCTATTAATCAGCAATTAGCGATCGCTCGCACTTATTTCGCTAGCATCCAAGGACCAGAGGGAGCAAAAGTAGCACTGGCTGATGCTTCTGTCTATCAGCAGTTAATCACTAATATTCGCCAATTAGAAGCTCAGACAGCTTTTGAATTAACGCGATTCCAAGAAAGTAGTATACCCATCGAAGTATTGCGAGAAAAGCGGCAAAGGCTGTTGCCTTTGCTACATCAGGAGGCGCAGCGAGTTTGGTCTATAAAAGTTGCTCAAGTGGCGAATGAAATTCAGAATTTAGAATCGCAAAGTCAAACGCTTGCCCAAGCTGAAAAAACACTTCAGAAAAAAGTAGAGCAACTACCAGTTTTGGCACGGCAATACACTGAATTACAGCGGAATTTACAAGTAGCAACTGAGAGTTTAAATCGTTTTCTCACGACCCGCGAAACTTTGCAAATTGAGGCGGCTCAGACACAAGTTCCTTGGCAGTTGGTTCAAGCGCCCGTTCAGCCAGAAGTTCCTGTGTCTCCCAACACTCAACGTAATTTGGTGTTGGGATTCGTTGCTAGCGCTCTTTTGGGAATAGGTAGCGCGTTAGTGATTGAAAAGCTTGACGATACTTTCCATACGGTCGATGCCCTCAAGGAGAAGCTCAAACTACCCCTGCTAGCAACTATTCCATTTGAAAAGCAACTCCCAAAAATTCAAAACCAGACTATTGCAGATCAATCTCGCACAAAATTGACAAATTTGCGTTCTCAGGACACTTCTGAGTCAGCTGAAATTGTCGAGCATCAGGATGCACCGGATGAAGGCTACAAGCAGTATGAATCGCTTAAATTTTTGGAAGCTTTACGGGTACTCCATACGAATATTCAACTGCTCAGTTCTGATCAACCGATTCGCTCCTTAGTTATTAGTTCTGCTGGGGCTGGAGATGGTAAGTCAACGGTTGCATTCCACTTAGCACAGATAGCTTCTACTATGGGACAACGAGTACTACTGGTGGATGCGGATCTGCGCCGCCCCCGGATTCACACAGTATCAAATATAAATAACTTGTGGGGATTGAGTAGTGTCATTTCTGGAAATATGCCAGTGGAGACGGTGATACGACAACTACCTTCTGTAGGCGAATTCTCTGTGATTACGACAGGACCCATTCCACCTGACCCTGCAAAGTTGCTCTCGTCACAAAAAATGAAGCAATTAATGGCAGATTTTCATAAAGCCTTCGATTTGGTCATTTATGATACACCTCCCTTAGTCGGTCTTGCTGATGCTAGCTTGCTGGCACCTTCTACTGATGGTATTGTGCTTGTCACTAGGATGCACAAAACAGACCGTTCTGCACTGAAAGAAGCTTTAGATAGCCTAAAAATAAACCGAAGTAATGTCTTAGGTCTAGTTATTAATGGACACAAAAGTATGAGTAATTACAACTATTACAAATACAAAAAATAAGTTCACAGTTTTGAGAGGGCATTTCAAAACCTGCCTCTATAAATCAGTCTGTGGAGTCTTTCTAAATATTCACTATTTGATAAGCACTGCTGAACGAAGTACCTCCTGCGTAAGTGGTACGCATCAAACTGATTCCCGAAAATAGTAAGGAATCTATCCGCTCAAGTGCAGGGTGCTGTCATCGCTGAATTGGATGCATACTGCGTATTCTATCCGTTATCGGTGGAACGCCCCGTACATGGCTGATGCGATCGTCAACGCAAACGTTACAGAGGATTGCGCTTTATGGAGCCAACACAACTAAGTCAGGAACTGCGTCAAGGAAAAAGCCCCGATATGACCCGTCGGCGATGGATTATCGGCTTGTCTATGCTTGGCGGTTCGATGGGACAACTCGTCTCACTCTACCAAACCGGGATCGTTGATCACCTACCCGATCCGCCAGGACCGTTCGACGCAGACCGCGTTGACGCGTCTAACTACGCTTACAGCCGATTCAGCTCACCCGATGGACCGATTATGGTGGTTAATTACGCCCTCACTGCTTGGCTAGCTTCAGCTGGTGGTATAGACCGCGCACGGCGTAATCCGCTCTTACCAATTGCAATGGGCGTCAAGCTCCTGATCGACGGAGTCACCTCCGCCGAGCTAGCCCGTGAGGAGTGGAGCGAGAACAAAGCGTTTTGTGAGTACTGCCAGGTGGCGACGCTTTGCTCGTTCGCGTCCATAGTGCTCGCAGTGCCCGAAGTTATGACTGCTATTCGCACCCTGCTTGGACGCCGCGACAAGAACAGCGCAGCACAAGGCAACCAATAGATTCCTGCACGAAATCTCGCAGGGCTTTTTCCTTTCCTCACTAAGGAAAGGAAAAAGCCCTCTTGTTCTGGGAGAAAAATTAGGGAGAAGTCACGGCTTCCGGGGAATTCAAAAGTATCAATTAAAAATTCAAAAATTCAAAAATAATTTTTGAATTTTTGAGCAGCGAGGATTATCGCCGATATTCATCGCCGCAGTCGCCAATCAATTGATACAAATCCCGTGAGTTGCTAGATATAGCATTTATTTGATTTAAATCCTCAGCATCCAGTGTGAAGTTAAACACTTTGGCATTGTCTTCTACGTGTTCGGATACGCCAAGCCTTGCACCAACAATTACACCTGCGACAGTTGGCTTATCCAAAATATAACGTGCTGCCACATTAGAGATACTGACGCTGTATTTGTCGGCTATTTGTTTAAGGGTAGAAAGTAATTCTTGAAAAAGTCTCCAACCACCCCAACCATCTATCATATTTTTGTATTTTTTCAAGCTAGCAGTGGTGAGGTCAAATCCGCGTGGCTCGGGTTTACCCAAGTACTTTTCTGATAACAAACCGCCGCAAATTGTGCCGTAAGTGAAAAGTTTTATATCATGCTGTTGACAAAACGGAATCATATTAACTTCAGGGCGGCGGTCAACAAGAGAAAATTGCACTTGGTTGGAAACGATTTTAATGCCTGCTTCAGTTATAATTTGCAGATGTTCTGTATCAAAGTTAGTTAAAGCTAAATGCTTGATTTTTCCCTCACCTTGCAGTCCTGCCATATACTTGAGGGCATCCAGGTAATTTTTATCCCGGTATTGCCACCAGTGAAATTGCATCAAATCTAATGATTCTACACCCATCCTTCTGAGCGAGATATTAATGTTTTCCTCAACCAATTCTCTGGTCATCCTAGCAGGACGCGGTACCCATTTCGTAAAGGCTTGAATGTTAGATAAAGCCTCTTCGCCACGAGTCGCAATTAACTGACGGCGAAACTCACCAATAAAATCTTCTGCTGGTCCATAATGGTCTGCTAAGTCCCAAGTCGTAAAGCCTGCATCAAAATATTTGAACATACTTTGAATGGCGGCTTTTGGATCAATGCGTCCGTGTGCGCCGGAGACTTGCCACATCCCGTTTAAGGTACGGCAAATGTTTAAATCAGGAGTGAATTGTAAACGGCTTGATGCGGGTAGGTTCATCACAAATTACGGCAGAATCTCCCTTTCATGAGTCAAACATGGTAGGGGAGGAATGCCGTCCTCCAACTATTGAACGACAAAAACTTTAGGTCTTGCTTGAGAGTATAATCGATCGCCGAGCGCGCTGGCTGTTTCATCCTGGCAACTGCACCATCTCGCGCACATTCCCCTGCACACCACCCACTCCCTGAGCAAACTGGCGGTCTTGCTTATGAACCATCATCGGCATCCCGTGCTTGGGAGTCATGACAATAAAACCACAGCGTTCAACTCTTTGCTGCGGAAGGTATTGCAGGCGGTATTTTTGTAGCAGCATTGCCAGGACAATCTTAATTTCCAGCATCGCAAAGCCAGCTCCGATACAGATGCGTGATCCAGCACTAAAGGGGTTGTATTCAAACATCGTAGGTTCAAATCCCTCCCAGCGCTTGGGGTTAAATCTCTCTGGCTCTGGATAAACTTCGGGCATATGATGGGTTTGGTAAATGCTGACGAGAACCTCGGTTCCGGCTGGCAAGGCGTACCCTCCAAGTTCAGTCGGTTGCGAGGTCACACGCCCGTTCCAAGGTATAAGGGGCAACACCCGCATACTCTCTTTAATGACTCGCTCCAACAACGGTAACTGCTGCAACTGCTCGACGGTTGGCGCTTCAGAGTGCAACACGCTCTCGAGTTCATCAAGCAGGTCGGCGGCTACCTCTGGATGTTGTGAAAGCAGAAATAACGTCCACGTAAGGGCATTGGCACTGGTTTCATGCCCCGCCGCAAAGATAACACCCGTGTGTCCCAGCAGTTCGTCCTCAGTCAGCGCCACACCACTCTCGGCATCCCGTGCCTGGATTAACATTGACAGTACGTCCCCATCATCAGTGCCACTCGCTCGTTTACGCCGAATGAGAACACGCATTTCGTCATCCAGTTGCGCCATTAAATTGAGTAAGTGATGGTAGGGTAGCCCTGGTAAGTCAAAGGGCAACAGAGCAACCCCAACAGTACCCTGCATAGCCAAAGCTTTTTGTAAAGTCCTCCCGGTTTTACCCCCCTCCTCACCAAGATCACACCCGAATAGGGTCTTGGTCGCTACACGCAGGGTGAGGAGTCGCATCACCTCAGCGATGTCGGTTGGCTTGTCAATCGGCAATTGCTCCAGTACCGATTGGGTAATAGCAACAATATTGTCGCGGTAGGAATCGATTCGCTGTTTATGAAACGCAGGCATCAAAAGCTGGCGGTGCTGGCGGTGAGTTAGACCGTTGACACCAAAGAGCCCCACGCCAAAGTGCTTTAGCGGTTCCGTACGCTTTGATTCATCCCGCTTACGGTATAATCCTCCGGACAAGGGATACTTGTAGTAAATCTCGTGCTGGCTAGTAACTTGACGAACATATTCCGGACCGTAGGTGAACACTGTCCCAGGACAGTTGGGGAGCGGCGAGTAGAGATTAGTGCCCCCGCCTGCTGTTAGGGAGACCACCGGACCATACGTTTGAAACAGATCACGCGATACCCCTATCGAGTCTGTGGCAAAGCGCAAGACCATAGCAGCGCGTCCCAGGATTGGTAAAGGGCGAGGTCCAGGTACGGTCCATTTCAGTTGATCGGTGGTCGTTATCATCGTTCGTAGAACAGTTCGTAGTCTTATGGACAAAATTCTAACTAACGCCAGCCTTTTTGAGCTTGCTCTAAAACATAAGCAGAGACATCTTGTATTTCTTGTTCGGTCAGGCGGTCTTTGTAGGCTGACATATTGCTTTTGCCATTAGCAACAATCGAGGAAATTGCCTCAATGGAATCCATGCCATACTTTTTGAGCGCTTTTAGTTTCAAGTTTTTGCCTCGCCTAACAATGTTGCTACCGTTAATATGACAACCAGCACATTGAACGCTAAATATTTTTTCGCCATTAGCTGTATCTGCGGCTAATGCTGTAGGAATGAAGTTCAGATTTAAGACAATGAATGTCAGTAAGAAAATTGTGAGTAGCTTTGTCAATTTGATATTCATTTCAATATTAATTACATAAGGTTGTATTTTGAGGTTGATAAGTCAGTGGGCGAAATTAACGTAAAATATACTCCTACTTCGTAGTGAGTGCTGTCTTCACTTAGGGCGAGGATTTTAAGGGCTAAAGCCCTTACTACAAACTTTTTTTTACTGCTTTCAAAGTCATTCTTGGCATCGCCTAGTAAGTGATTTCTACAAGCTACATAACTAAATCTCCTTTGCTGGATAGAATTTTGATGCTCTCTCTGTTGATTATCATCCTATAGAGTGTCTGCAAAATTACGACTTAGATGAATCGCAAGCGTTTATTATTGGCGATCGCCGCACTGTTGCTGATTGTCTTTTCTTGGTGGGGTGTTCTTACAGCGCGGACTGGGTTAGTGGTGCGTAGCCTTCAGCGTGAAGAAGTACCGATGCTGTACCTTGCGCCACGCAACGCCGAGAAGATACCGGGTGTCCTCATAGCGCACGGTTATGCAGGTTCCAAGCAATTGATGTTGGGTTACGCCCACGTTTTGGCACACGCAGGTTATGCTGTGATGCTATGGGATTTTAACAGTCATGGGGCTAACGCCAAACCACTGGAACGTGGTTCACTCCAGCAAAACTTAGATGTTGCTTATGCAGCTCTTGTAGAACAACCAGAAGTAGATTCGTCGCGGTTGGCGTTGCTAGGGCATTCTATGGGGAGTGGTGCGGTGATGTCGGCGGGTATTCAGAATGTCAACCGTTTTGCTGCAACTGTTGCCGTTTCGCCCACGGGTGCGAATGTAACGCCGTCAGCCCCGCGTAACCTGCAGTTGCAAGCTGGTACTTGGGAAGGTCGCTTTGTTGCCAATGCACAGCGGTTGCTGAGGACGGCGGGAGGAGAAAATGACAACTTTGCTGAGGGAAGGGGGCGATCGCTTGTCGTTATTCCCAACGCCGAACACATCACCATTCTGTTTCGCGATGCTAGCCAGCAAGCCGCTAAAAACTGGGTTGATGCCACGTTTGGAGTGCAACGCAGCAGTAACTATGTTGACTATCGGATGATTTGGTATTTCCTGCACTTGCTAGCATGGCTGGGTTTACTTGGTGCAGTTGCGCCCGTAATAACTTCGCCTTCTACCCTAGATAAGCTGAAAGTTCCTCAGTTGAGAAGCTGGGGAGGTTTACTGGCTGCACCTTTTGTGGCAAGCGGTGTACTCACGTTGTTGAGTCGTGGTGGCGATATTAACAGTTTAGGTGGTTTGCTGGTAGGCGGTGCGGTGAGCATTTGGTTCGGCGCTGCGGGTTTCGTTTGGCTGGCTGTCATGTTTCGCTTACCGCGTCCTACACTACGAACTGTGGGGCTAGGTGTAGGGCTATTTGTAGTATTGTGGGTTGCCTTTGGCGCAATGGCGCAGGTGGTGTGGTTGCAGTGGTGGCTCATTCCTGCGCGTTTGAAGTTGTTTCCCCTCATGTCACTCGCTTGTTTTCCTTGGTTTTTGGCATCGGGAGTCGCACAACAAAGCGTTGGAGTTGGAAAACGAATTTTGTGGTGGCTAGGACAAAGTGTGATTTTGGTAGGGGGTTTTATTTTGGTGCTTTACTTGTTGCCAGAACTCGGCTTCATTTACCTTTTGCTGCCATTGTTTCCCTTAATTATGGCGATTTTCTCATTTGCTGCCAGCTTATTTGAAGAACTTTGGATTTATGCCATTGGTAGCGCGTTATTGTTTGGTTGGATACTAGCAGCTGCCTTTCCTTTAGCTAGCTAGTTGTTTTCTACCTATTCTACCTAAAGGATGTACCGCCTTAGAAAATATTGCGTCACGATAAAGGAGAGACATACTCTCGATAAATTTCTATAAGTTAAATCTCAAAGAGCATTGAAGATGACTAATAATATCAAAGAGCAAATTAAAAACGACCTGCAACAAGCAAAACAAACCGGACAACTCAGATCGGAACGTGTTCGAGAAATTGTAAAATCTGCACTTTCTCAGGTAGTTTCTGAGTTTAAAGAAGGTTCTACTGAACTTCGCACCCTTGTTAAAGATGCTGTCTCTACTGTCATTGAAAACTTACAAGAAAAAGGTAGTGACGTGAAAGAAGAAGTGACGGCATCCATTGAGGGAGCGTTGGAAGCAGTTAATAGTAAAAGACACGAATCTATTGCTAAAACTCAAGCTGAAGTTAAGCAACTACAAGCTAAATTAGATGAACAAGAAGAAAAAATTCAGCAAGAAGTTGAAGGAATTTTAACAGAAATTCAAGACACCAGTCAAGAAAAATCTGCTAGTGCAAAAACCGCTATTGATTCGGCTATCAATGGGATCAAAAATAGTGAAGAAGCAGAATTATTAAAGAAACGCTATGCTCAACTGCGAGCACAGCTAGCCATCGTACAAGCTAATTTGGCTGCACGTTATGGCGGACGTTCTGAGGAAGTTCAAGGATATTTAGACGAAGCTAAAAACTGGTTTAACCAAGCTCGTCCGCAAGCAGAAGTGGTAGTTGCACAGGTACAAGAAAAAAGTACGCATATAGACCAAAAACTTGGCGAAGCAGGTACGGCGATCGCTAAAAAAGAGCGGCAAATCAAACAAATATTAAGGGAGTTACTCCATGCAGCGGCTGACAGGTTAAAAGATAAAGAACCTGTTAAGAAATAGGTAGACTACCAGCGACAGGGTAGGCAAATGCCTACCCTAATTTTTACATAATCTAAAATAGAGACGCGACATGAATGCCGCGTCTCTACAGTTTTTTAGCGTCTTTTGTTGGAATTTCAAGGAAGATGACTACCAATGGTGCAAAAGGTTAGTATATTTCTCCCCCTCTGTCCATTTTCTCTTCGTGCTTGGCAATAACCCAAATTGCATGAATACTACCAGGAAGCCACCCAAGAAGCGTCAGCAAAACATTAATCAACAGAGTAGGACCAACGCCAGCTGTAAGAAAAACGCCTAAAGGAGGCACGACTAAACCTAGAATAAAACGAACTAATTTCATGGAATTTCTGCTACTTTCTTAAACTGTTTTCACTTTTATTTTCTTGAATGAACCGAACGAAGAACTCCTCCACAGGAATTATCTTGATTCGGCGTAGAGTAGAGATAAGAATAGCTTCCTCTCTACAGATCATTGCTGATATCTAACTTGATGGCAATTCTGCTTTACTTTTTGTATCTTGAGCGCTACCTAAAGCTAGATTTCTTTCAGCAAAGTATTTGTTAATGAAAGTGCTAGCAAAAGAAAGAACAACAGGACCGAGAAGAAAACCAATTAATCCGTGAACTTGGAACCCAGGAACAAAAAATGCTGCTAAAGAGAAACATATGCCGTTAACAACCAGTGAAAATGCTCCTAAGCTCAGGAAGTTAAGTGGCAAAGAAAGAACCGATAGAACTGGCTTGACTGAACCATTGATAAAACCAATAGCCAAAGCAGCGATCATTGCTGCTGGGAAATTATCAATGTTAACACCAGGAACAACTAAATCAACAATTAGCAAGCTTAAAGCTGTTGCTATAGCGGTGACAAATGCTCCAATCATTGTTTTTTCCTAAAACCCAGAGAATTTATTTTTGAACTCCTTCTCCTATATTCAAACGATGTACTCCACCTTAACCTCTCTAACAAGGCAGATTTCTTCTTATGCCATTTGGCTAGTATTTAAAAATAGTTAACAGTGTGGTGTCATAAATTAAAGTTAAGAGTTTAGCACCAACTAATTTATAAAGAAAATATTAAAGTTTTAGGCTAAATTTTTAGGGTGCGTTAACCAAAACTCCGGCACCCTACAATCATTTTATACTTAGCTCTATAAATGTCCTCTATAACTATTCTGATGGTGCTGCATTTGGATTAAAGTAAAGCGATGATTTATACAAGAGTTGTTCTTGATGAGTTTCTAAAGTGCAATCCGACAAAGGATAAGCAACACAGGTAATAGTGTAGCCAGCCTCTACTTCATTTGGACGCAGAAACTTTTGCTCACTTTGGTCAATTTCTCCACTGATTATCTTGGCAACACAGGCAGAACATTCCCCTTGTTTGCATCCAGATGGTAAACGGATACCAGCTTCTTGGGCGATATCAAGAATATACTGGTCATCTGGGACTTCGATAGTGCGATCCAATCCAATTGCGGAATTGATGAGTCGAACTTGATAAATTGCCATCTGTGATTTTTATACGAGATTTACATGAATGCTATTTTCCACCGCTTGGGTGATTTCGCACCACAAGGCAATGTAGAGACGTTGCATGCAACGTCTCTACATTTTTGCGCCTTTGCCCGAGACTTATATTTCTACTGCTTAACTGATTTCATCGACAAACTAATCCGCTTCAATTTCTCATTGACTTCCAGCACTCGCACTTTCACAACTTGTCCTACCTTGACGATTTTCTTTGGATCGTCAACAAATCTATCAGCAAGTTGGGAAATATGCACCAAACCGTCCTGATGTACACCAATATCAACGAAAGCGCCGAAATTGGCAACATTCGTGACGATACCTTCTAATTCCATCCCTTCTTTAAGGTCAGAGATTTCCTTGATTCCCTCTTTGAAGGTGGCATACTTAAACTCAGCGCGTGGATCTCTTCCTGGCTTTTCCAATTCGCTAAGGATGTCGCGTAGCGTCGGTTCGCCTACAGTGTCGGTGACATATTTCTTGAGATTAGTTTTTTTCAGCTTTTCGCCAATTTGGGTAATTTGAGTTAATGGTACGCCCAAGTCGGATGCGATCGCCTGCACCACCTGATAACTCTCTGGGTGTACAGCAGTATTATCCAAGGGGTTGTCACTACCGCGAATACGTAAGAAACCCGCCGCCTGTTCAAATGCTTTTGGTCCCAATTTCGCGACTTTCTTGAGTTCCCGGCGATTTTTAAACGCGCCGTGCTGGTTACGATAAGCGACAATGTTATTGGCAACGCTTGACGTAATGCCAGAGACAAAGGTGAGAAGTTCCTTAGAAGCAGTATTCAAGTCTACGCCGACGTAGTTGACGCAGCTTTCAACCGTGTCATCCAACTTCTTTTTCAACAACTTCTGATCCACGTCATGCTGGTATTGTCCCACGCCGATGGACTTGGGATCAATTTTCACGAGTTCCGCAAGTGGATCTTGTAGACGGCGACCGATGCTAATGGCACCGCGAACGGTAATATCTAAATCGGGAAATTCTTCTAAAGCAACTTTGCTTGCAGAATATATCGAAGCACCCGACTCATTCACCATCACTTTAGTTGGTTTGCGTTCCATTGTTTGCAGCACTTGCAAGACAAACTCATCTGTCTCCCGGGAAGCTGTACCGTTACCAATGGCGATTAACTCTATTTTGTACTTCTCAATTAAATTTCTCAGAGTTTGTGCAGCTTTTTGGCGTTGTTCGGCTGCTTGATGGGGAAATACCGCTTGGTATTCCAAAAATTTCCCGGTTTGATCGAGTACAGCAACTTTGCACCCAGTTCTAAACCCTGGATCTATAGCCAGCGTTGGTTTCATCCCCGCTGGTGCTGACAGCAGCAACTCCCGCAAATTTGCTTCAAACGTCTTGATAGACTCAATATCTGCTTGAGTTTTCTTCTGTGAAATCACTTCAGTTATTATGGAAGCTTTCATCAAGCGGTTAAATGCATCCTTCAGCATCGCCTGATAAAAATCACGAATGGCGCGGACTTTCGTTTTAATTTCTTTTGACTCCAGGTAGGAAAGCACCAAATCCTCATCGAAGGAAATTTCAAAACTCAACACTTCCTCGGCTTCACCGCGACATAACGCCAGCAAATTGTGGGGTGCAATGTTTTTCACCTTCATCTGATAATTGCGGTACATCTCAAACTTGGTTGTCCCTTCTGGACGATCATCTTTGATGCGGGAGACAAACACCCCTTCCTCCAGCAAGTAGTCCCGCAGATATGCACGCAGTTCTGCTTTTTCCGCAACTTCTTCCGCTAGGATATCAGAAGCACCTTTGAGCGCTTCTTCTGCTGTTTTGACTCCCTTTTCCTGGGAGATATACTTCGCCGCTTCGGCTTCCAGCGACGCCGCTGCACCATTTTTGACGTTCAGCGATTTGATGAACTCCGCAAGCGGTTCGAGTCCTTTTTCTCTAGCAGCGGTGGCGCGAGTGCGACGTTTCGCACGGTAGGGGAGATATAAATCCTCTAGTTCTGTTTTTTGTAAACAGGATTCGATTTTTTGTTTGAGTTCATCGGTGAGTTTACCTTGTTCGGCGATCGCCTTCAAAATCACCGATTTTCTTTCTTCCAATTCTGTTAAGTAATTATACTTTTCTTCAATTTCGCGTAACTGGACTTCATTCATTTCGCCTGTACGCTCTTTGCGGTATCGTGCAATAAAGGGAATTGTCGCGCCCTCGGCAAAAAGTTCTAGCGCGTTTTGCACCTGATAAGGTTTAAGGTTGAGTTCAGTAGCCAGTAATTGAGGAATGTTCAGCATCGGGTGGTCTCAGTTGAAAACGCTACTTTTTAAGGTAATACGTTAGATAGATTAAACACTGTAATCAGAAAGTGTTAAGCTAAATTAATAAGGATTTCGGAATCTTGTGTCTATACGCTGTTGTTAAGGGTAGCGTGTTATGGCTAAAATTACGTAGCTTGTAAAATTAAATACACTTGTTACCAACAGCAGCCCTAAGATGCACATATAAACACTTCTGCTTCTAATTTAGAGGTAAGAAACCATGGCTTTGTTTTTCCTAGTACCACTTTTCACTGGTTTAATTGGTGGCTACATCTTCAAAAAGTGTAGCGATGAAATCGGCTACTTTGTGGGGATATTTGCACTTGTCTGCATAGTATTAAGTTTGGTCTTAGCACCTTGGCAGATACAGCTTATGCTGCTCATCTTTACTTTGATCACTACTCAAAGACTTTTGCAGCAAAATGAGTATAAATTGAAGCAAGTGGAAGACAACCACGAGAAACTTCATTATACTGAAAAAAAAGACCCAGTTAGTTCTAAACCTACGACTACTGAGGTTAAACATCTACCTAAGCCTCAGTACATTAGCTACCAAGCGACAGAAACTACTGATAAAAATGCTGAGGGTGAATTAGCGGGAAAGCCTCTTGGTACCCCTTTAAGAATTCATACCATTTCACGAAACGCCTGATACAAATAAAGTCTCTTTGGTAGTACGGAGTTGCATTCAAAGATAACACGCACTTGTTAAGACAAGGGAGGCAAGGGAGATAAGGTAAAATGTATAAAGCCTTTCAGCTTACCTTCTTTGTAAAAAACGAGTTACTCCGTTACCTTGTTTGTCAACGCTCGTACATTTGTTTATGCTGGGCTAAAAGCTGCAGATATTTCTCATTCGTCTTTGCTTGTGTCCACTTCTGTTTAAAAATTGCTGCTGATTCAGCTTTCACTGCATCTACTTCATTGGGTAAAATATCTTTTCTAGCTTGAATCTGGGCTTCTTGAGAGGATTCTTTTTGAGGATTGGTTTTGTACTTTCTACCACTTTTATGATTAGCATAGCGGCGCGATCGCGTGTATCCCATTTGTAAAAACTTCCGCGCCATATCCGCACCAACAAAATCATCCTCTTCCAAATATGCCAAAAATATTTGGTAGATTTTTTCGCTAGACTCTCTCGCAATATCTGGAGTTTTAAACCGCCAGTAAGGAAGAATTTCTGATTTGTACGGTTCTACCAAAAGTACTCCCTGTTCGCCCTTACCCACGCGATAGAGTTCAGGATGTTGTCGAAAATCTATATTCTGAAAATCCAAAGAATAATCAAACATAGATGACATTACAAGCAAGCACTACCACATCTATAGACTTTTGCCCAAACTTTTGTTGATGACTGAGTGGTCGTGCGAGGTTTGATCAACTCTAGTTTAAGAATCTTTAGCTTTTCTTGAGGCTTAAGAACAGCTAAAGCTTTTTGTTCTTGAGGACTAAAGTTAGGTGCTTGTGGTCTATTGTTCCTCAACGTCACACCTGGTTCAACATTTATAGTTACTATCGATCCTACAGATGGAACAATAGGTGAATCAGTAGATTGTGAATTTTTGATTACAGATTTTCCAACAAATTCTGAATCTGAAGCTTTGTTAATATTACCTATAAAAATCCAACCATTAGTTATTGTTTCCGCCTTTCTTTCTGGAGTTCTTTCTGGTCTTGAAGGTAGAGTCTGAGAAAACGCTGATGATTTTTTTATGACTAACGAATTTCGTTTTTGACTCAATCCAAATGTGACACCAATCAAACTTAAAATAACTGAGCCTACAATAATTCCAGTGGCTTTTTGAATTTTTTCAGTCTGTCGTTGAATACTTGGTTGGCTAAGCTGTTGAGTTGTTTGTTGTTGACTGTGCTGAAATTCTTTTTCTTTCTGTTGAATATCTTTATACTCAATCTCTTTTATGTCTGTTTCTTGAAAACTCTTAAGATCTTTTATGTCTATTTCTTGAAAACTATGAGGCTGTTGGAAATCATTTAAATTTTGCTCAACCTGTTCACTAATATCAGGTTTAATATCAGCTTCATCTGATAACTTGCTATTTTCATGAAACTCCACCCCCAACTCATTGCTCAAAAAATCTTCTCTTCTGTGTATTGCTAGCAAAGGAGTGGGAGGAGGTGGTGCTATAAGAAGTACTGCAGGCGGCGTGGGCTCTTCGTATTGTGGGCAATTAGACGATATAAAATCATCACTAAGAGGATGCTGCTTGCTTGACCTCCGCAGATGATCCGTAAGCACCTGTTCGTCTATTTTGTTGTTGTGATTACCAGACACCTTAACTTCTTCATCTGTATCTTTGGCGGTTTCCTCCACACCAATTACAGATTGTTTGACCTGGTTAATTGTATCTTTTATAGTGTGCTTTCCAGCCTCAGGTGTGGCTTTTGTCGCGTCTTCTTCACCTATGGGGGAGGAATTGTTCTGTTTAATTGTATCTTTTAATGTATCGCCTACACCGTTGACATTATTTACAACTTCAGCTAAAGTCTTTGCTGCACCGACAACAGATGGCTTAACCTGCTCAACCGTATCTTTCAATATATCTACTACACCGACAATAGATGGCTTAAGCTCCTCATCTATATCTTTGGCGGTTTCCTCCACATTAATTACAGATTGCCTGACCTGGTCAATTGTATCTTTTAATGCATTCAGAAGCTCGTTGATAGTGTGGTTTAGAGCCTCAGGTGTGGCTTTTGTCGCGTCCTCTTCACCTATAACGGAGGAATTGTTCTGTTGATTTGTATCTTTTAATATATCACTTACACCGTTGACAGAGTTGTTAACAGCCTCAGCTAAACTCTTTGCTGCATCGACAACAGATGGCTTGACCTGCTCAACCGTCTCTTTCAAAACATCTACCACACCGACGACAGAGGGCTTAACCTCCTCAACTGTACCTTTTGCGGCGTCCACTACACCGATTACAGAAGGCTTGACCTGAGCAATTGTATCTTTTAATGCATCTCCAACATTGGTTACACTGTTCACACTGTAGTTAACACCTTCAGCTACACTTTTGGCTGCACTCACTACAGAGGGCTTGACCTCGTCAACTGTATTCTTTACTGCATCCACTACACCTACTACAGAGGGCTTGACCTCGTCAATTGTATCTTTTAACGCATTACCTACATCGACTACAGAGTGGTTAACACCCTCAGCTACACTCCTAGCAGCGTCCACTACACTTTCTACAGTGCGGTTAACACGTTGAGCTGTCCCCTTACCAACCAAAGCGCCAGCTACTGCGCCCACTACAGTACCGGAAATTCCTCCAAGTTTGCGACCGAGTAAACCACCAATCGCTGCTCCAACTAATCCACCACCTATGCCTGTACCTGCTCGATCAGTTCTACGTAGCTCCCTAATGCGCTCAGCCTTTTCGTCATGCTTATCAATAGGCTGCTTGCTATTACCCATAGTCATTGTCTCCTTTATCCAAGACAGCATAACGCTTAACTGAAGCAGCTAGTTCTTTCTGACTAATTTATCAATCATTAGTAAGAGCTTAACCGACCTAAAGGGGTATATTGTCCTACATCATTGCTGCCAATTGATAGATACGAATTCAATTTTTGGTTGCAACATTGCACCCCGCAACCCCTTTTATCAAGGGATCATATGTAGCAAACATTTATTTTGAAATGGTAAGAGCATCAACTAGTGCCTACAGACAGATAAAGTAAATCCGTAGGGTGGAGATTGCCCACCCTACGCTAATAATCGCCCTAAGCTGCTAGACATTTCTGTTTTGCCGCACCCTTTACAAGAATTAAAATTCAGTAGATCGGGATAGTTCGCTCAAGAACTCACTTCTGGTTTTCTACTGGGACTAACATATAAGACGTCTGCTCATTAGGTGTCTGGTCATTAGGTATGTTGACGTTCAGAGTACCAGATGGCGTCTCATTCTCATCTGCGCTTGTGGCTACGTCCACTGTACCTTGGACAGTGTCGTTAACACCTTGTGCTGCACCCTTGACCATGTCCACTGTATTGTTTACCGTGTCGCTAACGCCTGCGGCTGTAGACTTGACAGCACCTACAGCATTGTTTACCGTGTCGGTCACGCCCGTTGCTGTGCCCTTGACGGTGTTTCCTACATCTTTTACGGTGTCGTTAACACCCTCAGCAACTGTATTTATTGCGTCGCCTACACCTTTTACAGTTTGGTTAAAATTCTCGGCTGTACCCTTGACTACATTCCCTACTTTTTTTACAGTTTGGTTAACCCTTTCGGCTGTACCCTGAATAGCTAAAGCCCCAGCTATTGCGCCTAACGTAGCACCAATGAGTGTTCCAATCGCTATTTTAGATAACCCATTGTTCGCGCCTCTACCTACTTGATTAGCATCAGGTTGATCTGCAGCTAGCTCAATATTTCCTTGAGGTTGATCCAAAAGCTGTTGGTTCGCATCCATAAATAATCGTTTCCTTTGTGCCAAAACTGCTTAATTCGCATCTGGTTACACGACAGTTCAGTGCGACACTTAGACCTTTTTCCTTGATTTGACTCGGTCTAAGCCGGAAAAACTATATCGTATAACTTGCTTTGCTTCTTATGTTTGTAGGTAGTCCTATAGGACTACCTTTATTTAAAAGAGGGTACCGTCTTTACAGTGTCTAGGTTTTGTTGATGACCTTTGGAACGTCAGATATTATCTGTTGTAATCGGTAAACCGAGCAATTTCTTCCTCAAGCGGGTCTCTTTCATCAGCATCTACTGACCCAGCGTCTATAGACAGAGTTGAATCAACTACAGGCGTAACTGGATTGTCGTCAAGTCCGTCTATCGGGTCTGGTGCTGAAATGTAGACCACCGGCGTACGATCCATGTCTAGTTCATCATTGTTGTACTGGTTGCCAGCACTTGTCCACCCTTGATATTGATTGCCCTGATTTCCAGATGACTGAACATTCTGTGCGGCACCTTGTACAGATTGGTTAAAATCCTCCGCTGTATTCTGTACTGCGTCCGCTGTACCTTGTGCGCCTTGGCTAGTTCCCTCAGCAGCTCTATTTGCTGTGTCCTTTGCTGCGTCGGCTGTACTTTGTGCGGCTTGGCTAACACCCTGTGCTGTATTCTGTACTGCGTCGGCTGTACTTTGTGCGGCTTGGCTAACACCCTGTGCTGTATTCTGTACTGCGTCTGCTGTACCTTGTGCTGCACCTTGTACAGCGCCCGCTACACCCTGCGCTGTACTCTGTACTGCGCCCGCTGCACCTTGTGCGGTTTGCTTAGTTACATCAGCGACAGTGTTGGCTGCACCTTGTACAGCGCCCGCTACACCCTGCGCTGTACTCTGTGCTACGTCTAATGCACCTTGTGCAGTTTGCTTAGCTACGTCAGTGACACCCTGCGCTGTATTCTGTACTGCGTCCACTGTACCCGCTACGACTTGCTTGGTTACATCAGTGACACCCTGCGCTGTATTCTGTACTGCGTCCACTGTACCTGCTACGACTTGCTTGGTTACATCAGT
The DNA here is from genome assembly GCA_019359075.1 of Kalymmatonema hyalinum WJT4-NPBG1. Lineage (GTDB taxonomy): Bacteria > Cyanobacteriota > Cyanobacteriia > Cyanobacteriales > Nostocaceae > Kalymmatonema > Kalymmatonema hyalinum. Next base: position 62,385 of record JAHHIB010000002.1, read on the forward strand.
GACACCCTGCGCTGTACTCTGTGCTACGTCTAATGCACCTTGTGCGACTTGCTTGGCTCCTTCAGCGACACCCTTTGCCGTGTCCACTGTACCACCTACAACAGCTTGGCTAGCACCGTCAGCGATACTCTTTACCGCTTGCCCTACACCTTTTCCTGTTTGGCTAAGACCGCCACCTATAGTTTTTGCGGCTTCTCCTACACCTTTTGCAGCAACGTTAAAGCCCTGAGCTAATTTTTTACCAGCCAAAGCGGCGGCTAATGAACCCAACGTACCACCAATGAGTCCGCCTATTAGCGCTCTAGTGACTAGAGGATTGATGCCTCCTTTTCCTGATAGAGCACCAGATACAGCACCAGCTAGACCGCGGCCAGAAGAAGCATTTGCGTCTCCAGATGCCCCAGCACCCACGTTCGCGCCTGCTGAACCTGCACCAGGTTGACCCCCAGAAGAAGCATTTGCGTCTCCAGATGCCCCAGCACCCACGTTCGCGCCTGCTGAACCTGCACCAGGTTGACCTGTGCTGATACTGCTTCCAGACACCCCTGCACCTGTGGTTGTGCCTGCTGAACCTGCATAAGGTTGACCTGTGCTGATACTGCTTCCAGACACCCCTGCACCTGTGGTTGTGCCTACTGAACCTGCATAAGGTTGACCTGTGCTCATGCGGTTAGTATCAACGCTTCCAGATGCATCAGCACCGATGTTTGCGCCTGCTGAACCTGCACCAGGTTGACCGATTATAATGCGGCTGCCATCTTCGCTTCTCAACACCCCTGCATCTGTGCTTGTGGCTGCTGAACCTGCATAAGGTTGATCTGTGGTTATGCTGTTAGCGTTTATACTCTGCCTATCTGAACCCTGCCTGCTTTCAACCATGCCAATCGTCTCCTTAAATCAAAAAGGTTTGACGCTTATTTGATATAAATTGTTTTCACTCGCCAATTTAACGATTAAAAACAATAAATTAACCGCTCTAAGGATATACATATTAAATTGCAGAGTCTGTCTCAAGTTATAATTATAAGGCGTATATAAATATGCGTATTTACCGTGTCTATTTGATTTGGTAATATACCTAAATTAACTGTATTGTAAGTTTGTTTAAAATTTATTTTTGCAGTTATTATTTTGTACTTTACTCTTGGTATATTTTTAAATTAAGTATTGCTTTTGTCCTTTTAAATTAATATATAACCTAAGGAAAAATATTAGGAATAAGTAAAAAACTAGGAAAAAAGCAAATGAACTATTTTTTTAAGCAATATAAATAATAAGCTTTACTATCTAACTAAAATTGCCTTTAACTCTTGAGAAAGTGTGCTATTAGCTTCTTGCTGATTTTCTATTAAATTCAATATCTAATAATTAGAAATTACCTCTGTGGGGTAGAGGGGCAATTTCACTTGCTGGTCATACAGAAGGCTAGAGTCCGCAATTTCAATGACAAGCAGAATATTGATAAACTTGAGTGACCACAGAGGTATAGTAGCTAGTTAATAGAGCCAGCTTTTTATATCATTAAGTGTAGCTTCTACCTCAGTCAGTAAATTGAGTTCCGCCATGCTACCAAGTACCCAATCTCTAAAAAGTGCCCTGAGTCTGGGCGACCTGCGACGAGTGCATCACATAGCTCTCAACGTCCACGATATGCAAGCCTCTCGGCACTTCTACAGTACTATTCTGGGTTTGCACGAATTGACTGGTGATGAAGTTCCCGCAACCCTTGTGGACTTAGTAGCACAGGGTAAAGTTGCTAACTTCGTCACCCCGGATGGCACAATTGTCGATTTATTTTGGGAACCAGACTTACCACCGCCAGACCCCAACCCGGAACGTACTTTTACCAGAGCATATCACTTGGCGTTTGACATTGCTCCTGAGTTGTTTGAGCAAGCGGTCGAAGTCATAAGAGAAAATCACATTGCGATCGCCCACGGACCCGTCACCCGTCCCACTGGGAGAGGCGTGTACTTCTACGATCCCGATGGCTTTATGATTGAAATTCGTTGTGATCCATAAGGTAGGGAAAGTAGGGGGAAGAAAACCAATGACTAATCCAAAGACATTTCAAGTTATCGAAGAGGCGATTAAAAAGCCAGCAATTCCACACGAACCATACAAGCAGTCATTAAAAGCTTGGGCAATGTATTGCCTGCGAGACAGAGGTTTTAAGGTGATATATGCTCAAAATGCTGACTTCGCTGTTGAAACTAGAGATGGTGAAAAGATTAATTTTAAAGTCGCAAATAGTGCAACTGAATTAGACAATCAGTTTGGCTGGATAGTTTGGGATAGTGACACCAAAAGCGCTAGCGTTATTCCACCTGGTTCTTAACTATGAAAACTGATTTTAATCGCAGATGCACAAAGCATTGGACGCAGATAATAGTCTGTGCGTATGAGTTATGGGCTGCGGTTGCAATAGGTGAATTTTGTGCTATTATTCCTGGGGTTTCTCAAACACCATCAAATGCTGCTCTGGTAACAAGTTTTTGGTTTCACGCCAAACTAAACCAACCGCTTGCATTTCTTTTCGTACTTGTCTCTGGCTCATCTTGTGCAGTCGTTTAATCATAATAAAGGGATTTTCACCCCGGTACTCAACCAGCGCTACTTTACCACCTGCTTTTAGTGCCCGAAAAATCCCTTCTATTACCTCTCTTGGATTCTCAAATTCGTGATACGCATCCACCATCAAAGCTAAGTCAACACTTTCTGGTGGTAAGTTGGGGTTTGTCAGGGTTGCCAAGATAGGCTCAACGTTGGTGATATTATTTTCTTTCTTCAAAAACTCAATAATATCCAACATTTCTGGCTGAATATCCACAGCCAAGACTTTTCCCTTTGTCAGCACGGGAGCAATACGAAAGCTCATGTAGCCTGTCCCAGCACCGATATCTGCCACAACATCGTTAGGCTTGAGGTTGAGGGCATTCACCACCTTGGTTGGCTGTTCTTCAGTCTCTCGGCTTGGTCGTTCTAGCCAAAGAGCTCCTGTATGCCCCATAACTTTGGCTATCTCTCGACCCATGTAAAATTTACCAATACCATCTGGACTGTGGATCAGCCGTTGTTCGTAAACAGTAGAAGATGCAGAGGCTGCGCTTGCTACCCTGGATGGGTCAAGCAGCAAGTAGCATAGCATCAGCAGGATAATTAGAGTGAAAGGTAAAAAATGATATTTTGGTTTAGGTTTCATAAAACCTTTTGCAACAGTTGATTTCTTTTACATGAAACCACAGATCTAGACGCCTGAGGCGGTGAGACAGCGCTCCAGGAGGGTTTCCCGACCTAGGCGACTGCGTTCGGCTTGCCGTGCCGGAGGCATACCCGAAGGGCTTAAGGCAAGGTACACAGATTTACAATCAACTGCTGCAAGCGGTATTAAGACCGTAATTTGACTCACGGGCTGGGTTAGAAACATGACGATTGATGGTGGTACCAAATAGATGAAATTTTTAGTTTTGGTACTCGCGCTTACTGGTCGGTGAACGCTTTGAACTCGATAGCGTCGTGACTACAGAAGAGGCGCACGCCCTTACTGCGATCAAGCGATAACGCGCGCAGGCGATCTTGATTGTAGAGCCTTGCCTTGCGATCCACCTCCATCATCCATTGGTAGGCACGCAGACCGGGTGTACAGCGCGGTTTAGGAGAGCCCATCTCGTGTCGGTAAAAGTAGGCGTCGCCTGCATGTAGGAGCCAACCCTCCGGCGTTTCGATGGCGATGCCGGCATGACCCCGCGTGTGACCTGCAAGCGGGATGAGGAGAATCTCTGGTGGTAGTCCTTCGAGGTCGCGCACCGCCTCAAAACCGAACCAAGGTTCCCCCCCAGCCGAATAGTACTTCCAGCGTTTGATCTCGTCCCACTGTCCTGGACGATAGCGCTGTGATGTGATGAAGCCCCGCCGATCCTGCGCAGCCTCACTCTCAGACAGCATTACGTGCACAGTCGCCTCGGGGAAATCTTCCAGACCACCGGCATGGTCGAAATCGAGGTGGGTAAGCACGATATGGCGCACGTCACGCGCACGAAAGCCAAGCTGTTCGATCTGAGCGATCGCCGTGTATTTTTGTTCAAACTGGATGCCATTCAAATGAATGAAGAACGGGCTGAGGCGCGAGTCGCGTGCGTTGATATCGCGCTGACCGAAGCCGGTATCGATGAGAACGAGTCCCTGATTTGTCTCAATGAGCAAGCAGTGGCACACGAGGCGAGCTGTTGGACCGCGACTAAAGCCATCGAAGAGGGGTCCACCAATCGGGCACATACAGCCGCAATTGAGATGATGAATACGCATAAATGGTTCCATTTAGCATTAGACTGATTCTAATAAGTCGTTGTAGGCTTGTTAGTCCTCCATAGGTTACAAACTCGTGGAATGTTATCTCAGCTACAGGTTGATGACTTGAGATGAGCAGTAGGGGCAAGTTGTGCAACCAGGACTCACGGATGAGCGATCGCCCTCCAGTTCCAATTTCACATGAATGCGTTGCATATGCGCGGTGCAGTCAATATTTAGCGCTTGTTCGGGTCAGGGAAGTACTATCTTTGAGTGCAACTCAGTATGACTCAGCAAAAAACAGGAATCGACATCGGACGCTGAAGCAACCAAAATTATGTTCATGGACAAAACTATAATAGTCACGGGTGGCGCACAAGGTATTGGCAAATGTATTAGCCAGCATTTACTTTCTTGTGGTAGTCGAGTGGTGATAGCAGATATTGATAGTGAAGCCGCAAAAGAATGCCTGCAAGAATTTCATCGATTTGAAGAATCTTTGTTATTTATTGAAACAAATGTTTCCACCGAAAACTCTGCACGGCAATGTATTGAAACCACAATTGAGAAATTTCAACGCATTGATGGACTAATTAACAATGCTGGTATCTCTAACCCAAACAATGCTCCTATTCAAGATTTGTCATTAGAAGATTGGCAAAAAGTTATACAAACTAATTTGACAGGCTGTTTTTTGTTGTCTAAGTATGCCATTCCCTACTTACGTCAATCGAAGGGAACGATTATTAACATTGCCTCAACTCGTGCGCTTCAATCAGAGAAAAATACAGAAGCCTACGCCGCTTCAAAAGGAGGCATTGTTGCTCTTACCCATGCTTTAGCTATTAGTCTTGGACCAGACATTCGAGTCAATTGTATTAGTCCGGGATGGATTGATGTTAGTATATGGCGTAAGTCTTCCTTAAGAAAGGAGCCAGAATTAACAGAGATTGACCATCTTCAGCATCCAGTAGGTCGAGTTGGCAAACCCGAGGATGTCGCTTTTATGATTGAGTATTTAATTTCTCATGCAGCAGAGTTTATTACTGGGCAGAATTTTGTAATTGATGGTGGCATGACTAAAAAAATGATATATGAAGAATAAAGACAAATCTGGGTCACAATTGCCGATGTAAGTAGTGCGATCGCCGAAGGCACCGCGCTGTGCCCAATCGCCGCAATCGGACAGTCTGCGCGATCGCCCTTTGATTGCCCACAGCTTTTGCTATATGACACCACAACTGTGCGGAATCTGGGTTGTCCTCAACATTCAAATGACAAACGGTTCCAGTTGGCGATCGCCCCACTCTCCCTGGAAGCGTTCAGCTACATACGGTCTAACAATAAACTTGGGTGGATTACCATCTTTCACATCAATCCGTATAAACGAGTAGGGAAGACGCTTTTGACCATCGTAACCATTGCGACCAACAAATAGCAGTGAGTCCGCAACTTTACGGCTGGGATGACCTGCAATATCCTCAAAAGTCTCCATCAACTCTGACCCCTCCTTTCGCTGACGCCGGGGGTAATGACCGCTACCGCCAGAGATAATGCAGTTGATAAATGAGTCAGCGTGTCCAGTGTCCACGGTGCGAAGATGTTCTAGACAGTGCGCGTGACCATTCAAAATTAAATCGACTATCGAACGCCCTTTAGTTAAGGAACCAAGCGTGTCTGCGACTTCATCAAAAACCCAACGCAAACGGCGACGAACTGCTAAGGTTTGCGCTTGACGCCATTTGGTCTTCTCAGTGACGTAAGGAGGATGATGAAAATAAATAATACGTCCGCGTACTTCTTCACTATTCCAAGATTGAATGAGTCTTTGTTTGAGCCAGTTAAGTTGCTCAAAATCTACAGATGACCCTTTATGGGATTCTAATTGTTTTTCAATGTCGATTTTTATCTCGTCGATTTGGTATAACTTAGCTTTGAGGGTATCAAGTTGTTCGGCTTGTTCGGGAACATCCGGGTTGAGGTGAGAGCAAGCTTCGAGAATTTGCATCTCCTCTTGTTCTATCTCATGCTGACGATGAACCAATTCACGGCGTTCGGCTTCTCCTTCTTTCGTGGCTGGAAGTGGTAATGGTGCGTTAAAAGTATTGGAGTCGAGGGCGAAAAAGTCAATTCCGCCGTAACGGAAAGTGTAGTAGCGGTTGGGTAAGCGGGTGAAACCTCCAGGTTCATAACGCAAACACCGCCCTGTGTCAATCTTGGCAGTGTAATGGTTGTCTAGGTGATCTTCCAACTGTTCACCAGGGGCGATCCCCTTAAGATAATCAAGAAATGCTCGTGCATAGGCGTCACCCTCGTAAGATCCATGCCAGCCAATTTCTATATCTTTGTAGCGGAAGAAACGGCGCAGTGGTAGTGTGCTTCCTGCAAGTAAGCGGTACATCAACGGGACATTATAGTAATCGTGATTACCAAGCACCGGCAGAATTGGCAGGTTAAACACCATGCGATCGTAGGAAATGCGTTTGGGGTTTTCGCCACCGACAAGAAACTCGCGGTAAGGTTCAATAAAGTTGGTCGGGTAATACTCATGAGAACCCACCACATAAATCACATCACCCGTGTGAAGCACAAAACGGCACTCTTCCTGGTGAGCAAGCATCAATTCAGCAATTTGCCGTTGGGGATGGTGCCCCTGATGCTCCGTAGTGCCACTATCACCTATAACTATAAACGAGAATTCTGGATTATCCGAGTTGCCATCATCTATAACCATGCTGGTTTGGTCAATCCTACGTTGGACAATACTCGGATGTCGCCACCGTACCCGTTCCTTCATCTTTTGGATTTTCACAGAAATCGGTGGGTCAAATATCAATTTCATCGCAGATAGTCCCAAATTTTAGTCAACACTCAATATAGCTACAGGTTTTTTGTAGGGGCACACAGCATTGCTCTGTGCCCCTACTTGAAACATCACCTGATCTTCCCCTACACTACTGATATCCTGCTGCTTGCAACGAAAACAGAGTTGCATAACGCCCTCCTGCTTGCAACAAGTCCTGATGAGTTCCCTGTTCCACAACTTCCCCAGCTTCGATAACGACAATTTTGTCAGCCATCCGCACTGTAGAGAAACGGTGAGAAATCAGAAATACCATCTGATTTTTGGTCAGGGCGCGAAAGTGATTGAAAATGTCAAACTCTGCTTGGGCGTCCATTGCTGATGTTGGTTCATCTAAAACCAGAATATCTGCATTCGTTCGCATAAAAGCACGGGCAAGAGCAATTTTCTGCCACTGCCCTCCAGAAAGTTCCTGTCCCCCCTTGAACCATTTACCAAGCTGAGTCTGAAAGTTTTCCGGCAAATGTTCAATAAAAGGAAGCGCCATGCCTTTTTCAGCCGCAGTTTGCCATCGGGCTTTGTCTTCCATGCGTTCCACATCTCCCACGCCGATATTCTCACCAACGGTGAACTGGTAGCGGACAAAGTTCTGGAAAATCACCCCGATGCGTTGCCGCAGCACATCTACATCCCATTGTTGCAAGTCTAAACCATCTAGTAGAATACGTCCGGTGTCTGGGGTGTAAAGTCGAGTCAAAAGCTTAATAAGCGTAGTTTTACCAGAACCATTTTCACCCACAATGGCTAATTTCTCTCCCGGTTTTAGGTGTAGGGAAATGTTTTTCAATGCAGGTTGCGAACTTCCTGGATAAGTAAATGATACGTTTTCAAAGCGAATTCCGTCTTTAGGAATTATGCCTTTGGTGGCTTTGCCTTTTGGTTTTGGCACTTCCTCTTCTAAGAACTCGTAGAGGTTGGAAAGATACAGGTTATCCTCGTACATTCCCCCGATGGAAGTCAAGGCACCGGAAAATGTAGATTGCCCTTGGCGGAACACGGTAAGATACATCGTCATGTCCCCTAGGGAAATTCTACCCGCTACCGTCTCCAGCACAATCCAAGCGTATGCCACGTAAAAGGCTGCGGTACTCAACAAACTCAGCAAATAACCCGACAGTCCCCGCCGCAGTGTCAACTCGCGGTCTTCGCCGTAGAGTCTATTAAACACGTTGTGGTAACGTCCTAGCAGCATTTCCCCTAGTTGGTAGAGTTTCACTTCCTTGGCAAAGTCTTCTCTAGCAAGCAAGGTTTCCAAGTAATGCTGCTGGCGGCTTTCCGGCGCACGCCAGCTAAATAGGCGAAAGGCTTCTCCCGCAAATTTCGTTTCGGCAAAGAATGCAGGCATAGCTGCTATGATGAGCATCAGCACTGCCCAAATTGAAAATTTCACCAGCAAAACGCCGTAAGTCACAAGTGATAAGGCGCTTTGCACTAAGCCAAAGGTGCGGGTTACTAGAGACAGGGGACGAATGGATGCTTCTCGCCGTGCATTGGTCAATTTGTCGTAGAATTCAGAGTCCTCAAATTGAGTGAGATCAAGTGTCAGCGCCTTTTCTAGGATGAGAACATTTACCCGCTGACCAAGTAGCATCCGCAATAAGGACTGGCAAACAGAGAGTCCTCGCTGACTACCTGCAAGGGCGGCTACGGCGATCGCCTCCAATCCCACGTATATTAAGGGACGATGGCTATTGACAAAATGGTTGTTATATGCATTAATTTGAGAAGCAGCAACAACAGCATCGACGATTAACTTACCGAGGTAAGCTACAGCAGCTGGTAAAAGACCTGCCACTAAAGTTAAAGTGGCAAGAATGATGGTTAGAAACTGGCTAGTAGTCCACACCAAGCTTACAGCCCGTCCACTGTACCGGAATACTGCAAGAGATTGGCGCAGAGCATTACGTTTTTTACGAATTCTCATATTATTTTTATAGTGTAAAATCGCCCTTGATTGCAGCGATCGCCGTACGCAAGACGCCGACACCCTTGCAGGGTGCGCGCGTTTTTTGGCAGTACCATTTCTAGTTAAGCTGTCTGTTCACCGATGGATCTGCCATGTTACCTGTACGTCAAACCTTATCGAAGCCTGATATCCAACTTTCTTATTTAGAATGGAACCAAGGTCAAGAACCTTTACTACTCTTACACGGCTTAGCCGACCACGCCTTGGTTTGGTCTAGCTTAGGAGATGATCTAGCGCCAGATTATCATATAATTGCGCCAGATATGCGCGGTCATGGTGAGAGTACCAAGCCAGAAAAGGACTACAGTTTTGAGAGTGCGATCGCCGATTTAGAAGCACTGATGGATAGCCTGGGATGGTCGTCTGCTCATATTGTGGCTCACTCCTGGACAGGTAAACTAGCTGTTATTTGGGCAAGGCTTCATCCGCAGCGTTTGCGGAGTATGGTTCTAATCGATCCAATTTTTATTTGGAAAATACCCAGCTTCCTGAAGGTAACATTTCCCTTTTTGTACCAATTTTTGTCCTTTCTCAAAGGGATGGGACCATTTGCCAGTTACGAGGAAGCACAACAGCAAGCGCCTCAGTTAAACCAATTCCAGGGATGGAACTCTTTACAACAGCAAGTCTTTCAAGCAGGAATTGAACAAAAACCCGATGGGAGTTGGGGTAGTAAATTTACCATCGCAGCCCGTGACGGAATTTTTGAGGAAGTGATGCAAGTTCCCGGTTTTACAGTCCCAATTCACATCCCTACCCTCTTCGTACAGCCAGAAAAAGGACTTAACCGCAAAGATTGGCAACTCCAACCTTACAAAACCTATCTGAAAAATTTACAAATTTGCCAAGTTCCTGGCAATCATTGGGCATTTTTGACGCAGCCTGAAGCTTTTAACCAAACTGTAAAAACTTTTTTGCAGGAGCATAGAGGGTAATGGGGTAATGGGGAGAGCGTTTCCTCTCGTTCCCAGGTTGCACCTGGGAATGCTTTGACAGAGGCTGCGCCTCTCATTTTACGCCCATTGCAGGCACCTCCCGCCTGTCATTCTTTGGCAGAGCCGGGAAAGGAGAGTTATGCAACTTTAGTATTTTTGCAACTATCATTGGATAGATAATTTGCGCTCACTACCATATCCATTGTCACTCATGAGCTTGTGCATAAACCCTACCTGCCCGCAACCAAACCACCCAGATAATGATGAAAACCGTTTTTGCCAAAGTTGTGGTTCCCAGCTGGAATTACTTGGGCGCTATCGTGTGATGCGCCTTCTCAGTGATAAAACTGGCTTTGGCAAAGTCTATGAGGCTTATGAACAGGACACACCCAAAATCGTCAAGGTACTTAAAGAAGAACTATCAAGCGACGCGAAAGCAGTAGAACTCTTTCAAAAAGAGGCTGCTGTATTGGGACAGTTGGATCATCCTGGTATTCCCAACGAGGATGACTACTTCCAGTATCAGACCAGAATGGGTTTGGTATTGCACTGCATTGCAATGGAGAAAATTGAGGGTCCCAACTTAGAAGGGTGGCTAAAGCAGCAGCAGAATAGACCCATTTCCCAAGACCAAGCCATCGCCTGGTTGAAACAACTGGCAGAGATTTTGCATCTCGTGCATGGCAAGCAGTACCTGCACCGAGATATCAAGCCATCTAACATTATGATTAGAGCTGATGGGCAGTTGGTGTTAATTGATTTTGGCACCGCAAGGGAAGTCACAAGAACGTACTTAGCCAAAGTGAGCAGTGGTGCACGCGGTATCACGGCAATTATGTCATCTGGCTACACTGCCCCAGAACAAATGAATGGTCTAGCTGTACCGCAATCAGATTTTTTTGCCTTGGGACGCACCTTTGTATTTTTGCTGACGGGACACCATCCCTTGGATTTATACGATGCTTACCACAATATGTTGGACTGGCGCAATCATGCCACTCACGTCTCACCGTTACTGTTAAATTTTATTGATTGGTTGATGGCGCGGGAAGTGAGTCAGCGCCCCGCCAACGCCCAAGAAATTTTGCGACGCCTAGCAGAGATTGAACAGCAACTGCGTGGAAGTACCGTTGCAACTGTAAATGTTGTGGGAAGTTTAAATACACAACAGTTGCCACCGCCAAATACTACAACTTTACCGCCGCAACCTGGATTACCGCCACAACAAAAACAGCCAGAAAAAGTGCCTTTACTTTCCCTGTTTGCGGCGCTGCTGGTGGTTTTGGGATTTCTTGGTGTCGTAGTTTTAGCGACGAGAACACCACAATTTGCTTCCATTCCACATTATGGACAAGCTCCCCAAAGAAAAGGTAAGATAGATTACTTTCCCTATGAGGAAGGAAGAGACAGTCAAGGCAGGATTGCTCAATTTAACATAGCTGTTCTTTCAGTAGAATATAAATGGCTTTTGGGCAGCGATTTTCAAGTCAAATATAACGACCAAATTATTAATATTGATGCCTTAAGGTCAAACCTGGAACAAGAAGGGATACACAGGATAATGCAAAACCCAACCGAGATTATCTCTGTGGGAACAGCTTCTTGTGAGGGTGCTGTGGAAGCCGAAGAACGTAGGGCTTTTGAGCGTTCTAAGCAAATACAACTTTTAGGGAAAAAAATATTTAGCAATACTCCCAGCGTCAAAGGATATCGCTTATTGAATCTAGGCCAACTTCGGCGGAGTGACTGTCAGGCAAATCAGGATTTAACAGCATACCAAAGAAGCATTATTATTATTGGCGTGAGGAAACAATCAGAAGGCGTCATTCTAGATGAAGCGCTCAGGGATAGGTTAGAGAAGAAACCATTTGCTGATTTCAAGTTAGAAGATTATTCACTAGGTTCACTGGATAAGTTTAAAACAATACCCAGCAATTTGTAGCTGAAACCTGCTATATTGCTTCTAGCCCTGACTTTGTAAACTTCTCATTTCTTGTTGCACGTCCAATGCAATTTGCAATGCTTCATTTAGCAAGCGCCCGTGTTCAGTAGCCTGTTCGCTGACTTGCATTGCTGTTAAGGTTGCTAAATTATTAATAAATAATTCTGCTCTACTCACAATAAACTTTTTATTCTCTCTTAAAATTCTTTCGGTTTTCAATGCCCTAACTAAATCATTTCTTGTCAGTTTTAGTGCTTCTAGCACTTTCTTTCTTTCCTTTAAACTCACTCCAGGATTACCTGCCGCTTCTATTTGATCATTGATATCTATTGCTTTGATAACGGCATTATACCTATCAACATCATTTAGGAGAATTTTCAGCGAATGTGTAATATTTTTTTTGACACTGCTAATTCTTTGTTTCCATAAAAAATATAATAAAACTTGTGTACTAGTTCCGATAGATAAACTACAGATTAGTAATACTATCCAGGAAGGGATAGTTATCCAGTTGGCAAATAGTTTGATAATCAGATCAAACGTAATATGACTAAAAACTACTATAGCAACTCCAATAAATACAGCGGTTGCCCCCTCCGGTCCTTTGGCTTGTTTTATAAATCGAATCAGCAATCTTTTAATAGGATCAGTAAGAATTATAAGTTCATCGTTAACAGGTAAATTAGTCAATTTTTGCAGTTCTTTTTGACTAATCTCTAATCCTTGTAAATCATCACGCACAGCTTTAATATCCTCTTTAATATATTTTTTTACAATATTATATAACAGGAGAATTTCCGGAATACAAATAACGTTGTTTTTTGTTACAAAAGATTAAGAAAGATTTGTGAGTTCCATGTTTTGATATAATGTCAAGTCTAATACTAGAAATGATATAATTTCCACCAAGTGTATTCGCGCTTCCTTAACTTCTCTTACATATTTCCTCTAAAGGTTTCAGGATGACTTTAAAAATCTTGAGACATAGCGTTCTGGTATAAGAATTAGTTACTGACCTTTATAGCAGGAATGCTGTAAGTGTATCTGTATCAAACATGATCTTTAATTAAGCAGTTCAAGAAATAGAATTTTTTTAACTAGCTTTGTTGGTTGATGATTTGACTGACAAACAGTCAAGATGCAAAGCTCATACACTCTTAAATTTTTTGCCAGATGGCGAAACAACGGGTGTAAGAAAGTCGGGACACCGCAGCAGCAGCCCTACAGCTTCTTCATGAAACGCGGACAAAATGCGATTGCAAGGGAGCGCACTGCCCTTTGGGCGATCGCCTTTTAGAAACTGAGTCAAACAAAAAACTCAATTTGGGTGATTGGGAGGGGAGAATTTATACTTGTTGCCCTCCGGACGACTCAAATCAACCTCCGGCGTCTGTTGAGTCTTTTGTCTGAGTTCAACTTAATCCTAAAATCCAAAGCATGCACTCCTGAAAAAGCGATCACTTAGGAATATGCTAAATGTAACGGATTGCAAAGTATAATGAAAACGAGAAAACGATTAAGAAATATTGAAGAACAGTAAGGTGAAATGCGAGTAGCGATCGCCGGAGCGGGTTTAGCAGGGCTTTCTTGTGCCAAATATCTCACCGATGCAGGTCACACTCCTATTGTCTTGGAAAGCCGAGACGTACTAGGGGGTTTGGTAGCAGCGTGGAAAGACAAAGACGGCGACTGGTATGAAACTGGGTTGCACATCTTCTTTGGGGCATACCCCAATATGTTGCAGCTGGTGAAGGAACTGGGCATTGAAGACAGATTGCAGTGGAAAGAACACTCCCTGATCTTCAACCAGCCCAATAATCCAGGGACTTATAGTCGCTTTGATTTTCCAAATTTGCCAGCGCCTTTGAATGGCATAGCAGCTATTCTGCGGAATAATGATATGCTCACTTGGGCAGAGAAGATTCGCTTTGGTATCGGTTTGATACCAGCGATGATTCTGGGGCAAAGGTACGTAGAGAAGATGGACAAGTACTCTTGGTCCCAATGGATGAAAAAGCAAAACATTCCTCCACGAGTAGAAAAAGAAGTTTTTATCGCCATGTCCAAGGCGCTGAATTTCATAGACCCTGATGAAATTTCGGCAACAATTCTTCTGACGGCTCTCAATCGCTTTCTTCAAGAGAAGAACGGCTCGAAAATGGCTTTTCTGGACGGTTCCCCGACAGAACGGCTGTGCCAGCCAATGGTAGATTACATTACGGCAGGTGGTGGCGAAGTAAGGTTGAATGCGCCCCTCAAAGAAATCGTGCTGAATGAGGATGGCACGGTGAAGCATTTTGTGCTTCGAGGTTTAAATTGCGAAGATTATATAGAAACTGCGGATTTGTACGTCTCGGCAATGTCAGTAGACGTAATGAAGGTTTTACTACCTGCACCCTGGAAAAAAATAGAATTTTTCCAAAAATTGGAAGGTTTAGAGGGGGTGCCAGTGATAAACTTGCAGTTGTGGTTTGACCGTAAACTTACAGATATTGATAACCTGTTATTTTCGCGATCGCCCCTGCTTAGCGTTTATGCCGATATGAGCAACACCTGCCGTGGATACGCCAACCCCGACTGCTCAATGCTGGAACTAGTCCTAGCTCCCGCAAAAGATTGGATTGCCAAATCTGAAGAAGAGATTTTGCAGGCAACTCTTGCGGAACTAGAAAAGCTGTTTCCCGACCATTTTGGGGGAGACAATCCAGCAAAGTTGCTAAAATATCATGTCGTTAAGACGCCGCGCTCGGTTTACACAGCAACGCCTGGTCGTCAACAGTACCGTCCCTCACAAGTGACTCCAGTTGCTAACTTCTATCTAGCAGGGAGTTACACCATGCAACGTTACTTAGGGAGTATGGAAGGTGCCGTACTTTCTGGTAAGCTGACAGCGCAGGCGATCGTCCGTAATACTGCCGAGGGGTTTTCACAAGAACAGCCCCTCCCTGGTTCCAAAGGAACAAGGCAAACGTCTCTTGAGGCGTTTGGGCATTAGGACGCGCTAAGCGATTGCTGAAGCACATCCGGTGGCAAATTCACACAGCCTGCAAACGCAAACCCTTCAGCCTGCAACGAATGCTGCAACTGCCTGATTCTCCCCCATGCATGAAAACGTTGGTCTCTGTAGACGAGTCATATCAACTTTGTCGCCATCTCACAGCAAAGTATGCCAAGACTTTTTACCTTGCCACACTCCTGATGAGCAAGGCAAAGCGCCAGTATATTTGGGCAATTTATGCTTGGTGTCGCCGTACAGATGAACTGGTGGATGGTCCTGTGGCTACCATGACCACACCAGAAACTCTGGATATATGGGAGCTGCAACTGGAATCCATTTTTGCGGGACGCCCAGTAGACAGTTTCGATGTTGCATTGGTGGATACCCTCCACCAAAACCCGATGGATATCCAGCCCTTTCGGGATATGATTGACGGTCAGCGCATGGATTTATACCGCAGTCGCTACCAAACGTTTAACGAGTTATACCTCTACTGTTACCGCGTCGCTGGCACTGTGGGCTTGATGTCAACAGCAGTCATGGGGGTAGAGACCTCCCAAGACTCTACTCCCTGGAACCAGAACAAACAGCCCTACATTCCTACAGAAGAAGCAATTGCTTTAGGAATTGCCAGTCAACTCACCAATATCCTCCGGGATGTGGGCGAGGATGCAAGACGGGGGCGGATCTACATTCCTCAAGAAGACTTGACGCGGTTTAACTACACTGAGCAAGACTTGTTGAAAGGAGTGGTGGATGAGCGCTGGCGGGCGCTGATGCGCTTCCAAATAGCACGGACGCGCCAGTTTTACGCCAAGGCTGAAAAGGGAATTAGTCACCTGTCTGCTGATGCACGATTGCCTGTATGGGCCGCTCTGCTGCATTACAGTCGAATTCTTAAAGTTATTGAACGCAACGATTATGATGTGTTCAATCAGCGTGCCTACGTGCCCAAATTGCAAAAATTAAGCACTTTGCCAGTGGCATGGTTGCGGGCACAAGTGCTATAAAGAAGTAGTCATTTTGTCATTTGTCCTGATAAATGACAAATGACAAATGACAAGCGACACATAGGTATTGACATTGAACCTTAGAGTTTGATACTATTGATAGCCATGACCTTGGAGAGGTGGCTGAGTGGTCGAAAGCGGCGGATTGCTAATCCGTTGTACAGTTAAGGCTGTACCGAGGGTTCGAATCCCTCCTTCTCCGTTAACAAAGCTGATAAAAAAACCAAAATAATACTCTAGGTGTAGATGAGAGAAACATTTTTACTCCTCTAGCGGGATGTTATTATTTATTTTCTGGAGCCATAAAAGAATTTAATTCATAATCAAATTTGAATTTTACTTTTAGGCTGCTAAAAAAAAGAGGAGTGAAACTCAATATATGCAAAAGATAAATGCTGCTTTGGCTCTGGCTTTGGCTACCCTGGCAGTTGGTTTCCTGGCAGCAGCTTGTGACAACACTGCCCCAAATAATGCAGCTGGTAATGGAGGGAGTGCCACCCCAGCAGGCTCAACGACAACAGCGACCAGTAGCAGTGGCAATGGGTTGAAAATTGGTTCCCTACTACCAGCAACTGGAGATCTGGCTTCCATTGGACAGCAGATTATACCCGCAATTCCGTTCCTTGTGGAAACTGTTAACGCTTGCGGTGGCGTTAACGGTCAACCTATGACCCTTATTGCGGTAGACGACCAAACTGACCCCAAAGGCGGTGCTGCTGGCATGACCAAACTAGCAACTGTTGATCGGGTTGCTGGTGTCGTTGGCTCTTTTGCCAGCAGCGTTTCTACTGCTGCTGTTTCAATTGCTGCCCAAAATAAAGTTATGTTAGTTTCTCCCGGCAGTACCAGCCCTGTATTTACCGAACAGGCGAAACAAGGTAAATTTAACGGCTTTTGGGCACGTACCGTTCCACCTGATAGTTATCAGGGACCAGCTTTAGCCGCACTTGCTAATAAAAGAGGTTATAAAAGAGTTTCCACCGTCGTGATTAACAACGATTATGGCGTCGGCTTTGAAAAAGCATTTGTGCAAGCTTTTGAAAAATTGGGGGGAACCGTTGTTAATAAAAACAACCCCATCCGCTACGATCCCAAAGCTACCACATTTGAAACTGAAGCATCTGCTGCCTTTGCTGGTAAGCCTGATGCAGTCCTTGGCGTTTTTTATGTAGAAACAGGTAGTCTACTCTTAAAAGCAGCTTACCAGCAAGGTTTGCTGCAAGGGGTGCAAGTCATGCTAACAGATGGCATGAAGTCAAATGAGTTTCCTGGGCAAGTGGGCAAAACCAATGATGGTAAATATATCGTTTCTGGAGTTATCGGTACAGTACCAGGTTCTAACGGCAAAGCGTTAGAGACTCTTACAAAACTTTGGCAGTCCAAAAGAGGATCTGCACCAGGAGAATTCGCTCCTCAAGGTTGGGACGCCGCCGCCTTGCTAGCGCTAGCAGCACAAGCCGCCAAAGAAAATACAGGTGTTGCCATAGCCAGCAAAATTCGTGAAGTTGCCAATGCCCCTGGGACAGAAGTAAGTGATGTTTGTGAGGGACTAAAGTTACTCAAAGAAGGTAAAGATATTAACTACCAGGGAGCCAGTGGCAACGTAGATGTTGACGAGAACGGTGATGTCATCGGTATCTACGATGTCTGGACAGTTGGGGACGACGGCAAAATCAACACGATTGACAAAGTTAGCCCAACGAAATAAAAGTTAGGTGTAGAGACGCGCCATGACACCTAAAGGAACGCGGGAGGCAGGTAGCCCCGAAGTTTGAGGTTCAAGAAATTAAATGAATTGAACCTCAAATGTTATTTATATCGGGGTGGAATGCCCTTCGGGTTCGCCAGTTCCCTGCGGAGGGAGACCCTCCTTCAGGACTGGTCTCACCGACGCGGGCTGATTTATCAGCCGTGATTCTTTGGTTTTGGATCGGGTAGTTGTTTTATCCAATCTTGCACAACCTCCGACATGGAAACTCCCAATCCTTGGGCATAAGTCAAAATCTTTTCTTTCTCTGTGTCTGTCAACCGTACAATCACCTTATTTGTTCTACTCATTTTCCGGAATCCATGCTATTCTTTTTGTATATACATATAGGATAACAAAGAAGGAGGTGATTAGATATGCCCCGGAGTACAAAACCATCATTTGTTTTAGAACTGCCGTTAAGAATAGACAGCAAACAGGACTCAGAGCTACAAGCAAGATTTAACGCAGCTATGCGACTGTACAACAATCTTCTTGGAGAAGCTAAAACGCGGATGGAATTAATACGAAAATCCGAGGCATATCAAGCAGCTAAAAGGATATCTCGTGACAAAAAGAAAGCGCGTAGTGACGCTTTTAAATTGGCTCGTGAAGCTTACCGATTTAGTGATTACGACCTCCAATCCTATGCCAACTCTTCGGCTAAAGAATCAAGGTGGATAGCTGACAAAGTTGACTCAAACACTCAGCAGAAATTAGCAACACGTGCGTTTCAAGCTGTTGAGCGTGTTCTTTTTGGTAAAGCGAAGGATGTCCGGTTCAAGGTTGAATCTCGATTCCGCTCTGTCGAAGGGAAGACCAACAAACAAGGCATTAGATGGAAGGATAATTGTGTTGTCTGGAGTGGGCTAGAACTTCCAGCAATCATTGATACCGAAAATGTTGTCGTTCAGCATGGTCTCTCCTGTCCTGTCAAGTACTGCCGTCTCATTCGGCGTGAACTCAATGGAAAGCGTAGATGGTTCGTGCAGCTTGTTGTGGAAAGTACGCCCTACCAAAAACCTCAAAACTACGTTTCCGACGGACTTGTCGGTCTAGACCTCAACGTTAGTAACATTGCATTTGTGGCGGACAGCCACGCTGGTTTATTGCCCTTTGCGGACAAAGTTCCAACTTTCAGCAAGGAAATAACCAAGCTACAACGACAGATGCAGCGGTCACAGCGTGTCAACAATCCTGACAACTTTGAACCAGACTTTGAGGCGCTTATTGGACGTAAAACTCGTACCATGCGGGGTAAAACCAAGAAAGGTAAGCAGGCATGGAAGAAATCTGCTTCTTACCGCAAGTCGGCGCAGAAAAAACGTGAGCTAGAACGTCGTAAAACTGCTTATTCTCAAACTAGGAACCGTTGCGTCGTCAACGAAATCTTGAGACATGGCAAGAACATCAAAACTGAGAATGTATCAGTTAAGGGGTGGCAAAAAAGGTATGGTAAAGCCATAGGAGCCAAGTCCCCAGGTTTTGTGCAATCAGAACTGAAACGTAAAGCTGAGAATGCTGGCGGTTCGTTCACAAAGTTCTCTACTCAAAAGACGGCGCTATCTCAAACTCATTTGGACGGCAGCCGCATCAAAAAATCATTGTCCCAACGAGTTCACCGGGATGTCACGGGTATTCCAGAGCATCACCGCGATTTGTTTAGCGCCTTTTTGAGTAGACACGTCAATCAGGATATGTTGTCATTGCAGGATGCTCGTCGGGAGTATCCGGGGACGGAACCGTCCTTACTGGAGGCGTGGCAACGTCATTTAACTCGCAAGCAAGTAAGCGCGTCTGAAAGCAGGATGTCTGATTCACCCTCAGAGCGAGTCTCCAGTAAGCCACCAACCGCTAGCCAGATAGCCGAATCGGGCGAAAAGCTAGTTGAGGATGTGGCGTGAATCTGCGTGTATGCGCGACCGCAGAGGGTTCAAGTCTCTACTTAATGTCCTTTTACGAGCCGCCAAACAAACCACTAAAGTTGTAACCAACTCCTATCGACAAACCGATGTCGGTATCATCAAAAAATGCCGCGTTCACAGCTGCTGTTGCTGTAAATTGAGGAGTTATAGGCACATCGATTCCACCAGTTAGTAGGAAAGAGACTTCCGTACCGTCACCTGTATTAATAGCTGCGCCACCTCCAATGTAAGGAGCAATAGGCAACGGTTCAGCAAACTCATCTGATAACGGGTTAAATGAAAAGTCGTAAGTGACTGGAAGTAGAATGACAGTATCGCCTCCTATCACTGCCCCTGGACGCACCGATATAGCATTTGTCAACCCGATTTTACTGATAACCATAAAATTAGCGTCGCCTAGAGCAGAGTCACCACCCAGACCGATATTTCCTGCTATCCCGATATAACTTGAGCCACCACGGGTTGGTCTGCCTGGATCGATATTGATATCGGATTGTGCCACCTTAGAAGCAGATGATTTTGGGGTTTCATCATTCTGGGCATTTTGGGGAGCTGCAAGAAGTGCCGCAGATGAAGTTGCTGTTGTCCCAGGAACAGGCGTTACCATGCTCTTGGCAGTTTGCTGCTGCGTGCTAGTTGATAGCTGTTGCGACTGGTTTATACTTGACACTGGCACTGAATTATCTTCTGCGACAGTGAATTCTACCGGAGTAGGAGTAAAGGCTTGTGGGTAGAAATTTTCTACTTCAGCACTTACCTGATTAAAAGACGCTTCAGTTCCGGAATCGGTTAACTGCTGAGTGCTTTTAGTATCTAGCGTTTGCGCACTAGCAGATAAGCTGCTTCCCAGAACCGCGATCGCTGATAAACTCAGCAACACAAATACATTCTTGCGGGAAATAATAGTATTCATAATTCACTCCTCAAAAAATATTGCCTCACTCGATAAATAACGGCTTATCTGGCTTTTAGCCCGCTTTTGGCAATATTCAACATTTAACATCAAAAAATCAATTCCTACATCCTCAATTTGACTAAACTCACGAAAATTTTCAAATCAGAAATTTAAGAAATATATACTTAGTTTGACAGATGACGAAAAATATCTATATGCTAGTAGAGAGAAAAATTGGCAATAAATGCAAGGTTGCTACGATCATAGTCAACAAGAATTTAAAGCAATCAAGGCAAACTCTACGCTTCAACTTTAGTTTGCTGAGCTAAAAATTTTAGTTGACTGGCTATTGTAGAAACCTTGGCTGTACTCGGTTTTAGCTATTTATCCGATTGGCTCTAACGACTGAGTTTGGTAAAAGCGCCGTGTGCAAAAGTCTTTAAGCGCACAGCATACATAATCTATACGGTAATTATTTAGAAAAAGTTCTCGTATTCTCATGTGCTTTTTAGCACATGAGAATCTTCATCATGGCTTTACACAATTTTCATATATAACTACTCAGCACTCAAAATGAAGTCAAAATCTGTAATATCACTAAATTTTAGACTGATACTGACTGTATAAGTACTGAATAGCCTATGCTTTTCCATGAAAAATTTGTAAAGTGACTATTATTCTTCATATTTCCATGATAAGTTATCACTTAGTCATTCAAATTTCTAGCCGTTGCACTGGAGAATTCCGCTTAAATCAAGCCATCAATACCCCTAGAAAATCGAGAGCAAAAGCAAACTCCTCCCTCAGGAACTTGGCTCTCAAATATTGTATCGGCGATATAAAAGTTCAGTTTGATTAAGTATTTTGATTCTCTGGTGGTCAAAGGAGATATTGGCTGTGCAAAGCGCAGCACCGGAGGCGATAAAGGTTTAGCAAACCACCCAAGGAGCGATCGCGCGGTGCGCAGTGTCCTAGGGCGATCGCCAAATCTTTTAAAAGTTTATAATTTCCATTTAAGTTTCTTTTAGAGCTGTTTATTTCCTGCAGAATAGGTGCTGTACACAAATAGGATGAAAATAAATAGTTAAATCAGGGTGTTAATGAATTATTAATATGCTCTTCATTCTCCAGTCTTCTGTTTTGTAAATCAACCGAAAGTTAGATATAAGTGAAAGCGTGCAAGCCATGAACAAAGTTAAAATTCTGAACCTGGAAATTGACAATTGGTCTAAGGCAGAATTTTTAGAGAAATTGCAATCTGGGGTAGTATTTACGCCGAATGTTGACCATTTGATTCAACTACAAAAAGACCCGGAATTTTTGCAGGCGTACAGTATTAGCGATTATAAGGTTTGTGATAGTCAAATACTGATTTATGCGTCTAAATTTTTAGGAACGCCAATCAAAGAAAAGATTGCAGGTTCCGACTTATTTCCTGCTTTTTATAATTACCACAGGCGTAATGAAGACATCAAAATCTTTCTTTTGGGCGCAGGTAAAGGAGTTGCCAGTAAAGCTCAAAATGAAATAAATAGGAAAACAGGCAGAAATATTATTGTTGCCTCATATTCTCCGCCTTTTGGATTTGAGAAAGACGAAGAAGAGTGTCAGAACATAGTGAACATGATTAATAATTCTGGTGCCACTGTCTTAGTTATAGGAGTTGGTGCCCCAAAGCAAGAAAAGTGGCTATACAAGTACAAGAGTCTGTTACCACATATAAAGATATTCATGGCACTGGGTGCCACCATTGATTTTGAAGCAGGAAAGTTGAAAAGATCTCCAAAATGGATGAGCGAAGTTGGCTTAGAGTGGTTGTTTAGGATTGTATGTGAACCAAAAAGATTATGGAAAAGATACTTGGTAGATGATCTTCCTTTTTTAATACTAATTTTGAAACAAAAACTCAACCTATATATAACCAAGGAACACAAGAGCAGCAACCCGATTTGGCAAATTGCTGACAGATTCTAGGTACCATAAATATGTATGTAGGATGCGTCACAGAGTATGACGCATCCTACAGCTTTAATATTAACTGTTTACCATGTCAGCTAATTTTCCTAAGTGAGCCTTTCGAGATAACATTTCTGGTGTGATATCAAGTCCAAGTTTATCTAAAATTTTTTCCCAACGGTATACCCAGTCATGACGTAGTAGAGAGTTAATCACATTATCTTTACGAATTCTATTTACACGCTCGGGTTGTGCATCAAGTTCAGCTATGATGTCGCCTACATTAGCAGCATCATAGGGAATTTCAATAACTGCATCAGACCAATTAAAGTAACTCGTATAAGCTTCACAAACTGGAGGAGTTCCAACCATCACAGTTCCCCCTGCTGCTCCCTCAAAAAAGCGAGAGCCTAACTCCTGCTGACCACCTGTTTCATGTATAGTGTCAAATTTTGCTTTATTAGCGATAAAGTAACGACTTCTCTTAACCAAATTGCTATATAAGGTTCGATGTTCCTTATAGTTCATCATTTGTAAACCTTTTAGAGAATCAAAGAGATATAAAAAACCTTTTTGTTCCACCAATTCCAGTAAAGCTTTGTGTACTATGGGTGAACGGCGACCAATACTATAAATATCTATAGAGCGTTGAGGTGGCTGTAAGTAAGGGCAAAATTTTATAGTATCGACAGCATAGGGTAAAGAATAACAAGGACGCTGAACACAATTAGCAATAGCCTCAGTGCTAGAACTTTGTGTTGTAAAAATATAATCGAAATCTTTCACAATTTCAAAACAAAGTTTATTTTTATGTTCGCTAATCTCTTTTGCCCAGACTTCATCTATCCATAAAACAGATTTACGGCATTTTTCTTGCCATCCTTTAATCGAATTGATACAAGCGAAATCCCAAAAGCGTTGACAGATAAAAAATAATAAATCGTACTCTCTATCTACAATGGAGGGTATGCAACCTGAAGAGAGAAGTTTGCTTTTACCTAGAGATCTTGCTATACAGTTTGTCAGCTTTTTATTAAGTGTACTGGCTACACCAGAAGCTAGCACAGGAGCGAGTATATCAGCATAGTCAAAATTAAAAATAGCATCTTCAAATTCATATTCAGGAGAGCGATAGGCTTCGGAATGGGAGCCCCGCATTGATACCACTAAAATACGTGGTTTTTTATTTGAACGAAGATATAAACCTTTGGAGAAGGAATTTTCTCGAGTTATTTGAGACATAATGCAATTTTAAGCGTTGCAGAATGGAAGTATGAAATAGGGCGACTCTGATTTGAACCCTTGTAAACTTATCTGAGGTTAGTTAGGGTTTTACGCAGCTAGAGAAACAATTTACACTTCTTAGCATCATGATCTAATTCAGCAACGCCCAATTTCAGCCTAATGTGGGATACATAATATATTTTAATATAAAAATATGTCAAAAAAAATACAATTCATTATTGTTCCTGCTGCTCGCTTAGTGGTCAACGCAGCACCTTACTCAAAAGTTTTTGCTTGTCAGTATTGATACTTTTCCAGTCGTCTTGCAGAATACCTCCGGTTCCATCACTATTGGGATTCCAACACCAGTAGGTAAAGCTAAGCTTTTTCTTATCGATGTAATTAACGAACTCCCGCTGCCAAATCCCCTCTTTAGAGGTATCGACATGATGTCCACCAAATTCACCAATCCAAATTGGGGCAATATTTTGAGTCGCAATATAGTGAAATCCAATTTCCCAACGCTGATATAAGTTTTTGGGAAATGTACGAACTGAAAACCAAGGTTGATCAGCACCGCCGTATTCATGAGGAGAGTATACGAGCTTTCTCGGCACCTTCAGACGCACTGGATATCTGCGGACACCCTCCAGATTTCCACCCCACCAATGGGTTAGTTTTTCACCTGGTACGTTTTTTTGTACACCCTTCACTACAATCAGCCAATTTGGGTTCACACTCAGAATTTTGTTTCCAGCGCGTTCTGCAGCAAGCCGCCAGTCAGTTGCTCGGTTACCCGTTCCCCAACTTGCACGACCATGAGGTTCGTTTTTCAGATCTGCTCCGATGACGTTGGCTTGGTTTTTATAGCGCTTTGCCAAAAGAACCCAAGTATCTATCCAGTCTTTCTCCGTAAAGCCGTCACCATACCACAACTCTGGAATCTTTTCGTCTTTGAGAGTGTGACTGTCTAAAAGAATAAACAATCCCTGACGCTGTGCCTCCTGAATAACTATGTCCATAACCTCTATCGGAGTCTTGCCACGTAAATTTTTATTTGCACCAATGTAGAAGTTAATACCACCTATATCACGAGAACGCAGTGCTTGTACGGAATATGGTAAGCGGATGACGTTATAGCCCAGACTTTTGATCTGAGCGAGCATATCTTTGTAATCTCTAACCCACAACCCATGAGGAACATGCTCTTTTAGTTCTATACCAAACCAGTTGACACCCCGCATAAGAACGACTCGACCTTTGGCATCAACAATCCGAGAACCACGAGTAGACAAAGGAGGGACAATGGTGGTAGCTGCTTGGGTTGAGGTGATATTAAATTGCTGTTTGAACTCCGGCGAACTACAGCTAATAATCGTATAGAAAAACACCAATGCAAAACCGACGGCTGTATATTTGAGAAATTTTTGTGAAGCCTGACACCACAGCTTGTTCCATCTCAACTGGTAAAAAATCTTAGCCATACTTAAAACTCTACTCTCAGTTCAACCTGTTGACTTCTGTTAAATGCCCATGACCTTCAGCTATTGACTTTACAAGAGATTGATATCGCTCAACAGGTATGCCAGCTTTAGCTGATATCATGACAGCTACATATTCAGGAGGAATTGTTGCAAAAAAGTTTTGTAACTCCTCATCTGACATGGGTTGAGGAGTCCAATACTCATGGCAAATTTTTTGTGCATCGTAATAATGCCCCGATTGCTCCTTCAAAAAATGGTCAACAAACACTCCATAAAGTATGTATTCAGCAAGATGCCATGAATTCGCTAGCGTTTCAACCCACCCTCGTCCAGAAACACTCTCAAGTCTTTCATACAACTTCAAAACATTGTCCCGCCTCCAACTCATTACTTGACCAATGTACCCTGGGGCAGGATAACCCATATTTATATCTGGTATACCTAATAATTTATTGGCAGTGCGGTGCCCTCTTAAATGGGTTTCGTCATCGTAAGGTGGTTCTTGAAAAAGCCTGACTTGACCATCGCGAATGAAGGATTGAGGATTGAAAGGGCGTACAAATGTTACGTCTGAATCAACAAAAACCAAAACATCTTTATGAATGGATTGAGCAGCTGCAATTTTGACAATTTGCTGCATGATCCAGTTGCGAATGGGAAGAGTTTTTAAGCTCACCCAGCCATTCTTGAAAAAAGGTACACGTTGAATCCACCAGGGTAGTAGCGATTCAACATTAATAATCTCCGTCTTCGGTCCTTGTAGCTGACGGAAAAGCGATAAGTCTCGACGTTCTACGATGATGTAATGGGTGATAGAAGGCGATACAAACTGATTAATGCTCCAGGACAATAGCCGACATCGTTCAAAGTCTGGAGCATAACTCGGAGTAATAATGGCAAAGTCAAATGTTTTCATTTCAACCCCCTTAGGCGGCACTTAGTATCTCAGCTAAATTTCTTATCAGTCCTAGGGAAGGGCGAATTTTGAAAAACTTTATTTCTCAATCTCCTCCACCAATATTTTTCTTGTAAAGCTATGCGAACCTCTGTCCAATCTACTAAGCTGTCATTGACATCGTAATCTCCACGCTGAGCTTCAGGAATATTGCCAGACTCGATTTGCTCAATGATTTCCGGAAGTTTATCATAGAACAGCTTTGAACGGTAAGGAGGATGAATAGACCATAGTCCAGGTTCTTGACCCAAAAAGTCAATACGCAACATAGAGTGTCTTTTCATTGCTTGGGTAAAAAGGATTTCTGGCAATTCGTAGGGTGGATTCTTCTCAATCCAAGCTTTGAGGAGATTGCGTCCAGAAGGAGATTTTAAGGGTAGCTGTTTTATTTTTGAGGTAAAACGCTGCTTGTCTATGAGAAATAGCCGTGAACTGAAATTAGAAAATTTATAGGCTAAAGAATTTAATGGTTCTCTTTCGGCAGTCTGGGACTTTAATTGACCATCAGAAGTTGGGGCTCCAGGTAGTGGACTGCAAATCAAAATGTCACTCCGTTGAGCTAACAGCTCAATTGCCTCAGCAACCCAAGTAGAACTCCCACCACCAAACATCAGATCAGAATCTATATGGAAAACATAGTTATGTTTGGCAGCATATAATCCAAAGAAATATGAATAAAACGGACCACCTCGACAGTCTTTAGTTGGAACTGACTTTCTGTTAAAAAACATAGAGCCAACCTGAGCTATCACTTCAGGAGAGTAATCTACTTCTTGCAAATATACGTTAGAGTATTTGGCACGATATTCATCGATGAGTTGGCGTAGCTTGGGAAGCCTTTCATTCCACCCCTCAGAAAAACGTCCCCGGCTACGATGCAGATCCAAGATCAGTAAAACTTCATCAACCTGTCCTGCCAACTGCCGAAGCTGATGCGGCAAAATATGAATGGCATGAGGCAAATCAGTAGGTGCTAAACTGATTTGTAGAGTCACAGAGGAATGGTTATTCATATCTCTCATTTCTAGGACTTTTCATTCTGAAGCGATTAAACCTACATATTAAACATTAAACACTGTCAACAGTTTTGTATTCTTGGTACTGCCTTCCAAGTAAACCTGAAAAAGTGCCTGCTCCCCTACATATGTGTAGCAGAGCTTTGATAAACATATGACGGCTCCAAATAATCGATAGTAGCAAAAGGAAGATTCCGTAAAGAATCAGTCCACTCCCCTTTGCCATACGTACGGTTTGCACTTGCATTGAAGGCTCAAACTCTTTTTCACAAAAGCTGTGAGTACTCCAAGTGCGATAACCTCGTAGCAAAACCCATTTTACGTTAGTGCGATATTTAGGTATCCATTCATGCACGAAAGCATCGTCTGCCCACACAATTTTATACCCCATATGGTAGAGGCGCATGAAAAGGTGGGAATCTTCTCCACCAGTGAGAGCGAAACGTTCGTCAAAAATTTTCTCTATTTTGCTCAAAACCTCAAAGCGGACAAGGACATTGTTGGTAAACGCAACATGCCGTAGACTACCTGTAGGGTAACGGTTCGGCTCAAAAAACTTCCCTTTGACAACCCAATCAGGGACATCTTCGTCAACAAAGTGTGGTAAAACAGGTCCAGTTACCACATCTGCATTATACTTTTGCTGAACAAATAAAAGCTCATCTAGCCAAGATGGTTCGGGAACCTCGTCATCGTCTATGAAAGCGACAAAATTTGCTTCTTTGCTCACAGAGGCGATCGCCCTATTTCGAGCGTAGGAAATACCACGAATAGGTTCAATGCAGTATTTCAGCGACCATTTGAAATCGTTCACTTTCTCATAGTAAACTGAACTAGCTGAACCAGTTGAGTTATTATCAACAACAATCACCTCCAAGTTTGGAGTTTCACACTTACTAAAAGTCAGTTTATTGAGTCCATCGAGCAAGCGTTTTAATCCTTCAGGACGTTGATAAGTTGCCACGCACACAGAAATTAACATCCTCTCACCTCAACTTAAAATTTTGTTGATTCGATGCTTCTCCCTCAATCCATTCTTCGTCTACATAAGAACCAGCATACCTGTAGAGTTTTGCTTGTTCATGCTCAAATGCCATTGAAAAAATTATTGATACATATAATATCCAAAAGATGGTGTTAGTTGATAAAAGAGAGCTTTCTGTGATGTTGTACATCAATAAAAATGAGAAATACATTAATGGCCATACTCCCTCTATTGTTCTCGTCATGCGTAACCAAACGACTCCTCGTACGCAAGCGATCGCATAGCTTATGAGAAAGACTATTAATCCTGATAAACCCAATTCTGCCAACAAATCCATCACACCATTATGAGCGTTAGGACATTCCCACTCTAGGCGCTTCCAAACGTAAGCTGTGACTTCATGATCCCAGTCTATCCAAAAGGCATTAAATCCATAGCCAAACAAGGGACGTTCCGAGATGGTTTCGAGCATAGCTTCCCATATATCTGTGCGTCCTGTGAGAGTCAAATCCCTACCCAATGCAGTTGCTATAACTGGCAAATTATCGATCAGCAATGTAGACGTACTTCCTACCACAAGTACCAGAGCAATCATAAAAGGGACTACTTGGGTATATTTACCTCGCAAAGCCCTGTATAATGGCAAAAGAAGCATCATGGTCAGAAAAACAACTAAGGCTGTTTTTGAAGTTGAAAGTAGGATTAAAGCTGCTGATAGAACAAAACCAACCCAAGCTACCCAACGGTGTTTACGGGAAACGATGGGGTTGCTAATGGCAAGTAATAGAAAGACTATGCCACTTAAGTTCATCAAGCGACCAAAGGTGTTTTTATGCGTGATCACACCTCGCCAAGCTCCCGCGTGAGCACCTCCTTCCTGAAACGTCATCAAACCATAAGATGGTAGTGCTATAGCAAACAAAATGCTCAGTACTATGATTATGCCGAATACCCAAGCTAATAACTGTAGTTGTTCTCTTAAGGTGTAGCGTACAGCTAGGTATACACCAAACAGGGTTGTTCCTAACATCATGAAGCTACGCCTCTGTGTAATGTCCGGTGCAACTGACCACAATACTGATGCAAGCACAATTCCCACAAGTAGCCAGATCCAAATGTTCTTCTGTGCAATGCGCACAAAACTCTTCCACCTTTGAACAATCAGCAAGAGTGTCGCTATGTAGATTCCGAGAAAAAGGATTGCAGTGTACGGGTCTTGGCTTAGATCAGCAGCATCTTCCTTTTCTAAAAGAACAGGTATCAAGGCAGTTGTAGAAAGAAAAAGAGTAAATACAACAAAAACCTTTTCGGTTATCCTTGATAGTCTGTGCATGGTAACTCTATATTCATTCAAATAGCTAAGCGTTGTCCAAAGAAAATTTTTCAGGTAGAAAAACTACTTATTGTATTTAATTTAGGATCTAAAAAAACCTACCGTAGAAAGATTATCCCATCTAATATCTCACACGGGTATGTCCAAAGAAATAATTTTGTATTAACTCCTGATTTTTGACTTTACTCAACCTTCATTAGTAAGATTATTTTTATGAAATTTCTGTAAAGAAGAACGTATGATATGCGTAGCAAGATATGTTGGGGGTATCGGAAGTTAGCAAAAATCTGGTATGATTTTTCCCTGAAGCAGGAAGTCCTTTGCCGAAGTAGAACTAACATAACCTATATAAATTTCGGGTGCAGAGTTTATAACAGCCTCTTTAACCGCATCTTGCTGGGTATTAGCTGTACTATCCTTAGAACACCGTACGTTCTAGCAAACGCAACACTATATACAGATAGTTATCCCGACTATTTTTATGCCAAGTTGGCAAAAATTAGCATCTAGGAAATAGATTGACACAATCATGTATTCAACAGATTTGAATGGGAAGCAGATGCCAACTAAGGAACAAAGCTTGCAGCAACTGAGAAATCCCAATACTGTATTGAGAGAACCGTATTTGTCCTGGAGAAGACCAGAAAGCGAACAAGAAAGTACGGGTTTAAATCAGATTTTCTCTGTTGTACGTCGTCGGATAGGTTTGATTGCTAGTACAACAGTTATTCTCACTACGCTGGCTGTTGCTTTCTCCGCAACTCGAACTCCAAAGTATGAAGGCAAGTTTCAGATATTAGTTGAACCTCTAAAAAGTGCTGATAGTGAATTACTGCTTTTACTGTCGGAAACACTGAAGCAAAATGTCAACGAAATCACAAAACAGAATAAAACAGAATTGGATTATCAGGCTTTGGTGGAGGTTTTGAAGAGCCCAAAGCTGATAAATCCAGTTGTTCAAGACCTGAAAAACCGATATCCAGAAATTAATTATGACCAACTTGTTGCCAGTAGTGCGTCTGGCAAAGTGTCTCCGGATCAAGTAGGCACGCTGCATATCAGCCGCATAGGCAAAGGTAAGGAGCTATCAAGAGTCATAGAGGTTCGCTATCGAGAATCCGATCCGAAAAAAATCGAGTATGTCTTGGATCGGGTATCAGAAGCATATCAAAACTACAGTAAAGAACAGCAGCAAACGAACTTACGCCAGGGAATAAAATTCGTTGAGCAGCAGATTCCCAAAATGCGGCTGCGGGTGAATACACTTCAAGGACAAATGCAAGTGTTTCAACAGAAGCACAGTATGTTCAACCCTGAACTTCAAGGGCAACAACTGCTCACCAGAGTTGATCAACTCAAAGCACAGCGGATAGAAACCGAGCGAAGGCTGGCTGAGTTTAAGTCACTTTCTGCTTCTTTGCAAAAGCAGTTGGCAATGTCAGAAAATACAGCGATCGCAGCATCAGCCTTGAGTGAATCACCGCAGTATCAGCAAACACTCACTCGTCTGCGAGAGGTAGAAACAAAAATTGCCATAGAGTCAGCTCGTGTGACTGAAAACAACCCAATAATGGTGAATTTGCGCGAACAACGGCAGAAACTGCTACCTTTAGTGCAGCAAGAAGCAAAACTAGCATTAGGAAGCAACGCATCTTCCTCTAGTGTGCTCCCTTCCCAAGTAGGAGTTTATCAAAACTCAGTTCGGCGTGACCTGATCAAACAACTAGCTGATAGCGCCAACCAAATTCAATTGTTACAAACCAGCCTCCAAGCTAATAACAAAGCAACACTGGAGGTTAATCAACAAATTCAGCAATATCCAGCCCTTTCACGTCAGTACGCCAATTTGCAAAGGGAATTGCAAGTTTCTACCGACACCCTTAACCAGCTTTTAGGCAAGCAAGAAGCACTGCGAGTAGACGCTGCTCAACACGATGTCCCATGGGAAGTGATTATGCCAGCGACACTTCCACGAAACAAAATTGGTGAACTCGTACCAGTAGGACTTAATACTGAGCGTAACATTGCCTTGGGAGGAGTTGCAGGTTTACTCTTAGGAACTCTAGCTGCTTTCATGCTCGAGAATTCGCAAAACGTCTTTCATGATCCAGAGGAAGCCAAACGTGCAACTAAACTGCCAATTCTTGGGGTTATTCCTTATCACAAAAAAGTCAAACACGCGATTTTTCAAACTGATAAAGAATTAGCTTCTGCAGATCAAAAAGGCAAATATCGATTTTTGCCAACTGTAAAAGCAAAAACTCAGGAGTATAAAACAACTGCTTTTACAGAAGCTTTTTGCTCTCTTTATAACAGGATAAACTCTTTCAAGTCTGAGGCTTCTATCCGCTCAATAGTAGTCACATCAGCTACAAGTGGGGATGGTAAGTCTACAGTAGCAGCCAACTTAGCAAAGATAGCTGCTCAAGCAGGTCAGAAAGTGCTATTAGTAGACGCCAATTTACGTCATCCCCAGGTACATTATGCAATCGGTTTAGTCAATACTAAGGGACTGAGCGAGGTACTTTCCCAAGGTATAGATTTTAGTGAGGTTGTTGGACAAGCGCTTAGAGAAGAAAATCTTTTTGTCGTGACTGCTGGTGAGACGCCAGAAAATCCTACAAAACTATTTTCTTCTCAAAGAATGGAGAATTTTGTCGAGCGAACCCATACAAACTATGATTTGGTTATCTATGATGCACCACATATCATGGGACTTTTAGACACAAGCATCCTAGCAAACCGTGTAGATGCAGTTTTGATGGTTGCAGGACTTGGTAAAACAGTTCGTCCTTGCTTGCAACAAGCGTTGGAAGAATTGAAAGCTGCTCGGGCTTCAGTATTAGGTATAGTAGCTGATACCATTGAACGGTAGCTATAGCAATCCTAATTCATTCGTGAAAATTATTTTGGGTACGAATCACGTAGACAGGAAGTGGCGTGCCGAAGGCGAGTGCGTGTCTGTTAGGACAAGGCTAGGACACAAAGAGCAAAAAGAGCAAAAAGAGCAAAAAGAGCAAAAAGAGAGATTTTCATAAATCATTGAGGACTGCTATAGTAGCAAACAGTGGCGAAAATGTTACTATTTGTTCTTTTAAAGAATAGTAGGGAGTTCAAATAATCCCGTGATAAGTCTTATTAAGAAAAAACTCTCCAGTCAATTCATTCGCAATGTTGGCTGGCTGAGTATCTCAGAGATAACCTACAGAGTCTTGCGTTTAGGATTAGTCGTCATTATTGCGCGGTTTTTGACCCCATACGACTACGGTCTCGGTGCAATTGTGATGACAGTTCGTGAGTTTTCCATCACATTTTCAGACATAGGTATAGGAGCAAAGATTATTCAGACTGAAGAAGAAGAATTAGAGGGTTTATGTAACTCTGCATATTGGTTAAATTGGGTAGTTTTTTTCGGTTTGTTTCTTATTCAAAGCATTGCAGCTTTCCCTATTGGTTGGTTTTATAAAAGTAATGATATTATCCTGCCAATTATTGTTTCAGGGGTTGCTTATTTAGTTTGGCCTATATCTGTTATCCAAAAGACTCTTATACAAAGAGAGAACCGTTTGAAAGTTATCGCTATCACTGATAGTGTTCAAAATTTTGTTGGTAGCATACTAACTGCAGTATTTGCTGTTTCAGGTATGGGTGTATGGTCATTCGTCTTACCAGCAGTTTTGGCAGCACCTATAGAAACATTAGTATATTACTACGTTCATCCTTGGCGTTTGACCACAGGATTTACCACAAGAAATTGGAGTGTTATTCTAAATTTTGGTAAAAATATTCTTGGTGTTTCGTTATTAAGAACATTAAGAAACAACTTGGATTATTTAATAGTTGGTCGGTTTATAAGCATTAAAGAATTAGGAATATACTTCTTTGGTTTCAACGCTGGGTTAGGAATTAGTTTAAGCTTTATCAATGCTATTAATTCAGCAATTTTACCTCATTTGTGTGCATCTCGGTCAGAATGGTCTGAATTCAAGAGAGCTTACTGGGGTAGTATAAAAACTATTAGCTTTACCATTGTTCCTTTTGTTCTCCTTCAATCGAGTTTGGCTCATTTTTACGTACCAGTTGTTTTTGGTCAAAAGTGGGAAGCTGCCATTCCTATTGTGATACTGATTTGTTTATCGGCAATTCCACGACCTTTTGCAGATGCAGCCTCACAGTTACTAGTAGCTATTGGGAAACCTCATTTAGACCTGCGCTGGAATGTAATATTTACTTTCGTATTTACAATGGCAATCCTGATAGGAGTTCATTGGAAACTTTATGGGATGGAAGTCTATGGGGTAGCTGCATCTGTCTTAATAGTTCATCTTATTTTCCTGCCTCTTTTTACATTGTGGGCTACACGTTATGTTTTCCCTAAAGATCAAAAGATATAGTGTATTGTTATGAAAAAAATTTCTGTCATTATTCCAGTTTATAAAGTTGAGAAATATGTAGCAGCCACTGTAGAATCAGTTCTGGCTCAAACATACAAAAACTTTGAGTTGCTGATCATTGATGATGGCTCTCCTGATAAAAGTATAGAAATTTGTCAGCAATTTACAGACAACAGAATTAAAATTATTCGGCAGGAAAATCGGGGGGTAGCTGCTGCGCGTAACACTGGTATTCGTCATGCTCAAGGGGAATATTTGGCTTTTTTAGATGCAGATGACTTATGGACACCAGAAAAGTTAGCAAAACATGTTGAGCATCTGGATAACTCACCAACAGTAGGGGTAAGTTTTTGTCGCTCTGCTTTTATCGATGAATTAGGGGAACCTTTGGGCATTTATCAGATAACCAAGCTCAAAGAAATTACTCCACTTGATTTACTTTGTCGTACTCCAATTGGGAATGGTTCGGTGCCGGTAATTCGGCGAGAAACGCTGGGAGATATTGCATTTCAAGATAATCTTTACGGCTCGGTAGAAAACTTTTATTTTGATGATGATAGGCAACTGCACCCTTCAGAAGACGTGGAATGTTGGCTGCGGATTGCAATCAAAACCAAATGGCTAATTGACGGAATTCCAGAAGCTTTGACACTGTATCGAGTCAATTCACAGGGATTTTCAGCTCAACTGGTTAAAAAGTTAAATTCTTGGGAAAGGATGCTGGAAAAAGCACACGCCTACGTACACCCAAAGTCAATGGCTGAGTGGGAAAACATAGCTATGGCTTATCAATTGCGGCATTTGGCTCGAAGAGCAGTCACTTTGGAAGCCGGTTCAACAGCTGTCCAGTTTGCCCATCGAGCCTTATCTATCTACTGGCGCATCCTACTGGAAGAACCACGCCGTACGCTGATCACCTTAGCGGCTGCCTATTTTCTCTGGCTAATGCCAAAACCGCTTTACCGTCAAATCCAGTCGCTCGCTTTAAAAATTACCGGAGCTAGTCAAAAACGCCGTATTTTGCAAGAAGAATCGCTTAAGAATCCTCCTAGCCTTCAGCTATCCTAACGCTGTTTTATGACTCTCATCAACGTTGTGGTCGAGGAGCCACTTATACAAGCTCCCCGTTCATATGTTGATCAAGCAACTAACCTAAATTTCCAACCGCTTCAGCAACCAGCTGCGAGACGAAGGGCAAAATAGCTTGGTTTTTTGCATTCGCTTTCCCGTCAGTAAATACAACTAGAAGATAGGGACGC
The DNA here is from genome assembly GCA_019359075.1 of Kalymmatonema hyalinum WJT4-NPBG1. Taxonomy (GTDB): domain Bacteria; phylum Cyanobacteriota; class Cyanobacteriia; order Cyanobacteriales; family Nostocaceae; genus Kalymmatonema; species Kalymmatonema hyalinum. The sequence goes on from JAHHIB010000002.1 coordinate 97,559, forward strand.
TTACCCGGTATTTCTATATACGCAGCGTCATGGCGAACTTGACTTGTCCAACCTGCCTTTGACCAAATTTGTGCTTCTTCGGGAAGCGCACCACCCAAAAAGCCTGTCACTTGGTCTTCTTCAACATCTTTTGGCAAATCATCCGGCTGAAGACTGCGTTTGATCAAAGTCATCATCGCTTGCGATCGCCCACTCGACACCGCTACACCACCAACAATACTGTGTAGCAATCTAGCGGTAGCATTTGTCGTCAGCATATTGCGGTTATCTAGCAACTCTCCCACAAAAGCCCGTTCGCGTCCATAAGGTCCATCACACCAAGTTTTTTGGCAGACATTTATCGTTTCCATATCCGACCAACCCAGAGACTGGTAATAGCGGTTAACGATATTGCGCTGCTGCTTCCAGGTTTCAAATGGTCCTGGTGATAATTCTGGTCCGGAAGTCGTTCCACTGAGAATATCTATAACTAAACTAGTCGCATCATTGCTGGAATCAACAATCATATCGCGCATAGCTCTTTCCAACTCCTTTGAAGTGGAAATCATGCCTTTCTCCAGCCATTCGTTGACTGCTACTAAGTAAAACAGCTTCACCACACTTGCAGGATAAATTCGTTCCACTCCCCGATAAGTGAAACCACGGACTGGGTGGTTCCAAAAAGCATCTGGAGTTAAAGCGCCACCCGTGTTTACGAGTACAGGGGGATCATAGACAATCCAAGTCAAAGCAATTTGGTTGCGAGCTAAAGTTGGAAATGCTGCCCAAGTTGCTTCTAAAATGCCATTACCAAGTTTTTCAAGTTGTTCGTCTTTGTTGAAGAAATTCATTGTTGTTCAAAGATGTCCTCTAATCTAGAATTCAAAATACAAAATTTCAAATCGGGTGAGTACCAGTGCCTAGCTGACCTGAACATATATGATTCTCCCAGTTGTCAGCGACTGGCAACTCAAGCTGCAACTGGGCGACATTTGTGGGTGAGATCAAACTACCAGGATTGTGCAGTTGAGGTGCGTTTGTCTGAGGATGACTATCCAGGATGGCTGTCGCTTTCAGATTTGAGTTTGTTACAACCATGCACTGTACCTTATAAAGCGAAAAGATTTTCTGAATCTGAGATTAAAAAACGATTGCCAGAGGTGATAGCGTTTACCCAAAAAGCTATGCAACAGCCAAATTATTACCTTTGGGGTGGTACGGTAGGACCAAATTACGATTGTTCGGGATTGATGCAAGCAGCGTTCGCTTCGGTAGATCTTCGCATACCCAGAGATGCCTATCAGCAGGAAGCTTTCACCCAACCGATTGCTATTACAGAATTACAACCAGGTGATCTCGTGTTCTTTGGTTCCCAAAAAGCAACTCATGTGGGACTCTATTTAGGGAATGACTGCTACATCCATAGTTCCGGGAAAGATAAAGGGCGTAATGGGATTGCCATTGACTCTCTTTCGGAACAAGAAGATGAGATCAGTCAGTCATATTACCAGCAACTGCGCGGTGCTGGAAGAGTGGTCAAGAGTTACGAACCTCAACAACGCTGAGAATAAAAGAGGAATATGAGGAGTGGACTGGTTTCTAATGGGCTTGCTGGACAAAATGAGGCGATATCATTGCTTGTCCCGGATGTTTCGGTCGTGGTGCCGATACATAATGAAGTGGAAAGTTTGCCTCATTTGCTGGAGGCGATCGCATCCACATTATCTGCTACTGACTTAAGTTATGAAATCATCTGTGTGGATGATGGTTCCACAGATGGTTCGCCGCGCTTTCTTAAAGAACAAGCGGAAATCCGCAATGATTTAAAAGCGGTGATTCTCCGCCGCAACTACGGTCAAACTGCGGCGATGGCTGCTGGGTTTTACTATGCCCTGGGTAAAGCGATCGTCACTTTAGATGCCGACCTCCAGAACGATCCAGCAGATATACCCATGCTGTTGGCAAAGCTGGAAGAAGGCTACGATTTGGTGAGTGGTTGGCGGAAAAATCGACAAGATGGTGCTTTGAATCGGTTACTCCCTTCCAAAATTGCCAACTGGTTAATTAGGCGAACCACGAGCGTGAATATTCATGACTATGGGTGTTCACTGAAGGCATACCGCGCCGAACTGGTGGCAGATATGAACCTTTATGGAGAACTGCATCGGTTTCTTCCAGCTTTAGCATATATTGAAGGAGCAAGAATTACAGAAATGCCCGTGCGTCACCACGCCCGTCGCTTTGGTCGCAGCAAGTATGGGATATGGCGGACGTTCCGAGTGTTGATGGATTTGTTAACGATTTTGTTTATGAAAAAGTTCCTCACGCGCCCGATGCACGTTTTTGGGCTGTGGGGGTTAATTGCCATGGCTTCAGGTGGGGCGATTGGAATTTACTTGACTTTTGTCAAATTTGCTTTTCATCAAGATATTGGCGATCGCCCTCTGCTGATTTTGGCGGTTCTCTTGTTAGTCACAGGCGTACAATTATTTTGCTTTGGTCTGTTGGCAGAGTTGCTGATGCGTACTTACCATGAATCCCAAGGACGCCCCATCTATCGTGTCCGTGAGGTAGTAACAAAAACTGTAATGTAAGATAAATTACCTACTTACACCCACACTGTTTAAGAAATTTTTGAGCTAGAGCTGAAGCCAGCTAAAACAGCCTGAAAACAAATCAAGACCTGCTTTAGCTGGCTTTATATGATGTTTGGAAAATTACCCGTAATAAAACTTGTTTGTAGTAAGGACTTTAGTCCTTGCTTTAGTGCTAGAGGACTAAAGTTCTCACTACAAACTTCCGCAGGGTTATTCAACCAGACGTGATATTAGTATTATCCAGGAAATTTAAAGAACGACTAAACACCAGTCTTTTCAAGTTCGTCTAAACTCATGGCTGCCTTTTGCTGCCTTTTCTGTAATTGGGTAGCAGTAGCCCCTATTAAGAACAGCCCTAAACCTAACACTGAAGCAGGTTCTGGAACTGAGGTTTTGCCTTTGACGTTCAACACCTGAACCCGACTGTTAAAGAAATCACTCACATAGAGTTTCCCATTGTCGTAGTGTGCGCCGACTGTCCAATTAAACTGCCCTGGTTCGGGTAACGACGCTCCTGGTGGGAGGGGTTCTGGCGTGGCGTTGGGAACAGCGGTGCCAAATTCAGAGAGATAATTACCGTTTTTATCGAATACCTGGATGCGGTTGTTGAAAGTGTCACCCACATAAATATTCTCTTCGTCATCCACCTCTATCGCAACTGGTCCATTTAACTGCCCGCGTCCGCTACCCGCTTCGCCGCCAACGACCAACAGAGGATTACCTTGAGGGTCTAAAACTTGAAAGCGGTTGTTGAGTTGATCGGTTACGTAGATATTTCCAGATTTTTCAGAGATTGATAAACCTGAGGGTCCCTGAAACTGTCCCGCTCCATTACCAGAGCTACCAATTGTTTTGATTAGGTTACCGTCTCTATCATATGCCTTGATAGCATCAAGAGTATAATCAGCTACATAAAAGTTTCCTACGGCATCGAATGCGACGCCACCAGGTCCATAAAAGCGTCTACCCTCGATTTCAGGACTAAATGAGCCAAAGGATCTCAGATAGTTTCCATCAGCATCCAAAACATCGATTTGGTTGTTTTTAACATCACCCACATAAAGGTTTCCACTCAGCTTGTCGAATGCTAAGTCTGCTGTCTCGTCAAACAGCCCGCTGCCAATGCCGCCAATGGCTTTAACAAAATCACCGTTTTGATCAAATACCGAGACGCGATCGTTTTCAGAGTCACTAATAAAGACATTCCCAGTTCTTTCCTGCACATCTATGCCTTGGGGTAGAAAGAGCTGCCCAGAACCAAACCCAGGGCTGCCAATACTACGGTCGTATTCTAAGGTTACTGACTTGGCTTCAGTGGTGGCTGCCAAAACCATCAATCCAGTACTGACAATAGCGATTGATAGATGTTTTACAAGTTTCATGTGTTGAACTCCTGGTTGTTTGTGTGAATTTCCATGCCCTGCAAATGGACAATAGTGCTGATCAACGCGCAATCGAACCACTCCTTCAGCCTGTAGCTGTGGACTTTTTAGTGAATTCGCTGATATTTTGGTAAACCTTAATGCTTTGGATATTCAGTGTTTGGCTTATGATTCTCTTGGCTCACAAGCTTATAACCGAGACTATGAGGGTATGTTGCACGCAACAAAGCAAGGTGGAGGACTTGTATCCTTCTATTAGTTACTATAAGTTACTAGTTGAAAAAGTAAAGTAGGTACTTTCAAGTAACCATGACACTACCAAGAAACTATGACTGTGTTTAAAGAACCTGCCAGTTGCCCTGTGGGCACGTTATTAAACCTACTAGGTGGACCTTGGACGTTCTACATTCTTTGGATTTTGCGTCAGCAAGGACCTACACGCTTTGGTGCGCTAAAACGCCAGATAGAAGGTATCTCGTCAAAAGTTCTCACTGAGAGATTACGAATGCTTGAGGAGGCAGAAATCATTTATCGCGATTATGAGCCAACAATCCCACCCCAAGTGACTTATGGTTTAACCGAAAAAGCACAAGACCTAATCGTAGTCTTAGATCAGCTGGCGGCGATCGCCCACAAATGGTATTTACCGGAACATCCTGAAATAGGGCTACCAGCGTCAGGAAAATAACAAATGCTACTTCTGACCCTGAACTGTTCATTAAGGGTCGTACATAGCAATCCTAATTGAGTTGTTGACCTTGAGCGTAGCCGAAGGGTCAAATTTTCTGAGTTTTCTTTCCTCTGTGTCCTCTGTGGTTCGTTGTTCACAAGCCAAGTTCACAAATCAAATACAACTGCTCTGTTACACAACGGTTTATCACCCTATAGCACATAAAAGTTTTAGTGATATTTTTTACAAAATGTCACAAATATGCCTCTAAATCCACTGACTTAGGTATCACTTTAGAAAGAGCCATCATTGTATTTAATTGTATTTACTGGTAAAAGGTTAAACAAAGCTAACATTAACTTGCATCTGCTGTGAACATGTCTCGCACAATAGATACCCAATTGCGGAACAACCTGCTGGTTTTATTTGCGGCAGGTTTATTATTCTGGTCTAGCTTGGCTTCGTTACTGCCAACGTTACCACTATATATTGAGTCTGTGGGGGCAACAAAGCAGCAAATTGGGATTGTGCTAGGCAGCTTTGCCATCGGACTGTTGTTATTTCGCCCTTGGTTGGGACGCTTGGCGGATCGACGGGGTCGCAAAATTGTGTTGCTTATCGGTACGCTGGTGGCTGCGATCGCACCCCTTGGCTACTTGTTAATCAAATCTATTCCCCTGCTGGTAGTGCTGCGTGCCTTTCATGGCATCAGTATCGCTGCTTTTACTACTGGTTTCAATGCGTTGGTGGCGGACATCGCTCCTGTGGAAAAGCGGGGTGAAATCATTGGTAACATGAGTTTGGTCAATCCAATTGGGGTAGCAATTGGACCGGCTTTAGGCGGATATTTGCAAGCGGGAGTAGGGAACCAAATTTTATTTCTGATCACCGCTGAATTGGCTTTTGTTGCATTTTTGGGAATCTTGGCAATTGTTAACCCACCAGTCGCAACACAACAAGGTGATACCAAAAACAGTCAATTTTGGCGAATTGTGAGCAGCCCCAGGGTAAGAACTCCAGCCATAATCATGTTGCTGGTTGGTTTGGCTTTTGGTGCTTTACACACCTTTATTCCGTTGTTCATCAAATCAACTGGGGTAAACTTGAATCCAGGGTTGTTTTATACAGCAGGAGCAGTTGCCAGTTTTGGTGTACGAATATTCACTGGAAAGGCAAGTGATCGCCTCGGTCGTGGTTTGTTTATTACCCTCAGTCTAGTTTTTTACACCCTATCATTGTCACTTCTGTGGTTCGCCAACAGTGCCACAGCTTTCTTGTTTGCAGCAATTATTGAGGGGGCTGGTTCTGGCACTTTGATTCCCATGATTGCAGCTATGATGGTAGATCGCGCGCAGCCTTATGAACGGGGGCAAGTATTTGCTATATGTCTGATGGGAATGGATGTTGGGATTGCGATCGCAGGTCCAGCTCTTGGTTCTGTTGCTGAATATATTGGCTATAGAAATATGTTTGGTCTAACTGCTGGTTTGACCTTCTTAAGCATTTTGATCTTTCTGACCTTATCCAGCAAAGATTTACCCAGTTCACTGCGCTTTGCTCTCGGTCGCGGTCAAGATGCTTATGCCTTGAAAGATACGTAAATACTTAAAATTGTAGAGACGCAAATTTTCGCGTCTCTACAATAACGGGCGAGGAGGGATTCGAACCCCCGACACCGTGGTCCGTAGCCACGTGCTCTAGTCCACTGAGCTACACACCCTTACAAGAATTTAATCTTAGCACACCCTTTGCAAATGACGCAAGAAAATTCTGAAATTTTATCTGCTAACTTGAGCCATCTGGATAATAACGGCCAGGCTCACATGGTGGATGTGTCTGGAAAAGTGTCCACTGTTCGCCAAGCAGTAGCCGCAGCCAGAGTCAGGATGCTACCAGAAACCCTCGCTGCCATTCAAGCAGGGAATGCTCCCAAAGGCGATGTATTGGCAACTGCAAGGATAGCTGGGATTATGGCAGCCAAACAAACAGCTTCTTTGATTCCTCTGTGTCATCCTTTACCACTACAAAAAATCGAAGTGCAGGTAACACCTGATCCACAATTACCTGGTTATCAAATTCAAGCAACAGTCAGAACCAAAGCTGAAACTGGAGTAGAAATGGAAGCCTTAACCGCTGTTTCTGTTGCCGCCCTGACGTTGTACGATATGGCGAAAGCCTTGGAAAAGTCGATCCAAATTGAATCGATTAGGTTGGTTAGTAAGACTGGTGGGAAATCAGGAGATTATTCCCAGCCAGTTTGACGTATTATCCTACTCAATCTCGCCTACAGCTTCGCTGACATCAGTTGGGCTTTCATACTCCTCATCTGGCAATTGCTGTAATACTGAAATGGCATTCTCGTCAGCGCCTTGCTTTTGGGCGTGTTGAACCAATTGTTCTTTACTAGCCGGATAGTCAACGCCTTTCAGATGTTTTTGCAGTTGGATTGGATTAACTTTAGCCATTTTCATCCACCTCTAAAGGTCATTTACATCTTGACAAGTGGATGCATTTGCTACCTCTATCAAAAGAACCAGGGTAATTTCCGCTAATTGGATGAGGATGCATTTACGAACAAACGATCTAATTTTACGTAATAACTATTAGCAAAACACAACAAAGAACCACGAAAATTTTGTAATTGTATATACATTTAATTGCAAACAAAAACTCATCCAGTTGGTTGAGGAGCAAACTTTTTGCCTTTGATAGCTTGAAGTTGAAGCGAGAGCATTGTAACTCTTGCATTTAAGAGATATCGGAGGTAGAAAATATGGCAATAATGCGTTTGACCCTTTTCGGGGCGACCCTTTCCGCGAAATTTCGCTATTGCAACGCGAGATGAATCGCCTGTTTGATCGTATGACTACTACTAGTGATGGCGAGACTGAAATCGCCGGTTCTTCTTTTATACCAGCAGCAGAAATTCACGAAACTCCCGAAGAGATTAAACTCAGAGTAGAGGTTCCTGGCATTGAAGCCAAAGACTTAGATGTAAAAGTTACCGCCGAAGCGGTTGCTATCACTTGTTAAAAATCTTTGCCCATCGCTCCCTTGCGATCGCTTTTAATCGTCTGAGCCGCTATGAGAGGGGAAGTAAACCGCCAGAAGAACAGGATTGCTGGCGCTCATTGAACTCACAAAACTAGGTTACTTGTAGAGCTAAGTTATCAAAAATAACAGAAATAACAATAGTTAATAATATAGCAGTTCTTTGCCGTGCCCATAGCGTATGCGTGTGTTCTATCCAAGTAACAATCGCTATATTCTTTTTAAAGATAAGATAAAGATTTTATGAAAACTGCTAAGTTATAGCAGTCAACTTAGTTAGTAAGTCTTAAAATAGTCTACATCTAAAGTACTTACAAGATATTTTGTAGTTACAAGATAGAATACCTTGTAAAAGGCAAAATATGATAGAAAAAAGTATGATAGAGAAAAGACGGACAGTGTATCTACGTTTCTAAAGTAGAGCCACATCGAAGGCATCTAGAATTATTGCGGCAGTCTAGTCAACTTAAACATACTCCCTAATCCTAGGATTAGAAATTATAAACCAGTAACCATCCGGAATAACTTTTTGCAATTAACAGGAAATTCTATTTGATTGGCTTCACATTGAAGCCATTGTTTGCATATATGTTAAGTAGAATTGCCTTTTTTCTTCAAACAGCTACGCTTGTAGAGCGAGCTAAAAGAATCACTCAAAATTCTCGGCATATCAATGAACAATCCTCACATACCACCTCTGAGATTTTTTGGTAACTACAGGCTACTTACAATCGTTCTGTGAGTCCGCCCATCGCGTTCATCGAATTCAAAAAAGAAGAGCTTGAGTAATCAATCACCAGTCGTTTTGAACAACAACTCAACAACTATCCCAACTCAATCGCCGTCAAAAACAAGACCGAAATACTCACGTATGACCAACTAAATAGAAATGCCAATTACCTGGCATGAGCTATCGTATAGCAGTGAGAAGAAGGAAATGTTGCAATTTAGCTGTCATGAAAGTAACTTTTCTGACTAGCATACTTGGGTGTTGAAGACTGGAAAAATGTATGTAGGGGTGGCTATGTTCATGTCCGTTGACTAGGTAATAGCAATCAAGGATTACGATATATGGATGATACCAGCAAAAAGATTGCCCCTGTTTCATCAACCAAAAGGGAACTACCAGAGCTAGAACTTAAAAACAAAAGTGCTGATGTCAAAAGACAGCACACAATTTCCAAAAGAACTAAGACTGAACCAGCTCCCCTATCTTTTGCTCAGCAGCGACTGTGGTTTTTAGCACAGTTGGAGACTAATAATTCAGCATATCACATTACTAAGACTTTGCAGTTGCAAGGCGACCTGAATGTGGCGGTACTGCAGCAGTCTCTGGATGCCATTGTTGCCCACCACGAAGCATTGCGAACCAACTTTCTTGCACCCGATGGCAAAGGAGTGCAGGTGATTAGCGAGCCTCGGTCAGTCGAACTACAGGTGATTGACCTGAAGGATTGTCCACCAAGCCAACGCACCACCCAAATACAACAACTGTTACAAGATGAGGCGCAACGCCCCTTCAATTTAACATCAGATTTGATGCTACGCGGGAGCTTGCTGGTGCTGTCGCCTCAAGAGCACATCCTGCTGTTGGTCATGCATCACATCGCCGCCGATCGCTGGTCGATGAGCATTTTATTTGAGCAGCTGGCAACCCTGTACCAAGCGTTCTTGAACGCAAAGCCCAATCCTCTACCAGAACAACCCATCCAGTATGCGGATTTTGCCGTTTGGCAACGCCAATGGCTCTCTGGGGAAGTACTAGAAAAGCAACTCAAGTATTGGAAACAGCAACTTGTGGGTGCAAATCCAGTATTGGAATTGCCTGCTGATAGACCACGCCCACCAGTGCAGACTTACCAGGGTGCAAAGCAATCTTTCATAATACCCGAAAGTTTATCGCAAGCGCTGTCTACATTGTCACAGCAAGAGGGTGTGACACTGTACATGACCTTGCTAGCGGCGTTCCAGCTCCAACTGTACCGATATACTGGACAACAAGACATTTTGGTCGGTTCTCCAATAGCGGGTCGAAATTTGTCGGAGCTAGAAGATCTGATTGGATTTTTTGTCAACACTCTGGTATTACGTACCGATATGGCAGGCAACCCGAGTTTTCGGGAATTGTTGCAAAGGGTGCGAAATGTGTCAATGTCCGCCTACGCCTACCAGGATTTGCCGATTGACAAGTTAATAGATGAACTGCAACCAGAGCGATCGCTCTCGTATCACCCCCTGTTCCAGGTGATGTTTGTTTTGCAGAATACACCAAAACAAACATTCGAGTTACCAGGGCTGACCTTAACTCCCTACGATTGGGATAACGTCACCTGCAGGTTTGATTTGACACTGTCAATCACCGAAACAGAACAGGGACTGCAAGGGTTGTGGGAATACAACACCGATCTGTTTGATGCTTGCACTATAAGCCGGATGAGTGGGCATTTCCAAACATTGTTGTCAGGAATTGTTGCTAAAACAGAGCAGCAGATTAGCGAATTGCCATTGCTAACAGCAAACGAGCGTCACCAGTTACTGTATGAGTGGAACGATACTGATGCCGACTATGCCGAGGATAAGTGTATCCATGAGTTGTTTGAACAACTGGTACGCACTCCGGACGCAGTGGCGTTAATGTATGAAGAGCAGCAACTCACTTATCGCCAGTTGAACGCCCTTGCTAATCAATTGGCGCACTACCTGAGAACTTTGGGAGTTGGTTCCGAGGTACTGGTTGGCATTTTTGTGGAACGCTCCCTAGAGATGGTTGTGGGACTATTGGCGATTCTCAAAGCGGGTGGGGCTTACGTGCCTTTAGATCCATCGTATCCCAAAGAGCGCTTGGCGTTCATGTTGCAAAACTCTCAACCTTTGGTGTTATTAACTCAGGAGTTTCTGATAACGGAACTTCCCGAACATACAGCGCAAGTCGTTTGCTTTGATAGAGATTGGCAATTTATTGCCCAACACTCAGAAGAAAATTTAAACCAAACAGCAACAGCTGCCAATTTAGCTTATGTGATTTACACCTCTGGCTCAACCGGAAAGCCCAAGGCGGTCCAAGTTACACACGCTAATTTGTGTCACTACGCGCAGGCAATGGGACGAGCGCTCGGTATCACAGCAGAAGATGTATATATGCACACAGCATCGATCGCTTTCTCTTCTTCCGTTAGGCAGTTAATGGTACCTCTGGCTGCTGGTGCTACTGTCAAAATTGCGACTTCCGAACAGAGAAAAGACCCGAGAGCACTGTTTGCCGGAATTAAAAAATACGATGTCACGGTTGTTGATACCATCCCCTCCTACTGGCGCAACTGCATTCACACACTGGCTGGCTTAGAACAACAGACGAGACAAGCCCTATTAGACAATAAATTGCGCTTGATTGTGACTACGGGCGAACCACTGCTGTCTGATATTCCCCCTCAGTGGACGTTTGGTTTCCAGCATGGCGCACAATTAATCAATATGTATGGTCAAACAGAAACCTCTGGGACTGTTGCAGTCTATCCCATTCCTGCCCAACAGGATGAGCGGGTAAAAATCGTCCCTCTTGGTCGCCCAATCGCGAACACGCAAATTTATCTGCTTGACTCCCATCTGCAACCAGTCCCCATTGGTGTGGTTGGAGAACTGCACATTGGCGGTGGAGGACCGGCGCGAGGCTACCTTAACGCAAGAGAGTTGACTGCTGAGAAATTTATCCCCAACCCCTTTAGCCAGCAAGAGCGGGCACGCCTGTACAAGACTGGGGACTTAGCGCGTTATCTGCAAGATGGTAACATTGAGTTTATCGGACGCAGCGACTACCAAGTACAAATACGGGGTTTCCGCATAGAATTGGGAGAGATAGAGGCTGTCCTGAGCCAACACCCATCCGTACTCCAGACTGTGGTTATTGCCCGTGAAGACGGCAGCGGCGAAAAACGGTTGGTAGCGTATGTTGTTTCCAATGAAGGTCCAGCACTTAGCGTAAGCGACTTGCGTCGCTTCCTTAGAGAAAAGCTGCCTGAGTATATGGTACCATTTGCTTTCATGTTGTTGGAAGCCTTGCCCCTCACTCCTAGCGGCAAAGTAAACCGCAGCGTCCTTCCAGCACCTGACTTAGCAAAACCCGATTCGGAAGAAAACTTTGTTGCTCCTCGCGATGGATTAGAACAAGAACTTGTCCAGATTTGGGAAGAAGTTTTACGCGTCCAACCCATTGGTATCAAAGACAACTTCTTTGACCTAGGCGGACATTCCTTGCTAGCTGTACACTTATTTGGGCAAATAGAGACGAAATTCGGCAAAAAACTACCTCTAGCCACCCTTTTCCAATCAGGTACAGTGGAAACTCTTGCCAAGATGCTCTGTCCTGCACAAGAAAAAGCAACTGGTGATCAGGTTTTGCTAGGGGCGCTTGGGGAGGACACATCAACAGATGCTTGGTCATCCTTGGTAGCAATTCAGCCTAACGGTTCCAAACCACCTTTATTCTTCATGCACCCTATGGGTGGAGAAATTCTGTGTTACCGCCCAATAGCAATGCATCTGGGACAGGATCAACCACTTTATGGGCTACAACCACGAGGACTAGATGGAAAACAGCCTCTCTTAACCCGGGTTGAGGACATGGCAGCGCTTTACATTCAAGAAATGCAGATCATTCAACCCAACGGTCCCTATTATATAGGAGGTTACTCTTTCGGGGGTATAGTTGCCTTGGAGATAGCTCAGCAACTCCATAGGCAAGGTGAGAAAGTTGGTTTTCTAGCTATGATTGATACCTGTCTTCCAGGTTCTGAGAAGCGATTACCCTTCATAAACAGAGTTTTTGAACACATAAATAATTTTAGACAACAAGGACCTGCCTACCTTCAGCGAAAGCTTGTAGGCTGGCGTGAGTGGGGCACGTACCAGATCCGACACAAATATATGCATATGTTAGGAATTTCGGAGCCTTTACCTGAGGGTGACAACCACATAGACATCTTAGGCGCTAATCACGAAGCTCAGACCCAATACATCTTCCAAGAGTACTCAGGTCGAATGATCCTTCTGCGCACCGACGAGCAGGAGCGGGAGGAAGCTACAGGTATGCAATATGATCCGCAATTTGGTTGGGGCGAACTCATTACTGGAGGAATCGATGTTTATCATATTCCCGGCTCTCACTATACCTTGCTTGATGAACCCAATGTACGGGTGCTGGCAGAAAAATTGAAGCTGTGTTTAGAGAAGGAGGCGTATGCTGCTATGAACTTAACCCAGCAAAGGATTAAGGATTTTGAGAAAGGGGGTTGATAAAAACACTTTTTTCTTGGCTTAGGAGCCGCCCAAAAATAACTTACCTGTTTTAAAAAATGTAAGCCTTCATTTACAAGACTTTCAGCGATTAAAAAAGGTGAGTACAAAATGGTTATTCCTTCCTTCTGGCTTGAAAGAGCAGGGGAGGCAGAGGAAGCAGGCGGTGAAACTTGTTTCATTGGAACTGGCTTCTGCCTTATTTTGAGGGCAGGTTTAATGTAGAAGTCTTGTTGAGGTTGATGCCAAAACAGCTATGAGATAATTTGTCAGGGTATACGCATCTACTCCCAACTCTGTCCGATCTTCTGCTGCTAAAATTGCTGCTTGAGAGTGCCACCAAGCAGCAGTTGCCACTATCTCCTCTACAGAAATCTTTTTAGAAGAAGCTTGCGCCAACAATCCACCCATAAGCCCAGTTAAGACATCTCCACTACCACCACGCGCCAAAGCTGGGGTACTTTCGGGATTAATCCAAACGGTACCTTGGGAGTTGGCAATAACAGTCCTTGCACCTTTCAATAACACCACTGCGCCACTTTGCGCCGCAGCATCCCGCGTCGCCTTGATTCTGTCCTTGTTGGCATCAGGAATCTCAGGAAACAACCGCTTAAATTCACCAGTATGCGGTGTAAGTACTGTTACTGTTTGTCTTTTTTGTAACGTGGTTAGAGTTCCCATTTGAGCTAGGATATTCAAAGCATCAGCATCCAAAACTAAGGGGTTGGTGCTATCTAACACTTGTTGTAAAATTGGGCTGGCGTCTTGTGTTAAACCGGGACCGCAGGCGATCGCACTAAATGAACTCAGATCTGTTTTTGGTGGAAGTTGCAGTTGGGCGATCGCCCCAGAATCTGTTTCTGGACACCCGATAATCAGCGCTTCAGGCAACTGTGCCACCATTATAGATTTCAGTGATTCTGGCACAGCAATCGAGAGCATTCCCACACCACTTGCTCGCGCTCCCAACCCAGTTAATATTGCCCCTCCGGAATAGCGACGCGAACCACAAATCAGCAGTAAATGTCCTTCCTTGTACTTGTGGGTGACTGGTGGACGGGGTAGAGGCAGAGTGGAGAGTGCAGTTGTTTTTGTGATACGTTTAATGCTTGGTGAATTCCCTAGTACAGCTTGTATATCAGCCAAGGGAATATCAAAATCGATTAACTCGGCTTTGCCGACATAATCAAGAGCATGGTCTTGCAATAAACCAAGCTTCCACAAAGCCAAGCATAAGGTGTGCGTAGCACGCACCGCAGTTCCCAACACCTGACCCGTATCTGTGTGCAACCCTGAAGGCAAATCGATACTAATAATTGGTTTATTCCATTCATTAAGCTGATTGATCGCCGTAGCAACTGGATGTGTGAGTGTTCTTTCTAAACCAAATCCAAACAACCCATCAATCAACAAATCACAATTTTGCAGTGGCTCAATTAGCTCATAATATGGTATCCCCAAACTCTTGGCATACTGCAAGTGCTGCGAAGTTAATTCCTTGAGTTTAGAGAAAGGGCAATATATGAAAACTTCATAACCTCGAAAGTATAACTCTCGGGCAACGACCAAAGCATCACCACCATTGTGACCGGGACCAACGAGAATTCCTACGCGAAATCCGCCTTGTTTCACGGGAGATGAGCGAGATGAGGAAGATGCGAGAGATTCTAAACTTTGAATTTTGTTCGCGTAGCGTGCCGGAAGGGCATATTTTGAATTTTGAATTGATTTGTCCCCGTGTTCTCCAAAAAGCGGGTAGATATCCTGAATGCGACGGGCAATGAGCCCTGCAACTTTTTCCATCAAAGCCGCTACAGGCATTCCCGCTGCAAAAATGCGCTCTTCAATATCGCGCATTTGCTGTGCGGTGACGACCACTTGTGAAATTTGTTCTTGCCTGTCCTGCATCAGTTCTAAGTCCTCAAGTCTTAAGTTCCGAGCAATGAATGCTGAGTCTTTTTTTTCCTACTTTTCTTTATCCTAATCAGCACTCACCACCCAGCACTTTTTATTTGCCGTAGTAAACCCTGGCATTACCAAATCTTGAATCTCGCCGCAGATAGTTGTTCCACTCTTCTGCCAGCCAACGTTTGGCAAATGGTCCAACTGCTACGTGTGGTCCTCGCGGTTCATCTCTAGGGATAACGGGTACATCTCGTCGTCTTACATAGCGTCTGATTTCGTTCCTGTAGTAGGGTAGCTCTTCCGACTTGGTAGGAATAACGACATAGTAGTTGTTAGACCTATTCCCGCCATAATTCCCTCCAGGATACCCGTTAGGATATCCTGTATCAGGATAATTGGGTATGTCTTGTCCATTGTTGCTGGCGATTCGTGTGTTACCTATACCCCTAGATTGCAACTGTCTAGCTCTGTCTCGGGCACCTGATTCGCTCCTAAAAACTCCTGCCTGAATGACGTCACGTCTTCCTAACCGTTTTATGAAGGCATCTGGTACGATGTCACGTACTTCTGGCAGTTGTCGCCGCAAATTACTGCCATAAACGTACACTTGGTAGCGCCCAAAGTTTTGATTATATTGATTATATTGATTTGACGGTGCTCGGAATTCTACACTATTTTGGGGGCTTGTGGAAAATGGCTCCGCTGTAGGCACCTGCGGTAATGGCTCTTGACCATAAGGAGTCAGTGGGACATTATTGGGAGGTGGCGGTAAGTTTTCAAGCACGCTTTGAGTCAGCAAAACCTCACCTGTTTTGATTTGGGCATACGCTTGGCTGGACTGGGAAATAAACAGCAAACATCCTCCCAGCAGTAGAGGCAAGATGGACTGTAGTCGAAAATGGAAGATATGGAACCGTAAAGGATTTAGTGTTGATAATCGGCTGAAACTGGTGGATGCTATAAATTGACAAGGTATTGCACCAGACATAAGCAATTCAAAATTCAAAAAGAAGAAATGAGCTTCGTGTACTCAAGCATTATGGCTGTTGACTATATGCAGCTCTTTTGGCGTGACAGCGGGCGTAGCTGCAACAAGCTTAATAGAAGCATAAAGTATTACAGTGCTAAGTCAAACCTTTATAATCAATATTTCACTCTTTAGCTTTGTACCTTATTCATAAGCCTTCGGTTCACAGTGTTAAGCTAGAACCAGTAGCCTAGCCATTTTTCCGCAGATGAAGAAAGTAGTCGTTGGTCTTTCTGGTGGCGTTGACAGTTCCACCGCAGCAGCCATTTTGCACCATCAAGGTTATGAAGTTATTGGTCTGACCCTTTGGCTGATGAAAGGGAAAGGTCAGTGCTGCTCTGAAGGTATGATTGACGCGGCTTATATCTGCGAACAACTGGGCATTCCCCATCATATTGTTGATATTCGCGATGTCTTTCAGACCAGTATCGTCGATTACCTGGTAGCTGGTTACAGTACTGGGATCACTCCTTTGCCTTGCTCGCAGTGCAATAAAACTGTGAAATTTGGTCCGATGTTGCAGTATGCTCAGGAAAATCTGGAATGCGATCGCATTGCCACCGGTCATTATGCCCGCATTCAATATGATGAACCGACTGGACGTTATCAATTGCTACGAGCAGTTGACCGCAACAAAGACCAGTCCTACTTTCTCTATGACTTGTCGCAAGATTTACTAGCAGGCACCGTATTCCCTCTAGGAGAACTCCAAAAAACTGACACTCGTCGTCTTGCCAGCGAACACGGTTTGAAAACAGCAGATAAGCCAGAGAGTCAGGACTTGTGCTTAGTAGAAAGTAACGGTTCAATGCGAGCGTTTCTTGACAAATATCTTGCGCCCAAAAAAGGCGATATCGTTGATCCCACGGGCAAGGTACTCGGGCAGCATGATGGTGTCCATCATTACACGATAGGGCAACGTAAAGGGTTGGGGATCGCCGCTGCTGAACCGTTGTATGTTATCGAATTGGATGCGGTTAACAATAGAGTGATTGTGGGCGATCGCACTAAAGCAACTGAACCAGAATGCACCGTAGGGCGAGTAAACTGGGTATCTATGTGCGAACCATCAACCCCGATTCGCACTGAAGTTCAAATCCGCTACCGTTCAACTCCTGTACCAGTCACAGTCATTCCCTTGGAAAACTCCCGTGTCCGTATCGTTTTTGATGAACCTCAGTTTAGCATTACCCCCGGACAAGCTGCTGTATGGTACGACGGGGACAAAGTGTTGGGTGGCGGCATCATTGAACAATTTAGCTAGATCACGAATCAGGTATGGGCGATGAGGAGTAGGGGAGCACGGACAAAACTCCCTCATCTGTCTCATCTTTTCCTACTTTCTCTCAAGCTCCGCCTTTCACCCCAACATAGCTACAAGGTGGGGGTGAAAGGCGGGTGAAAAATAAAATCGCCCTGTATTGAAGCCGACGCGAAGCGGAGGGACAATGCAGGGAAGAGTGAGTTTTTCACTGTCTACGTGGATCTATACAGAAAGCTTGCAGGAACCAGGAACTCATTATACACAGTTGCCGTCTGCAGCTGTAGAAAGGAGGTAACGCGCCTTGTTGACATTGATGTATGAGTACAAAATCCAACCCAAGACCAAATAGCACGAGTTGAGCAATATCTCGAACTGTGTCGCCAAGTCTGGAATTACGCTTTGCGTCAGCCCAAAGATTGGATTTCGGCTCGTAAGTACCAACTCAACGTTTATTCCATCACTTGTGAGTACATCCTAATCTGTGAGTAAGCCGAACAGCTTGCGGTTACGGCTCAACTCCGTTTTAGACAGCTTGAGTTGTCTGTAGGGACAGTAGCTGGTAACTGCTTAGTGGAAGCAATCGCTTTTTTGCAGCGAGATACAATTATACTGTGAACGGCTAATAGCTAGACTTTTAATTAAGTGGCTATAACCCTTGCCTACTAATGATTTTAGCTATTTTTAAAAAGTAAAGTTCCAAGCGATTCTTAGTATAAAAACTAAGCTAGTAGTGAAAATAAATATAATAAGATCTTAACTTTCAAGTTATTGACTCTTGACAATTTTTTAATGCCTCTTGAGACTCTTCCCGTATGAATAACAATGAATATCTCGCTCTGCTATCGAAAGGAATTAAAATTTGGAATAAACAAAGACCAAGAGATAGTAATTTAATTAAGCTAGCCCAACTTAATCTTAGAGAAAAAAACCTTAGAGAAATAGATTTGACGTTAACTGATTTGAGTGGAACAGATCTGAGCGGAGCAAATCTGAGTGGAGCAGATTTCAGTGGCTCTGAGCTAACTAATACTAAACTAATTAATACTAATTTGAGTGGGGCAAATCTAACTCGTGCAAAATTCAGAAATTGTATTATTGAGAATAGCGATTTAAGTGAAGCTAAGTTAGACGGAGCACAATTTGAAAATGTTAGCTTCACTCGGACAAAGCTGGATAACGCTATATTCAGCAATGCCAATCTCCGTCAGATTCAATTTGGTACAGGTGAAAATAAAAATTCCCTTAAAGGAGCTTCATTCACTAGCGCTACTTTCATAGACGCTAATTTGAGTGATATCGATTTAACAGGAATTAACTTAAAGAGTGCTGATCTTAACGAAGCGAATTTAAGTCTCACCGATCTACGTGGAGTTGATCTGAGTGGAGCTAAACTGAAAAAAACCATTCTAATTTGTGCTAATCTACGTGGAGCTAACCTCAGCGATACAAGTTTAGCTTATGCAGATATGAGTGGCTCAGATATTGGGGATGCTAAATTTTTAGGAGCAGACTTAACTGGAGCTACGCTTAAGGGCATCACTTTAAGCGATTCAGATATTAATAATTTCCGCAATGCAAATTTGAATCAAATTATTGTAGATGATGATCCAGTAATTGCTCAACTAATAGAATCTCATTCTGCTAATAAGACTAACCAGTTTTCCTTATCCACTTACACTATACAAATTAAACAAATAAAAGGAGGTAAAAACAGTACTTATAGCCCACACCCTATTCCTCTCAGCAAATTTTACAACGGAACAGACTTATTCGACTTTTTTCACGAATCTTTATTAAAAATGAATTCTTTATTAACGCTAAATCAAAAACCTAAACAAGATAGCAGCGAAAGAATTGTTTTGATTGTTCCCTCTGATACTCTAAAAATATCTGCCAGAAAGATAACTGGAACATTAGGGAGTGGAAAATATGGAATAATAAGAACTATCATGAATGTAAATGGTGGAGAAATAACTCATATTCAGACAGAAAATGAAGCAGGAGTTCAACCCTATTTTTTCTTAATTAAAATTCCCAAAGGTAAATCTGAAGGTATTATTATTTTACAAAATATTGGCAATCATGGGATAAAGAGCTTATTCACAGACTTCATTTCCAAGCAATTCAAGGAAAGATATGTAGATTATCGTATTGATGTTAAACCTTTTATTCCAGATGAAAAAATCAGAGAAGTGGTTTCTGACGGAAAAGTAAAGAAAATAATTTTTATCAAAAATGATGCCAGTATATCCACTAATAGTACAGAAATTCTTGACCAAAACAGGAAAAGCATAAATGGGAAAATTGAACTTGTAGTATCGGCTGATGATATTCCCCTGAATCATAATTTTGTTGAAAATGTTAATGACTTCCACAGTGGTAATGGGATAGTAGATATTTTATTTGATTCGGAATCATTCGGTTTTGAGTATGACACTATTAAACTTGAGATAGATTTGGGGGGTAAAAGCAGAACAATTGATTTGGATAAGAAGAGCTTAAGAAAATCCGATGAAGATATTACTGATAAAGTAGAAGTAGATAAATACGGAAACCCAATTTTTATTTCTATTGAAAATTTGGCATCAGAAATATGTAAAGACACTGAAGAAACCCTCAATAAAATTTATTAAAATTAACTCTGAAAAAAAAACTTATTTTATGATACTGAATAGTCGTAGATGAGAACATAAGTTCTTAAAGATATATCGCATCTTCAAAACTGTCTTTACTTGTGTTCCCTCTTTATTTTTGAAAAATTATTTACTTGTGATACTGCTGATAAACTTTGAGGATTTGTTCAATCAATTGGGAATTTTGCTCTCGCTCAATCAAATCTGAGCAGGAGTAGTGGTATAAAATTTTGAGCCAACCCTCCCAATTCATCCCCCAAAGATGTTGAATTTGGTCAAAACCACCGCTGGCAATGAGTGTTCCATCTGTACTGAATGTGACTGCATTGACAGCTCCTTTATGTCCTTTGAGAAGCTTCTCTATCTTTTGATTTGTCGTATTCCAAAGTCGAATGCTGCTATCGGCACCGCCACTAGCAATGACGTTCCCATTTGGACTAAATGCAATTGTATAGATAGCTCCTTCATGCCCTTGAAGAATTGAGATTTGAACACCGCTTGAAACATTCCAAAGTCGAATCGTACTATCGGCACCGCCGCTAGCAATGATGTTCCCATCTGGACTAAATGCAATTGTGTTAATAGCTCCTTTATGCCCTTGTTTAATAGCTTCTTCATGTTTAGGAAGGATTAAGATTGGAGCGCCACTTGAAACATTCCAAAGTCGAATAGTGCTATCCAAACCACCGCTAGCAATGATGTTCCCATCTGGACTAAATGCAATTGTGTTAATAGCTCCTTCATGTCCTTGTTTAATAGCTTCTTCATGTTTAGGAAGGATTAAGATTGGAGCGCCACTTGAAACATTCCAAAGTCGAATAGTGCTATCGGCACCACCGCTAGCAATGACGTTCCCATTTGGACTAAATGCAATTGTATTGACAAACTTGTTATGCCCTCGAAGTATTTGGGTTGAATTATCTTGTAAGCTCCACAATCGAATTGTTTTATCAAAACTGGCGCTGGCAATAATTTTGCTATTTGGGCTAAAGATTACAGCGTTAACTGAATCCTCATGTTCTTTCAGAGTTTTGGAGATTAAGTGATTCTTTAAATCCCATAGTTTAAGGGTGCAATCACTACTACTTACAATAAACCGCCCGTCTGGACTAAACGACATTGCTACAATATCTTCTTCGTGAATATAAACTGGCTCTTGTACTTGAAGAACTGCTTCCACAGATCTACAAAAGCTTTCTTCAACTAAATCCAAGAGCTTTGTTGGAGAACGCTCTAAATTTATGTATAAAGCTTGGATCGCTAATGAAAGTCCTTCCATTGGGTCGATAGAGAGTAGGCTAAGTGCTTTTCCCGCCTGTTTTCTTAGATCAGACTCGACCATAACAACGCTGATTTGTGTTTCGTTAATATCACACTTTTGGTAAAATTCTTGTGAAGCAGAATCTAGTTCTGATATTAAGCTATTCCAATTAGCTCTTAATTTAGCTAAGAGAGTTCCCCTGATTAAATCTTCGTCCTTCCTTCCCTCTGTAACCCATAACCTTTGAGCATTTTCCAATCTATCTCGTAAATACCTTAGTTTGCGACTTTCCAAAAGCCATTCTGCATATCGTTCCCATCCGTTGATCAATGCTTCATGGGAGAGATCGATCCACTCCTCTTGTTGATCCTCTTTTCCGGCGACGAGTAAACGAGCTTTGATGAGATCTTCCAATACGTCGCCTAACGCTTTGTGAGTTTCAGAGTCATCATTACCCATCGCCAATAACCTGCCTTTCGATTGTCGTTGGCGAGTATCTTTTTCTTGTTGTCCGGTTATCACCAGACGTAAAAAAATTCGTCTAATCCAGTCTTTCTCTGGCTCATCGCGCTCATCGCGCTCATCGCGTCGGTTGGCAGGCATTTCTTCATCGTAATCTCGATAGTGATAGACTTGCTCAGCGTGCTGGTTTAACGCACCTGTAAGCCCTCCCAGTTTTTCGTATTGTTCCAAAGTGAGGAGACGGCATGTGTGATCGCGCTTTTCCCACAGTGCTAACAAAGCAAATTGCAATAGGGGCAAACATTCTTTTTCTTGACTAATTTCCTTAAGTATTGCTCCTAGTAGACCTGTTTCTAATTGATAACCTTGTTTTTTTGCTGGTTCTGTTATTGCTTGCTCCAAATCAGCTCCAACTAATGGTGGCATATAAACTGCCTGTTCTTGAATCAACTGTGCCAGCGATGGATCGCGTAAACTTTCTTCAATAAAATCCGCCCGCATTGTGGTGATAACAGCTAACTTTGCTGTTTCTTCCTTCCCAAAAGCAGATGATAGAGGATATTGAGTTAACAATTCGATGAATCTGCGTCTCTCATCTTCCTCGGTACAAAGGGTGAAAATTTCTTCAAATTGGTCTATTAACAATAAAAAGCGTTCATTTTTGGGGAGATGGTCACGTATGTGACTTAAACCATGAGGATCATTGTCAATGAAGCTATTAAGTAGTTTGCTTTTCTTGGAACCCTGAAAAAAATCTTGAAAAACCGTCTCTAATTTCGCCAATGGTCTACGCCCTGGTATAATCGGCTCCAAGATTTTCCAACCATTGTCTTCCAATTTGGGAATTAAACCTGCACGGACTACAGAAGATTTACCACTACCAGAAGTGCCAATTAGCTTAACAAACAAACCCAACTCTAATTTTTGTTGGATGGTAGAAACTATTCGACTGCGACCAAAGAAGAATTCAACGTGTTGTTTATCAAAAGCTTCTAATCCGCGATAGGGACATTCCTCAGAAACTTCTGTAGAAAGCACAGCTTTTTTAGGTGGATACCAAACTAAGGGTATTGATCGTCCTCCACCCATGTTGATTGGTTCTTGGCCACTCTGCTTAAGTTCCCGCGATATAAAGCTAAACAAGTCGGCGACATTCACTTCCCCAGTGGCTTCATCAGCCTTATCGTGAGATAATCCTCTCAAAACAGCTTGGGTAAAAATGCCTCCTTCGACATCTTCCCGCGCTTTTTCAAATTCACGAGAGGCAGTAATTAGGCAGTAGTCCTGTTTGCTGTAGAAATCGGGGAAACTTGACCTGATTTTTTCTAAAAAAGAACCAGAAT
The DNA here is from genome assembly GCA_019359075.1 of Kalymmatonema hyalinum WJT4-NPBG1. Taxonomy (GTDB): domain Bacteria; phylum Cyanobacteriota; class Cyanobacteriia; order Cyanobacteriales; family Nostocaceae; genus Kalymmatonema; species Kalymmatonema hyalinum. Next base: position 120,422 of record JAHHIB010000002.1, read on the forward strand.
AGCAGCAGTCTAGCAGTACCACTAAGCTACTAAGCTCAGATTTCTGTATTAAATCATTGAAGTCGTCAAACGAAATTGCATTCTGTCCATCGCTGGTACAATCAAAGGTTGCCAGATAGCCCTTTTGTTTACCTGTCAGCGTTGGTGCTTCAAATCCATGTCCGGCAAAATAAATTAGTGCTTCGTGATTTTTTGCCTTCTTCAGCAGAAACTCCCTCAGTGCTAAACCCAGTTCCTTGCCAGTGAGCTTTTTGTCTGGCGCAACACGCTTGCAATTTTCACCCTTGATTAACTTATCAGGTAACGGCTGAACATTAAAGCGACCGTGTTCACGGAGTACCTGCGCTATGTTTTCTGCATCGGTGACAGCCTTGGGCAGGTTTCTAAAATTGTTATAGTTAGCAATGCCAATCACCAACGCATATCGAGCCATACTGTCTAACCAAGCATAGGGGCATTTTAGAGTATTATAACTAACATAGTAATCCGCAATGACTTGAGGCTACCGATGTCAGAAGTACAACGCCTAGTAATTAAAGACGATGGTGAAGAGTACGAGCTTTATATTCAGTCCAAAACTGTCGCTGAGGTGCCAGACATAGACGACGAGGAAGAAGGATACCGTGGTATTGGCGATATTCTCCCCACAGTTAATATTCAGGAATTTCACGCCAAGCTTCGTGGTTATACCAAATTGGCTCTTGGGGCATTCAAAAATTTACCTGAAGCTGAAGAAGTCACAATAAAATTTGGTATCAAACTAGGTAGCAAAGTTGGCATTCCTATTTTGGTTGAAGGTTCTAGTGAAGGCAACTTTGAGATTGAAGTTAAGTGTAAGTTTTCTGAGAAAAAGTGATAAAGAAATTATGCCAGGTTTGGTAGCTGACATCTTGTACTTAGAAAAAATAATGTATTTTTTACACTCAGTGATAAGCTAAAAGCCCTTATTTTAGCCATAAAAGCCAAGAAAAGTGATGTAACTTTATTGTGCTGCTTTTCACTAAGCCCAGGTTTCTACGGAAAGTGCAAGATCTTTTGAAGTGGGTATGCTGGAAGCGCCAAGTCTACTTTGCCAAAGTAGACCATAGGGGGACAAGTCAAATGTGCCCTAATTGTGGAGCACATACCGGGAAGAAGGATTTGTCAGTTAGGACTCATCATTGTCCTGAATGTGGATACACCGTAGATAGGGATGTAGCAGCTGCACTAGTCATTAGAGCGGGAGGTGTCGAGTTAATTGCCGTCGGGCAAACGGTGAGTGAAATTGCCTGCGGAGGGGATGCGTCGGGGACGATTCGCAATCTTGCTCTAGGTGGCACCCGAAGAAGCAGGAAACCGAAGGGGTGACTCTTTGGAATCCCCATCAAGAGCCGTCAGGCAAGATGGGGAGGATGTCAATTGCGAATAACTATAATCTTTGCTCTATACGTGCCTACGGTTTGGTAAGTTATACATAGCTTAAAAAAAAATGTAGTTATCGCAAACAAAGGACTACCTTGAGTTATAATCTTGACAGCATAGCCCCTCATGGTGGGCAATTGGTGAATCGCATCGCTACACCTGAGCAAAAACAAGTATTTCTCTCAAAAGCTGACTTTCTACCGCGAGTGCAACTTGATCAACGGGCGGTATCAGATTTGCAAATGATTGCAATTGGTGGTTTTAGTCCACTGACTGGTTTTATGAATCAGGAGGACTATAACCGCGTTGTTACAGAAATGCGGCTTGCAAACGGAACCGTTTGGTCAATTCCGGTTACGCTCTCGGTGAATGAGAAAGTCGCCGCCCCTTTAACAGAAGGTAGTTTGATTCGTTTAGATAATCCTGCTGGTCAGTATATCGGGGTCTTGGAACTTACAGAAAAATATCACTACGACAAGACCCGTGAAGCTATTCATGTTTATCGAACCAATGATTCAAACCATCCTGGTGTAAAGGTACTCTACAATCAAGGGTCTGTACATTTAGCAGGTGATGTGTGGTTATTAGAACGCGAGCCTCATCCTCTATTTCCAAAATACCAAGTTGATCCTGTCGAGTCTCGGCAGTTGTTTCAGGAAATGGGCTGGAAAACTGTTGTTGGGTTCCAAACTCGCAACCCTATCCACCGCGCTCATGAATATATCCAAAAGTGCGCTTTGGAAATTGTCGATGGTCTATTTTTGCACCCATTGGTTGGAGCGACGAAAGAAGATGATATCCCCGCAGATGTGCGGATGCGCTGCTACGAAATTTTGATGGAGAAATACTACCCACATAACCGCGTCCTTTTAGCAATTAATCCCTCGGCTATGCGTTATGCTGGTCCTCGGGAGGCAATTTTCCACGCTCTGATTCGCAAAAACTACGGTTGCACTCACTTTATCGTCGGACGGGATCATGCTGGAGTAGGTAATTACTACGGTACTTATGATGCTCAGCACATCTTTGATGAGTTTAAGCCTGAAGAACTGGGCATTGTGCCGATGATGTTTGAACACGCGTTTTACTGCACCCGTACCCAGCAAATGGCGACAAGTAAAACAAGCCCTAGTCTTCCGGAAGAGCGCATTCATCTTTCGGGAACTAAGGTGCGGGAAATGCTGCGCCGAGGTGAGTTACCTCCACCACAATTTTCCCGTCCAGAGGTGGCGGCAGAATTGGCACGGGCAATGCAAATACCAGTCCATACTTACGATATTTAAAGCACATTCCGGTCAAATAATACAGTATAAAAGGTTGTTTTACACTACAGACCTCAGCCCTATAAGCTATAGCTGATGGACTGAGGGCTGATAGCTAACTATGAAGCGGCGAACGTTTTTACAAAGGTTTGGTTCCATACTCGCGGTATTGGGTGCGGCACAGAGTGAGTGGTTGAGTTTGGGAAATCGCTACTACGAAGCTTTGGCACAACCTATACCGCGTAAATTGGCATTATTGGTAGGTATCAATCAGTACGCAGAATTTCCGGGTCTGCTCGGTTGTCTAACAGATGTGGATCTGCAAAGGGAACTTTTGATTCACCGCTTTGGTTTCCAACCCTCAGATATCATCTCGTTAACTAATGAAAAAGCGACGAGGGAATCTATCGAGACGGCTTTTTTCGAGCATCTGGTCAAACAAGCTAGACCTGATGATGTCGTCGTGTTTCACTATAGTGGCTACGGCAGTCGTGTCAAGTTGGAAATGCAAGAAACAGAGCAAAACGCTCTCATTCCAGTTAATGGCAGAGATGACAAACAAGAAAATAAGTTTGTCAACTATCTGTTGGAAGAAACACTGCTGCTCATGTTGCGATCGCTAGCTACAAATCACGTAACAGCACTATTGGATACGAGCTACTACACACGCTCCACCTCCCTGCCAACAGGGTTGCGAATTCGCGCCCGTCCAGTAGCAGGACAAGGTATCCTGTCAGCAGAAGAACTTGAGTTGCAACTGCAGCTACAGCAGCAGGTTGCCACAAAAGAGCCAGTAATTGTGCTGTCAGCAACCTCTGATCCCAAGCAATTGGCAAGGGAGGAGCAGTTGTCTGGTTTTAGTGCTGGATTATTTACCTACGCCTTAACGCAGTATTTATGGGAAGCCACACCAGCAACGACAATTCAAGTCTGTCTTTCTCATGTGGGTGCTTCTGTCCAGCAGTTAGGAAGTACGAAACAGCAGCCAGCGCTATTGCTAGATAAGAAAAATCAGCTTTCTCGGACGCTGATAGCAGATATTTTGCATCCATTGAGCACCTTTGGCGCAGAAGGAGTCGTCACAGGAACTGAGGACGACGGGAAAACAGTTTTACTGTGGCTAGGGGGACTCCCTGCACAAGTCCTGGAATACTACGGAGTGAATTCACGACTGACTCTGGTGACAAAAGAAGGGTTAAATACACAGCTCGTTTTGCGATCGCGTGCAGGGTTAACAGCAAAAGCGCAAATTTTCAGTGTAGATGGAACCACTGCCCCACAAGTCGGGCAACTTGTTCAGGAAGCTGTGCGAGTTGTTCCCCGGAACATAAATTTAACAGTTGCTTTTGATACTGGACTAGAAAGAATTGAGCGGGTAGATGCGACAAGTGCCTTTGCAACAGTCGCCCATGTGTCAAACGTAGTAGCGGGAGAACAACCAGCGGATTATGTGTTTGGGAAACAACCAGAAGCGAAGAATAAAGATTTAGCAGCGACTAACTCTACGATGGTGTCTGTGAGTCGTTACGGTTTATTTTCTCTCGGTGGCGAACTCATTCCCAATACCGTTGGGGAAGCGGGAGACGCAGTAAAAGTAGCCGCGCAGCGGTTAGCGCCAAAACTACAAACCTTGCTGGCGGCAAAATTATGGCGACTCACACAGAATGCAGGATCTTCCCGCTTAGGGATCAAAGCAACATTAGAGATCATTGGCACCCTTACGCCTCGGGCGCTGATACAACGAGAAACACTGCGAAGCCAAAGTCCCGAAACATCAAGCAAAAAAGCATTCAATGCTGAACTTGCAGAGATTCCCACTGTAAGTGTCGGTAGTAAGATACAGTATCGAGTGGAAAATATGAGCGATCGCCCTGTTTATCTCATGCTGCTGGGATTAAATAGCAGTCGGACTGCGATCGCTTTGGTTCCCTGGTACAAAAGTACTGAACCAGACTCATCGGAAGCCAAAGCAGTACTCAAAGATATGGTCATTTCTCCAGGGCAGACTCTGACGATACCACAAACAACACCTGGTTTTGAATGGGTGGTGCAAGAACCAACTTCCTTGAGTGAAACCCAACTTATTTTTAGTACTGCACCTTTTACCCAATCTCTCTCTGCTTTAGAAGCTGCTAAGCATCCCAAAGCAGAACAACAGCGCATACAGCCCTTGATCACCCCCTTAGAAGTCGCACAAGCTGTTCTGCAAGATTTGCATAATGCCAGTGCAGTCAGCGATATGAACGGCACAGCGACTGACTCATATGTGTTGGATGTGAATAATTGGGCAAGTCTAAGTTTTGTCTATCAGGTGGTATAAAGTGTAAACCAAGAAAATCAAGGACTTATAACTTCCGCGCCAATTTTTTTGAAGTTCAGTAGTCATTGCGCTGCTGTTTCTTCCACAAAGATGATCATGCACTAAGAGTTGATTTATAAAGTAAATCTTAAGTAGGGTGTGTTACGGCGCTTTGCCTAACGCACCGCCATATAGCATGGTGCGTTAGGCGCTTTGCTTGCTGTTTTTCGTTACAAATCATTGCTGCTGAAGGAATTGATGCGTTACGGCTGCGCCTAACACATCCTACGTTTAATTATGTCCGCTTACTTAATTAAGAATCAATATCGAAGCCAGTGTTCCTACAGCAAGCCTCACAAGAGTAGAAAAGAAAAGTTTCTTTTCTACTCTTGTCTAATCAGAGCGATCGCTCACTATGTCATTGCCTATTACGTTCAACCATCGCCTTTAAAATACAGTTATCAACTCCCCAAAAACTCTCGTATGTACTGATTGACTAATTGAGGCTGTTCCTGTTGTACCCAATGGCTACAGTTGGCAATATATTTAATTTGAAAGTCTTTCACATAAGCTTCTGTGCCATAGGTTAATTCCTTGCCAAGCGCGGTATCGTTTTCTCCCCAAATCATCAACGTTGGCACTTCCAAAACGCCCCACTTTTGATTTATCATTCTCTGTTGAAAAATATTGCGGTAATAGTTCAACATTGCTGTAAGGGCACCCCGTTTGGATGCAGCATCTTTATAAGCGTCAATATCCGCTTGGGTTATAGCGCTCTTATTAACCGCCATACCTTTAAAAGCAGTTTCAACTGGTTGATAATCAAACGATTGTATGAGAAATTCTGGTATTGCTGGTAATTGAAATAAGAACATATACGAGCTGCGTAGCAACTGTTGAGGAGTGCGTAAGCCTTCGGCAAATTTGGCGGGATGAGGGAGATTGAGTACAATTAAACGCTCTACCATTTCGGGGTGAGAGTAAGCAAAATTCCAGGCGATCGCACCACCCCAGTCATGTCCCACCAAAATACTCTTTTGGTATCCTAATCCCTTAATGACCCCCTCAACATCTCTAACAAATTCATCCATCACATAAGCTGATTGGTTTTTTGGCTTATCGCTGTCGTTGTAGCCACGCAAGTCAAGGGCAACAACTTTATAGTTTTTCGCAAATTCTGGTATTTGATGCCGCCACGAATACCAAAACTCAGGAAATCCATGCAGCATAAGCATGAGAGGACCTTCTCCCTGAGTGACGTAATGCAATTTCACCCCGTTTGTCGTGATGTATTGGTGCTGCCATGAACCTTCTAGTACTGACATAATTTATACTCTTAAAGGTAGATAATCCGGTTTTATATACAAGTATTAATAATAAGTTTTATCGCAAATTCTTTAGATTCAAAACTAACTTGAGAAGGAACAAATAACTCAACAATTCTTCATCTTATATTTAAAATTCTTCCTTTGGTAGATGTATATTATGGGTGAATTCTGCTAAATACTTATCCATAATTAAACTTAAGTATTATGGCACAGCAACTAACACAACATCCTTCTTTATGGGTTGAGAGACTAGCTAGATTTGGTTATATATCCAAAGGAGTAGTTTACGGTGTTATTGGACTATTGGCAGCACAAGCGGCATTTGGCAGTGGTGGTAAAACGACTGATACTGAAGGCGGTCTCCGGGAAATTGTCAATCAGCCATTTGGAAAGTTTTTGCTAGCTTTGGTGGCAATTGGGTTAATTGGATATGTGATTTTTCGTTTTGTGCAAGCAATCAAAGACCCAGAAAATAAAGGCACAGATGCCAAAGGTTTTGCACAGCGAGTTGGTTATGGAATCAATGGTTTGATATACGCTGGTATAGCATTAACATCTGTCCAAATTATCCTCGGTTCCGACGGTGGTGGTAACAGTAATTCTAGACAAGATTGGACAGCACAATTACTTTCTCAGCCCTTTGGCCAATGGTTAGTTGGGGCTGAGGGAGCGTTTACTATTGGTTTGGGTTTCTATGAGTTTTATCAAGCTTTTAGTGGGAAGTTTCGTAAAAAATTAGATTTGCATGAATTAGACGATTCAGAACGCAAATTGGTAATGGGTATTTCTAGATTTGGTTTGGTAGCCCGAGGGATAGTTTTCTGTATTATTGGTTGGTTTTTGATTCAAGCAGCAACTCAGTCTGACGCCAGTCAAGCGGGAGGTTTAGGTGAGGCGTTACAGGCGATCGCGCAACAACCTTATGGTCCTTGGCTTTTGGGTATTGTGGCGCTGGGTTTAGTTGCTTACGGTGGTTACATGGTGATTCAGGCCCGATATAGTCGGATAGTAATAGGAAGGTAGAAAAATGAACGGGGACTGGGGACTGGCGAGTGGGGACTGGGGACTGGGAGGAATTGAGGACGGGGATTTTACTCCGCCCTATTGCTGGCACCAGGGACCGTTGGACTTGGAACTCGGGAACACAAAGAGTCTATTGAATACCCCGAACATATTATTAAAAGGCGCATGGCAAGAGTAGAAATACGCGGCGTCTGGCTAACCACTACTGATAGCAAAGTTTTCCATTCTCGGCGAAATATTGCGTCAGCGATGGACTTCCTTGCCGAGACGGGATTTAATGTGGTCTTCCCTGTTGTCTGGAACAGGGGGTCAACAATGTATCCCAGTCCATTAATGCGGCAAACGTTTGATATAGAAATGAACCCGCAATTTGTTGGGCGCGATCCTTTGGCGGAAGTGGTGACTGAGGCGCGGCGGGTTGGGTTAAAGGTCATTCCTTGGTTTGAATACGGATTCGCCAGTTCCTACAATTTGAATGGTGGACCACTGCTTGCAAAAAAACCTGAGTGGACTGCCCGTGACAGTGAGGGCAATTTACTGAAGAAAAACGGGTTTGAGTGGCTGAATGCCCTTGACCGGGAAGTCCAAAGTTTCATGTTAAATCTTATATTAGAAGTCGTAAAAAATTACGATGTAGACGGCATTCAAGCTGATGATCGCTTGCCTGCATTACCTAGCGAAGGTGGGTATGACAAGAGAACAGTAGAACTGTACCGTCAGCAGTTTGGCGAATCTCCGCCAAAAAACTTCAAGGATGGGCGATGGTTGCAGTGGCGTGCTGATATTCTCACTGAATTTCTTGCCCGCCTCTATCAGGAAATCAAAGCGATTAATTCCAACTTGCTGATATCAATTGCCCCTAATATTCATGATTGGGCATACAAGGAATACCTGCAAGATTCGCCCACATGGCTGGAACGAGGGCTGGTAGATATTATCCATCCGCAAATCTATCGTCGTGATTTTCTCACTTACAAAGGTATTGTTGATAAGCTGGTCAGGGAGCAATTCACAGATGGTACGCTGGCGAAGTTAGCACCAGGAATTCTGATGAAAATTGGTTCTTATCGGATAAGTCCAGAATACTTGTTGCAAGCTATTGAATATAACCGTGCTTGTGGTATTTGTGGGGAAGTTTTCTTTTTCTACGAAGGTTTGCGAGAAGACAATAACGCCTTAGCCCAGGCGTTGCGAAAAGGCCCTTATGCCCAGTCTGCTGTATTTCCTTCTCTGGCACAGCTAAATCAAGATAGAGTGAGCAAGAAAGCATCATCTTCTATTTGGCAACATTTGCTGGGGTTTTTGAGGAATATTGTTTAGGGGGCCATGCGTGGAATATCAATTCTCAATCGCTCTAGAAACCTGGTAAAAGATAAGCTTCCTCTAGGTACAGCCAATACTTTTAAAACCACAGTTGTCGGTGCTGTCATGTAGTTGTATTGCCATTTCCCTACCACTATTTACCCCAACAAACCTTTAATCTTTCCCGTACTTGAGGCTGGGTATTCAGGTAATCTTTTAACCAGTCGCATCCTCGCGTTAAAAGTCCATCTAATTCGTCAACACGCCAAATTAGCACGTCATTACCATTAGGAGATTTACCAGTAACCTGCGTGAGAATATGTTTACCATCCGGGCTGAAATTCGCTGGCCATACAAATAAAGATGAATACTTATATTGTGCAAGCTGCTTACCCGATATATCCCAAACACGAAAAGTTTTATCATTTGACGCTGTGACAATGCGCTTACCATCTGGGCTAAATCTGGCATCTATAACAACATCTTGATGCGGTATTTCAACTAATTGTTTACCGGAAGTATCCCAAATAATCACCCTATTATCTCGGGAAGTAGTAATAATTAGTTTCCCATCTGGACTAAAGCTAGGGTTAGAAATATCTTGATTCGCTTTGAATTCTGATAATTTTTGACCAGATGTATTCCAAATGCTTGCTGTATCTCCATGAGTCGTAATAATACGCTCCCCATCTTGACTGAAGCTAGCACCGAAATAACTATTTTCACTTGCTTGAAAATCTACTATTTTTTCACCCGAAATATTCCACAAACTAGAGTAGTTATTGCCGTTATAATCAAACATAGCCATAATATATTTACTATTAGGACTCCAATTCATGCCTCTGGCTTGAAATGTAGCTAGAAGCTTACCATCATTTGACCAAATTTTAGTTTTCATATCGTTAGTTGTAGTTAAAATATACTTACCATTAGGGCTAAAAGCAGCAAATTCTAACTCCTTTTCATGTCCCGCAAGCAATAATAACTGTTTTCCGGATGTATTCCACACACGAGCAGTTTTATCATTTGATGCTGTGACGATTAGTTTTCCATCAGGACTAAAATTAGCGCTACTAACTATACCTGAATGTCCTTGAAATCTTGCTAACTGCTTACCATATTTATCCCAAAGTAATACAGATTTCCAAGTTGGGGTAACAATGTATTTACCATCGGGACTCCAGCTTGCTCCCGTAATAGCATCTTTTGACTGAATAGTTACTGTCGTTAGTGGTATTCTATCGGATAAATCCCAGATACGAACGATTCTATCGTGTCCAAAAGTAACAATATATTTTCCATCAGGACTCCAACGGGGGCTTGTTTGATTTCCTGCGACTTCGGTGAGTAATTCACCTGATAAATCCCATCCTTTTACAGATTCATCTCTTATATCCCAGAGTTTTATAGTGTCCTCAATTGTAAAAAATCGCTTACCATCTGGACGAAATTCTGCACCACTAATTAGCGCTTTACTATTTTTTATTTCTCTGAGCACCCTACCAGATAAATCCCAAATGCCCGTTTTTTCAGATGTTGATACAAAGAGACGCTGGCTATCAGGACTAAAACCAGCATCCCTAATTATCCATTTCTCATCTACTTTAAATCGTGCAATTTGCTTACCTGAAACATCCCAAACATAAGAGTAATAATTAGAGTTAGTCAAAATATATTTTCCATTCGGACTCCAATAAGCACTTTTAACAGCCATTGAATGTCCTCTTAGCGTTACCAATAGCTGACCAGATGTATTCCAAATACGGGCAGTCTTATCATCAGAAGCAGTAAGAATATATTTACCATCAGGGCTAAAACTGGCACTATTAACTCTATCTTGATGTTGAAGTTTTAGTAATAAATTACCGGATAAATCCCAGATGTGAGCTATTTTGTCATCAGAATTGTTAACAAGAGGCTTTCCGTCTGGGCCTGGTGCTGGTAGCCTGTCAGAAGTAGTAATGACACGTTTTCCATCGGGGCTAAAGCTGGCGCTAATTAGATATTCTTGATGTTTAAGTATCGCTAATTGTTTACCCGAAGTGTCCCAAATCCGAGCTGTTTTATCCACACCAGTGGTAAGAATATGCTTTCCGTCTCGGCTAAAATCAGCACTATTAACCTGTTCTTTATGTCCTTTGAGTTCTGCCATCAGCTTACCCGATAAATTCCAAATCCGAGCGGTTTGATCTGCGGAAGCGGTGATAATATACTTTCCATCATGACTCCAGTTAACATTTGTAATAGGCTCTTTATGAGCAACAAATTGCTTAACTTCACGGATATTATCGAGTATTGTTTGCAAGGCTAAAATTGGACTACTGGCAGGATATTTTTCGAGAGAACGTCCATCTTTTACTAGTTCTTTTAACCTTTGTCCTGCATCTACCGCTGTCACTAAAGATTCAATTTGTTTTGTTTTAAACTGTTGTAGCGCTACAAGTCCTGCGTGTTCTAATCTTGTACCTTCCTGGGCTTCTCGTAATTGATGAGTTGCAGATGCAAAAGCGATAGTTGCTCCGATAAGAGAACAAATAAGAACTCCACCACCGATACGAATTTGTCGTTTGGCTTGATGTTGTGCCGTAGTTAAAGTCTCGTTAGCTTGTGCTAAAATGCGGCTTTCTTCTTCTTGAAGAGATAATGCCGTAGCTATTTCTTGTTTTTCAAATTCCTGGCAAGCAGTTAAAAACTGGTAATCTTCCTGATTTAAACTTTTATTAGCCGCCCAATTTTTTGCATCTTCTAATGCTTTGCCACGCAATAATCTAGAATTATCTTGACAGCTTGAAGTAAACCAAGCTGATAATGCTTCTGAATAAGGTCTTAAATCGGCGAGTGCTTTTTCTACCCAGTTTAAATCAAAAACACTTGCATAAATACGGTTATAAACCCTTAAATATCCCTGCTGTTCTACAACTAATCCAGATAGCCGTAATTCTATCTGTTCTGGGCTGTCCGAAGCGGGAATTTGTCCTAATTGTAAAATTCTTTGATATAAACCAAGCAATGCACCTGTATTATGCTTACTCATCAAAATTCTATCTTTGATGGTTTTTAAATGGGGTGGTTCGTCTTGTGATTCCCAGTTTTCAATTATTTGTTGCGTAACAATATTTTTTACCCATTCCGATTCTATAATTTCTCCCTCTACTTTCAGTGAGGAATAAAGAATAAAGTTTTGGGGAACTACTAACAAATCACATAATTTTTGTGTAAGGAAGGGTTGTCCTCCAGTCCATGCTAAAACTTCTTTCAAAACAGCTTGTGGATTTTCAATTTTTCCTTTTAACCCTTCTGCTAAAGGCGAAATTTCAGACGATTGAAAACCATTAAGCTGAATTGCACGACCAATATTAAATGGCGTTCGTATTTTATCTGCGATTAAATCGCTAGGTGTTGCTACTCCGAGAAGAGCAAAAGTAACCCGATTAAACTCGCTATTAAGATTACGCTTTTCATAACAACTTCTAATCCAGGAAAAAAAATCATCACCTTCAAAATGAAAGCTTAAAATACTATCAATTTCATCAATAAAAATAACTATTTGATTTGGAACTTTCCCTAACAAAAACTTTTCAACAAATATATCTAAACGCTGTAGTGGCGATAATTCGCAATTTTCTTTCCACCATGTTCTAATAAATTCGCTGGGGTTAGCTATTTCAAAATTTGCAACCAATGTGTAAACAATACCTGCATACCACTGTTCCGGATTTATATCTTTACTACCGCGTCCAGAAATATCAATTGTAGTACAAGCGATTCCTTCAGCTTGCAATCGTTTTATTGTGCGAACTTGCAAGCTAGTTTTACCCATCTGTCGGGAATTAAAAATATAACAAAAATTACCTGCTTTAAGTTCATTGTAAAGGTCAGAGTCTGCTTGTCTAACTACATAACTGGGAGCATCTTCTGTAAGACTTCCACCAACTTTATATGAAAAATTGTTGCTCATTATCTAATGTTTAGCTAATTAATGAGATGGGTACAAATAATAAGAGTGTAGGGTGCGTTATAACGAAGTTTAACGTACCCATTAATTATGTGAAGTGCCTTCCGTAAGCCGTAACACAGCTTACAACTAAACCCTATTTCTGCGAATTAACGCTTCTAATTCATTTGTCTGAGTATCAATTAATCTTATTGCTGGATGGTCTGGAGTAAACTTTTTTATGAGTTGCGAGCGCTCTATTTCAAAATCTTCTATTTTTTGATATGCAGCATTCGATATAAGGTTTTTTACTACCCCTTTATCTACTTGCGGTTGTGTGTTGGCAAGTTGTTTATACAAATCCTGAAGTTGAGCGTAAAAATGCTGTATCGTTGGAGCTTGAGGTTTAAAACGTGCTAAATTTAATGCTCGCTCGACTTCTATTTTGGCGATCGATTGTAAAATAATACCAGTCGTAATCTGCGGTGCTGGGGTATCTATCCCCATGTTTGATAATTCATTTCTGACTTTATCTAACATCTCTTGATATCTGGCATCCATCATACCAGTTCCGAAAACCCCATCTAAATATTGCTGTAAAAGTTTTTCTGCTGCTTTGTAATCTGCAATCGCACTTTCTTTATCTCCTATAGCTTTGTACAGATTACCTCTAGAAATGTAAGCTTCAGCAAAGGAATTACTACCACGAATGACTTCAGTCCAATCTGAAATTGCTTTCTGTTTTTCGTCTAACTTTTCATAAGCCCTACTTCTTTGATAGTATGCAGTCCACCTGGAACTCAACCTATCTGTATTATTTTGGTTAATTATTTGGGTATAATCTTCCACTGCGGCTTTGTAATTCCCAAGTTTATAGTAAGCGTTTCCACGATGATAGTAGGGTTCTTCAGCTTTAGGATTAAGTTGAATTGCTTGCGTGAAAGAAGAAACCGCAGCTTGGCTATCTCTTTGGCAATCCTCTTGAAAGTGTCCCATGCCTATGAAGTCGTCTGCTGAATTAAGATGTGGTGGCATAAGAGTTTTGCAGTCAGCAGAGATATTAGAAGCTGGTATTTGTGCAACTACTAATGGTAGCGAAAAACCTACCAGCACAAAAGATGATGCATAACCAAGAAAGGAAGATATAGAAAAGGGAAATTTCATAATTATATAATCTAGAAAGATTTTCAGTTAAAGTAGGACTAGTGTTCACAGGTTGTACCTCGAACCTTATTTCTACTAATCTCATTTAAGCTTGACAGCACTTGAGTTTACATAGGAGTTTATCGAGTACGTATCGACTTTGTAGTGAAATTGAATATTTTAAAATTTCGCCAAAGAAATCTAGCAGTTGTAATATCAGAAATGCCACGTTCAGTTAGAGTACGTCCTGAATTCATATCAGAGGTAAAGTCAGCGCTACCGCGTAATGGCTATATTCGCCAAACTGACTTAGCTGAGTATTTGCAAATCTCTCAATCTACTATCAGCAGTTTTCTTAATGGCAGAGCTGTAGATTACCTGAATTTTAAAGAAATTTGTCGAGCTTTGGGACTGGAATGGCAAGATATTGCCGATTTAACAGCACAGAGTGGGAAAGATGCGTTGTCATCACCTGTCGCACGCACCATATCGGAAAATAAAAAAGAAACTCAAGAAATATCTTCGTCCCACTTTTCGCTCTTATTTCCATCCGGGCAAGTAGCATTAGATTCGCCATTTTATATCAAGCGTTCTCCAATCGAAGAACGATGTTACGAACAAATTTACAAACCCGGTGCTTTAATCAGAATTAAAGCGCCCAGACAAATGGGTAAAACTTCTCTTTTGGCAAGAATTATTGATAAATCGCATTCTCAAGGGGATTGTACCGTCATATTAGATTTTCAACTTGCCGCACAGGAAATTTTTGTCAATTCAGATAAGTTTTTACGCTGGTTTTGTGCCAGTGTTGGTTTAGCTTTAAATATCCCAAATAAACTTAGTGATTATTGGGATTTAGCGGAAATTGTCGGTAGTAGCATGGCATGTAAAGCCTATTTTGAGGAATATCTACTACCAACAATTGATAAGCCGCTAACTCTTGGTTTAGATGAGGTTGATAAAGTTTTTGAATATCCAGACATTTACCGAGATTTTTTTGGACTGCTACGCGCTTTACACGAAGAAGGTAAACGTCGAAAGATTTGGAAAAAACTGCGATTGGTAATTGTGCATTCTACAGAAGTTTACGTACCTCTTGATATTAATCAATCGCCATTTAATGTAGGTTTGTCTGTAGAATTGCCTGAATTTAATAATAACCAAATTTTAGATTTAGCCCAAAGGCACCAACTCGATTGGAATGAAACCGAAGTTGAAAAATTAATGATGCTAGTGGGTGGACATCCATTTTTAGTGCATCTTACTCTTTATCATATAGCTAATAGAAATGTTACTTTAACAGAAATACTACAAAATTCCACGAGTTCATCAAGTATTTACGCGGGGCATTTACGTCGTCAAAGTTTAATCCTTACGCAAAAGCCGGAATTAGCAAATGCAATGAAAGATGTAGTTATGAATAACTCTGCTAAACTACCGACAGTAACTAAATTTAAATTGCACAGTATTGGACTGGTAAAATTCCAAGGAGATAGCGTATTGGCACGCTGTAATTTATATCGTCAGTATTTAGAAATTCACTTGTGAAAGAATCAATATCTTGTTGACCAGAAGAAAGGCAGAGAGCGAAAAAATTCGCTCTCAATAGCACAGAGGTTTGGCAAGGAAGCACCTGAACTGAACTTAGATTTATCTACCCATACCCTGAAGTGATTGAAGATTTAGAGCTACCCGTTTGTTGGCTGCTTTTATCAGAAATACCCCGATGACAACCAGCCAGATTTCCCAGATTATGAAACCAACGGGAGTGACTTCCCATGTAGGAGTGGATGGAATAACCGTTGCAAGTAACTCGCTTTGTCCAAAAATCAAAAAGGGTACCGTTGCTAAACCCATCCAGCCAACCCAAGGTTTGAAAAGGGGAGACTTCAGCATAGCCACACCAACTCCTAACGTCCAAAAGGCAAGCAGAAGTTGCCCGATTTGTTCCCCGATGACAACGCCGCCATATTGATGAACTGCTTGGTAGACGACTGCAACCGACTCGCGGGTGACTTGACTAGCAGCTGGATCAACATATAAGTTAGCCAAGACGGGGATCACAAACACCCAACGCATTAGCCCAACGGACTGTAGCGCACCGGAAACCACTCCTGATAGGGTGGCGGCGGTAAGATACGGGGTATCTTCGCGTCCCAGTACTTTCTGGAGTAGGGTACTGACTGGGATAAACAGCAATGCCGTCAGACCAAAAACAAACCAAGTTAAGATCAGCCCAGCCCCGCCTGCATGGAACTGAGTTAAGACGTAAGCTGTAGGTTTGCGTAAGATATCGTCGTACTCAAAATTCTGAATCAGCAGCAAGTACGGTATATTGAGCAGAATGGAGAAGACAATAAACAGGACACCCGTTGTTCTAGAAAGTTGTAAGCGACTCATTTTATTTCCCTCGACTGTTTGATATTTAGCGTTTCGCTTTTTGTGGGAGTGGCTCTCTAACCCGTCCTATTAACAGGGCGGGCAGGATGCCCACCCCACTCATATTGAATAATTTACTTAAGCTAAAACCCTTCTAAAATCTCGTTTCCAGGTTCCACCTGGAAATGCCCTTGAAGCGGCTCTGCCGCTGTTAAGCAAGGCTTGCCTTCCAGTAGGCATTCCCAGCCTCAGGCTGGGAACGAGGCAATCTCTAAAAGCTTGTTCTATGCTGGTTTTCACCTTAAGTTGACACCTATGGCAGGATGCACACCCCACAAGATTGAATAATTTATTTTTTGGAAGTACCTTACTCGGCTTGTTTCCAATATTTGACCAGCGATCGCTCGACTCCCAAAAGGCGAGCAATCCCGGCTAACGTTCCAATAATCAGCTTTTGGACGAACAACGGCAAACCAACAAATACGAGGTCGGCTTTCTGAATGACCAAGGCGAGTTGCAGGGGATTTGTAGGCATACCCTCCTTGTTCACTTTTGCATCGATCGCCAGACCGTACATTGCTCTAATAAACTGCTCAAACTCCCCCGCAGGACATACTTCGGATACAAATCTTACCCACTCCTCAGAGGTATTTCGGAAACTATGAAACGTACCAGCAGGAACGTACACAATTTCTCCTGGTCGGAGTATCTTAATGTTTCCTTTGCCACCCACTTCCATTTCCAGCGAGCCGCTTAAGACCTCAAACGTTTCTGTGAGATGATTGTGATAATGTAGGGGACTGCCGTTTGCTCCGGGTGGAAGGTTGAACTGAGCCTTAAAAGAATTCCCGTTGCTATCGTGAGTCGAGCAAAGGACTGTCATGGAATCTCCAGTCACAGGGTTTTCAATTTGTTCTGGTAGTGGCTGATTTGAGATTGCAATGAACGACGTGTTGGAATCAAAGCCTAGTTTTGTTGATGTCATTTTGGGAAAGCTCCTTTGTTTAAGTTGTTTGATGCACAGCGCGTTTTGACCAACAATTAAAAGGTAAGCTGTCTAGTTAGGTGTTGAATTGACATATTGCGCCAAGGAATTGACTCATCACGCCGTTTTGGAAAACTCTGCTTGAATATCCATGAAAGAAGCGACTTTCTCCGTTTCTCTCGTTCGCAGCACTGTTCAATATGCAGCTTATAAAGGCATAGATCCCAAAAGCCTGTGTGCTGCCATTGGCATTGACCCTAAAATGCTAGAGATGCCTGATAGCCGCGTTACAGGAGAAACCAATCGAGCTATGTGGCACGAAGTGGTCAAGCTGACAGGGGATGACAACATCGGTCTCCACATAGGGGAAACCTTCAATCTGGCGATGATTGGGATTGTGGGCTATGTGCTTTTTAATTGTCAGACCTTTAGACAAGTGCTGGAAAACCTCTCCCGCTACACACGTCTCTTCAGTCAGGGGACTTATATTCACTTCTCAATTTCACAAGGGCAAGTGTTGTGTGACTGTGATATCGTGAGCCACCTCAAAAACTACTTGCTAGAAAAACCTCGGCAGCCCATCGAGTCTACGTTTTCAGCCCTACTAACAACAACAAAAACGCTGACGGGTAAGGAATTAATCCCTGATGCAGTTTGGTTTCAACATCCACGTCCAACGGATATTTCTGAACACCAGCGCATCTTTCACGCACCTGTGCATTTCTCTCAACCAACAAATCGGCTTATCTTCAATGCTGGCTGTTTAGATTGGACTGTTTTATCAGCCAATCCGTCGCTTTTGTCTATGTTTGAGCAACATGCTGAGGCAATGCTGAACGAACTGAGCCAGGAAGATACGTATACGAACCAAGTTGTTCGGGCAGTGACGCATGGTTTAAAGGGAGAAGTTCCCTCGATTGAGGCGATCGCTCGCAGTTTGGCTATCAGTGTTCGGAACCTGCAACGAGAACTGCAAGCAGAGGGGACTTCATATCAGCAACTTTTGGATGAGACGCGCAAAGAGTTAGCTCTAAGATATTTGAAAAAACCTGATACCCCAATTCACGATATAGCTTTTTTGCTGGGTTTTTCCGAACCGAGTGCATTTCACCGTGCCTTTAAGCGATGGACAGGAGAAACGCCACGGGCATACAGATGACTTCCACAGTAACAGAACTTATTTATCTGTGTCCATCTGTGTCCA
Organism: Kalymmatonema hyalinum WJT4-NPBG1; assembly: GCA_019359075.1. Classification (GTDB taxonomy): domain Bacteria; phylum Cyanobacteriota; class Cyanobacteriia; order Cyanobacteriales; family Nostocaceae; genus Kalymmatonema; species Kalymmatonema hyalinum. The sequence goes on from JAHHIB010000002.1 coordinate 138,682, forward strand.
TCTGTGGTTCATTATTTCTTAGGTGTACCTTATTGGGTCTGGAAACGCTGTAACAGTAACAGAACTCATTTTTTAGGAGCGATCGCGTGGAATATCAATCGCAGATAGCACGGAACATTGAAACTCTCAAAAGAGATTTGCCAACACTTTTTGAGCAGGATATTTCCTACGACATTTACACGCAGAATATCTACTTTCAAGACCCTGTCAATAAGTTTAAAACAAAATTTAACTATCGCATTATCTTTTGGACTTTGCGATTTCACGCTCGATTATTTTTTACACAAATTTACTTTGACTTACATGATGTCAATCAGTCAGCCGAGGACATCATTTTGGCAAAGTGGACAGTTCGCGGTGTTTTGCGCGTTCCTTGGAAAGCTAAGATATTTTTCAACGGCTACTCGACTTACAAACTCAATAAAGATGGTTTAATCTACGAGCATATTGACACTTGGGATCGCAAACCAGGGGAAATTTTGCAGCAGTTCTTCCGTAAGGGTGGAGAAAGTTGATATGTTGTCTTTCGCCTTAGATATCAGCCCGTTTATAGGAAATCTGATAGCAACAGCGCTGACGTTTGTTTATGTGTTCGGGCTGGTAGCACTGTTGAATTTATGTGTAACTAAATTTGGGCTACCGCAAGATATTAGCCGCAAAATTACGCATATTGGTGCTGGGTCACTCATTGGGTTTTTGCCACTCTACAGCGATTTACACTGGTCGAAATACTTGAATGTGACGATTTTTGTCGTCTGGATAGTCCTCCTCGTACAGAAAGGGCTGTTTGCCAAACCAGACGATGAGGCTGTTAATATCATGACCCGTACAGGCGACAGGCGTGAACTCCTCAAAGGTCCGTTTTATTTCGTCATTGTGGCAACTATTTGCGGCACATTATTGTATAAAAGTTTTCCTGGGATTGTAGCAATGACAACTCTCGGCTGGGGCGATGGTGTTGCACCAATCATTGGTTCTTATTATGGCAGGTTGAAGTACAAAGTTTTCAGTAACAAAAGCTGGGAAGGAAGCCTCTCGATGTTTGTTTTCGCTTTCGCCGCCAGCGTCTTTTTTGTTTGGCTTATCATCCCAAGTCAACTAAATATTAGCCGGATTTTATTGCTGGCATTTATTGCCACACTTATTGAAGGATGTAGTCCGAAAGAAGTTGATAACATTCTGATTCCAATAGCAGTCATTGTGGCGGCAAATTTGATTTAATGAAATCCTCAGCACGCTTGATTTGTACCTGCTTCTTTAAAGTAAAAAAGAACGTGCTACCCTGACCAACTTCTGATTCCACCCAAACCTTGCCATCATACATTTCTACAATCTTTTTTACTAAAGCTAAACCAATACCTGTACTGTCAGAGTCTTTATTGCTAGATAACTTTTGGAAGATTTGAAATATTCTTTCAAAATATTGCTTTTCAATTCCTAAACCGTTATCAGCTACACTAAAATACCAATAATCATTATCTTCAGTACAGTCGATTACAATCTTACCTTGCAGTTGATCAATAAATTTAATGGCATTACTCAATAAGTTTTGAAAAACTTGTTCTATGCGAGTTTTTTCACAGTAAACAATAGGTAATTTATTAGCTATCTCTATTTGTATATTTTCACTAGGGCTAAGAAGGTCAATAACATCTGCAACGACTTTATTTAAATTGACTTGCCGACTCTCCTCTTGAAGGCGTCCAACTCTCGAGTATTGTAAAATGCCATCAATTAAGTTTTGCATTTTCTGAACTCTATTTATCAGGAGATTGACGAATTCTCTACCCTGTTCGTCAAATTTATCAGCGTAATCAGCTAATAGCCACTCTGACAATGAACTAATTCCTCGAAGTGGTGCTTTTAAATCATGGGAAACCACATAAGCAAAATCATTTAATTCTTTATTTGCACTTTCTACTTTTTTGAGCAACTGCGCCATCCTGTCCTGAGAGTGCTGGCGTTGAATAATTTCCTGCTGGAGTTGTTCGTTGGCTTTTGCTAGTTCAGTAGTACGTTGCTTTACGAGTTCTTCTAGGCGTTCTTTATACTCTCGCAACTCTTGCTCAACTCGTTTACGCTCAATATTTTCCTCTTGCAAAGCTTTATTTGCCGCTTCAAGCTGTGCTGGGCTGGGGAGAGCAAGTGCTAGAGGAACTAGAGGGATGAGAGTAAGAGCTGTATAAAAAGAAATGATAGCTGTGAGAGCTTTGATAGCCCCAGACAACCAATAAACAGGGTGCCAAAGCGTCCACACTTCTACAATATGTGTTGTGCCACAGGAAATAATAAAGGCTCCAAACAAGAGAAAAATGTTTCTAAATGGCACATCTATCCGCTTGCGGACAAAATACACCAGCGTCAGCGGAATGGAATAGTAAGAAAGTGCGATTATGACATCTGACAGGATATGCAGCGAAACCAACTCTGGTTTCCATAAATAACAATGCCCATGAGGGATAAAATTTTCTGAGAAAAAATTATAAAAAAAATCCATTCCAAAACCTCCTACCTCCTGCACCGATATACTTGACTATTATGCAAGAGGTAGAACCAAATATGTATTAAGGGGGATGTTTTTTCTATTGAAGTTATCTCTGGAAGATGAAGTCTTCAAGTCAACTGCTGCTAACCAGGCTTTTCAAAGATGCGATAGGGGAGAGATAGTTATTTACATATCGACGATTTACCTCTTACGGTTCGCCCATTTTTTTTAGAGTTAGGAAAATTGAGAAACCTAGTTTTAATCAGGGTTTAAGATATGCAATATATAGTATTTTTGAACTAATGTATTAGTTTAGGATGAAAGCGAAAACGCGATTGGGCAAAGCCTATTGCCCTTTGGGCGTATACGCACAATATCTCTGCTTCAATCATCCGGTGGTAATCGTCAATGGTCTACTTGGCTAAAGTTTTCATAAAACCGAAAGTATTAAAGTCATAAAATATAACTTTTAGACAATACGAGTGAAGATTTAAGGATTTTTGTATTGGGCATTACTCCACATTACCTAGACTACTTGATAATCAAACTGTTGAAGGTGATGTTGATAACTTTTTCTATTATCTGTATAATTATATACTATATCTCTTTCTAATAAAGAAGCTAAAGAGGCAGCGAAAATGTCAAAAGAAACCCCAAAGGTTAGCTTAGATGCGATGATAGCCAGAGAAGCTTTTGAAGTCCAAGAACAGCAAAGTCAAAACATAGGAAGAAACATTCCTATGATATCAGTCCGTGATTTAGAACAAAATTCTTTTTTCTATCCTTTTTTAAGAAAACCAGATTTTCAAAGAGAAACTAATGAGTGGGATGCTCAGAAAATATATGAGTTCATAGAAAATTTTTTAGATGGAGATTTAATACCAGCAGTTATTCTTTGGAGAAGTTCTAGTAGTTATTATTTTGTCATTGATGGCTCGCATCGACTTAGTTCTTTAATAGCCTGGATAAATGATGACTATGGTGATGGTAAGATTTCTAAGGAATTTTATGATGGAGACATCACAGAAGAGCAGAAAAGCGCTGCTCAGGAGGTCAGGAAACTAATTAAGGAAAAAATAGGTCATTACAAGGATTATCAATCATTAACACAACATCAAGGACAAGTAGATCCAAAACTTATTGAGAGAGCAAGAAACTTGGGTGCTTTAGGTATCCAGCTTCAGTGGGTTGAAGGTGATGCAGACAAAGCTGAAGCCTCATTTTTCAGGATTAACCAAAAAGCTGCACCAATCGGTGAAACCGAGATACGTTTGCTACGAGCTCGAAAAACGCCTAATGGTGTTGCTGCACGTGCAATTCTAAGAAGTGGTAATGGTCATAAATATTGGTCAGAGTTTTCACAAGAAAAACAGAATGAAATTGAAAAAATAGCAGAAGAAATACATCAATTCATTTTTGAACCTAAACTAAGAAATCCAATTAAAACTCTAGATGTACCAATAGTGGGAAATCTATCAACTTCAGAAAAACTTGAAGTCATATTAGAGTTTGTCAATATAGTTAACAGTATAGAAGTAGATGACCAATTAGGAGACGATTCAACGGGAGACAAAACCATAGAACTGTTAAGAAGTTGCAGAAGAGTAGCCCAAAGGATAAATAGCAATTATCCTTCATCTCTTGGTTTACATCCGATTGTATATTTCTACACTAGTACTGGAAAGCCTAAAATTGGGTCATTTTATGGTGTAGTTACTTTGATATTACATTTAGAAAAAACTAAATTCTTTTCTAAATTTACCGACGTCAGAAAAGATTTTGAATGGGTGATTTGGCAAGATGATATGGTTCCCCAGATTGTCAGTAAGAGTAGCGCAGTCAAAGCACGAGAGAAGGTTAAAGATTTTTATATTAAAATAATTGACAAATTATCACAAGGAACAGATAAGAAAAATGTCATTAGGGAGATAGTAGCTGAAAAATCTTTTGGCTCCTTAAAAAGTAAAGCAAAAGCTAATACAAGTGATATTCAAACTAAAGAATTCTCAAGAGAGACGAAAGCAGCAGCTTTTATTAGAGATGCTTTACCTGGTTCTCCACGATGTAAAATCTGTAGTGGTTATCTCCCCAGTCGTTTTAGCTCCATAGACCACAAAAAAAGAAAAGCAGATGGTGGCTTAGGTACTTTAGACAATGCACAGTTGACTCACCCATACTGCAATACAACATTCAAAAATTAAATTATTTCTAAGCCACCCATAAAACTTAGATTTAGGGTATATTACGTTCCACTCACAGACTCTACCTTTGCTGCTGAATAGTGGTGCAATACCTGCTTAATATACTGCCCAGTATACGACCTAGGATTCTCTGCCACCTCTTCTGGCGTACCTACAGCAATAACCTCTCCCCCTTTGTCGCCGCCGTCCGGTCCTAAATCTACTAGCCAATCAGCACAACGAATCACATCTAAATTGTGTTCAATCACTAAAATTGAATTGCCTTTATCCACCAAACGTTGCAACACATCTAATAACTTGTGGACATCATAAAAAGATAAACCTGTCGTAGGTTCATCTATTAAATAAAGTGTCTTCCCTGTGGCGCGACGTGATAATTCTGTTGCTAATTTTATCCGTTGTGCTTCTCCACCAGATAGAGTTGTTGCTGGTTGTCCAAGTTGAATATATCCTAATCCCACATCGACTAAAGTTTGCAGTTTACTTACAGCTTTAGGAATGTTGATAAAAAACTCCAAAGCTTCCTCAACAGTCATATTGAGAACATCAGAAATAGACTTGTCTTTGTACTTCACCTGCAAAGTTTCGCGGTTATATCTTGCACCTTTGCAAACTTCGCATTGGACATAAACATCTGGCAAAAAGTTCATTTCAATGACGTTGACACCCTGTCCGCTGCAAGCTTCACAACGTCCACCTTTGACATTGAAGGAAAATTGCCCTGGTTTATAACCCCTTGCTTTTGCTTCAATTGTTGCTGCAAAAACTTCGCGAATAATATCAAAAACACCTGTATAAGTCGCTGGGTTAGAACGCGGTGTTCTGCCAATAGGCGATTGGTCAATGACAATTGCTTTGTCAACAGTATCCAATCCCTGAATTTCATCTATGTCTTTAGGAAAAGGAACTTTGCGCGTCAGCTGATGTTGCAGCGCAGGGTAGAGTAATTCATTAATTAAGGTAGATTTACCAGAACCAGAAACACCAGTAACCGCGACAAGTTTACCCAAAGGTATTTCTACATTTATATTTCTTAAGTTATTGCGACGGGCATTTTTGATAACTAAACCCCGTCCATTTCCTTCCCTACGTGCATCTGGAGTTGTAATCATCCGCCGTCCTGACAAATATGCACCCGTCAGTGACTCTTCCGCTTTCAGCAACGCTTGCAAATCACCTTGGGCGACAATATTTCCGCCATGAATACCCGCATGAGGGCCAATATCGACAAGATAGTCAGCAGCACGAATCGTTTCTTCATCATGCTCTACCACAATCAACGTATTACCCAAATCCCTTAATTTTGTTAAAGTTCGCAGTAACCGCCCATTATCTCGTTGATGCAAACCAATACTTGGTTCATCCAAGACATACAAAACCCCAGTCAACCCAGAACCAATTTGAGTTGCTAGACGAATTCGTTGCGCTTCCCCACCCGAAAGCGTCATCGCTGGACGATCAAGTGTTAGATAATCTAATCCTACATCCAACAGAAATTGCAATCGCGCTCTAATTTCTCTGAGTACCAAATCGCCTATTTGCAACTGGCGATCGCTCAACTCTAACTTATCAATCCTCTCCCGACACTCTCGAATCGAGACGCCACTCAAACCCAAAATTCCGTATTGTCCCAACCGCACCGCCAAAGCCTCCGGTTTTAACCGCTTCCCCTCACACACCGGACACGGCTGATCAACCAGATACTGTTCCAACTTTTGCTTAATTAACTCCGAACTCCCCTCATATTGCCTTTGCAACATCGGAAGCACCCCTTTAAACCCTGAGTTCTGCGACTTCTGCGCCTCTGTGGTTCCATACAAAATCGACTCCCGCTGTTCCTCAGTTAACTGACTCCACAGCGTCTGCAACTCAAACCCAAACTCTTGCCCCTGCTTGTACAATAATTCCAAATAATATGAATTATCCTTATCCGACCAAGGAGCGATCGCAGCATACACAGGCGCTTTCGGGTCAGGTACCACCAACTCTGGCGAAAACCTTCTTAAACTTCCAAGCCCATGACAGTGAGGACAAGCACCATAAGGAGAATTAAAGGAAAACAAGCGCGGTGATAATTCTTCCATAACCGCCCCGTGTTCCGGACAAGCAAAGTTCTCGGAAAATACTAATTCTGCGGGTAATTCTTTTTCTTCTGTATCTTTTATAATCTCAATAACCGCAATTCCACTAGATTGTTTCAGGCAAGTGGCAAGAGAATCGACCAAACGCTCTTGCATACCAGCCTTTTTTACAAGGCGGTCAATCACCACTTCAATCGTATGTGTAATATTTTTATCTAACTCAATTGCGTCAGACAGTTCTCGCACCTCGCCATCCACCCGGATGCGGACAAAACCTTGAGAAGCTAAACTCGATAAGAGCTTGTTATGAGTGCCTTTTTTCCCCCGGACAACAGGTGCGAGGATTTGAAAACGGGTGCGATCAGGAAGTTCCAGAATGCGATCGCACATCTGGTCTATCGTTTGCGGGGCAATACAGCGATCGCATATCGGACAATGGGGTTCTCCCGCCCGTCCAAACAACAGTCGCAGATAATCGTAAATCTCCGTCACCGTCCCCACCGTGGAACGGGGGTTATGGGAAGTAGACTTTTGGTCAATCGAAATCGCCGGGCTTAAACCCTCTATCGCCTCCACATCAGGTTTTTCCACCTGTCCTAAAAATTGCCGTGCATAGGCGCTGAGGGATTCCACGTAGCGACGTTGCCCTTCGGCGAAGATGGTGTCAAATGCTAGGGAAGATTTGCCAGAACCAGATACACCAGTGAAGACAATCAGGCGATCGCGTGGCAGTTCCAAATCAATATTCTTGAGATTATGCTGCCTCGCACCTCGAATGCGGATTGTATTTTGGTTGTTGTTGGAGTTAGGAAGATGTCCATTTAAGGATGCGGCTATCTGGGTGTTTGACATATCGGCAGGCAACAGAGAAAGCGGCGGGGGCGAAACAGTTCTTCATATTATCATTGTCGCCTTTACTATGGTAGAACAATCGTACTGTTATAGGTGGTGATTGTACCTTCTGGTGTTGGGGGAATTGCCCTTGTCCCCAGAGGCGACCTGAGATAAGTAGTTGAAGGCGATTACCCACAGTTATGCTAGGTTTATCGATGGCATTGATGAGGCAGTCTTACCATGCTAGCCAGTGCAGCCACTTATGAAATTACTTGGGAAAAGTTACCAGATGATTTTGTTTTAGATGACCAGCCAGTGGATAACATTAATCAGCCACTATTAGCTGCGGCTTTAACAGAAAGCTTAGAACTGGCGGTCAGATTACCAGCCAACGCCTTAACCATAACTAACTACGGCATCTGTGCCACTTTAAATAACAAAATCGTGGTTAAAGCTCCTGATTGGGGATTTGTACCTTCTATTAGAGTGCCACGCGAAGAGGTTAAGCGTAGTTATACCCCACAACTCCAAGGCGATTTTCCAGTCATCGTTATGGAATTTCTTTCAGATACTGAAGGTGGAGAGTATTCCAGTAAACCAACTTATCCACCCGGTAAATGGTTTTATTACGAGCAAGTTTTAAAAGTTCCCAACTACGCAATTTTTGAACCAGAAACGGGAGTGTTAGAAGTGTATCGGCTAGATAATTCTGGGCAGTATCAACTTCAGACACCAGATGAAAACAATCGTCTCTGGATTGCGGAAATGAACCTGTTTTTAGGTATATGGCAAGGAAGCCGAGAAAATCGAACAGGCTATTGGTTGCGTTGGTGGGATGAACACGGGGAACTCTTGCTATGGGGTTCGGAATTAGCAACTAAGGAACGTCAACGGGCAGAACAGGAACGTCAACGGGCAGAACGATTGGCAGCGCAGTTGCGATCGCTGGGAGTAGAACCAGACGTTTGAGGACGTGGTGAAAGGCAATTGCTTTCTGTTTTTTGTTCTTTCCCCCTTAAAAAGTAAGGGGGAAGTTCGTAAGTCCTTAACGAGATGCCAGCCAGTCTACAATTTGTTGATTGACAACATCTGGCACTTCATCGTGGGGACAGTGTCCAGCACCTGGAATTGGGACAATTTGGATATCTTTGCCATTCTCCCGTGCTTTTTCGTAAATTTTTGCCCCGGTGATTGGTGTCCAAGGGTCATCAGCACCCCAAATGACCAATAACGGACGTTCGACTTTGGGCAAAAGCTCCACTGGAGAAGGACCAGGAGGCGCAGTGAGGATAGAGGCGAAAACTTGTTGCGCTCCTGGATCACAAGAAGGAGCATAAAGTAAATCTACCAATTCATCGGTGACGGCTTCCCGGTTACGGTAAACCTGGTATAGGGTACGGCGAATTTGGGCTTTTTGGCGGACGCGGTTAAAGACTAATCCTCCTGCAAGGCGCGATCGCACCAATGAGTTAAAAGCTCCCATTGCGATGCGTAACGGTGGGTTCAGTTCGTGTGGTCGATGGCTCAACCCACCTGCAGAGTTAATCAAAACACCACCTGCGGCTACTTCCGGATGTTCCGCCACCACCATTAAGCATAAAAGCCCGCCGATGGAATTGCCGATAAATATCGCCGGTTCTTGAATGTGTGCTGTACAAAAATCCTTGAGCAGTTCTACCCACACTTCCACTGTGTAATTTAACGGTGGCTTATCCGAACCACCAAACCCCAGAAGGTCAAGAGCAAAGACTTGATAGCCAGCTGCTGCTAAAACGGGGATATTTTTTCGCCAATGTCCAATGGAAGCACCAAAACCGTGAACTAGTACAAGAGGGCGTCCAGTACCCATGACAGTGTACTGAATTTTGTAACCCTGCCAAGTCCAAAAGAGTTTTTCAAAGCTAGTTGTTGCTTGCTGCTGGATGCTTACAGTCATTATTAAGATTCTTAAAGTGTGTCCTCTTATAGTCATTTTCTCTAATTTTAGAGAATTAGGAACAAAATGCTATTGTTGAACCAGTCTCAGTCGGGTTAAGGTTTCTGCGGCGAGGAGGTTCGGTGATTGGAGTTCGGCTTAAGCCTGGAACAAATTGCAGACGCTCTACGATGTCAGTCGGTTGATTAGGCGCATCTGCTTATTCTTGCAGCGTCATTGCTCCATTTTTACTTCCATCACCTTGCACATAAATATCTCTAATTGGGAAGGGGATTTTAATTCCTTCTTTCTGATAGCGTTTGTGCAATTTCTTAATAAATAAATGTTTAGCCACACGTTGGTCAAAAAATTCATTGACTCGCATATAAAGCGTAAAATTTATACTAAAATCAGCAAACTCATTAAATCTTATATAAGGTTCATTTGCTATTAATTCAGGAGCAATTTCCTGCATGACCTCTTTAGCAACCTTTACAGTCACTCTTTCGACTTGCTCAAGGTCGCTATCATAGCCAACTCCTACATTGATCGTTAATGTGATTTCTTTAACTGGGAGATGATAGTTCGTGAAAATAGCGGAAGCTAGCTTAGAATTTGGTACTATTATCACGTTATTGGAAAGCTCTTTTATAGTCGTATTGCGCCATGTTATATCTGTAACATAACCCTCATGATTTCCATCAGCTAGTTTAACGTAATCTCCTGTTCTGACTTGCTTAGAAATAATTAAATAAAAACCAGAAAACAAATTTGCTAGTGTATCTTGAAGTGCTAAACCAACTGCTATACCACCAACACCCAATGTTGTCAGTATTGGTGTAATTTCAAACCCTAGCGTCTGCAATATGATTAATATTCCCAAAACTAAAACGGCAGTTTTGGCTCCATTAGAAAGCAGTGATGCTGAAAGACCATTAGTTCTGCGAAAAAATAAATTTACAAACCCAGCAGTGAGTCTGGCAAAAACTACAGTGACTGTATATAAAAAAGCACTTGTAATAATCTTTTTCAGTAGTTCTGTAACATCCGGATCAGGGCGGTAACTCATCAGTGCAGCATAAAACCCACCAAGCACGCACCAAAAGAAGGGCATACGATTCAAGGAGCGAAATATAATTTCACTTCCGCGAATTTGTCTCGTCGCAACAAATTTTTTCAGTCTTGTAAAGATAATTTGTTCGCTGATAATTCCACCAAGAAAACCAGCCAAGATAAACAGAATTGGCAAAATCCAATGCATCATAAAAATTTTTGATTTTAGAGTTTGGATTTGAGATTGAAGGAATTTCTAGTATAAGATCCCACAGCAAAAGATACCAGAATCGCAGCTAGAAGTGATTCGATAATTCGGTGAAAAGCGCTCTCAGCTTGTTTGCTATTGTTCCTTGTTTGGTTTTGTGTTTCAACAAAACTTGCGTGAATCTGTGTCGGTTAAACTCGGGATTCGACGTAAAAAACTACTCACTTGTTCCCAAATTCGCAAAGAGTACCAACGAGAAAATATCTTTTGGCGTACTTAGGGTCTTGGCGGTTCAAAATAAATAACATGGACTTGCCAATTGTTTATCACCCCGATTATGTTGCCCCACTACCCGAAGGTCATCGCTTCCCGATGCCAAAATTTAGGCAACTCTACGAACTGCTCCTAGCAGATAACGTAGCCCAAAAAGACCAATTTTACACACCTACACGCCCACCACAAGAGTTGATAGAGTTAGTTCACACCCCAGAGTACGTTCAAGCTTACTATCAGGGTACTCTCGATGCCAAAGCACAGCGGCGCATTGGATTACCCTGGAGTCCAGCACTGGTGAATCGTACCTGTGTAGCAGTTGGTGGTACTATGCTTACCGCGCAACTCGCACTAAAGCAGGGTTTGGCTTGCAATACCGCAGGCGGTACTCATCACGCTTTTCCCAGTTATGGATCTGGTTTTTGTATTTTCAATGATTTGGCGATCGCCTCGCGCGTCTTACAAAAACTCCGACTTGTCCAAAAAATTCTGATTGTGGACTTGGACGTGCATCAAGGGGATGGCACCGCTTTTATCTTCCAAGATGACGATAGTGTTTTCACTTTCTCGATGCACTGCGAAGTCAATTTTCCCGGCACTAAGCAAAAAAGCGATTTGGATGTTCCCCTGGCTGTGGGAATGGAAGATGACGCCTATCTGCAAACTTTAGCAAATTATTTACCAGATTTGCTTTCGGATGTCAAGCCAGATTTCATTTTCTACGATGCTGGTGTTGATCCACATATAGGCGATCGCCTGGGAAAATTAGCCCTAACCGATACAGGCATCTTCCGTCGAGAAATGCAGGTTTTGAGTACTTGTGTTGCCGCCGGATACCCTGTTGCTTGCGTCATTGGCGGCGGTTATGCTGATGATATGAAATCCCTTGTTTATCGTCACTCCCTAGTGCATCGCGCTGCCAGTCAAGTTTATCAGCAATACGGACTTTGATATAGTAGAACTCTTGTATGCAGTCAATTTTTTTGAGATGAAACCACAGACGAACACAGATAAATATCGGTGTTTATCTGTGTCCATCTGTGGTTCAAAAATTCATAAATCGTATTTTTGTAAGAAGTGTATTAAGTAAAACTAAACTTGGAAAATGTGGGCAAGGGCAACAGTGGATGAACAACGGCAAAGTCAGAATTTACGAACTATCAAAGGAATTGAAGTTGGATAACAAAAAGCTATTAGCAATTTGTGACCAACTCAACATTGTGGCCAAAAGCCAGAGCAGCACAATCTCTGAATCCGAGGCAGAACGCATTCGTAAAGCGACAAAGAAACCAGTTGCTAACGTTGCTACCTCTTCCCAAAAAAATTCCTTAAATATTAAAAAAGACTCGGAAGATTGGGGCTATGTGTTAATAGGTTCGACAATTGATAGGTTGATCCGCAATCTTGAAGGTGATGCTGCCCTTGAATCATATCCCGAATTTCGGGAGCGGCGCGAGCGTGCCAACGAGTTAATGTTTGAATGTGTTGGTAGAAAGCCTTGCCTGTTTTATGTTCGTCGCAAGGGCGCTGCCAAAGAGCCAAAACAAGAAATTTGGGACTTGACAATCGCAACAGACTCGGATGTTCAATTACCCATAAGACTTAAGAAGCTAGGAAAAACATTAGGATTCAGAGCAGCTGTACAACAAAATGGATACGGCGGTTTAAAGATACTGTCGGTTCAGTTACTACAACCCTCACGGGGACACGCCGATGGCTATGCTGTCCCTTGTCGCTTGTGTCTGCTACCCGACCACGAACATCATCTCGGCATTCCGTCACGGGCATTGGCACGCATGGCAGCCACGCCAGTCTGTGGTGATTATGTACCCACAGAAGATCAGCTTAAAGCTTGGAAAGCGTTTTTGCAGATTGAGGAAAACATTGCGAAGGCACGTCAGTTTTGTGTGCCTTACTTGGCTCATAACTATAGCTCCAGAAGGCGGATCAGTTTTGAAATTGATGTCGCCTCAGCCACCCTTGACGGTTCTCCTGAAAATTCTTTGGGTGTAAAAAACTTCTGGGAACGGGCAAAACGGGCAAGAAATGAAGAACTGAAACTTTTCGAGACTGCTCCCACAGGAAAAAACTGGCAGAACAGCCGCCAACTTGGGTCTGTTGAAGAAGTTGACTCCAACCGTTGCATCATCCATATAAGGCTAGAACGCGACTTAGCTGAATACATCGCCGCAGGGCGTTATCAGCTGCCAGCCACCGGATTTTTGTGTTTCGAGGCAGTTGGTGACATCAAACAAATTCAGCGCAAGAAAAAAGCTTTAGACGACTTGAATAATGGTTACACCCAAAATCCCTACTTGGGTAACTTCTTATTCGACGCTTCCCAAGCAAGACCGATTCAAAAAACTGTCGAACTTCGACCAGAGGATTTGCTATTATCTTCCGCTAATCCTGGTCAAAAAGCAGCAGTCGAGACAGTGCTTGCAGCGAAGGATCTTGTCCTGATTCAAGGTCCACCAGGGACAGGCAAAACTACTGTGATTGCCGAAATTTGCTATCAAATTGCCCTTCGGGGTGGACGCACCCTCATTGCCTCTCAAGCAAATTTAGCAGTAGATAACGCCCTGAGTCGATTAGTTCACAACCCAGTGATTCGGGCTGTACGAAAGGGACGAGCCGAGAAAGTTGGGGAAGAAGGACAGCCATTTTTAGAAGACCAAGTGATTGGCACATGGCTACAAAATACCGCTACTGATTGCGAAAACAATCTCACCAAACGCCTCGACGATGTAAAAGTTTTGCGTCAATTGTTGACATCATCACAACGATTCACAGCATATCTAAAAGCAGAAGAAGAATTTTATGAGACACAAAATGAATTCAACAAGACCAAAGCAAGCTTAGAGGCAAACTGTAAAAATCAAGAAACAGTCTACAAGAAAAGCGAAGCACAGAAAAATGAGGTCGAATCCCTAATTGCAAGGTTGGAGGAACTGCTAAACGCTGCACCTAACGTAAACTGGGAAGATCCAGAAGTGACAAATTTTTTGCCACTTCTTAAACCCTACACAGAAGGCAACAGTACAGTAGAAAACTTTTTGGCAGATGTTCGTACAGCCATCAAATATACTGATGAACTTGGCTTTGTTCGCCCTAGGCGTGGTGCATTTGGATTGGCGGTTTGGTTGCGTGAAACTGTAGCAGATGTATCTGAATTTAAAACTGCATTAAGTTCTGCTCAAGAGGCGACTGTCGCCATGTCGGAGGTTGCGGCGTCGGTGCAGATATTTAGACAAAATTCTACTTATTTGAATCAGCTACAAACAGATTATCAGCAATTTCTTACCAAGCAGCAAAGCCTAGAACAAACAATTCGGAGTTGGGAAAACCGCAAACGGGAAATAGATTATATTATCACAGCAGTTAAGGAATGGAAATCTACAGCATATTCTAATCTGTATCATGTATTGAACGATTGTCAGAAATCCGGTCAACCATTAACAGAAAAATTAGCGGACTTACCACTAGGGTTGTTGATGTTTGCTAAGACATTAAAATTAGAAATTGTGCCAAAAGGTTACACAGTTAACCAGCCAGAGTGGGAGTTATTGGCAAAGGCGATCGCTTATGAAATAGACGGCGGTTTTATTGACCGACGAGGTAAGCAGTATAGTTTTAGTTATTTTTTACAGCAAAGCTTCAGTCAAATTCCGATGGTGTTGTCAACAAGCGATAGCACCCAATGGCAAGAACTTTACCAACAGTTTAATAACTATCAACTACTCAAACCTAGTCAGCGAAAATTGCTGGTTGAGAATACACAGTTTTTTCTGATTAGAATGCAGCAAAAGTATGGTGGTTCATGGGAATTGAATAACATCAAGTCTACTCTCACCCGTATTACACAAGAATTAGTGGATAGTATCCTGAAAAATGCACGTCAATGCGTTTTACAAGTGAAAACTGAGACTGAACAACAGCTTCAAAATTTACAAATACAACTCAATGAACTTCAAAAAAATTCAATTACTCAAGAGCAAATATCTGCCCATCAACATCAGGTAGAAAGAGTAAGACAAGATGGTAATTTGAAAATTGGACGAGTTATCACTATTCTGCAAGAACTTACCCGGCAGCAAAACTTACCTCCTCAATTACGCATTCTAGCTGAACAATATCTCGCCAAGCAATCAAATATTTGGGAACAGCCCCAAGAATTATCACAGCAAGTCGATTCTTGGGCAAATTGCATAAGTCAGCTTGAAACCTTAATTTTATCCTTAGAACCTTTTGCTGTACTGGAAATTATCAAAAACTCTCTGCATGAGCATCTCTCAAGGCTAAAAGAAGAAAACACAATTTCTCTACACCAACTTGAAGAATCACAAATAAAGCTACGTGAATTACAGCAAAAAATACAATCACAAATATCAGAAAAATTAATATCAGAGCGAAGCTGGTGGCAGATAGTATGGCAAGCAATACCTGATAAATTTAAGCCTGAAGATCCTACCGACTTGTTTAATCTAGAGTTTTTACGCAACGTCAAAACTCAATTTGACTCTTGGCAACAGCAACTCGAAAATGAAGAAACTTATCTCAATAGATACCAGAACTTTGTCCAAGATTGGATTGAAAAATTACGCAACCCTTCAGAGGGCGATCGCAATGATTTGAGGCGAATTTACCTAGATAATGCTAACGTCGTCGGTATCACCTGTGTTCAAGCAGCAAATCGAGAATTTTCTGAAGAATTTAAAAACTTTGATGTCGTCATCATTGATGAGGTTAGTAAGTGTACTCCACCAGAATTACTCATCCCAGCCTTGAAAGGCAAAAAGTTAGTCCTGGTAGGTGATCATCGACAATTACCACCCATGCTTGATACTAACACTTTAGAAGAAGTTGCTCAAGAGATTAGTAGTACACGAGAAGAACTGCAATTCTTAGAAGAATCGCTTTTCAAAAGTCAGTTTGAAGCTGCTGATGAAAGCATCAAACAGATGCTAACTACACAGTATCGAATGCACCCCTTTATCATGGGAGCGATCAATCAGTTTTATGACGGTAAACTAGAATGTGGTATTTTACAACCTGACACTAAACGCGCACATAATTTGGCAGGTAAAATCATTCAAAAAGACCACCATATTCTCTGGGTAAAAATGCCAGCAGAAAATGAATTCCAAGAGCAACGTGAAGGAACTTCGTTCTTTAATATTCAAGAAATTGATGCTATTGAACGTCTGTGTCAGCAGATGGAGAATACTTGGGCTGCTAGAGTTGCTAATGGTGAACCCAAAAAAGAAATCGCCGTAATTACATTTTATGGCGCTCAACTCAGAAAAATTGATGAGCGCCTGCAATCTGAACTTTTCCCTTCTTTGCAAATTCGTACTGGAACAGTTGACCGATTTCAAGGGATGGAAAGACCTGTTGTAATTGTTAGTATGGTTCGTAACAATAGTAAGGGAGATGTGGGTTTTGCCAAGAAGTCAGAAAGGGTGAACGTTGCTTTCTCCCGCGCGCAAGAATTACTAATAATTGTGGGATGTCACGATTTATTTACCCGTCAAACAGGCAAAATCGGAAGTATGTATTCAGAGGTTTCTAACATTGTACATCGTCATGGAGGTTTAGTTGATGTTTCTCGCGTCTTCTGCTAAACCTATTGATGACAATCTCAAAAATTTGGCAGACGAAATTGAAGCACAAAGCCCGAGTTTATCGGTTTTAGCAGCGCGTCAATTCCGTTATAGTTTGCGTCAAACTCATGTAGAAGTCACTATCAAGGAACCCCGGCAATTCAATGTACTAGAAGAGTTTATAATCCGCGCTGGTGTTGAACTTGATTCTCCGCCAACAGCAGATGAATTAGCATCTGTACTTGGGCTTGATCCTGTATTCGTACGAAGTACTATTGCGACTCTTCAGAAGTTACAAACTCTCGAAGTGACATCACCAATTACAGTTACCCCGGAAGGGCGTTTATTCTATGAGAAAGGAACTGTACCACAGCCCCCATACTCAGAAAAAATTTATGCTGTTGTAGACACCTTGGGTGGAAAACTGACCTTTCAGTCTGAACCTTTAAACGATGCATTGATAAACCTACCTGATTTGGCAGAGTTTGTAAGCATTGATAATACAATTACTGATATTTCTTCTTTATCACTTGAAGAATTACAACAAAATATTCAGGCTTCCGGTTTAGCACTTCATGTGCCAGAAGACGGAAAAATTGTCATTTCCTGTAAGGTAGTAGCTCCGACTAAAAAGATATGGAAAACTATATCGCTTTTCGTTCTCTTCGATGCACTTGAAGATAAGTTGAACATCCAACTAAGAAAGGGAAAGCAAATTTTAGAGTTGGAATCTAACTGGTTGGAAGCACTGCAAGCTGAAGGTAAAGTTTCCTTGCAAGCATTGTGTGAATTGTCAGATGAAACCATCTCTTTTGAGCGCGAGGCAACTCTGAATCAGAAAAACGCAGAAATTGAGGCTAGACTGGAAAAGATTCAGCAAAAGGCGCTGGAAACTGTAAGACTTGCTCGTGCAGAACAGAAAAATATCAACCCGTCGGGTACAGCGGTACAGTTACGCGATGGACAAATTCCTCAAGCTTTCTCAGAAGTTTTAAATTCGGCACAGCATGAGATTCTTATCTATTCTCCTTGGGTAAATCAGGCAGTTGTAGACGAACAATTTCTTCTCCTGCTGCAAACATTGGCTAATCGTGGGGTTTGGATTCTCATTGGACATGGAATTGCCCAGCGACAAGAAGATGAAGAAAAACCAATACCAGCACAAGTGGAGGAAAAACTTCGAGGAGTGAAAACGCCTGATGGCTTACCAGCGATACAGGTTTTTTGGTTAGGAAATTCCCATGTCAAAGAAGTCATAGTTGATGGGAAAATCCATCTTTGTGGATCTCATAATTGGCTGTCTTATCGCGGTGATTATTTACCACGAGGCGAATCAGTTTATAAAGTCACAATTTCACATCAAGTTCAAGAGGCTTATGAATTTCTCGCTGATCGTTTCAAAAACCATGCTGAAAAATTGTGGAACAATGCTGTACAAAACCGCGATACTCAACTAGCTACGGATACTCTGTGCATATGGGGTGCGCTAGGTATGGAAGAAATCGCACTCACAGCGATACAGCAAAATAACTGGCTAGAACTTCTTCCGGTGTGGCTGAATGTAGTACTTCAGGGGCTAAGGTCGAAAAAGGTATCAGTGGATTCAGTAAGTTTTCAAACTGCACTTTCTTTGCTGGATGAGGTATCCACAGAAGCGGCTTATATCGAATCATTACGGCAAGGATGGCGTAAAGTTATAGGCGCGATTGCGCAGAGCGCAGTGCCGGAGGCAATCGCTACTAACAATCCTCAACTGGCTTTAAACTTACTCAGCGATCAAGTGTGGGCACACTTTGTCCGTCTCGCCATTACCCAACCAACTTTCAACACGCCTGAGCAATTTATAGCAGCACAGACTTTATCTCAAAATATGCCTAGGCAATCTCACAAGCGCAAAAATAAATAAATTGTAGTCAAAAGTCAAGACTCAGAAGTTAAAAATTATTCTTTCCATCTCCCCATTCCCCTACTCCCTTTGCCAACTGTTAATTAACTCTAACGTCATAAGCAGAATTTCGTCGCCTTCGATACAATCTATAAAGTAAGGAGAGCCGAGGAGAACATACTGGTGCTATTGAAAGGCTTTGAAATTGAGATGTACACTGGCACCCCTAGTGGTGATATCGTCGGACTCTCCGACAAGATTGTTACGTCTTTGGATGGGTTTGTCTGGGAGCCAGATAATCGAAACGTAGAATACACAACTGCACCAGAGCGAAATTACGACCAGCTTTTATGTGCCTTGTTGCGTCCTCGGCTGCAATTGCGAAAGTTTATTCAGCAATTGGGCGATTACACGCTGATCCCAGGAAGTACCCTGTCGTTAGGTGGGAGCGATCGCTTTTTTCGCTCTGACCCAACAAATCCTTATCATGCCTACATTGAGCAAACATACGGCACAAAGGTAGTCACCGCCAGCGTTCACATCAACGTCGGTATCAGCGATCCAGAGTTATTAATGCGCGCGTGCCGGCTGATCAGGGTAGAAGCACCTTTGTTCCTTGCCCTAAGTGCCTCGTCCCCCTTCCTAAATGGCAAAGCGACTGGGCATCATTCCACACGGTGGAGTGTTTTTCCGCAAACGCCTTCTCAAGTCCCGTTATTTGAAAGCCACGCCCACCACATTGATTGGGTGGAAAACCAGCTGGCGGCTGGAACGATGCAAAATGTTCGTCATCTTTGGGTATCAGTGCGCCCAAATGGCGATCGCCGTCCCTATGATTTAAATCGTCTAGAACTGCGAATTTGCGATTTAGTCATAGATCCCATTGCTTTATTGGCGATTACAGCCTTAATCGAAGCGCGTATTCTCCAACTCATCGATAATCCTGATCTCGATCCGTTAACCCAAAGTACCTTCTCCCCAGACGAACTCGTCTCCCTCACTTATGCCAACGAAGCCGCCGCTGCAACTTCGAGTCTCGATGCTCAACTTAGGCATTGGCAAGATGGCAGAAGTATTTTAGCGAGAGATTGGATTGCCCAAATGTATCAAGAAGTTTGGGCGATTGCCAAGCAGCACGGCTTCGCTTGTTTCCTTTCACCATTGCAAAAAATCCTCCGCGAAGGCAATGAAGCTCAAGGTTGGCTGCAACTGCACGCAGTCGGTTTGAGTGCAAGACACGTTCTTACCCAGGCGATTAGTGCAACACGAGAACGCGAAATGGAACTCGAAGATAAATTGTGTTCCCTGGTTGCTTAATCTGAACGTCATTCATTGCCACTTAGCAACAACACATATTCTCCAAAGCGCAAGTCTTGTGTGATGCAAATATACAGCATTTAAAAAATCGTGATATATCTCAGAGCATCTCTCAGAATATCTGAGATATATTTCTTCGTATCTGTTTTAAATTTCTAATCAATGGTTTGAGGTAAACCATATTAAGAAAAACTATAAATGACCTCAGTCTTAAGGTAGATTTGGAAAAATCGATATATTGCTTAACTCAACATATTTATTCCTCCGCAAATGCCGCAGGTCGTTTTAGTTAACCCGCTCATTCCCCCAAATACAGGTAATATTGCTCGCACTTGTGCTGCCACAAGCACGGAATTACATTTAGTAGGACCTTTGGGGTTTGAAATTAGCGATCGCTACCTCAAAAGAGCCGGCTTAGATTACTGGCCGTATGTGAAGCTGCACTATCACGAATCTTTGGAAGCTTTTAAGTTGATACATCAGGCGCGTGGCGGACGATGGTTAGGTTTTAGTGTCAATGGCACTTGCAAGCACGTAGATTTTCAGTTTCAACCTGATGACTGGTTGCTCTTTGGTAGTGAAACCACTGGCTTGCCACCCGAGGTTATATCAGCTTGTGATGCTACGCTTTACATTGCGATGAGCGAACCGAATGTTCGTAGCTTAAATCTTTCTGTGAGTGTGGCAGTAGGTCTGTTTGAAGCTCGCCGTCAATTAGGGTATTAAAACCGAAAGAAGAAGGCCTGGAGTGGGGGATTTGAACCACAGACACAATTGTAGACCACCAATTTTCAATCTTGCGTGTGGTGTTTCCCCCGTTTGATCACAAGGAAGGAGACCTTCTTGTTCCTTATACCCTATAGCCATTTTTGTACATCTACTGAGATGAGAAATAAAAATCTTGACTTGATAATTGGGGTTCTTCCGAAAAATTTTCTTTGGTTTTCTCAGGATTACTGATTTATCTTATACACTGTTTATGATAGCTTCCGTTAAATGTAGGGAGAATTACTGAAGACTAAAGATAGGGTTATATAAGAAATTTGTATAGAAGATATGAGAAACAGCCAAAATTGAATGATAGATTTTCGTGAATTTGAATTTTCTCTCAATCGGGGAACAAAAACGTTCGGAGTCAGTCAAATCAGGAGTTTAAGCTATTTGGAACCCAGGTGTCATTTTAATCTTGGCTAGAGGAAAGTGCGAGTTAACACGGTTGTTTTTGGGGAATAATCAACGTAAAGTCTCGTGTGAGTAAGACGGATGGGGTAGAAAAACTTTGAAGATATCTACAGCAGGGTGTAGTGCTATAGCGCTGAAGTCGTAGTATTTCATTGCCCAAAGCAATACAAGACTTGGCAAAAGTGTGATTAT
Organism: Kalymmatonema hyalinum WJT4-NPBG1; assembly: GCA_019359075.1. Lineage (GTDB taxonomy): Bacteria > Cyanobacteriota > Cyanobacteriia > Cyanobacteriales > Nostocaceae > Kalymmatonema > Kalymmatonema hyalinum. The sequence goes on from JAHHIB010000002.1 coordinate 159,911, forward strand.
TGTCAGTCGGGAGTGCTAAAGCGACTAAAGCGCCAAGTGTAAAGAAGAAAACTTATCTGATGTAAGAGCTTTAAGGTGTGAGGTGTGAACAGGACAAGCCAACGCGTAAATTTAATTTTTAATAAATCAATCGTGTGAACTTGTCTAAATCACAGAACCAGGTTAATCTTGCCTAAGTATCTCTGATAGGTGTGATCTTGATCTATTCTTGGTAGTGATCTAAATCATTGACTAGTATCAGACTGAAAAATTGAGCTCAGTTAAGCGCTAGTGATCATAGGAGGTCGTCTTTGAAACGAGCATTGAAGAAGAAAGTGAAAGCTGAGTTGGACAAAGCCCTAGGCGATGATGCCCCGGTGGAACATATAGACATGGTTAATCCAAGGGTTAACTCTTGCCGGGTGCCAACAACAGCCGCGATGATTGGCTTGGCAATATCAATGGGAGCAACCAGCGTTTTGGTGACTCGACAAAGCGACCAAGCCGCAGCAGCAGAAGCGCTAGGTAACCAAAATACAGCTTCAACGGTTCCTGCTTCTGATGCCGAAGTGAAATATACTTCCACAAAAAAACTACAGTTGCCAGGTGTCTCATCAGTAAGTGTGCCTGAAAGTCCTGCTGTAGTTGAACCAACAGCAATTTCACAGGTACCCGGGCTGAGAGCTAAATGGCAAGTCGCGGCAAGCAGGATGTCTGTCCCAGCCTCTGCACCAGTGGTAGTTCCAAATTCGCCCAAAGGAGCAGAGGAACAAAGCGTTGCCTGGGAAAAAACCAACGTGCAACAGTCCAAAAAGCTAGGAGTACAAACACTCTCTCATGCTGATCGTATGGCTGGTGTGCAAAGCGTCTCCTCAGTGTCTGCTCAACCAAAAACAGCAGAAGCAAAGAACACACTGGACGCAGAAGTCAATGCTCAATTGAAAGCGCAGCAAGAATATGCGCTCAACAGATTACAAGAAAAATCGAACAGTTTAAGAAAGAGTCTGGCGGATTGGCAATCTAAGGAAACCAAAGATTTATCACAACAACCAGTGACTCGGTTCGCACAGCCAATGACAGTGGCTGAGCAAATGCAAAAGACAAGCACAAGTACCACTGCTAGTCAGCAGTTGGAAACAAACAGCGATGTCAGCAGAACAAAGCTTGTGTCGAAGTTAAAGCAAAGGTTAGAGCCACAGGTGTCACCAGCACCAATGCCAACAACCGCACCAGCAACAGCCGCAGTTGTTGCGCCAATGACCACACAAACGGCAACTGCGGTAACACACGAAGTTAAGCCTGGAGAAACACTAGCGGCGATCGCCAACCATTACGGAATTTCAGTCTCACAACTACTCAACGCGAATAATCTCAGCAATCCCTATCAGCTGCAAATCAACCAAAAACTGTCCGTTCCCGTGACTGAGAACCGCAGTACTACCCAGCCAACTGTCGCAGCTAGTGGTACTACCAACGTTGGCGAAATCAGTGCAAACTCAGTCATTGCCAACAACAGCAGTGTGACTGTCCCGACACCAGTACTTACGGACAAACAGTTTCAAACCTACATTGAATCAACTACTGGTAACTCAGCAGAAAATACTATTACAACTTCCCAAACGGCCTCTGGTGCTGTCACATCTTATAGTGCTAATGGTGTTGGTGGTGATGCCCCAGTGCCAAAAGTTTTTACAGAAATTCAACTAGCAAACAAACCACCTGCTACGACAACAAAACAAGTAAAAAATAGTCAACGTCTGCGCAGCTTACAAGCGGAAATTGAGAAATTGCGGGAGAAATACCGCTCTCAAGAAGCTGGTAACATCGTTGTTCCAGAGGGTTCCCAAACCAATGAGACTTCGGTGACGGTTCCCGTTTCCAATCAAAACGATAGAGCCGTGCAAATTTCTGTGCCAAAACCAAATGACACAGCAGTGCAGATGCCAGTGACTGGATCGAACAATGCTGTTATACAAATACCCGTTCCCAGACCGATAGCACCTAACTATAGTACCAAACCAGGTAAGCCTACATATGGTGCTAGAAGACCTGGAAACGAACCAATTAATCCAGAACTACTACCACCTAATCAAACAATAGCAGCGCCTTCAATGGGTGGTGACGCCTCGCGTTCACTCGGTTCTTTGCAGGGATCAACTGTTTCTCCACAATTACCGCCTTTAGCAGCGGTGGATAGATACCTGCCTAAAGTCATTGACGAGAATACACCCCCCCCGTCTACCTCGTCCACAGGTTATATTTGGCCTGCGAAGGGTACGCTGACTTCTGGTTATGGTTGGCGCTGGGGAAGAATGCACAAAGGAATTGACATTGCTAACTCAACTGGTACACCGATTTACGCAGTAGCTGACGGTATCGTAGAAAAGGCAGGCTGGAACAGTGGTGGCTATGGCAACCTTGTGGATATCCGCCATGCTGATGGCAGCATGACTCGCTATGGTCACAATAGCAAGCTTTTGGTGCAGGCTGGTCAACAGGTACAGCAAGGTCAAACAATTGCTTTAATGGGTAGCACTGGCTTTAGCACTGGTCCGCACACCCACTTTGAAATCCATCCGTCTGGCAAAGGCGCAGTCAACCCAGTAGCCTTCCTGCCACCAGTAGCACGTCTGTAATCGGTGACTATCTCTCACTCAATGATTGCTTATTCTTTGGAGGGAGAGCAACTCCCTCTTTTGCTTTTTTTGGGTGTAGGCACACAGTCAAACGGAGTTACTCTCAAAGATATTACCCAGTCTTACTCAAAACTTGAGCTTTGACTTCAAAATTTTTGTATGCTATATTAGGAAAACGAAAAAATGTTTGGCTCAGTAGCTCAGTAGGTTAGAGCACGGGACTCATAAGCCTGGGGTCGTTGGTTCGAATCCGACCTGAGCCACTTACTCATGAAAAATGAAGAAAGAAAAAAGAAGAGTGAAGAGATAGTTTTTTCTTCGTTCTTCTTTTTTGATTATTTTATTTTTATGTGGCGAATAACCTCGGCAACAGACCAAGCTTGAGCTATAGCCCCTCTAGGTGTATGGGGTTGATCACCATCAAAAATTTCGGAAATAGAGCCAATACAGGCATCCGATAGAAAGTGTTCTAGTAAGGGTTGCCAATCAAAGGGCAATGGTTGTTCAGGGTAAAAACGCTCCCAAGCGCGGATGAAAGGACCAATCAACCAACTCCAGACTGTACCTTGGTGGTAAGCGCGATCGCGTTTTTCAGAGTTGCCGTTATATTTGCCAATATATTGTGGATCTGTTGGAGCAAGACTACGAAGACCAAAAGGAGTGAGCAAGGAAGAACGAGCAAGCTCAAGAACATTTTGCCCTTGCTTTTGAGAGAACGCACAATGTGACAGCGAAAGTGCCAAAACTGCATTTGGACGAATCTGAGAGTTTCGACGGTCGTCTGGTTCAATCGTGTCGTATAAGTAGCCCAGTTGAGGATTCCAGAACTGTTGCATTGAAGCTTTTACTTGTTGTGCTAGCTGGGCGTAGCGCAGAGCCTGCTTAGCAAAACGCCCTGGATCAGCAACCACTTCCTGTTCGCTCAAAATTTCTGCCCATCGACTTGCCCAACATAAAGCGGAATACCACAAAGCGTTAATTTCCACTGGCTTACCACGACGAGGAGTCACAGGCTGTCCTTCTACTACCGCATCCATCCAGGTAAGAGCTACACCAGGAGCATACCAACCAATGAGTCCATCGGTAGCGTCAAGCTGTATATTATAGCGTGTGCCTCCAAGAAAAGCTTTGTAAATTTGCTGCACCACTGGATATTGCTCTGCCAAAAACTGCCAGTCTTGAGTGGCTTCCAAGTAAAGCCCTAAAGTTTCAAACCACCACAGCGCTGCATCAATACTGTTATAAAACGGTTCGCCACCAATGTCAGGAAATGCATTGGGAATTAAACCATGACGACAGTAACGCCCAAAGGTTTGTAGCAGTCCTTTCGCCAAGTCAAAACGCTGCGGGATCAGCGCCAACCCTGGCAAGGCAATCAAGGTATCACGCCCCCAGTCATTAAACCAGTGATATCCAGCAATCACAGTGGGACCAGCAATAGAAGCACGATAAACAACAAACTGATCCGCTGCTTGCAGGAGTCGTCGCCAAAGGGGGGAGTGGGGAGCTCTTGAGCAGGGGAGCTCTTGAGTAGGCGAGAGTGTAAACTCTAATTCCCCTGTGCGCACTTCCTCTTCTCCCCATCCAAAAACTTGAGACAGACGCTCTTGCTCTGCTTCTACAACTTCTGCAAAGGTTTCTGAGGTCAGGGGAGTTTGCAGTTCACTAGGAAAACCCACCCGCGCTTCCAGAGTCACTGCGTCTCCTGGCTTGAGGGTGAGTGTTATGTAACCAGGGCTATACAGGTCTTCGCGATCGCCCAACCCCCGCAGAGTTTCTTCTCTTAATTGGTAATTCCAGTACCAAACCGTGTCTGGTTGATACTCTCCTTGCGTCCAGCGCAAGTGCCAAGGTGTTCCAAAGTTGTGAGAAGTTCTTGCTTGCAAGCAAACTTGCTGTTGTCCCACCAATTGCGAGAACTGTAATTCTGGAATGACCTTTTGTTGATGGTGAAAGTCGCGATCGCCTATGAGCAATCGCAGCCTCAAGGTAGCTGCATCTGTACCTTCATAGCGATACTGAACCAAAATCCGATGACAGAAAGAAGACGCGGATAACGGGGGAAGCCCCTTGTCCACGGGCACTTTCTTCAACGCGAAGGCAGTTGCTATCTCCTTCGGAGACGCTGCGCGAACAACGGGGGGAACCCCAACGCCAGTCACCTGCGACGGGAAACCCGTCTTCAGTGCTGGCTCCGCAACGCACTGCCTCGGGAACCCTCGCACCGAAGTGTCCTCTCCTTGTCCTTCCTCCACCAACCCATATGGCATTACCAAAAGCCGAGTCAATTGCCACTCATCCTCTCCCCAAATCCATTTTGGAACTGGGTTAATATCAAAAGAGCGCAGCTGTTGGTAACCTTTTGGCTCTATCTGTCCACTACCCCAGAAGTTTGTCCCTAGCGCCATCACCCGATTTGGTAATTCTAGGCTAGCTTCTAGGTGCGAAAGCAGCAGAGTACGTCCAGAAGGCGGGCTAGTCGCGGCAAACAACCAGCCGTGGTAGGTGCGAGTGCGGGCATCAGAAACTGTACCACTGGCAAAACTTCCTAAGCCATTGGTTAGTAACCATTCTCTTGTATCTAAATCCACCATTTGCTACTCAAAATCGTTATGAGTATGATATAGTCGTAACAGATCGTAATTAAACTGTGAAGACGAGGACGGGTGAAATTTACCTGACCCGAACTCCAACAATACTAGACAGATATAAGTTGAAGGAGAATTAGGTTAATGCCTCTCACTTACTCAGCAGAAGGATGCCTCCGTGTAGGTCAACAGGCTCCTGAATTTACAGCAACGGCTGTGGTAGATCAGGAATTTAAAACCATTAAACTTTCCGACTATCGCGGCAAGTATGTTGTACTGTTTTTCTATCCCCTAGACTTTACCTTTGTTTGTCCCACTGAAATCACAGCCTTTAGCGATCGCCACGAAGAATTTAAAAATATTAACACTGAAATCCTCGGTGTTTCCGTTGACAGTGAGTTTTCTCACTTGGCATGGATTCAATCAGATCGCAAGTCTGGTGGAGTGGGCGACCTCAACTACCCCTTAGTTTCCGACATCAAGAAAGAGATCAGCGCAGCTTACAACGTGCTTGATCCAGCAGCTGGCGTTGCCTTGCGCGGTCTGTTCCTCATTGACAAAGAGGGTGTCATACAGCACGCCACCATCAACAACCTAGCTTTTGGTCGCAGCGTTGATGAAACCCTACGAACTTTGCAAGCCATTCAATACGTTCAGTCCCACCCAGACGAAGTTTGCCCTGCTGGCTGGCAACCAGGCGGCCAGACAATGGTTCCCGACCCAGCGAAGTCCAAAGTTTACTTCGCTGCTGTTTAAGTTTCAAAGGTAATAAGTTTGTAGTGCCGCTGAAGGGCTACTACAAACTCTCTCAAGCTTAGCCACAGATAAACACAAATAAATCAAATTCGTAATTGATAATTCGTCATCTATCTCGAGTTAAAAATTACTAATTATTTGGTTATTCCCGTGTTTATTTGTGTTTTTTTATACAAGCATTGAATAATCGCAGGGATAAACAGATGGTCACTTCAATTGCTTCTAGCGGCTTATTTAATAAACGATTCTTCCGCAATTTTTTACCAATACCAGCATCAAATATATTGCAACTGGGACACACAACACCAGATTTTCAACTCCCAGATATCACCAACGGAACCGTAGTAAAATTATCTGATTATAGAGGCAAGAAACCAGTGTTACTTGCCTTTACTCGTATCTTCACAGAAAAGAATTATTGCCCCTTTTGCTATCCTCACATCAAATCCTTAAATGAAAACTACGAGCAATTTCAAAATCGCGGTATAGAAGTTTTGATGATGACGAGTACCGACGAACGGCAGAGTCAAATCGTTGTCAAAGATTTGAGCTTAAAAATGCCGTTGTTGAGTGATCCTACCTGCCGAGTGTTTCGTACTTATCAAGTAGGGCAAGCATTAGGAGCGCCTTTGCCAGCACAGGTTGTGTTAGATAAACAGGGCAAAGTTCGCTACAAACATTTATTTTCCTTCCTTGACCATAATGCTAAGATCGAAAAATTACTAGAGCAATTCAATTAAGAGGAAAAAAGGTATTTATCTGCGTAGATCTGCTACAGGCTGCGGTTTCAAATACTCTTAAACCTGATTTTTGCCAAATATTTAAAAACTAATAAATAATAATTTAGAGACGCGTTAGAGCGCGTCTCTACTACTAACAAATCTCAATGCAAAATCGTTAAAGCTTCACCTGCTGCAAATGACTGCGGGCATTGAAGGTACGCACAGCGCGGATTTTTTCATAGTATTCGCGCTCCTGTGGACTGAGGTCTTTTGGTGGTACAATTGCAACCTTCGCCAACAAGTCACCACGTCCACTGCGAGGTTGGGGCCAGCCTTTGCCACGTAAGCGCAGGGATTGACCAGAACGCACCCCCACAGGAAGCTTCACACTAACTGCACCATCGGGTGTGGGTACTTCAACTGAGGCTCCTAAGACCGCTTCATCTGGCGTAATTGGTATTTCGCATACCAAATTATCGCCCTCAAACTGGAAGAAAGAGTGCGGTTGAAGTTCGACTTTTAGATATAAATCGCCACGTTGTTGGGTGAAAGGGCTGACTGGTCCTTTGCCCCGCACGCGCAAACGACTGCCAGGTTTTGCACCTGCGGGGATGCGGACATCAATGACCTCGTTGCCTAGATTCAAGTGCTTCTGTACACCATGAAATGCTTCGGAAAAACTTAGGGCGATCGCAGCTTCGCTATCTTGAGTAGCGCCAGCAGTACCTACATCTTGAAAACCAAAATCATTAAAGTTGTTAAAACCACCAGGTGCACCAGTGCTAGTGCGGTAATAACTTTGCCCCCCACTGCGTGCGCTAGCGCCTCCAAAGCGCCCTAATAACTCGTTGATAAATTCATCAAAACTACCATACTGGCTGAAGTCAAAACCGCCCATATCAACACCGACACCAGATGGGAAGCCACTTTCAGCCGCTTGTTTCCAATATTGACCAAATTGGTCGTACTTTTTGCGTTTGTCGGCGTCTGACAAAACTTCGTATGCTTCGTTAATTTCCTTGAAGCGTGCTTCGGCTTGTTTGTTGCCTGGGTTAACATCAGGGTGATATTTTCGGGCTAATTTACGAAAGGCTTGTTTAACTTCTTCTGGACTGGCAGTTTTACTAACGCCCAAAGTTGCATAATAATCCTTGAAGTCAGTTGCAGCCATCTACCAGCCTCCTCTAAAAATTTCCGTTATATTTTTTCTAATATTAAAGTCGAGATAGTACATCAGATATAATTCCAGTACATACACTCTGATATTAAATTATCAAATCTTAAATAAATTCAAGTGCGGTTCTTCCTCACCACACGAGCGCAATTCCCGTACTTGATTAGCTTCCAAAAGAAAAGGAAACTAAATCATCAAGCCCTTCTTCTACGCTTGGAGGCGCATCGCGAAGTTGACGATACATACGCAAGATGACGTCTTCTGGCACTTTACGTTCCCGTTTTTTGTTGCGTGCTAAACACAGCCATAGTGGGGTTCTTACCCATACTCCGGTGATGTGAGTGAAGCCAACTTCGCGGGCTAGGGCGATGACTTCGCGACGATGGCGTCGCTGGGCATTGGTTGCGTCGTAAATTGTTGTAGCACCTGAGGCTACGGCTTGCTGAAATTGCCGCTGAATTTCCCGCCAAATCAGCAGCCAAGGTCCCTGAAAGGCTTCATTGCCAAAGAATTGCCCCCGGATGGCATCGGTAGAAATGAGTTGCCCCCAAGGGCATTCTGTTAGCAATTGCTTTGCCAAAGTGGACTTACCGCTACCAGGAAGACCAATTAACAAAATTAACTGAGGCATCTGTCGATTATCCTTTGTCATTTGTTAGTCGTTGGTTGTTAGTGGTTAGTTATACAACTAACCACTAAGACGATGTAAAGACGCGCCATGGCGCGTCTCTACAATGACTAATGACTGATGACTGATGAGTGACGACTAAATAATCGTTCCATCGGCTATGACGGCATTTTTCAGGACGACAACGATACCACTTTTAATGTAGAAGCCTTGATCTTCACGCTCAGCTTCTTGGACATTGTCTTTATTGATAATTTTCACATCACAGCCAATGTGGGCATTTTTGTCGATGATGGCACGACGAATTGTGGTGTTAGCACCAATACCCAAGGTCACTTCCTTGGTTTTGCAGTCTGACTGGCGTTCAGCGAATGGTTCATAAAAATCTGCTCCCATAAGTAGGGAATCTTGGATGACGCAGCCAGCTTCAACGCGCGCTCGCACTCCCAACACCGAATGTTCAATGCGGCACTTTTTCAGAATGCAACCCTCACCAATCATCGATTCTGTGATTTGGCAATCTAAGAGTTTACTTGGAGGTAAGTAACGAGCGCGGGTATAAATTGGTGCTTGTTCATCGTAGAAGCTAAAGGGCGGACGAGGTTGCTGAGTCAGTGCTAAATTTGCATGATAAAATGCTTCGATTGTTCCAATGTCTTCCCAATAACCATCATATAAGTAGGCTTGAACGTTGTGATCTCCTGAAGCATCAGGAATAATTTCTTTGCCAAAATCAGTTCGTGAACCTTCTTTCAACAGCTTAGTCAAAACATCTTTTTTAAAGATATAAATCCCCATCGAGGCGATGTAGGGCTGTTCTTGAGCCTGTTCTGGTGTTAATCCCAGCACAGTCGTATCGACCTGCATTTTGGTTAAAGCGTCACCTTTGGGTTTTTCGCTGAAATTGATGATCCTACCGGAGTGATCAATTTTCACTAAGCCAAAGTCAGAAGCGCGGCGCTCATCAATAGGTAGCACCGAGAGAGTAATGTCAGCCCCAGTTTCCCTGTGACGCTGCACGAACTGACGGTAGTCCATGCGGTACAGGTGATCACCCGAGAGGATGAGGTATTCATCTACGTCCCATTCTTCCATCAGCCACAGGTATTGGCGAACCGCATCAGCTGTACCTTGAAACCAGTTGAGGTTTTCTAGCGTTTGCTGTGCAGCTAAGACTTCCACAAAACCCTCTGTAAAGCCAGAGAAGTTGTAAGTACGGGCAATGTGGCGATTCAGGGAAGCCGAGTTGAATTGAGTCAGAACGTAAATTTTGAATATTTCTGAATTTATACAGTTACTAACAGGGATATCGATTAAGCGATACTTCCCTGCTACAGGTACTGCTGGTTTTGCACGTAGCTTGGTGAGCGGATAAAGGCGGGTACCTGCACCCCCTCCAAGGATTATTGCCAAAACTCTTTTCACTCTTATTTCTCCCGACTGCCTTTCAACTCTCACCTACAGTTTAGGGCTAGGTGGCACAGCTGATAAGGGGGGAAGGGTAGATTGTGGTATTGCTTCTGACGGATGAGTTAAAGTAAGCGATTCCCTCAGGAGAACCGCTCGTCTTCAGAACGCAACGTGAGGTAGGGTACTCGCCTTTACCTTTTCGTATTCTCTTCAAGCGTGTATCATGGGCGCTAAACCTCTGTTATTTGTCGTTAGTCTTTTGTAAATTCATAACTTATGACTAATGACTCATGGCTATTACAGTTATCTTAAATTCTCGTGGCGCAAGTTATTTTAGAAAACGTTTATAAAAGTTTTCCCCCTCGTAAAGGGGAAGGTGTTGCATCCCAAACACAATCTCTCAAATCTGGGAAGCAAAGCGATATTGTTCAGCGTGGGGAAAGTGTCAATGTTTTACGGCGGATTAACCTAACGGTAGCAGATGGTGAATTTATGGTGCTGGTGGGACCTTCCGGTTGTGGGAAAAGCACCCTGTTGCGGTTAATTGCTGGGTTGGAAGCGATGACAGGAGGCAATATTTGGGTGAGCGATCGCCTAGTCAATGATTTACCCCCGAAGGAACGAGACATCGCAATGGTGTTTCAAAATTACGCTTTGTATCCCCACATGACAGTTTATGACAACATCGCTTTTGGACTGCGACGCCGTTCCCTTGGAGGTGGGGAAGATCAGGGACTAAAACCCTCCTCATCCCATGTTCGTAATTGGGGAGAAAACTTGTTGGTGGCAGTAACGCGATCGCTTCCCAAGGGACTAAGGTATATTTCTGATAGCGAACGGGCGGTGCATGAGCGAGTGCGTACTGTTGCGCAACTGTTGCAAATTGAAGCGCTGTTAAATCGTTTACCCAAGCAACTATCTGGTGGACAAAGGCAAAGAGTCGCATTGGGAAGAGCGATCGCACGTAATCCTCAGGTATTTTTAATGGATGAGCCGCTTTCTAACTTAGATGCCAAACTCCGCGCCGAAACCCGCGCCCAAATTGTGAAACTACAACGCTCGTTGGGTGTGACGACGATTTATGTAACGCACGATCAAACCGAAGCCATGACGATGGGCGATCGCATTGCTATCCTTAATCAAGGTCAATTGCAACAAGTTGCACCGCCCTTGGAACTTTACAATCGTCCAGCAAACCGCTTTGTCGCTGAATTCATTGGTTCACCACCCATGAATTTTATCCCTGTGCAGTTCCATGCTCCCCAGTTGATTACCAATGGTGATTTTCGCCTCACCTTGCCAGAAATTTGGGGAAATGCTTTGCAAAAATACGATGGGCAAACCCTTATTTTAGGTATTCGCCCGGAACACTTGATTGTCAGCGTGGCTGCAAATAAAAATCTACCAGTCCAAGTAGAATTAGTAGAGAATCTTGGAAATGATACATATCTCTCCACACGACTTCTCGAACCGGGTTTTCAAAATTCTGCTTTTGGGGCAAACGAAGTGCAAGTGCGAGTCCCACCAGAGCGTTTTGTGCGTGTTGGCGAACAACTCTGGTTATCTCTAACACTAGAGAAAATTCACTTTTTTGACCCAGAAACTGAGCAAGCGATATTTCCATAATTGGGGGCGTGGAGTGTAGTGATTCCCTACACCCTACCCTCTAATCTCTCCACAAATGCTTGATGTTCTGCTGTTTGCAAGCCCTGTTGCAGAACCGCGAAAACAACAGCAAAGTTTCCCTGTTGCAAAGCTGGAAGTGCTAACCATAATCCAGCAAACACCGCAGAGCGAATGACGCCATCTGCATCCGGTTCTAACAATATATATCGCCCTTCCTCAAGTTTGAACCAATCTAGGCGGTTCTCATAAATTTGCCAGACAATATACTGCCAGCTCAATCCACAGCGGGCGTTGCAGCATAGTAAGTTCCTAACCATCCTATAATTCGAGCATGAAGTCTACCGTGACTGATTCTTACAGGTGAAGCCACGTACACCACTGCTTCTATGAATTCTGCTTTTTTAAGTTTGGGCATTGCTGCATAGCGACGCTCGAATTCGTGGCGAGTGAGGCGATCGCGAAGCATCTCCGAAGGAAATTCGCCACTTTCCAAACGCGGTAGTTTGAAATTAGTAGACGTAGCTGACATACAAAGCAATAATCTCGACGTTTTTATTTTCGCTCAATTATGATGTATCTTCTTGAAAAACTAAGTTTTTTTGTCGCTTGGCATATCTGCATTGTTTTCAATATGTCTAAACCAACCACTTGTGTTAGCTAATCCTTTTGAGCGAAGAAAGTATTCAGAACGCAGCTTAGGCTGAACTCACAATTAATAAAGGGTACAAGGTCCCAACTACGGTTATACAAAAAAGAAAAAGATTTGTTATGCCTACGGCACGTTGTAGGCATAAGATTTTGAAACAAGCCGTCCTTATCAAATCCCCTAAATTTATGGAAATGTATTCTGACGACTGAGTTCTGCGTTTTTCTTAAAGTATCAACAGAACATGAAATTTAAAGAGGAAAAAAACCACAGATGAACACAGATGAACACAGATAAATGATCTGTATTTGTCTGCGTCCAATGCTTTGTGCATCTGCGGTTCTAAATCACTAATTACACTTCAGCCACGACTTGTTCCTGTTCTCTTTCCACAAACGCCTGCACGCGAGCGCGGTATTGTCTTAATGATTCATCAACCCAGTCGCGATCATTACTGTTAGCGTACAAATGTACAATTGGTTCGCTAGCATCTGGTAACACTAGCACCCAACTGTCATCATAAGGCTGACAAATTTTCACCCCATCAATTAACTCCAGGTTTTGAGCTGGGTGAGTTTCCACCAAGTAGCGCATCAGCGCTCCCTTGACAGTCCACGGGCAGCGTACTGTATAAGCTTTGTGAATCACACGCGGCAATTCTGACCGCACAGTGGCGAGAGAACGCTCTTGTATGGTTAGCATTTCAATCAGCTTGGCGGCACAGAACATAGCATCAAATCCTGGATGCAATTGCGGGAAAATAAAGCCAATCTCGCCACTACCTCCCAACACCACATTGGAATTTTTCTGACAAGCTTCCATCAATGCTGTAGGATTAGCCTTCGTGCGAATGACCTTAGCGTCGTGACGGCGGGCAATTTGTTCCACAGCACTGGAAGCATGAACTGGTACTACCACCGTTCCTCTGGGGTGAGCAGTTAATATCATATCTACCATCAACGCTGTTAACATTTCCCCACGAATAGGAATGCCAGATTCATCAACCAAAATCAGCTGTTCTCCATTCGCCAAAACCTGGACGCCAAAGTTAGCCTTCAAAGCCTCTACCACATGGCCCAACTGAGTCAGAAGTGCTTCGCGGTCAGCTGTGGACATGGCGGTTTTATTGAGACTGGCATTCAACACCACCGCATCAGCACCAAAGTTATCTAACATTTGCGGCAATACTGCCCCAGATACCGAATAAACGTAGTCAATGACGACTTTTGCCCGACTGTTGCGAATTGTATCAATATGCAAAAGCTTCTCGAAAGCAGTGCAGTATCGATCCATCACTTGGCTGGGGTAGGCAACATTGCCAATTTCATGAATTTGCGATCGCCGCATATCTTCCTTGAAATAAGCCCCTTCGATTTTCTTTTCCAAGGATTTCGTGATATTAATTCCCTTGACGTCCATGAACTCAATCAGGATGTAGTCAGGGCGATCTGGATGCACCCGCACGTGAATCCCTCCAGCCACCGACATTGTTGGTATAACTGTGCGAGCGATTGGCAAAGCTGTGGCGTCTAGGTTCTGAATATCAATACCTACTGACATCAAACCAGCAATTAATGACCGGGTAACCATGCGAGAGACATTGCGCTGGTCGCGGGAAACTGTGATCCGAGAACCTGGTTTCAAGGTAGAACCATATGCTGCTCCCAACTTGACGGCAAATTCTGGGGTAATATCGATATTGGCTAGCCCTTGGACGCCTCGTTGCCCAAATAAATTGCGCTGCGCGGTGTTACCCCAAATCAAGTTAATGTTCAAAATTGCCCCAGACTCAATCTTTTTACTGGGCCAAACGCGCACAAAGGGGCTAATTTGAGCTTCTTCTCCCACAGCGGAAAGCGAACCAACCACAGCGCCTTCCAAGACATGAGCGCGACGGTCTACACGCGCACCACGGGAAATGACACAAGCACTTAGATGTACTTCGTCGCCGATGATCGCTCCATTCCAAAGAATCGGACGCTTGAGATTAGCGTCAGCACCAATGGTGACATTGTCTCCAATGACGGTTCCAGCTTCAATCTGTACTCTTGCCCCAATGCGGCAATTGTCCCCAATGACTGCTGGGGCTTCAATCTCGGCTGTATGGTCGATATAAGTATTTTGACCTACCCACAACCCAGGCGAAAGTTCTTTATAGGCGAAGTCAAGTTTGACTTTGTTGTGTAATCCATCGTACTGAGCTTCGCGATACGCATCTAAGTGACCGACATCGCACCAATAACCTTGAGCAATGTAACCATACATTGGCTCATTTTTTGCCAAAAGCAGAGGGAACAACTCTTTCGAGAAGTCAGATTCTTGGTTTGCCGGCAGGTATTCCAAGACTTCTGGTTCTAGAATGTAAGTACCAGTGTTAACGGTGTCGGAAAAAATTTCACTTGTAGAGGGTTTTTCTAAAAATCGGTTAATCCGATTTTCTTCATCGGTAATCACCACCCCAAACTCAATTGGGTTAGGGACACGGGTCAAAATCAAGGTCGCTTTTGACTTTTTTTGTTTATGAAATTCAATTGCTGCTGTCAGGTCAAAATCGGTTATGCTATCGCCGCTAATTACTAAAAAGGTGTCGTCAAGAAGTTCAGCAATATTTTTTACGCAACCTGCGGTACCCAAAGGTTGGTCTTCTTCTACGGCATAAGTCATTTGCACGCCAAAGTCGCTGCCATCTTGGAAGTAATCTCGCAAGACATCAGGTAAATAATGCAATGTAGCAATGACTTCTGTAATTTGATGCCGTTTGAGAAGATTGATGATATGTTCGGCAATTGGTCTATTTAGGATGGGAACCATTGGTTTGGGCAGATCACAAGTGAGCGGACGAAGCCGCGTTCCTGAACCCCCTGCCATCAGTACTGCACGCATAAATCCTCCTTAGCTATTTGCACCACTTGCTGCGTTAATATCCATAAAATAAGATGTATTTTCTTTAGTCTCCTATGGATCTTCAAGTTTAGGGAACTTTCGCAAGATGCATCTGGTCAGGATTAATAATATCTACTCGTCACACTACCCTGTTTATCTGTACAAAATCAAGAAGGACAAAGGTGTACAGACGCGTTCTGGCGCATTTATACAGTCAGTAAAAGTTAAAAGAGTTTTTTACTTTTTATTTTTGACTTTCTTTGTCTGCTGCGGCTGTTGGACTGAAGGGTAGATGGCTATAATGCAATGAGCTACTCTAAACTTGATATAAGGATGTATAGACTTACTATGATAGCGAAGACAGCAACAGCCAAAGTGTTTACTACCAGTTTATGCCTCTGCTCACTTCCTGGCTAACTAATTGCTTTTCGATGTCATTATGAAGTGTCAATATAGTGTAAGTAAAGCTTAACTCAAATTCTTTTTCAATTGCTTGTGGAGTTGTGCTGAATGGTGGATTTAATCGTCTTCGGATTAGTGGTGGTTTATGCAGGTGGTATCTGGAAGTTCTTAGGTGGATTTCAACGCACTAACTTCCAGCGAACTTTGCCCAATCGTCTTGGTTTAGCCTTATTGTGGCCAGCTTTGTTTATTACAAGTAAATCCTATCGTCAAAACTTTAGAAAGGCTCTCAAGGGTTAGAAATGACTGTCTCAACAGAGTTGGCAGTCGGACGTATTCGGCTGATTGGCAGAATTTAGGAAACTGCCTGACTCAGAGATATTATTGCTCACAAGAAATAACAACGGCGCTTAAGCCACTTAACATTTAAACAGTGGAAGAATTGGCTCGACTATATTTGCCCATACTAAGCATAACTACTCTCCCGCTATAAAATTACCAGAAACTTAACGGGAGTCTGAAAGCCCCGGAGGAACAGGCGCTCGCGCCGTCCAAGCGTGCTTTAGACCGGGGATGAAAGACGACGCGGCTGGTTTTAACCAGCCTGTAACATATCCG
>JAHHIB010000147.1 GCA_019359075.1 Kalymmatonema hyalinum WJT4-NPBG1
CTTATACAAAAACTGTCCGTCAGGTCAAGTTCACCCTTTTTGTCTATTCATAAAACCAAATCCC
Source organism: Kalymmatonema hyalinum WJT4-NPBG1 (assembly GCA_019359075.1). Taxonomy (GTDB): domain Bacteria; phylum Cyanobacteriota; class Cyanobacteriia; order Cyanobacteriales; family Nostocaceae; genus Kalymmatonema; species Kalymmatonema hyalinum. The sequence goes on from JAHHIB010000147.1 coordinate 65, forward strand.
TATAACAGTTCTGGGATTGTTAAGAAAGATCCGGGTAATGCATAGCTCGCTTGCGGGGAGGGGATTAACGGGTGGGGTCAAAGCGTACTGCATCCAAACGAGAATCGCTATATACAGATATCAAAAAAAACTTTCGCGATCGCACAAAGTACCCACTGAGCGATGGCACAAAGTGCCCGCTGAGCGAACGCACAGAGTACCCACTTCGTGATCGCACAAAGTACCCGCTGAGCGAACGCAAATATAGCAGTTTGCAATTGAATGCAGTACAGTGAAGCTTATTGTTCTGCGATTGGCTTTGCCACTGCCCGTTGGGCGATCGCGTATAGATTCAACGTGGCTTTTGCCAGAGTATTGCAGTACCTTTTTGCAGCGATCACTCTCAGAACTCGGAACTTCACCCTCGGAACTCGAAACTTCACCCTCGGAACTCGAAACTTCACCCTCAGAACTCGGAACTTCACCCTCAGAACTCGAAACTTCACCTTCGGAACTCGAAACTTCACCCTTAGAACTCGAAACTTCACCTTCGGAACTCGAAACTTCACCTTCAGAACTCGAAACTTCACCCTCGGAACTCGGAACTTCACCCTCAGAACTCGAAACTTCACCCTCAGAACTCGAAACTTCAGCTTCGGAACAAAGTCATCAGACTAACATAAGCGATTGGGCAATAAACAGCACCCGCGCATGGCGATGGCACAAAGTGCCCGCTGAGCGATCGCAAACAAGTACACTACCCGCGCATGGCGATGGCACAAAGTGCCCGCTGAGCGATCGCCCTAAAATTCAAAGCCAAGATTCCTTCCAAATAAAAAAACATCCTAAATTTTCTTGTGGGATGGGTGTCCCTACCCGTCCCATATTTAGGACGGCTAGAATGCCCACAAGATGGATAATTTATTTCTTGGAAATCTCCTACCTGGAAATGGAGTGGGGGCGGCTAGTAACGCAAGTAAGAGAGGCAGCAGCCCCAAGTTATGCATTCCCAGCCTGAGGCTGGGAACGAGGCAATCTCTCAAAGCTTGTTCTATAGTGCTTTTTACCTTAAGTTGACACTAATGTCAAGATGCCCACCTCACAAGAATTGTCTGGAATGCAACTGCAAGAAATCGGCAGGCGATCGCTCTGTTAGTGTAAATAATTTACAGTTTATTTTTATGTTTCCTGCAATATCTTCGTCCTGACAAGTAAAAGTTTGTTGGGATATTTATAATAGATATGTACATTTAAATGTACATTTATTTGACTAAAAAGTGCTTACACTACTAAAGATGTGAAATATGCCAAAATATCTGACCATTACAGAAGCTAGACAGCAATTGCTAGATTTGCCTGATGAATTGAAAGACGAACCTGTCATTATCACCAGACATGGTAAACCAGTGATGGCAGCAATTAGCTTTGAGCAGTATGAATCATTATTAGAAACCTTGTCTATTCTTTCTGACCGCAAGTTTGCTGAACGCTTACAAGAAAGTATAGCCCAGGCAGAACAGGGGAAAACTATCAGTTGGAATGAAGTGAAGGCTAAATTTGGACTCTGATACACCGCAACCTAACAACATTGAATACAACATTGAATTGACACCCACAGCGATAGAGATGTTAGAAGGTGTCAAAGACAAACGTCATCAGCAACTTTTGAGTCAACGTATTGACAAACTGAAGATTGAGCCAGAAAAACAGGGTAAAGCACTTGTTGATGAACTCAGAGGATACCGCAGCGTGAGAGCTGTTGGTCAACGCTACAGGATAATTTATAAAGTTGAGTTAGACCGAGTTGTTGTTTTGGTAGTTGGTGTGGGACTGCGAAAAGAAGGTGATAAAGGAGATATTTATACGTTAATAGAAAAGCTTTTGGAATAATAGACACACTATACTCCAATACGGTTCAGTTAACAGTTACCAGTTATCAGTTATCAGTTTCATCCGCAGCGGGAAACACCACACCAAGAGCACAGAAAGCGTTGGTGTCAGTACAACCACACTATACGCAGCCGTCACTGTTCACTGTTCACTGTTTTAAGGCTGATGTGTAAAAAATCACGTTTGTCTTGACGAGAGGTGGCGCGTCTCTACATTGTGTTCCTGATAAGGGTTTTGGTCTTATCACCAAGCGTATTGCACTATACTCTCTGTTTCCTTTGTTTTCCTTGCAGATTTCCAATTAAAAAATCATCCCATCGTAAGGGCGCAATGCCTTGCGCCCCTACAGGTAAATTTTGAATTTGAGATAATTTATTTTTTGGTGTTCCCTTGTCTCCCTTATCTCCACACTCCCGACTCCCCTGCAAACTTTTCTACTTAGTTTAGTAAAATACGCAACTATCTTGAGAAGCTAAAAAAAGCTAATCTATTAATACTTAAGCGGGCTGCGGATATAAAAGCCGCTTTGCTAGGGGAAGCGAAAGGATGAAAGACTGGCTTACAAAATTATTAATATGCATATTGTTAGTGTATAACCTGTTGTTAGGGGCTAATGGCGCACAAGCCAACCAACTTTCAGATATTTATGTGCAGCAATTGAGTACGATACCAGGAGTTGAAAGGTTTGTAAGTGGTGAGAATATAGTTAAAGAGAACCGAAAGGATGATTTTCGGCAATTTCGAGAGATAATTAAGGGTGCAGATAAGTTAGAAGGGCTATTTACGCTTTACCGCAGTAAGGATTCTGACGAAATCTACTGGGAAATTAAGCCAGAACAACTTAATAAAAATTATTTAGGTGTAGTCACATTAGAATCAGGCATTGGGGAAAGCGGGCTTTATAGTGGACAACCTCTGCAAGATTTCCTCTTCTATTTGCAGCGAGTCAATAATAACTTGCACTTTGTTGTTCGTAATGTTAAGTTTCGCACAGAACCGGGTCAACCAGAACAGCGATCGCTTGCTCGTTCATTTAGCGACTCAGTTCTTTATGCAGTTGAGATAGTTTGTATCGACCCATACAGTAAAAATCTTCTGATTAATTTAAGCGACTTACTATTACAAGACTTCCCCGGATTAACTTCTCTCTTGAAATACTCGTTGCAAACTGAATATAACTTACAAGAAAACAAGTCATATTTTGGCGATGTCAACACCTTTCCTTTAAACCTAGAGATTGATTCGATTTATGGTTTTTCCTCACCAGAAGGAGCAAATTTAATCACCTTACCTGATAGCAGGGCACTCAGTCTTAAGGTACACTATAGTTTTTCGCAACTGACAGAAAACAACGGTTATATTCCCAGACTTGCAGACGACAGAGTCGGATATTTTATTACTGCTTTCCAAGACTTTTCTCACAACAATGGCAAAGAACCATTTGTACGTTACATTAATCGTTGGCATCTGGAACCATCCGATCCAAATGCTGCGTTGTCTCCACCGAAAAAGCCGATTGTGTTTTGGATTGAAAATGCCGTCCCTTTAGAGTACCGCGATGCAATTCGTGAAGGTGTCTTGATGTGGAATAAAGCATTTGAAAAAGCAGGATTTCAAAATGCTATTCAAGTGCGGCAAATGCCAGATGATGCTGATTGGCAGCCTGCAGATGTGCGTTACAATACGATTCGCTGGTTTAATTCTCTGGATGCAGGTTTTGCTAGAGGACCAGTGCGTGTCAATCCACTCACGGGAGAAATATTGGATGCAGATATCATTGTTGATGCCAATATGGTGCGTTCAATTCAGCAAGATTATCGTACACTGATGCAAGCAAATTCTGATGACCATTATCCTGTAGAAAGACGAACTGCAGGTGTTTACGCATCGAGAGTTGAGAATCAGCGATTTTGGTGTAGTCAGTTTGTATTTAGGGCTTCAACTCATTTCAATGCTACTTCTTGCCCAGAGACAGTAAAATGGGGCAGCAATGTGATTCCAGTTTCCGACTGTACTCATGAAGATTCGCACTTGACCCCTCGGCTACGCTCGGGGTCAATGCTTCGGCTTCGCTCAGCATTGACTTTTGACGCTAAACTCTTGACGACCGAGAAAGATTCTGACGAATGCTATAGCATCGAGTCTTCTTTTGAAGCAGCTATGGGGGCGCTGGCGCTGTCACTGGTGCAAGATGCGACACCAAATACTGAACAGATGCAGAAGTACGTGCATCAATATTTACGTTATCTCATCGGTCACGAAGTTGGACACACTCTTGGTTTGCGCCACAACTTTCACGGCAGCACAATGTTAACACCCCAGGAATTAAACAACACTGAAATCACCCACGCTAAAGGTTTGGTAGGTTCAGTGATGGATTATTTACCTGTGAATATCGCACCACAAGGAGTCCAGCAAGGCGACTTTTTTCCAGTGGTTATTGGTCCTTACGATGAATGGGCAATTGAGTACGGTTACAAAAAGTACTCGCACCTTATGCTTGAGGAGATGACTCCTTTGAATGAAAAGGCTTTGTTGGAGGAAATTGCTCTGGCGTCGCCTCAGCCAGAATTATCTTACGCTACTGATGAAGATATTTGGGACATCAATCCTCTGGCAAATGTCTGGGACATGAGTAGCGATGTGTTAGTTTATTCTCAGTGGCAAATGGATAATGCCCGCATGATGTGGCAGCGTCTCAACAAACGTTCTCCATTGAGAGGAGAAAGTTATAGCGACCTACGTCTATTATTTAACAGAATACTTAAATACTATTTCCGTAATGCCACCTTGCTGACTCAATACATTGGTGGGCAATCTTTTAGGCGTCACGATGCTTTGGATGAGACTCACGCTCGCTTTGTAGCAGTTCCTTTAGAAAAACAACGCTACAGTTTGACAAAATTGCAAGAATATGTATTTGGTGAAAATGCTTTCAGTTTCTCACCGCAATTGCTTAATCAGTTAGCACCATCGCGTTTTTCACACTGGGGTAACCCCGTACCCGTCTCGCGGCTGGATTATCCAATTCATGAACGTATTCTATACCTTCAAAGTGGAATACTACGAAGGCTATTAGATGGCGATCGCCTCAATCGTTTACGTGATATCGAACTCAAAACTTTGCCTGGGGAAGCCCTAACAATACCAGAACTGTTTGACACACTGCAAAAAGGTATTTGGACAGAAGTTTTAGGTTCTAGTTCACATATGGCAATTTCTAGCATCCGCCGTTCATTGCAACGCGAACATCTGAGTATTTTGCTAGAGATGATTTTGCGTACAACTTATGTTCCTGAAGATGGTCGTACAATAGCTTGGTATGAATTGCGCCAACTGCTCAAAACTATTGATGCGGCTCTCAAACAACAAGGTCTAAAACTGGATATTTACACGCAAGCCCATTTGGAAGAAACTTGCGATCGCATCACCAAAGCATTAAATGCCCAATTGCTTTCTAATTAACCACGGCAAGCACAACAGAAGTTATATTTACAATAAGGTAGTTGTAGGGTGGGCAATGCCTACTGTATCTGAGTTCTATCTGGGTTTTGGTAAGCATTGCCCACCTACGTGTATTTCAAAAATCAAATAGGAGTCTTATATAACGAGGGTTTGGGAGTGTGTATCTGTCGCATTCTTTTTTCACGCTTGGTATGATATTTTTAGAACAACCCAAAGCCATGACACAAGAGACTCAGGAAATCAGTGGTTTTCACGCTCATATCTACTTCGATACCGCCAGTCGTGATGTAGCGGCGCGTGTACGCGAAGGATTGGGCGCTAGGTTTGACGTGCGGCTTGGGCGCTGGCATGATCAGCCCATCGGTCCACACCCAAAATCGATGTATCAAGTTGCCTTCTTACCGAATCAGTTTGAGAAAGTCGTCCCCTGGTTAATGCTCAATCGTGAGGGATTGGATGTTTTAATCCATCCTGAGACGGGTGATGATGTGAAAGACCACACAGACCATGCCCTGTGGCTAGGAGAAAAGCTAGAACTTAATATCGACATCCTTCGGCGGGTGAGAACAACTTAACAAAATTCATTAATTACTAGTCATTACAGTTTCGACAACGCTTAGTACGGGCATTGCATAAGTTCGTAACTTTTTTAAACGCAGAGGAACGCGCTTGGTAGCGCAGCGAAAAGTTCTGCAGGAGGTGAGACCAGTGCTGCAGGAGGGTTTCCCTCCGTAGGCAACTGGCTCTCCCGTTGGGGTTTCCCGACCTAGGAAACTTTTCAAGACAAAGGGACGCAGAGTAGGCTGTTGATTTTGATAAAATTTCCCCGTTTTTAGCATGAATTTTTATCCCATAAAAACATTCAAAGTCAACACCCTAGACGCAGAGTCTCGCCACATTTAATCCGCTACGATTTAATGAAATGCTGTACTTAGAACTTAGTCACTGTTACGTTAATACCAGATTCGAGTTCTGGAACTTTGAAAAAGTCAAATTTTTCAGTAGGTTGAGAAGTCTGGTTGATTTGAGCAGCCTGATTATTTGTTTCCTCCAAACATTGTTTGAAGGTATTGCCAGGAGATTTAACCATTTCAAGCGGGTTAATCTTTTTGCATTTTTCACGTACTAGCCCTATTGATTCAGAAACTTTTTTGAGATTATTGGTTCTGTTTGTGATGTTAACTGTTCCATTAGTAATCGTAGCTGGTTGAGTTACAAGAGCAGCTGCTCGATTTTGGTCAGCTAAGGCAGGATGAGCCACAGCGATCGCGCAAAGCGCAGTGCCACAGGCAATCGCACTTATGATTACAAATAAGGCTGTCAGTGAACGTTTCATAATTCAATTCCCTATATCATGCTTGCTTTGTGATTCTAATATTTTGTATTGCAAGCTTTTTCATGAGTTGAGAAACACTAAAATAGTGTGGATTTCCAGAAAAAGTTTACAAAAATTATTTCTGAAAATATATCATAATGGGATTATTTTTTAGAAGTTCAGCAAAAATCTTTATCTGATTTTCATGCATAGAGTACATTGTTGCTAGCCTCTTTGAAGCGGTAGCATAGAGCGGCGCACTTTATTGACCATCTCGACCTAGTTCTAGTTCCCCATAAATGTTGATATTAAATGTAAATTGAATGTTAATGTAATTTTGTGTGTAGGCTGTGGGCAAAGGTGCAAAGGGTACTGCTTGCTTGACAGCGTTAAGCGCCGCTTCATCAGTCATGCTCAATCCAGAAGTTTGTGCAATGCGGATATTGGTCACCAAACCTGCTCGGCTAACTGTAAAGTGAAGCACTGTTCGCCGGGAAGACTGGGTGAGTCCGGGTATCCAGTGCTGCCTCACTTGTTCCTGTAGCTGTTGTAGATAAGCGCCCATGTCTGCATCTTGACGGGCATCAATGCCATCTACAGATTGATTGAGGCGGTTGGAATTAGGCAGCGCTGCCTGATTACTGCTTGCAAAATCACGATTAGATAAACTAATTGGACCACCCAAACGACTTGCACCACCCGATTTTGAAGATGGTTGCACTCGAGACACATTTCGCGGTGATAAGCCCCGCGCCCCTTGGGATGATTGCGAAGTCGTCCTATTCTCCAACTGTTGAGGAGAGGATTTTGCAGCCAGCCGATCCCTATTTCCCTGACGAGTTAAAGGTGCTGATGGTTTGGTTGTGGGTGCAACTGTCGTTTGCCGAGGTTTGAGTGCTAATGGTTTCGTTGTAGGTGCAACGGCTGTGGGCGACTTTTGTGGTTCTGGCGGTTTGGGTGTTGGTGCGACGGCACTTTGTAGTGGTTCTGGTGGTTTAGTTGTAGGTGGAAGTGTCGTTTGCCTTCTTTTGAGTGCGAATGGTTTCGTTGTCGGTGCAACGGCGGTTGGTGAAGGTTGAGGTTCTGGTGGTGTGGTTGGTGTAGCTGCTCTTTGTCGCAGTTTGAATGCTAATGGTTTCGTTGTCGGTGCAACTGCTGTGGGCGACTTTTGTGGTTCTGGTGGTTTTGGTGCTGGTGCGACGGCACTTTGTAGTGGTTCTGGTGGTGTGGTTGGTGTAACTGCTCTTTGTCGCAGTTTGAATGCTAATGGTTTCGTTGTCGGTGCAACTGCTGTTGGTTCTGGTTGTGGTTCTGGCGGTTTTGGTGTTGGTGCGACGGCACTTTGTAGTGGTTCTGGTGGTGTGGTTGGTGTAGCTGTCCTTTGTCGCAGTTTGAATGCTAATGGTTTGGTTGTCGGTGCAACTGCTGTTGGTTCTGGTTCTGGTTCTGGCGGTTTTGGTATTGGTGCGACGGCACTTTGTAGTGGTTCTGGTGGTGTGGTTGGTGTAGCTGCTCTTTGTCGCAGTTTGAATGCTAATGGTTTGGTTGTCGGTGCAACTGCTGTTGGTTCTGGTTCTGGTTCTGGCGGTTTGGGTGTTGGTGCGACGGCACTTTGTAGTGGTTCTGGTGGTGTGGTTGGTGTAGCTGCTCTTTGTCGCAGTTTGAATGCTAATGGTTTCGTTGTCGGTGCAACTGCTGTTGGTTCTGGTTGAGGTTCTGGCAGTTTTGGTGTTGGTGCGACAGGTGTTTGTAGTGGTTCTGGTGGTGTGGTTGGTGTAGCTGTCCTTTGTCGCAGTTTGAATGCTAATGGTTTGGTTGTCGGTGCAACTGCTGTTGGTTCTGGTTCTGGTTCTGGCAGTTTTGGTGCTGGTGCGATCGCCTCTGGCACTGCGCTTTGCGCGATCGCCTCCGGCACTGGGCTTTGCCCAATCGCACTTTGTAGTGGTTCTGGTTGTTTAGTAGTAGGAGCAACCGCACTTTTCTGAGGTTCGGGTTGTAGTTTTTGAGGAGGTCGATTTGGTGATCCTGCTTTTTGTTGCGTTTGTTCTGGCAGCAATATTTCAGAAGGTTTAGAAGCAGCAGAGGTGGGTGCAGTTGATGATGCCGACTTAGCAGTGGAAATAGGTGTTTGAGGTTTTGCTTTTCCACCTGCAACAGAATCTTTGGCAGCACGTCGTGAAGTTTGGGGGGGCGTTTTTGTCTCATTAGGAGGAATTTCAACGTACTCAATTGGTATTGGTTCGGAAAGCTCTTGCTTAGGCGCAAAAGCTCGCAGCCAATAATCGCTTCCAAGAAAGAGAATAGAGTGCAGCAGGATGGAAATCACTACACTAAAGACCAGATTCTCTGGGCGATCGCCTCTTGCGAAGCTGCGCCAAGTGTGATCGCTTCTGTAGCCCTGTAATCTATCAGACTTAGCCATGTTATTGTGCGTTGTTGACAGCACCCTCAACAGTTTATTTAACAATGTAGGTGTGGTGACTGGCAAACATCAGCAATGTCGGCTTGTTGTGTCAGGCAATCTTTCATCTTAAAGATTAACCATCTGCATTAATGCGGTAGGATAGCGCGAACCAGCAGCTATTCCCTGTGGCATCATAGCATCAATTTGAGCTAATTCGTCTGCGTTCAGTTGCACATTCAACGCACCTACATTCTCCTGGAGGTAAGTTTGTCGCTTGGTACCCGGAATCGGAACGATGTCGTTTCCTTGTGCCAGCAACCAGAAGATCGCGAGTTGGGCAGGAGTACATTGTTTTTGGGCAGCCATTGTCTGCAATTTCTCGACTAACTGTAAATTGTGCTGAAAATTTTCGCCTTGAAAACGGGGAGCGTTTTGTCGCCAGTCACCAGAGCCTAAATCATGAGAGCTTTTGATTTGTCCGGTTAAAAAACCTCGCCCTAATGGACTCCAACAGACAAAACCAATGCCCAATTGCCGACAAGAGGGTAAAATTTCGGCTTCCACATCTCGCGTCCACAATGAATATTCGCTTTGCAACGCAGTCATGGGATGAACGGCGTGTGCTTTGCGGATAGTATTAGCAGATGCTTCGCTAAGACCGAGAAACCGAACTTTGCCTTCACGTACCAATTCTGCCATTGCCCCAACAGTTTCTTCAATTGGTGTACTAGGGTCTACTCGATGTTGGTAGTAAAGGTCAATGACATCAACACCAAGACGTTTTAAGCTAGCTTCACACGCTGCACGCACGTATTCTGGTCTACCATTGACTGGCATCGCTTGACCACTCTGACTAATTCCCCCTAATCCAAACTTAGTAGCAATAATCACCTGCTCACGTCTATCCCGAATCGCTTTACCGACTAACTCTTCGTTATGTCCTCCACCATAGGCATCTGCGGTATCGAGGAAGGTCACACCTAAGTCAATTGCGCGATGGATGGTAGCAATAGATTCTTGGTCGTCATGAGTGCCATAAATTCCCGACATACTCATACAACCGAGTCCAAGAGCAGAAACGTTGAGTCCACTGTTACCTAATTTTCTGGTTTTCATATTTATTTCTCCTGAAAGTTCAGACATTTGAAGTTTTATCTGTGTCCATCTGTGTCCATCTGTGGTTCCATCCTCCAAATCAAGGAAGTTTTGAGAAAATGTGGATAACGATAAGGGCTTATCCGAACCGTATTGCACCAACTTGTAACGACATTAAGCTAGTCGTCATATCCCCTGGCAAAGTAAAACGGCGGATGAAAAAGCGATTAGGGATGTCTTTTTCTCGTCCTGGCAAAAGACGGTGACGGATACGCGCCTCAGTCACCCAGACATCACGACCTGCTACAGTCAAGTTAACGGGTGATTCCATGTCTGTTGCTATGGTTTCCACCGCCTTGGGTTTAGTCGCAGGCGAAACAACATCGATACGTAGGAGGCGACCATTTCCACTTGTAACTGCACCTTCAGTAACCAGCAATCTGCCATCAGGTGCAAACTGCATCCCGTCTGGGTTTTCCAGCTTGCGCGCTAGAGGTATAGCCTCAACTTTTACACGTCCCTGGGATTCTTGTACCACCTTAAACAATTCCCCACCAGAGAATAGCCCCACGACCATAACACCATCCGGTCTACGGGCAATACCCGAGAGTCCTATCTCCTTAGTAGCCCAGCGTGTGTCCTCTGCCCAAATTTGAAGCTGAGTTGCCCCAGGTGCGAGATAGTAGATGCGGGGGCGCGAACTGTCGGTAAGATAAACGCCGCCATCTGCATCAAGCGCCATGTCATTGCCAAAGCCACCATCAGGCATCAATGTTACACGCAAAACCTTGCCCGTGCGGGTATCGATTGCGAAAATCCGATGCGGACGGCGAATAGTTTCACCATTTGCACCAGGAACTCCAAGAAAGTCAGGAGAGGTTCCCCAAAGAATTCCTCGCGGTTCGTCTAGTCGTAGACTTGTAGCGGCAAAGATTTCGTTGCTTCCAGCAAAGAAAGTCTCGCTTTTGCCTTGGGGATTAATACGCAGTATTCGCCCGCTTGTGACCGAACCGACATATAGCGTTCCATCGCTAGCACGTGCAATTCCGTTTGGATACTGGAAATCACCAGGCAACTCGATAGGGGGTAGCACTTGTGCAGGCGCAGCGATAGACTGAACAGAGCTAGAGACAAACACCACAAGTGCAGCCGTAGAAAGGAATGTCTTAAGCATTAAATTTGACCTCCTCAAGTTCTTGCGATCAATTCCTCAAACCTGGAATAGTCCACCCGCCATCAACTAAAATGCTTTGACCAGTTACAAATGAAGCAGCATCCGAACACAGCCAAAGAACCGTTTCGGCGACTTCCTCGGGAGTTCCCAAACGTTGCATGGGAGTATGAGCAATAAAGGGTTTGAGAAGCGCCTCATCATCACCAAATCGCCGCAACATAGGTGTATCTATGATGCCAGGGTTAATGTTATTTATACGGATGCCATGCTGGGCAAATTCAAGAACTGCTGGTCGTATGAGTCCATCGATTCCGGCTTTGCTAGCAGAATAAATGGTTGAACCAACCAGCCCACCAACAGCAAGCCAAGAAGAGGTGTTAACAATAGCACCACCAGTTTCCTGCTTAAGTAAGGCTTCGATTTCATATTTCATACACAGCCAAACAGCCTTCAAGTTGACTGCAATAGTCTGATCCCAGACTTCTTCTGTAAGCTCGGTCATGGGAGCGAATACCCCTTCAGTGCCAGCGTTGTTGAAGGAACAATCTAACCGTCCGTATATATCAATTGTTTTGTCGATCAGCTTCTGAATTTCGGCACTATTGGCGACATCCGTCTGGATGAAAGTGGCTTCCCCATCGGCATCGGTAATCATTCGTACCGTCTCTTTACCTTCATCCTCACGGCGACTAGCAACGACAACGCTCGCGCCTTCCCTTGCAAATGCAATTGCAGTCGCACGACCAATACCTGAGCTACCCCCAGTGACTAGGGCAACTTTATTTTGGAATCGCATGATAATTCCCCTTTGCTACGTGGTGTAAATGATTTTTACAGCGGTTTGCATTTGCATTCGACACAATTCTTGTGGGGTGGACATCTTGTCCGCCCCCAATCCAGGACGGGCGAGACGCCCATCCCACAAGAAAATTAGCCACAAGAAAATTAGATTGTAATCAATTCCATTCAATTGAAAACCGCTCTAAAGACAAAACAGAATCCTCCAAATTTATCTGTGTGGTTATTCTGCATTGTGTGTTCTGTGTTCTGCGTTCTTCTTTTCATCAGAATAATTGGGTCTGAAACCCCGTCCTTGTAGGACGGCTTTACTGGTATAATTGCGATAGCCACAAAGACCCTTAGTTGGTGGGTGAGACTCCCTGTGGCGGGACGTGCGGTTAAATGATGGTCTGTCGAAATGAAGACTTGCTACCTTGGGTAGTCCGTTTCTAGCCCCTACAAGCAGAGACAATTGAGGCAAGTGTTGCAATAAACATACTTAAAAGTAGACTCAATGGTCTTGTACCGGAGAGAGTAGTCGCAATTGGCACCGCGTATCGCACGACACTGGAATTCGAGTAAACGGTTCTGGGAGTTGTGGTTACGAGCAATGACCAACGGTGGTTATCTCCTTTTAAAGAATCCTCGTACCGCGATAGTCGAGGAGTGTCAATGTCATTATGTAATGACTCTCAAAGTTCTGTCCAAGACCTTTTTTGCGCTAAGGTGATACCAAATAGGTATCACCGCTATGGAACTGCGACAGATAAAATATTTCGTCACTGTTGCTGAGGAATTAAACTTCCGTCGCGCCGCCGAACTGCTGTACATGGAACAGCCGCCACTGAGTCGTCAGATTCGCCATTTGGAAAAAGAACTGGGTGTGGAGTTATTTTACCGGACGAAGCGTGGTGTCACCCTGACGGAAGCAGGACAAGCATTCTTACAGGAGGCGCGGCTCACACTCACGCAAGCAGAACTTGCTGTACAAGCAGCAAAGTTGGCAAGTCGTAGCAAACAAACCACGCTTAAAATCGGGTTTTCGATTTGTACCTTTAATCGGATACTGCCGGAAATGATACAAGCATTTCGCCAAGATTTTCCTAATGTAGAAGTCAATCTGCAAGAAATGACCACTGTAGCGCAAGTAAAAGCGTTGCAAGCAAGTGAAATTGATGTTGGGTTCCTGCACTTGCCTATCGATGCAGATGATTTACACACAGAAGTTGTGATTGTAGATCAATTCGTCGCAGTTTTACCAGAAAATCATCCGTTAGCGAAACTGCCCCAGTTATCATTGCGATCGCTTGCCGAAGAACCGTTTGTTTTGTTCTCTAGACAAGCCAAACCCGATTTTTACGAACAACTCATCAAGACTTGCCAGCAAGTTGGTTTCACACCACGTATAGTTCAAGAAGCTACGCCGCCAGAAGTCGCCATCAGTTTTGTGGCGGCTGGGGTAGGAGTTTCACTCGTGACTGCTATCCATCAAGAAAAGCAGAACTCTGGTGTCGTCTTCCGAACACTTAATGAAGCGATTCCACCACTAGAAATTGCTATTGCTTGGCAACAAAATAATACATCTTTGGTTGTGCGCTCCTTTGTGGAGATGGCAAAGAAAATCAAATCCCCAAACTGAATGTTTTCTCTGTTCTGCCGTCAATTTTTTTGGAAATTAAACCACAGATGGACACAGATGGACACAGATAATTTATCTACGCCCATCTGCGGTTTCAAAGAGCCAAAAACCAGATTTTTGCAACAAATCTATTCTCACTTTTTCGCGTTGCTCCCATACAACACAGGGTTAGAAGTTATTAAGCTTGCAATGCAATCAAGCGTGCATACAAACCATTTTGATGCAGCAACTGGTGATGATTACCAACTTCAACAATCTGTCCCTTATCCAGCACAACAATCCGGTCAGCTTTACGGATTGTAGAAAGTCGATGGGCGACAACAAATGTGGTACAATTATTCATTAAACGTTCAAGAGCTTCTTGAATCAAAGCTTCCGACGCAGTGTCCACTGAAGCCGTTGCTTCATCCAAAAACAGGACTTTGGGATGACGAACCAAAGCACGGGCGATCGCCAGGCGCTGACGCTGCCCACCTGAGAGTTTTGTTCCATTTTCACCAATCAGAGTATCAAGTCCCTGTGGTAAGTTGAGGATAAATTCTAGTGCGTTAGCATCTTGGATTGCTTGGTGTAATTGCCTTTCACTCACCCCTTGCAACCCATAAAGAATATTTTCCCGCACAGTCCCCTCAAACAGAATCGTTTCTTGGGGAACTACTGACACAAACTGGCGATAAGTTCTTAAATCCAGAGCGTTCATGTCTTGCCCGTCGAGATAAATATGTCCTTGTGTCGGTCGCAGAAAACCAATTACAAGATTGAGCAAGGTGGACTTTCCGGCTCCTGAAGGACCCACAAACGCAATCGTTTCACCAGGCTCAATATGAAGCGAAAGATTATCAACTGCTGGATGCTCGCTGCTAGGATAGATGAAACTAACAGCATCAAATAAAAATTCTCCTCGCACTTGCCTGACTGGGTGCTTGCCTTGATTGTGCTCTATATCTGGACACTCCAAAATTTCACCCACCGACCGAATCGACTCAAAACCTGTTCCAATCTGTGGTAGCACTGTCAGAATTTGGACGATGGAATTAGTGAGGGCGTCAAAATAACCTGTTAACAGAATCACGTCACCAGAAGTGATTCCCATTTTACCAGTGTAAGCCATATAAGCAGAGGTTACCAGACAGATAGCACTAAACAGGCGCAGCGTCACCCAGCTCGATGCATTAGTTATAGCGTTAATGCCATCTAAACTCATTGCCGCCCTTTTTACGGAGATCAGGCGCTGTTGTGTCCGATCAATTTCGGTTTCTTCGATCCCATGCGCCCGCGTAACTGGAACAAGTTTAATCATCTCAATCAGGTGAGAAGACATGCCCTCCATTTGTCGGCGGAAAATATGATTACGCTGTTGAATCGGCTTTTTAAGGACTTGCACTAAAATCACTGCCGCCGGTACTGTTGCAGCGAAGAAGAACAAAAACTTCCAGGCACGCATTGCAGTAATTGCGATCGCAATCAGAATAGTCAATAATGCTGAAGGCAGAAACTGAAAAATCGAGCTCGTCAGTTGCTGAATTTCTTCCACATCCCGCAGCAGCTTAACTTGTAGTACGCCTATACTATGCTGCTTGTAAAATCCCATAGAAAGCTGTTGCAACTGTCGCGTCAATAAATCGCGCACATTAGTTTCCATTTGGCGGGTTGCCGCACTCAAACTCATGATGTGCAAATAATGGGTGGGAATATTTTGGACGATGGATACGGCTAAAACCGCCCCATTAAGCCATAGCTGTGTTAGGGAATGCTCTTGAGGGCGAGATATGATATCGATGATGTTGGCAATGACAACCGGTCGAATCCACTCTGGGCTATGTTTGATGACGTAGAACACCATTGACAGTGCTAGCTTGTCCCAGTCATGAGAGTACAGCAAAAGTAACGTTTTAAATGGTGCATGACTGCGGTAAAAAGGCAATAGCAGCTTTGTGTTGGATTGTCGCTTGTGGTTTGGTCCTTTCATGGATGAGCAACTTACACTATTAGGATTTATTGCCAATCTTACTGATATGTATACAACAAGTTTTTTGATTCCTAGCGGGGCGTTTGACCAATTGTCCTTCCCATAGATAGTGGGAGTGGGTTGGGTGAAACCATGACAAAACAGGACTTCCTTCTCCCACGAGTACTCTTAAGGCACCCACAGATATCTGTGGTGGGGGCAGTTGGACGATCGCCGTTGTTGCTCCCATCATCGGCATTCATCCCAGACGAATACTCCTATTTTCGTTCATCGGCAATGGTAACGGTTTGGATGGGGTCAGCCAATCGGGATGAGACTCAGTTTGATCGCCCAGATGAGTTTGTGGTCGATCGCAACCCCAATCCACATCTGTCCTTTGGCAACGGCATCCACTTTTGCCTGGGTGCGCCCTTAGCTCGTCTAGAAAGCAAAATCGTGCTGAGTGCTGTGCTAGAGCGCCTGCCCAATCTACGCATTGACCCAAACGCCACGCTGGAATTTATTCCCTCAACGGGGGTGTATGGCATTAAGTCCTTGCCTGTCCTGCTTTAACCATCAGAGGCGGAGCTATCTGATATATCGTTATTCTTGGCACAGATAGATGCGATCGCTCGGCGACAAATAAATGGGAGCGTGAACATCTAAATGCTGCAAACGCGGTTGAGCCAGTAATTTGGCAAAATATTCTGAGCGATTGTCAAAGGTTTGACCAATGGCGATCGCTCATCGGATTACGAGTGCAAAGTTTTTGAACGAAGCCAGCTAACGCCAAAAGTCAGCGGTTGCAGTGGACTCGAAACGCAGCAGCGATCGCCCGTCAATCCGCTGCACTGACGTGTTAGCTGGATGCCGCCACCGCGATCGCCCCCTACCCATATCCTTTTTTCAACTATGCCCCCACCAATAACCTCAATTGTTTCCCGTAAGACCATCTCGAAGTACAAGCCTAGTCCTTAAAACGCAACATCCGCAGCAATCTCCTGCCATTGAGTAGCCAAATCCTCCGCAGTAGAAACCTCAACAGCGGCAAGGTTCAACGGATAGTCCACGTTGTCTCGCTCGAGCCAGCGCGCGGCTGTGAATTGACCATTGCTTGCCCTTAATATAAATCCAGATTCTTGGCATTCTGGAGAAGCAAGATATAATACTCCGGGGCTATTTGATCTGGTCGCAAATCCTCTGGCTCATCTTGGATGTTCCACATCCGCGTTTTGGCTACTGGCGAAATCGCATTAACGAGAATTCCATACTCTTTGCCTTCAAGCGCGAGCACATTCATCAGACCTATCTGTGCCATTTTTCCCATAGCATAACAGGCGAGACCACTGAGTGCATATTGCTGATAAATAGCTCTATCCGAAGTCGTAAGCACAATCCGTCCGTAGTTTTGTCGCTTCATAATCGGAAAGGCAGCTTGAGCCAGCCATGTTGGTGCTTCTAAATTAATACTGATGGCATGCGTCAAAAATGGCGTTTCGTTGGTTGCTCCCCTATCTTGCTTGGAATGGATTTACGACGTTCATCAAAATCTGGAGGTTGCTTCTTAACGTGAGCTAACGGATCAAAGCTGAGCGACGCTTCAGGGTGCCTGTTGGTGTGAAGAACGGAACCGGGGTGGCCGCCCTGAAGCGTTTGATCGAGCGCCGTGTTAGGCTGTGTGGCCGGACGATGGAAGCGGACAGACTTCCATGGCTTGAATCAAGCCCTGCGCAATGGTGAAACGATGACCGACGTGCTCATCGGCAAGAACGGCTCCAGCCAGGTCGCGCACGACCTGATGCACTTCGACCAAGATACGTCCGGACTCCTCCGGGTGAAAAGTCACCGGCTCCACGTGCCCGTTGATCTCGCTCCATTGCTCCGTCCAGTAAGCGCGGACTTCTTCAGGTCCACGGACAAAACCGCCTTTGAATGCTCTCGGCCAGGTCACGTCCGGAGTCATTCGGGCGAGGGCGGCGTCAATGTCCCGCGCGTTAAAGGCCGCGTAGGCCGCGCGGAGCAGTTCGATTTCTGGTGTAGGTTGATCTGGCATAAGTCGTGTGGTGAAGGATACGCAGTAGGGCCTAACAATTGATAGACAGAAAGTTTCCGCCTAAGATCTGCAGTGGGCGGATAGACAGAAAGTTTCTGTATAATACTCCAAAGCTGCTGTTTAAGCCGAATCTTTGCGCATAATAGGCTCATTTGGGTGGATAGGTCGAAAGTTTCTGCATAACATCCTAAAGGGTAGAGGCTAAAGGGTAGAGGGTGGACTGGCTCTATCTATCTTCCGAACCGTTGGGGCGATCGCGCCTAGTAGTTCACCACAGAAATTATGACAGGTCAGGAGTAGGATAAAGACTGTTGAGTTTAACTCGTGCATCCTTAGTGGTGAAGCGCCAGTTAACAGTAGCTCGTTGTTGATTGCGTTCTATTTCC
>JAHHIB010000148.1 GCA_019359075.1 Kalymmatonema hyalinum WJT4-NPBG1
GTCAATGATAGCATAGACAGCAATTGTTTCATTTAACATAATTCCCCTCCGTTTTTCTTACTGGAGGGGATTTTATTATCTTTGCGATCGCCTTCTCAAATAACTAGCAACTTGGGTTAATACCAATCATTCATTACCAGTTTTGAGAAATTTCTGAGAAACCCAATTAACAATGCCACTGATGATAGCACCAGCCATAAGGATGCCAATAGCCGGGTTAAATACAGGTTGCCAAAGCGCGTGCCACAAATCTAAGCCCAGTGGGACTCCTACTGCTTTACCAATAGCTGCAACCGCCAACCACCCAAAACCAAACAAAACTAGGAACACATCTGCCATTAAAACCAAGTTTAGCCAGCTTAAAAACTTATCTTTCATAGTCATTAATTATCAGTCAATAGCTTTAGACTATTGACTGTAGATGTGGGACTGTTTAGCAATTATTCCTCGGGAAACAGCCAGTTTTTAACTTTTGCCAAACTTTGCCAGTCTGGTTTTCTGTTGAAACCGTCTTCAATGCTATTTTTGACTTCTTCTCGCCAGTCTGGGTTGACAAAAATCAACTGTTGTGCAAAGTCAACGTGTTGTCGCAAACCTTTTTGACCTGTTTCCAGCATGGCAACAACAAGATTCACCCGTGCTTGGGCATCTTGTGGATTGAGCTTTACCGCCTTCTGTGCAGCCTTGTAAGCAAGGCTGGGTTTGTCATCTAGTAAATACAACCACGCTAGACAAGTCCAAGCAGGACTACTTCTGGGAGCGCGATCGCACAGATCCTTAAACACAGGAATAAGAGTTGAAGCTTCTTCCCCAGCTTTATAACGTTCTAAACCTGTATCAAACAGAGAGTCAACTGTATTAGTCATGAGTCATGAGTCATTAGTCATTAGTCATCAGTCCTTCGTCAAATGACAAATGACAAATGACAAAGGACAAATGACTATATTACACACCAAACGACTTACCGCAACCGCAGGTTTGGTTGGCGTTGGGGTTAGTGAATTGGAAACCACCGCCAATCATAGAGTTGCTATAATCTAGCATTAAACCATAGAGATATAATAAACTCTTGCGATCGCAGACAATTTTGAAGCCATCATAATCAAAAACTTCATCTTGAGGAGTAATCTTGCTGGGGTCTTCAAAATCCATCAAGTAAGACATTCCGGAGCAGCCACCTTGACGCACTCCAACTCGTAAGCATAGGTCTTTGCCGCCTTGCTGAGCTTGCAAGAATTTCACCTGACGCAATCCGGCTTCGCTCAATTGAATTCCCCGTTGTTGAGACTGAGTTGCTTGTGTCATCTGCTGTTTTTACTCCTTATACCGTTTCACAAAAATCCTGATACAATTGACTCCCCTTGCCTTTCCTGCTCAAGAACTGCTTGCCCATATATATCAACCTTAAAGTCAAATGGTATCAGTTGGTGTGAGCATGGTTCTGTGGCGGCAAGCGCTCTAGTTTCAACTCCAAGCTTACCGCTTGGTGGCTGTAAAGGTTTTTGTATCCATTCTAGCGACATTAATGCCGTAGGAATGCAAATTGTAAACACTGCGTCAAAAGCACACAAAGATTTTTATTCTAGAATTGAGAGATTCAATGTATTTAGAGATTCGATATTTTGAAGTTCAAGCCTTGTGGTAGCCACCAGCAGCAACCACTGTTCACAAACAGCCAGAGAGTTTTGATCCGAGGCGTAAGCCCAAGTTGAAAGTTTAATTCTATATAGCTTGTTTTGATTAACTTACCTCTATGACAAGTTTTAATCGCTCTACCAGTCGTCGGCTGAAGAAATTAACCCAAATTCCTTCTGTATGGGAGGGCGATCGCCGTCCATTGTCGTCATCACAAACTCACAACTCAGACTTAGAGGCAAAGGGCGAATGCATTCTTTGGGTAGATCGCTCACAAGGCATTGTCCGGGGTATGGACGTAGTCGCAGCAGAAACGGGTCCAGAAGCAATTGTTCGTACCCTCATGCGAGCAATGGAGCATCCTCACAGTCGAGCAAAACCTGCTCGCCCTCAAAGAATTGTAGTCAAAGACCGCGAAATCCAATTTTACCTGCGCGGAGTCCTGCAGGATTTGGATATTGCGATTGACTATACACCAGAACTGCCTTTGATTGATGAACTGTTTCGTGGGTTTACCGACATCTTGGATAGCCAAGTTCCTGATTTGCCCCCACAGTATGCACAAGCGCTGCGAGAAAAAGCATTTGCAATTTGGCAAGCAGCACCTTGGGAATTATTAGAAGAACAGCAAATCTTGTCCATAGAAATTAATAAATGGGATGTTGGTACACTCTACGCCTCAGTTATGGGAATGCTGGGGATGGAGTATGGCATTTTGTTGTATCGTTCAGAAGAGTCGTTGAAGCGGTTTCGCGCAACAGTTTTAACAGAAGACGAATCGCAAGGGCATTTAGAAGAAGCTTTCCTTAAACAAGATTGCCTGTTTCTCACCTTTGAGAGTGCTGACGACATTGACGAAGATGATGACGAAGATGATGATGAAGAATTCGGCGATTTAGCGGATTTGCCGTTATCGGAAATAGAACCCACCTTCGGTAACATCCATCCTTTAGAAGGACTGCGGTCAGTTTTATATGACGAAGAAGCACTTGTAGTCTTGGTGGCATTAGAAAGCCTGAATCGCTTTATCCGCGATCACCGCCGTCAGCTTAGTGATGACACCTTCCCTACCCTCAGTCGTCGCTATCGCATTCCCTTACCCGAGTCATCGAATGAACCAACAAAATCACTGCCTGTAACTGTCTGTTCCATGCCGCAGTTAGCCGCCGAGTTAGAGGAAATAGGACGTTTTGACGTCGAGGATGATGACATGGAGTCAGAATCGACACCAATGTTCCAGTCATTACGAGATGATTTGATACCAGAAGACTCATTCCTCAGCTTAGGAGTCGTGTCATGGGAGATGTTGGAGTACTTGCATGAAGGTGCTAAATATCACAAAACTGGAGAAATCACACAAGCAGGGGATGGTTTGCCCGTGATTTTAATTCAAACTTCCCGTCCTAAAGCGAAAACTGTGATTTCAAATATCGAAGAAGCTGGAGGACTCAAAGCAATTTGTTTTAATCCAGGTGCTGATCCTTTTGATAGCAAAGGCTATGACTTAGGTTTGTTACAAACCGAAAACGGCGAATTGTTCCTGTTCGGTGAGTTTGAAGATGACGATCCAATACACGTAGAAGCCCGTAAAAAATGGAATCAGCGGTGTAAAAATACCAAAGGATACTGTGGCTTGATCATTGCCAAAGGATTGACAGGGGCTTCTCGTGGTAATCCTCAGTTACGAGATATGATGGCTTTGTTTGAAGCGCGCTTCCTTTCTCCGAACGCTTCCTTTCTCCGAACGATTTAGGCATTGGCACTCTCCAACTCATGCCCCAACTCCAATTTGAATAAGCGTCTAGGCAAAAGCATAGAGAATGACGCTCATTCTCTTTTAAATTCAATATATCTTTTTTGGACTGGGCGAAATGCCCAGTCCAAATTTATGATAGGTGGCAGAATAAAGTCCGTGAAACAAAAAATTAGGAGTGTTGGAAGGGTGTAGAGGTTAGGGAAAAAACATCACCCAATAGTGTTTGGTTAAAGGTAAAAGGTTAAGGGGGAAAGGGCGAAAAACTTATTTTCTTCCCTTTCACCTTTCCCGTTTGCCCCTTAAACGAACGGTATTGCCCTATATCCCTGACTCAGTCTGAGTAGATAACCCCACTGTGTAAGCGATATTACTGCTGTTTGCGGCAATATACTGTTGTTTTACTTTTAAAGTCTTTATTTTAAAAAAACTAAACAAAAAATTTATTTTTGAGTTTTGAAATTTTTAAACCTATAAAACAGATCAAAGAGTCACGTGCTGTACAAGTATTATTTAGCTCAAATGTGGGAAAAAATACATTATGAGCAGCACTTTAAATTTTGTTAGTAACACTTTAGTGTATTCGTAGTGAATTTGTCTTTGTAGTAAACACTAGTGCAGGCTCAGTACGTAATACTCAAATGAATATTGACACTCTAAGAGTGATACAGGCTGAGCTTCAACTTTCCTTAAAGTTAGCACAATAGAATTGAGAGATTCCAGGCTTTTGGGGTAAAGCTGATGGAGACTAAAAGTCACATGAATAGCAGATATCACGAAATTTCTTCAAAATTCTCTTTTCTTCCTATCCCTGTTCCTATCTATTCTTGGGCTTCTGTGCAACCATTAATATCTGCTGATAAATGCAAATTGCATCTGTGACCAGTTAGTCAGTAATCACTAACTCTAATTGAGATGACACTACATTACCTCGGATCTCATTTACAAATTTCATGTCACTTGAAAATCTTGCTAAACATAAATTTTTTGTATTTTTATTTTTTTGAAATCTTTAAAAAATATTTTCAAATTTTTATGAGTGCTTTAAAAATATTTTTTAATTGAAGTAAAATTCATGTTTATCCTAAAAATGATGAAAAATGAGTAAAGACTAAAAAATCTTTGGAGAAGGATATACAATGTAATCAGTCAAATGTTTCATTAATGCAGTATTATGGCAATAAAATAAACTTGTTACAAAACGTTTTAGTTGATAAAATCAACCACTTAAAAAACAAAGTAAACAATGATAGTGTTGGATGTTAAAGCTGCTGTGGTTTCAATGCTATTTACAGAATCTCCAAATTGATGCTCTGGAGATAGAAACGAACTGTAGCCTAAATTTAACCAAGCTATCACTACAAGCATGGTGAGAAAAAACAACCCGTAAATTAATATAAATATTACGGAATGTTAATAAAAAAGTCTGGAACAAAACTGAAGCTATGCTATCAGTCGAAGCTCAGCGACATTGCATGAATCCATAGATCATGAATCTGTGGGAGATTGCAGTGTATTCTTAGAATTCCCAGACAGCTTTGGATATCTACACCTCGCAAAGTGCTTCTAACCTATTTTCGTGGGTTATGACACTAGCTTTTGAAGGTGATCTCCCTTATGAACAGGGGTTGGAACTTGTAGCTATTCGGGGGAGTACCAATCAGTTGCCAAAGATGGAATAGTGTAGAAGTGGGGGCGATAAGAAGAAAATGCACAAGTCTTGAGCCCAAATTTATCAACTTTGTAAGTATGCACTTTCATGGCACCAGCCAAATGTTCACGAAACAGATTTGTCTTGGGAGCAGTTGCTTGTTGGTGCCTACTTTAAAGTCATTGGAAACCACCTGTAGATGCCACTGGAAGGTGCATAAAAGGTAGCTGCCAAGTAAGATTATGATTTTCTGACTAGAGTGTTGGGTTAGCTTGGGCTGTAGACAAACTTAAATGCTCTTGTAACTACCAACATTAAAATTCGTTATTTGGTTGACAGAAGATATCTCAACTAAATTTATAAAATTCATAGTCAGGCTTTATTCATCTTGTTGGTGAGTTTAATCTCTTAGCAACGAGTGTGCGCTATTTTTCCTGTCACAAGAGCAATTAAAGGAGTTCTCTATTTATACTTTATTGGAAAATGAAGCATACTTTCTCAAAATTGAATAAATTTTTCGTCTCAACCAAATGACTTGTTTCCTGACAAAAACTCTGATAATCTTATCCTTTTCATCTCTAGTTAGTTTCTTTTGATGATGTTAACAACCAGCAGATAGTACAATCAAATGACAAATAAGAAATGGGCTGTAAAACGTATCACTGTGAATTTAGCAGCACAGGAGGCGGAAAAACTGGAAAACTATTGTGGGCAGACGGGTAGACCAGCAACGGATGTTATCCGGGAGCTGATCCGAGGACTGCCGCTCTCCTCCGAGGAGGCTAAAGAAGCAAGTCGTTAAGGAGACACGAAGAGAGTTTAAAGTCTTGAGTCAACGATCCAAAGGTTTTTGACGAGCGACTCACAACTACTGACTATCACTTCCTCACACATAACTTGATATAAGTAGCAAATTCCGACACCAACCCAGTTACAATTTGTAATGAGACTGAAAAGGAAGGACGGAATGCGCGTTGCAATCGTAGGTGCGGGACTGGCTGGGCTAGTCACCGCTGTCGATTTATCGGATTCTGGCTGTGAAGTCCACATTTTTGAGTCCCGTCCGTTTGTGGGTGGGAAAGTGGGCAGCTGGGTTGATGGCGATGGCAACCATATTGAAATGGGGTTGCACGTCTTCTTTGGCAACTACTACCAGATGTTGGAATTGATGAAGAAAGTGGGGGCGTTGGACAACCTGCGCCCTAAGGAACATATCCACACCTTCATTAATCAGGGGGGAAAAGTTGGTGTTTTGGATTTTCGCTTCATCATGGGTGCGCCTTTTAATGGATTAAAAGCATTTTTCACGGCTTCCCAACTTTCGTTGGTGGATAAGTTGCAAAATGCAGTGGCATTAGGAACTAGCCCGATAGTACGCGGCTTAGTAGACTTTGAGGGCGCGATGAAAAATATTCGTGACTTGGATAAAGTCAGCTTTGCCGACTGGTTCCGCAGTCATGGGGGTAATGATGGTAGCATCAAGCGGATGTGGAACCCCATCGCCTACGCCCTCGGTTTTATCGATTGCGAACATATTTCTGCCCGTTGTATGCTAACAGTCTTTCAGTTATTCGCAGTCAGAACCGAAGCGTCGAAGCTGCGAATGCTGCAAGGTTCCCCTTCTGAGTACCTGCACAAGCCTATCTTGGAGTATCTAGAAGCTAGGGGGACAAAAGTTTACACTCGTCGGAGAGTGCGAGAAATACAGTTTACTGAAGAGGCAGACCAAACGCGTGTCACTGGAATGGTAGTGGCTGATGGTGATACAGAAGAAGTGATTACCGCTGATGCCTATGTCGCTGCCTGTGATGTCCCAGGAATCCAGCGTTTGCTGCCTCAAGCGTGGCGCAAGTGGTCAGAGTTTGAGAATATATATAAATTGGAATGTGTGCCAGTAGCAACAGTACAGTTGCGGTTTGATGGCTGGGTGACGGAACTGCATAATGCCGAAGAGCGCAAACAACTCAATCATGCAGCAGGAATTGATAATTTGCTTTATACTGCTGATGCTGACTTTTCCTGTTTTTCTGATTTGGCATTGACAAGCCCTGGGGATTATTACAGGGAAGGGCAAGGTTCACTATTGCAGGCAGTTCTGACACCAGGTGATCCGTTTATTAAGCAAAATAATGAGGCGATCGCCCAACACGTCCTCAAGCAAGTGCATGAGTTGTTCCCCTCCTCGCGAGAGCTAAACATGACTTGGTATAGTGTGGTCAAACTTGCTCAGTCTTTGTATAGAGAAGCACCAGGAGTTGATATTTATCGTCCTCAGCAAAAGACGCCGATTTCTAATTTCTTTTTAGCGGGTAGTTATACCCAGCAGGATTACATCGATAGTATGGAGGGTGCAACAATTTCGGGAAGGCGTGCGGCGAAAGTGATTTTGGAGAATCTCAAGAAATGAACCGCCAAGGCGCTAAGGACGCGTATCAGCGTCCCATTGGGCGAAGCCCTTCCCGAAGGTTAGGCTAGGAAGCTAAGGAATAACAGATATGGCAGATTGGTTGGAACATAGTGTGCAGGTTGAGGTAGAGGCTCCTATAGAGTTAGTATGGAGTCTCTGGGCTGATTTGGAGCAAATGCCCCGGTGGATGAAGTGGATTGATTCAGTGACGGTTCCAAAGGATAATCCAGAGATATCTTTGTGGAAGCTCAACACTGGTGGTTTGGAGTTTACTTGGAAATCTCGCATTCTCAAAGTTGTCCCGAACCAAATCATCCAGTGGCAATCGGTTGATGGTTTGCCAAATCAGGGAGCAGTGCGTTTTTATGACCGCCACACTAGTAGTATTGTTAAACTTAGCGTTGCCTACGCTATCCCCGGTATCATAGGAAAAATTATGGATAATTTGTTTTTGGGAAGGGCGGTAGAATCAACTATTAAAGCTGATTTGGAACGATTTAGGGAATACGCTCTTAAGGCGAAAACGACTTTACCTCAGTAGTAGCGATATTTAAAACTCAAAAAAATTTAAGTTTGTGCATAATTTGCCCCTTGTGCTGAGTTAAATCAATTAGAAGACTCAAAGCACAAGGGGCTGATTTTTGCGTACTCGCACTTTATCTGTCTAAATTGTCAAAACGTCATGCTCAATATTATCGATATGATCGAGCAACAAGGCGCTTTCGCCATAGAAACTCTACCTAAATAGGCGGGAAAACCCGCCCCGCTGAAAAATCACCAGGTTGGATCTGAAAACAAATTTATCGTCAACAGTTCGCGTCCTGGTGGTACTGCGGCAATACAAGCGCGGATGGTATCTCCATCCTCCACTTCTACACTGCAAGCGTAACACGACCCCATCAGACAGCCAGTAGGAATAAACACCCCCGCCCGATCTGCTACATCCAGCAGTGGTTCTCCCACTTCGGCATCAACTGTAATATCATCTGGTAGAAACCGGACGCGAACACTCATGAAAACCATCCTTAAGACAAAAATGGTGTTAAGTCTAAATGGCGTTCAACTTCAGTTGCAAGAGAGTCTAAAATATGCTCTCTTTGTTCCCGGTAATTGGCAACGCCCGTAGGCAAAGATTTCAAACCCCGCTGTTGACGCAAGTGATTTAACCAAGCACGTCTCCAAGGACCGTTGTCAAAAATACCGTGGAGATAAGTACCCCAAACTGATAAGGAATTATCCACCAAACCTAAATTAGCATCGTCAAACAGAGTATGGTACTTCTGAGACTCTGTTGTGGGAATTTCTATGCGCGATCGCCCTTGGTGGATTTCAAACCCAATCACCGGTAAGCCCATTTGCGGATAATTCGAGCTGACTTGGCGCTGGCGGGCGATTTTCTGTCCTGTGATCACAGTTTTTATCGGTAATAACCCCAGTCCTTGATATCTGCCAGCTTGTCCCTCAATCCCCTCTGGATCGGCTATCATCTGACCTAATATTTGATACCCACCACAAATACCAAGAACTGTACCACCAGCTGCTGCGTAGTGTTGAATTGCTTCTGCCATACCACTTTTTTGCAGTAGCATCAAGTCAGGAATTGTGGTCTTTGTCCCTGGGATAATCACGGCATCAGGATGTCCCAATTCTTGCTTGGGGCTTAAGTATTTCACGCCGACTGTAGGTTCTGATTCTAAAGGGTCAAAGTCGGTAAAATTAGAGATTCTCGGTAAGCGGATCACACTGATGTTAAGTTCAGTTTGTAATTTTTGTACTCTACGTTCCAACAAGTCAAGAGAATCTTCAGCGGGAAATACTTGTTCCAAGTAAGGGATAACACCGACAACAGGAATACCAATGCGTTCTTCCAACCATTTTATTCCCGGTTCTAAGAGCGATCGCTGTCCACGGAACTTGTTAATTACTATACCGCGAATTAAAGCGCGTTCGTCTGGCTCCAGTAACTCCAAAGTTCCCACGACATGGGCAAAAGCACCACCTCTGTCAATATCAACGACCAGTAGAGTTTGTGCATTCAGGTGTTTTGCCACCCGCATATTTGTTAAATCTCGGTGCTTGAGGTTAATCTCCGCCGGACTCCCAGCACCTTCGCAAACCAATAAATCAAATTCTGTGCTCAAATGCTGTAGCGATTCTTCAATTGTCCGCCACCCCAGGTCAAAATATTGTTCATAGTAATCTGCAGCACTGACTTTGCCTACAGGCTTTCCCTTGATTATGACTTGCGAGGTCATATCTCCTTGAGGTTTGAGTAAAATTGGGTTCATTTCTACCCAAGGAATAACTCCCGCAGCCCAAGCTTGTACCGCCTGAGCGTAGCCAATTTCCCCACCATTGGCGGTAACATAAGCATTTAAAGCCATATTTTGACCTTTGAAGGGAGCCACTCGCCAGCCACGCCGCGACAAAATACGACAAATAGCTGCAGTTAACAGTGATTTCCCGGCATGGGATGTCGTTCCCACTATCATAATTGCTTTCATAACCAAATATCTGTTTTTCCAGATTGGGTGTATTAGCCTGAGGGGTTAAGGGTGATTTATGAGTCATTAGCCATGAGTCACAAATTTTTGGACTCTTAACTAAAGAGCCAAGATTCTACCAATGAAGTTGGATACGTATGATCAAGACTTCATGAATTGAGTTGAAACTTCCTTTGTTTATTGTTCCCTTTGATTCCCCACTCTTAACTCTTGTTGACCCTTAATCCTAAAAGGGTAGTCTAAACCAACGAATGACAGCATTGTAAAGGCGATCGCCCCATGTGGGACTACCCCAAGCTTTACCCTGAAATTGTTCCACCAACTGGCGACCTAGGGGAGTGAGGCGAAAACTGTCTGTAATACCCTGACCATCAACTTCGCGCCGCAGTACACCCACTTGGATCAGCCACACCAAAGCGTTATCTACTGTCAATTCTGACAGAGGTCGTTTTGTGAAGTCCTTTTGGACACCAGAATTACCAATCATCTCACTTAACGCTACACGGCGTGAGCGCATCGCTTCAAACAAACCAAGATTGAAGGGAGAACACACCAGCGCTCTTTGAGCTCGTTTTAGCGTAGGCTGGTCGTAGGCAAAGGTTTTCTGGTTTTGAGAATCGACAACAGGCATTATGGCTCTCTTGATAAATTTTCTTTAAAGAGAGATATCTGCTGCTTAGGAAATTGTAGCAGGAGATACCTAATCCCACAAATCTTTACATATTACCTATTATCTACTACCTACTCCTATCGGCAACAGACAACCTTTTGCCTAACAACAGTACATCCGTTAGAACTCAGAACTTAGCTTGGAATTCGCGTGCGGGTGGCAGATGAATTCGTCGTACAAGCCGGACTGCGTTCAAGGAACCGGAGAACATTTCAATATTTGTGAAACTTTATCCGGTTATAGGTGGAGTTCCAAGCTGAATTCTGACTCTTATGGAATACCTGTAGTAGACGCCACTTAAAAAAAATACACAAACTTTGATACAATAGCACTCGTCAGGGAAAGTTGAACCATGTTGTTAACATGACTTGCCCTGTAACTAACCTTGTATACGAGAGATACTAAAACTATGGCACTAGCAGTTGGTAGTGATGCACCTACATTTACCGTCAAAGACACCAACGGCAACACTGTCTCGTTATCTGATTTTAAGGGGAAAACAGTAGTTTTGTATTTCTACCCCAAAGATGACACACCAGGCTGTACCAAACAAGCTTGTAGCTTTCGGGACGCTATTGACCAATACAAGAGCAAAGATATAGTCATATTGGGAGTCAGCGCAGATGATGAAGTCTCCCACCAAGCATTCGCCCAAAAATATAATCTCAATTTTCCGCTACTGGCTGACACCGATAAAAGCTTGATTAAAGCATACGATGTTGATGGTGGTGGATATGCCAAGCGCGTTACCTACCTGATTGATGGTAACGGCAAAATCATCAAGGTTGACTCTAGTGTCAACACATCTACCCATGCTAGCGATGTTTTAGCTGCATTGGGGCTGTAGACAAGATAAGGGGATAAGGAGATGGGACAGGGGGATAACTTTTTCATCCTCCTCATCCCCAAGTTTTTTCACTTACCCGTCTGGGGCGTAGTCACCTGAAAGCGTGGTTGGTTTGGCTGCGGTTGGCCTTGCTGCTGAAGCAATTGTTGTTGCTTTGCTCTGAACTCAGCTGCGGCGTCATTCAGTTGTTGGTTCTGTTCGTTTGCATTCCAAACCGTACTTCCTTGTTGAAGGCGATGCAATATATTAAACATACCGAAATTACTCACCTCATCGCTCCGAGGCGATAATGGATCATCACCCTGTTGTGGATTGAGGTCTTGCAGGATACTTCTGGAATTAGATTGAGCTAAGCTGGGTTGAGGCAATAGTAAAGAAGCAAAGCTCATTCCTGCAAAAGTGAGTGCAAATAGTTGCTTAAGCGGTAAAAATGGTATTTTCATAAAAACCTCCAAGAATTTTGAAAACCCACACCCTCAAGGTGTGGGAGTGCCGATGAGTTTTAACCTTAAAATAAGTAATGCTTTGATCTTAAGCAAGAGTCCGCCGCAGTTGGGGTTGAATACTCAACAATGCTACAAGGGCGAAGCCAAGCAACACCAGCAACGCAGCACCAAAGGTCACATCACCCCAAAAAGCGTGCATCACTACGCTATTTAATCCCCAATCTTTGTGAACATACAAATAGCGAATTGGTTCAATGGCATAGCTGAGGGGATTGAGGGTAGCTACAATCTGCAACCATTTGGGCATGAAGGATAAAGGAGCCAAAGCAGTGCTGGCAAACAATAATGGCAGGTTACTGACAAAAATAACCGCAATCAGTTCGATGTGTCCAGGCAAAGCAAAAGCCAAACCGAGGCTAATAGCAGTTACGCCTAATGCCAGGAGGAAGACAATTAAAGCTATTGTTCCCAAACCTGCTGCATCTGGTAAACCAGCCCCTAAAAACGCTGCCGCGGTCACAATGACGGCTGCTTGCACCAAACTTTGACTGATAATAAAGATAGCCGAAGCGAAAACTATCGAAAACCGCGATGCTAGTGGCGCTACCAGCAAACGATTCAAAAAGCCGAATTCGCGGTCAAACATCACGGGTAAGCCAGCATTCAGCGCCCCAGCAAATGCAGTAAAAACAATTATACCTGCGCCCAGAAATTGCCCATAATTTGTGGTGTCGCCAAATATGCCTTTCGGTGCATTTTGGAACAAAGCGCCAAACAGCACCAGCCACATCACCGGCTGAATAATACCCGCAATTAACGTTGAGGGACGCCGTTGCAGTTGAATAAACAAGCGACGAGTCAAGGCTAACGTCTCTTGCACAAATTCACCAAATACATTAGGAGCAGCGTCATCATAAGCTTTAGGTGATGCGACTTGCTGCCAATTGATATTTGATTTTGGAGGTGAAACAGTACCACTCATAGTAGTTGCTAGTTGTTAGTTGTTAGTTGTAGAGACGCTTCAAACAGCGCATCGTACATTTGTTAGTTGTAAATTGGGCTTGTAGTAAGCGCTTAAGCGCTCACTACGAACCCATTCCCTAGTATCTATCTCATACTCTGCTTCTTCTCAGCTTTGGGATCGCGAGTTCCAGCAGACGCCAGTTCCGCATCCATCAAAGTTCGTCCTGTCGCCGCCAAGTAAACATCATCCAAACTTGGTCGAGATTGGGCAATACCAAAAATCGGTAAATCAGCGGAATTCAGCGATTGTTGGATGGTAATTAAAGCATCATTTTGCGGAGTGACTACTAAGTTGAGGGAATTCCCTTGAGCGTTATTAATAATCACTTCTTGAACAAACGACAAAGATTTCAGCAAATCTTTGGCTTTCTCGGCTTCCTCAACGGGTGAAAACTCACGAATTCGTAAAGTGATGCGATCGCCCCCTACTTTATCTTTCAACTGAGAAGGTGTCCCACTGGCAATCACAACTCCACGGTCAATTATCGCCACCCTATCAGCCAAAGCGTCTATTTCTTCTAAATAATGGCTGGTAATCACTACCGTTGTTCCAGCTTGGCGTAACTTTCGTAAGAAATCCCATACCACAAAACGGGTTTCTATGTCAAGCCCTACCGTTGGCTCATCCAAAACCAAGACATCTGGTGAATGAAGTAACCCAGCTGCCAAGTCTAGGCGCTTGCGTAAGCCGCCAGAGTAAGTGCCAGTCTTTTTATCAGCATATTCCTGCAACCCGAGTAACTCCAGCATCGTGTTCACTCGTTGTTTTCCCACTGCGCCAGGTAAGTGATAAAGTGCTGCTTGCAGTTGCAAGAGTTCGCGTCCAGTCAGTACTTTATCTGGTGCAACTTCCTGGGCGACATAACCTAGCCGTTTTCTTGCCGCCCTAGGGTTATTGATCACAGATATGCCAGATACTTCTATAATACCCGCATCCGGTGTGGTGAGAGTACACAAAGAACGCAGGGTAGTCGTTTTCCCCGCTCCATTGGGACCGAGTAAACCAAAGATTTCCCCTGGTTCTACCTTGAAGGAAACATCCTTCACGGCTTCAACCGTGCCGTAGCGCTTTTTTAAATTTTCAATGAAAACGGCGGCAGCCATGATAGTTTATCCTAACTATACAAATCTCAACAAAGTCTATCTTTATTGTAGTTGAGTGGTGTTAGGCGTGGCGATTGCACAAAGTAGCGCACCATCCTAAAGGGCGATTCGCCTGGGTACTGCTCCCCTTATCTTATTGGTTCGGTTGCGCTGGGGAGATATTCACCAGGTAATTGACTAAATCGCTTGGACTAGAGAAATCTAACAGCGCCTCAGCTAACTCCTCGAGCTGAGTGATGGATAAGGCGCGAATCTGCTGTTGTACCTCAGGCTCAATTGCACCAAAGCGACGTGTCAGCTGACGCACAATCAGTTCTAGCGCCTCCTTTTTCTTTCCTCGTTCTTCTCCCTGTTGCAATCCCTGTTGCAATCCCTTTTGCAAAATGTCTTGATAAATCACAGATTCTTGCATAATTTCCTTTTGCTAGCTTTGGCAAGGCGATCGCTGTCTCAATTCTGACTTTTCACGCCATGTGGAAAAATCCGCGAAAAACCTAACCCCCTAGCCCCCTTCCCTAGTAGGGAAGGGGGAAAAATCAAAGCCTCTCAAAAAGCAGGAGAGAGGAATGGAAGCGAGGTTTTCTACATAAGAGTGAAAAGTAAGGTCTCAATTTCCCTAATTGGCTTGAGGTGGGGAGATATTCGCGAGGTAATTAACTAAATCGCTTTGGCTAGAGAAATCTAACAACGCCTCAGCTAACTCCTCTAGTTGAGTAATGGATAAACTGTGAATCTGCTGTTGTACTTCAGGTTCAATTGCACCAAACCGACGTGTCAAAAGACGCAGTATGACTGCTACCTCTCCTTTTTGTAGACCTCTTTGTTCTCCCTGCTGCAATCCCTTTTGCAAAATGTCTTGATAAATCACAGATTCTTGCATAACTTCCTCTCTAAATAGCTGTGTAATCAAATCTTTTTCAAATCTCAAACCAGCTAAAACCTGTACGCAAGCTGATATATTCTGTCGCTCGTCCCTTTCCTCAATCATATCGACAGCAGCGGCAACTTGTTCTAATAAGTCTTGGGGTGAGTCGGTTCTCGCTAACGTCGCCAGTGGTAGGAGTGCGGGGTTAGCTAGCAGGGGTGTTGGATCTTCTTCCCACAGACGAATCACTCGATACTCGTGTCTGGTTTTTCTGTCCACATATTGAGTGTTAAAAACAATTTCTGAGGATGTGGCTTGTAAGAAAATCAACACTTGCTCAATGTCACACCAGTATTGTCGTTTCAATCTTGTGTAGTAATCAAGCATCCGAAAGTCGAGTGGAGGTGTGGATTTTGGTGAAGTTTGAAATTCTAAATGCAGGATTTGGTTGGAGATTTGCAGGAAGGTGACTGAATCTGCGCGGATTGGTTCTAGGTTGAGTTCGGTTTTTAGTACCTCGATATCTGAGGTGTCAGATGAAAGTAACCATCTGGCAAAATCGGCTGGGTAGTTTTCGGCAAGGTATTTGCAGGTGTTGTCGTAACTCAAGGGGGAATTGCCTACAAAAAATGTGGATTTTATGCTATTCTATGAATAATGGAGAAGGTGTGCGCAGATAAACTCAGCTTCATAACAGCGCAATTGATCGTAAAGAATATTCAGTTACACCACGAATAATGTAGAGATACCAGCACGAATAATGTAGAGACGTAGCATGCTACGTCTCTACAACCGTGTATTGCACGCAACCGAGAAGCGCTATAAAATCTCAACGACAAGTATCAACATCCCGCCGACGAGTATCAGAACTTCGCTGACGAGTGTTTAAGACTCGGCGACGAGTATCAGAACTTCGCTGACGAGTGTTTAAGACTCAGCCACGAGTGTTGAAGACTCAGCGATGAGTGTTTAAGACTCGGCGACGAGTATCAAAATCTCAGCCACGAGTGTTTAAGACTCAGCCACGAGTATTAACATCTCAGCCACGAGTATTAATACCAAGTCGCGTTCAAAAACCTCACCCCCTGCCCCTCTCCTTACTAAGGAGAGGGGTGTCTGTAAGGGCGGGGTGAGATGTAAGTCATGAATGCAACGCGCCTATTTTTCCGTAATCACGGGCAATACTGTTGAAGCATCATAATATTGATATCTCACACCCGCGCCTACCGATGAACGAACAGCGCCAGCAAGCCTATCTCGACTTGATTGAAAGACTGCTGAATTGCCCGAGTGAGGAACAACCAGAGATTTTAGAGGCTAACCAAGATTTACTTGATGCTGAATTCTTGCTGATGCTGGAAGCTGTGGCGGAGAATTTCTCACTACAGGGGGTATGAAAATGTGGGGAATAGGAAATTGGTTGAGAAATCTGGCAAATCAGTTGAGGGAAGCGTTGAACCTAACCCCCCAACCCCCTTCTCTAGTAGGGAAGGGGGAGAATTCAAACCCTCTCTCCTTGCAGGAGAGAGGTTTGGAGAGAGGTTTGCAATCTCTGAGTGAAGAGGAGTTACAGGCATATTTACAATTTTTGATGGAGGTGCTGCAAGCAACAGCAGAAAGCAGAGGTGACGCGCGGGTAGTTTACCCGTTGCTGGCAGAAAACATAAAATATCTCAATCTGAATTTAGCAGAAGTCTTGCGGCGTTGGGCGACAAGTAAGCTGGCGGAAGTGGAGACAGATGAAGCACAATCCATCGCCGTAAATATTATCAATTTTAGTAATCGGATTCAGCAATTCCCCTTGGGTGACAAAGCCAGCAACATGGAAATTGCTATTGCTGGTTATGAAGCCGTGTTAACCGTGTTCACCCGCCAAGCGTTTCCCCAAGATTGGGCGATGACGCAAAATAATCTGGCGACTGCTTACTCTGACAGAATATTGGGGGAGAAAGCACAGAATATAGAAATGGCGATCGCTTCTTACTCTGCTGCTTTGGAAGTAAGAACCCGCCAAGCGTTTCCCCAACAATGGGCGATGACGCAAAATAATCTGGGGAATGCTTACCGTAACAGAATATTGGGGGAGAAAGCACAGAATATAGAAATGGCGATCGCTTCTTACTCTGCTGCTTTGGAAGTTTACACCCGCCAAGCGTTTCCCCAAGATTGGGCGATGACGCAAAATAATCTGGGGACTGCTTACTCTGACAGAATATTGGGGGAGAAAGCACAGAATATAGAAATGGCGATCGCTTCTTACTCTGCTGCTTTGGAAGTTTACACCCGCCAAGCGTTTCCCCAAGATTGGGCGATGACGCAAAATAATCTGGGGAATGCTTACCGTAACAGAATATTGGGGGAGAAAGCACAGAATATAGAAATGGCGATCGCTTCTTACTCTGCTGCTTTGGAAGTAAGAACCCGCCAAGCGTTTCCCCAACAATGGGCGATGACGCAAAATAATCTGGGGAATGCTTACCGTAACAGAATATTGGGGGAGAAAGCACAGAATATAGAAATGGCGATCGCTTCTTACTCTGCTGCTTTGGAAGTAAGAACCCGCCAAGCGTTTCCCCAAGATTGGGCGATGACGCAAAATAATCTGGCGACTGCTTACCGTAACAGAATATTGGGGGAGAAAGCACAGAATATAGAAATGGCGATCGCTTCTTACTCTGCTGCTTTGGAAGTAAGAACCCGCCAAGCGTTTCCCCAAGATTGGGCGATGACGCAAAAT
>JAHHIB010000003.1 GCA_019359075.1 Kalymmatonema hyalinum WJT4-NPBG1
AAATACTTAACACAGCCAATTACTGTTATTAATTTCAGCAATGCCCTCTGGGTACGCCACTTTGACATAGTACGTAAATACTATAAAATTGCGATCGCGCTGTGCCAGTTGCGTAAGTCCTGAAATATTCCAATGCCTGCAAAATCTTGTCGGGTTTTCTACACTAACGACAAGTTGCTAAATGTTCATCAAACATTGTACATTTTATTTAGCTGGCTAAATATAACTCATGTATGTCTGACAAACCCATACAAGAAACCATCTGCTGTTTGATGGTGCAAGTGTGTAAAGCACACCGCAATCAAGCTGCTGCGGTTTTAGCGGAACTAGGATTGCATACTGGGCAAGAAATTTTGCTCATGCATCTGTGGGAACACGATGGGTTAATTCAATCTGAACTGGCTTCTCTGATGCAAGTCGAAGCCCCAACTTTAACAAAAATGATACACAGGATGGAAAAAGCTGGGTTTTTGGAGCGACGTAAAGATGAAGAAGATGCGCGAATTTGCCGGATTTACTTGACACAGGCGGGGCGATCGCTCCAAAAACCAGTCACCTGTGCTTGGAATCTTTTAGAAAAACGCGTATTAGCTAACCTGACACAGGAAGAGCAATTTGTGTTTCGTCGGTTGCTTTTGCAGGTTCGCAATAACCTAACTTGAAGCTTGTTTTTTCACCATTTGTTTAGCCAGCTAACAAATTGCGAAAAACGACAATCTACTCTATTCATCCAAAATCTAAAAATCCAAAATCGGAGAAGGCTGTATGGATTTGTTGACGTTGGATACCTTGCCAGTAGAGTTACGGAATGCAATTGTACACCGTGACTTAGCAGCAGGAGAAAACCTCTTTCAACAAGGAGACTTGGCATTATCTTTTTTTGTTGTAGAAACGGGACGAGTTAGACTTGTCCGCTACACCAGTGGCGACAAAGAGGTGACTTTACAGATTGCTGGTTCTGGGGAGGGTATAGCTGAAATTGCCTTGTTCTCAGAAACTTACCCGTGTACCGCAGTTGCAGAAGTGAATTCGCGGGTGATTATCTATCCCAAAGAACCTCTTTTATCAGCAATCCGTAACAATCCAGACTTAGCAGAAGATTTCATGGCAATGCTAGTGCGGAAAATCGAGGATTTGAAAATACGCATAGAGTTGCGAGATATTCGAGCAGCGCACGAGCGACTGCTGCGATATCTACGCTATCAAACACAGTCTGGCGAACAAAGCGTCGTTAACTTTGACCGCCCCCTCAAAGATATTGCTGTTGATTTGGGTCTTACGCCTGAAACCCTCTCCCGGGCATTGACGAGGCTAGAGCGCGATGGGATGATTACGCGAACACGTATGCAGATCACGCTTGTGAATTCACCTGCAGCTTGATTTAAATCAATGAAATTGTTCTACCAAATTCATTACCATATCAAATTGGT
The DNA here is from genome assembly GCA_019359075.1 of Kalymmatonema hyalinum WJT4-NPBG1. Taxonomy (GTDB): domain Bacteria; phylum Cyanobacteriota; class Cyanobacteriia; order Cyanobacteriales; family Nostocaceae; genus Kalymmatonema; species Kalymmatonema hyalinum. The sequence continues at coordinate 1,431 of JAHHIB010000003.1, forward strand.
TTGAATATTGGCTAAAGTCTGGAAATCTAAAAAAATTTAAGCATGACCCAAATAGCGCTTGCTCCTGTTGTATCTAGCTTACCCAAAGATGAGCAACTGCCACCGATTAAACCAGGAAAAGCCTTTGCTCGTTGATTTCAAACAGCAAGGAGCTTCTCTTGCAATCTTTCCTAACCCACCTCTGTTAACCAGTTTGCATACAGAATGGAGCGGTATTCATTTTGAGCATCATCATCAGCCTAGTCATGATACCCCAGAGCATTGCCTGACAATGCATACTATCAGTATTGCCTTAGACGCCGGTTCCACAGAAAGATGGTTTGACGGACATAAAAAAAGCGAATACCAGACGAAAGGAACCACAGCGATTATTCCGGCTGGGACACTCCACCGTTGCTTATGGCAAGAGGAGGTTCAATTCATGTTTGTGGCAATTGACCCGAAGCTTTTGATACAGTTAGGTGTCGAAGTCGCAGCACCTGAGGACATTGAACTGATTCCTCACTTTGCCACATTGCAGGATCCCCTGATTCTGGGTATATTATTATCGCTTAAAGACGAACTAGAGTCAAGCAATCAAGGAGATAATTTGTATGTTGAGCAGTTGAAAACGACGCTAGTTCTTCATCTGTTAAAAAAATATTGTGCTAAAAAACCTCAAAAATCAACGTATGTTGATGGATTATCTAAGTCTCAATTAAGACAATTAATTGGGTATATTCACAGCCATATTGACTCGGAAATAAAATTGACCACGTTAGCAGAAATGGCGGGAATAAGCCAATACTACTTCTGCCAACTCTTCAAGCAATCATTGGGTATAAGTCCTTACCAATACGTCCTTCAGTTGCGGGTAGAACGAGCAAAGCAGTTGCTCAAGAGCCAAAAGATGACGATTTGTGATATTGCTTTGGCGTGTGGTTTTGCCAATCAAAGCCACTTTACCAAACACTTTCGCAAGCTGACGGGGACGACACCCAAGGCATATTGGAAAAATTTATCAATGGTAAGCGCACAGTAAGTCTAGCGACTGGCACACACACAGAGTTCAACCCGGAATAAATGCAAATAAGCATAAGGTAAAACAAGGAGAAAGTATATGAAAATGAGAAAACTGGGACATCAAGGACTGGTTGTTTCAGAACTGGGGCTCGGTTGTATGGGTATGTCTGAGTTCTACGGGGATAGCAATGAGCAAGAAGCGATCGCCCGCAAGGGCTCGGCTCCCTTTGGAGCATCGCCACGATTCATCATGCTCTTGACCTCGGTGTCAACTTGCTTGATACCGCTGATATGTACGGTCCGTTTACTAACGAGCAGTTAGTTGGTCGAGCCATCCAAGACCGTCGAGATCAGGTAGTGCTAGCAACCAAGTTCGGCAATGTCCGCACAGCGGATGGCGGATGGTTGGGTATTAGTGGCAGACCAGAATATGTGCAGCAGGCTTGCGATGCTTCACTCCAGCGTTTAGGCGTAGACACCATTGACCTTTATTATCAGCATCGGGTTGACCCGAATGTGCCAATTGAAGAAACGATTGGAGCAATGGCAGAGCTTGTACAGCAAGGCAAGGTGCGCTACCTCGGCATTTCCGAAGCAGCTCCTGCGACAATTCGTCGGGCAGTTGCAGTTCATCCGATCACGGCGTTGCAGACAGAGTATTCGCTTTGGAGCCGCGAACCAGAGGATGAAATTCTATCCACCTTGCGGGAGTTGGGCATTGGCTTTGTCGCCTACAGTCCTCTGGGACGAGGATTTCTCTCAGGAGCAATAAAGAGTCCAGATGACTTGGCACCAGACGATTATCGCAGACTTTCGCCCCGCTTCCAAGGGGAAAACTTTGACAAGAACCTGGAATTGGTAGAGCAAGTGAAAGCGATTGCCCAAGGGGCAGTGCGCAAGAGCGCAATCGCCGCTGAAAAAGGCGTGACACCAAGTCAACTTGCATTGGCATGGATTTTAGCTCAAGGCGACGACATTGTTCCTATCCCTGGCACAAAACGCCGCGCTTATTTGGAAGAAAATGTAGCAGCAACCGAAATCACGCTCAGCCCAGACGATTTGCGTCTTCTTGATGAGGTAGCACCTAAAGGAATTGCAGCGGGTGAGCGCTATTCGGCTGAACATATGAGCGCAGTCAATCAATGAAGCTAGTTAACGTTCTATCACTTTACTGAGAAAATAATCTAGAATCCTTACAACGCAAGAGTTTTACCAAAAACCTTGATTTCAGCCGTTTGGTTAGAAAATAAACGCTCAAACCCTTGCCCCATATAAAGTTTAAAATCCCTAGGTATAGGGGGGAGTTTCTGTTAGGGGGTTGGGAGCGATCGCGCAAAGCGCACTGCCCCGAATCGCTCACGCTCTCCACGAGTCATCAACATTTTTGGAAAATTTTCCCAAAATCCAAAACGAAAGCAGCTGTGCGCTCCGGCATCAGCTGCTTTTTAAACGAATATGTATTCTTGTAATAAAAAGCACATAAAATTAAGTGATATTGCGACATGATCCAGGATTTGGCTAAGCGTGGTTTACTGAGTTTACTGAAAAATGGTGTGACTATTTGTATGGAGGGATGAAATGTTTGTCACGAGTACTCGTTGGGCTTGGTTCATCGCAATTGCGACAACTTTCTGTGCTAATTGCGCCTTGGCTCAAATTACCCCAGATAGCACTCTACCCAATAATTCCATCCGCAACATAAATGGCAACACCTTTAATATCACTGGTGGAACTCAAGTAGGCAGTAATCTGTTCCACAGTTTCAAGGATTTCTCTGTTCCCCGTGGTAGCGAAGCTTTCTTTAACAATGCTGTTGACATTGGGAACATCATCACTCGCGTCACAGGTGGGTCTATATCCAATATTGATGGGTTGATTCGCACCCTAGGTACAGCCAACCTGTTTCTGATTAATCCGTCGGGAATTGTTTTTGGACCGAATGCCAGTTTGAATGTCGGCGGCTCATTTGTTGCATCAACTGCCAATGCCATTCAGTTTGGGAATCAAGGTTTTTTCAGCGCAACCAATCCAGAAGCCCCCTCACCCTTGCTGACAATTCAGCCTTCTGCTCTAGTCTCCAACCAAATTGCAGCATCTATCCAAAATAACGAAGTAGTACCAGCGCCAGCTTCCTTAGCTTCTTCGCCACGGGAAAATGCATTTGGTCTACGTGTTCCAGATGGTCAGAGTTTGCTGTTGGTAGGCGGCAACATTGCCATGAATGGTGGGGGGCTGAATGCTCTTGACGGTCGAGTTGAATTGGCAGGATTGGCAGCTCCCGCAATAGTAGGGCTTTCGTTTAATGACAAGAATATCTCCTTGAGTGTGCCGCAGGATGTAGCAAGAGCGGATGTATCCTTAACAGGTGGAGCTAAGGTTGATGTGACTGGTGGTGGTCAGGGTAGTGTAGCAATCACCGCTCGCAATCTAGATATTCTGGAAGGAAGTAGGATTTCTGCTGGCATTCTTGGGAAAGAACCCGCAGTAGGCTCACCGAGAGGAAATATTTCGCTCAATGCTACAGGAGTAGTGACAATCAATCATCCCAGCCGAGTTACCAATAATGTGGGACCAGACCGATTTGAAGGAACTATTAAGGGTGATGCAGGTGACATCAATATCACAGCTGGTGATATTTATATAAATAATCGCGCTACTACTCCAACAGATAATTTTGAGGCAGCAGTAGAAGCACGCAGCGGTGGAGAGGGACGTGCGGGAAACGTATCACTGTTTGCCACAAATTCCATCACTTTAATTGGGCAGGATGAAACTGGATATGAGCAGGTTATCTCTACATACTACCGCGCCTCGACGGTGCCCGGCGGCGGAGATATCAAACTCACAGCCAATGATATCTCTTTAAAAAATGTTTATATGAACACTGCTACAGGTAATGGTGCAGGAAACATATCAATATCAGGTAAAAAATCGGTATCTATAGCTGAAAACAGCTCACTCGTTGCTGGAAGTGATAATGGCAATTCTGGAAATATCACAGTCGAATCCGACGGTCCTATTTCTATTGATCGTAGTCTGCTAGGCAACAACGTTGGCGAGGGCAATAATCCTCAAGGCATTCCTCGCAATGCTGGTGATATCAACATTAAGGGGCAGTCTATTTCTATAACTGGCGGATCACTCATAGAATCTAGCTCGGAAGAACAAGGTGTGAATTCTGGCAATATTAGCCTTTTCGCTACAGATAAAGTCGAAATATCAGGTTATGACCAGTTCCATTCTGTATGTTGCAGGGATCGCACACTTGACTTTGCATATACTACTTTAGGGACAACAAGTTTATCTGGCTCTCTTGGTCAGGCTGGGGAAATCAGTGTTAACACTCCTACTTTGCGTGTATTTGATGGGGCAATTTTAAGGGCAGACAGTCAGAGTGCCTTTAACGGGGGTAATATTAACGTTAATGCCAATGTTGTCGAGCTAACGAGTGGCGGGCAACTTCTTACCAGTGCCTCAAGTCTTGGCAATGCAGGTAACGTCAACCTCAACGTTACTGAGCGTATTCTCATTGATGGTAGTAACCCCAGCTTTGACGAAGTTAAAGAAACAGCTAGAATATTCAATCTTAATCCTGAGAATGTTGATAATCAATTTGTACTTGGTCCTGATAGTCCTGCTAGTGGGATATTTGCTAGTACAACATCCACTCAGGGAGGCAACATTAAAATAGAAGCACCAAGGTTGTTGCTACTGCGTCGCGGCGGTCAAATATCAGCAAAAGCTGACAATAATGGTGATGGTGGCAATATCACCATCAATGCTCCAAATGGCTTTATCGTTGGCATAGCTTCCGAAAATAGCGACATCCTTGCAAATGCCAATCAGGGTTCTGGGGGTCAGATTAGAATCAATGCCACTAACATCTATGGACTAGAGAACCGTACTCAGCTCTCTCCAGATCCAAAAATTAGTGAAATCAACGCCAGTTCACAATTTGGGCAAAGTGGCAATGTCGAAATCATCACCCCCGATGTTAACCAAAGACTAGAATTAGTGGAACTCCCCACAGTGTTAGCAGATACATCAAAGCTGTTAGCAAATAGTAGCTGTGCTGCTGTTGCTAGCACAGATGCTGATACACAAAAAAGCAAATTTACTATCACTGGACGCGGTGGTTTGCCTCCCAGCCCCTATGAACCTCTCACCACTGATGTCATATGGTCAGATACCCGCGTGCCTACTATCACATCACCGCAACAGCGCTCAGAAAAACCTGCGGGCTTACCACAGTCTAAAACGGATGTTGTGAAAATTGTCCCTGCTACAGGGTGGGTATTCGACGGCAAGGGGAATGTTACCCTCATCTCCCATGCATCCAATGCAAACTTGGGATCTACTCCTGCTTGTCAAAAATGATTTTGGCAAATTTTCCCAAAATGTCAAAGGGAAAGCATTTGACGCTGGAGCTCTTGATCTGGTGTTTTTTATAGATCGTCCAAAGTGAAACTCATTGCTGGATTTTGAGGCTCAGCGAGCGTGAAATCCTCTTCAGCAAGAAGAAAACAAAGCATCAAAGCGCTGCTTCTGAACGAGTTGAAAGCACATTATGAAGCAGTGCAACCATTTCGGCACGAGAGGAAACCTGAAGCTTGCGAAACATTCGTTTTAAGGCTTGCTTAACAGAATTTTCTTGAATCCACAAAGCTGTACCGATTTCAGCATTCGTTAGTCCCTGTGCCACCAGTTCAGCAATTTGAATTTCACGCGGTGTTAACCGATGAGTATCCACAGCATTGAATTTTATCAGTTGCGACTGTCTCGTGGCAAACCACGTTGACAGATGCAGGCAAAAGGCACTTAGATCAGCCAGATTCTGAGCATGAAAAGCAGAACTACCCTGAACGCGGGTAAAGCCAACTCCTCCAACAAGGCAACCATTGCTGACAATCGGTCCAGCCATCACATGCCCATGATCAGAACGCGGGCAAATCCTCTGCCATGCTCCTGGAGGCAACAACAATTCTTCGTGAACGGGGGCATGGCGCTCAACTAAGTAGCGCAAGACTGGATTATGTTCTACAGATAAAGCTAATTTCAGAATGCTCGGAAGATTGGGATCGATAGGGGGAAGTTTCTTAAAGAAAAAAAGCCCCCAACGTTGGGCGACAAAATACTCACCAACTTTAACCATGACGTGCTGTCGTAGTTCTTCTTCGTCACCAGCAGAGGCGATCGCCCCAAATAAAGACTGCAAAGAATTCGCCATCATAGTTGCTGCAAACTGTACTCGATCGAGGACTAGGCGTGGTTGGTGGACATTCCTAGTATAGATTCTGTTGCAATCGTTATTAGGAGACTGACCCATGAAAAATTCACACAAGCTCACGATTGGTTTGGTGATTTATCCGGGTATGACAACTATTGACTTCGCTGGACCACACCAAGTTTTTAACTTGCTTCCCAATCGACAGCTTCATCGGATTTGGAAAACTTTGGATGCCATAGAAACTGAAGAAGGCATGAGAATTTTACCCGATACCACTTTTGAGAATTGTCCGCCTTTAGATGTTCTCTTTGTTGGTGGTGGTTCAGGGCAGGTCACGCTAGTCGATGATCCGGAAATGATTGAATTTTTCCACAAACAAGGCAGCACTGCAAAGTTTATCACCTCAGTGTGCATGGGTTCTGAATTCCTTGCTAAGGCTGGACTGCTGCAAGGGTATCAAGCGGCTTCCCATTGGGCAGGACGTGAGCAGTTAACAGCGCTGGGAGTAGAGGTAGGGACAGAGCGAGTGGTGATTGACCGCAATCGCATTACTGGCGGTGGTGCTACGGCAGGCATCGATTTTGGACTGGTGATTGCTGGAATACTTTGCGGTGAGGAGACTGCCAAAATCATTGAACTACTGCTAGAGTACGATCCTGCCCCTCCGTTTAATGTTGGTTCACCAGACAAAGCTGGAGCCGATCTGGTGTCTAAGGCGATGCCCTTTTGGCTCAATTGGCTAAAGACTTATAAGCCGGAACTCGTCAAAGCATTTGCTACACAAACAAAGCAAACGGTTGTACCATTAGGCACTCATCAGTAGCGTTTCGTTATGGCAGTAGCATGATGCCCATTGCAAAAATCATCTAACCTGTCTCAAACCCTACTTTATCGAGCTTTTCCTCACTAATATCCACAAACTTACTTTGAAAAGAAAGTTGTAATTATGACAATAAGTTTGAGTACTGATAGTACACAACCAGCTCCACGCTGGAACCTGATTGGTTTTCTGACGCTAGCTGTACTCTTCAATCTCTGTCTGAATGCCCAAGTGTTGACGGTTGGACTAGCGTACTTTTACAATCCCGAGTGGTGGAACATTCATGTTTGGCTGGTGCGTGGGTACGGTGGATTAACAGTGATCCTGCTTTTATGGGTGTACCTGGTTCCATTTCCTCGCAGAGTGCGGAGCCTGACAGCAAGTATGCCAGTGCTGCTGGGATTGCAATTTCTCACGATTCACTTAAAATCACCGTTACCTTTGGGAGTACTTCACCCACTGATCGGATTTACGCTGTTCTCTGTTTCCACAACGTTAGTCCATCGCGCGCAGCGTGTAGCGTTCCCCAAGCTTGATACTGAGGGTGATATCGAGTTGATTTCGCAATAATTCTGTGATTCTACTGGGAAAAATGTTGCTTACTTACCAACAACTACTCAGGCACAACTCAACGAAGTCAAAGCCAATCAGAACCGCACTGCTGACACGTTGCGTACCCAAATCAATCGAGCCAAAGCGACGTTAAACCAGATTGCCGAAGTTCGTCCTGTGGATGGGTAATATTGCCAGTCAACTTCAGCAATATAACCGACTTTCAGCCCAACTTAATAACTTACAAATTCAAGTTGCGGGTGTCTTCACAATGGGAGTTTCATTCTCGGCTGATGGCAATTTGATTGTCAGTGACTCTACTTTTTTGCGTTTGTTTCCAGAAGCCGATCAGATGAAATCGATGTCGGTTTAATCGTGTTGAAAACAGGTGCAAACATTGAGCAAGTGCAAACAAATTTAAAAGCCAAATTGCCAAATGATGTGCTGGTTCTCACCAAGGAAGAATTTATAGAACGAGAGAAAACTTATTGGGGACAAAACAGACCTATCGGCGTTATCTTTGGATTCGGAAGTATTGTCGCTTTTTTGGTGGGAACAGTGATTGTTTATCAGATTCTTTACTCTGATGTTTCCTTTTCACCTACCCGAATACGCCACGCTCAAAGCAATGGGCTATAGCGATCGCTACTTGATTGGCGTTTTGCTTCAAGAGGCTTTGATTTTAGCAATATTGGGTTTTATTCCGGAATTTACGATTTCACTTGGGCTTTACGGACTCATTGCAAAGGCGACGCTACTTCCCGTTCAAATGACATTGAATCGCGCCAGACTCGTACTGTTTCTGACTGTTGTGATGTGTGTTGCATCGGGAGCGATCGCTCCCGGCGTAAGTTACAGTCTGCTGACCCTGCCGATATTTTCTAATTCTTACTCATTAGTAGAAAAAAGCCCTCTTAAAAGAGGGCTCAAATGTAATATGCTATAGTGCTATATATTCATACTTTAACTTTGTTATTACGTGTTTTGTACCTCCTTTAGATAGACGTATTTACAATTTTATTTGATTGAAAAAAAATAAAATATACATTAAGAAATCCCCCCTATCGGCAATGGAGGAAAATAGCAGGGGAGATTGGCGTGATGTTGGTGTTCATCCATTTTCTAGTATTAGTAAATATTAGCGAATTCTATACCACCAGATGGCAGATATAATTGTTAATTTATTATGTAATTTCCACTACAAAGTATTCACAGACACATAGAGATTTAATAAAAATCAATTCCAAGAGTAGAAGTTAGAGGAAAACAGAACTAGTTAGTTTGTAAATTGTGGAGTATTTTAGTTGCATTTTACTAATGGGTGAAATTTGCAAAACCATTTTGTTAGTCGAAGACGAGCCTGATGCACGATTTTTAATCGTCACTTCATTTGAATTCGCTGAATTACCAGTCTCTTTTCAACTCGTTGAAAATGGGCAAGAAGCTATAAACTACTTGTCGGGTAAGCAGCCTTACGCTAACAGAGAGTGTTATCCACTACCAGTGATGATATTGACAAATATCAGGCTGCCCTATATGTCTGGTTTTGACTTACTTGAATGGGTTAAGCAGCATCCCAAACTGCAACATTTACCAGTTGTGGTAATGAGTGTCTCTGACGATCCAAATCATTTGATTCTAGCCGCTGGCTTAGGCGCTTGCTCCTACTTTGTTAAAACGTCATCTTACGATGATTTAATAGACATTGTGGTACAACAAATATTCTGACAGCAATGTTCTGTTGACTTCACATTGCCAATACCTATTAACTAAAACTAACGCTAACTATTGTTAACCACTGCACTTTTTTCTGCTTTTCCCGACGGTAAGAAAAGAAAGTGAGGGTCTAGGGTGGATTCTAGGTGATGATTTTGGTGTAATTCCAAGTGCGCCACTTAGTGGCACACTGGGTTCAGCAATGAACAAGCCCTACTCGGCACAGCGTTTAGGGGCAATTCTTGAAGCAATATTCTCAAGTAGTGTTTTATTAATATATTTTATTTATCATTTTAATAAGAACAAACATTTGCTTTTATCAATAGAAGTTTCTAAACTAAAAGCAACCAGCTAGTAAGGGCTGTGCGCTGATGAAACTTTCAAACAAACTTGAATATGCAATTTTAGCCCTGCTAGAACTGGCTAAGCGTTATCATAGCGACGAATCTTTACACATTCGAGGGATAGCAGCGCTACAAAGTATACCAATTCGTTACTTAGAGCAGATCCTAGCAACATTAAGGAATGGGGGTTTGATTAAGAGCGTTCGCGGGTCAAAAGGTGGTTATGTCTTAGCACGAGACCCCAAAAAGATTACGGTTTTGGATGTTTTGAACTGTATTGAAGGTGTAGATGCTGTGCCTGCTCCCGATTCCACTCCCCAAACAGTAGACAATGAGGTGATTGAGGAAGTTTGGGAACAAGCAAATCAAGCAGCTTACTCTGTGTTGCAAAAATGTACCCTTCAAGACCTTTGTGAGCAACAAGCAAGCAGACAACAAATGGAAAATATGTACTATATTTAAAGACCTAGTCGAGATCTCGACTAGTGAGAATGTTGATGAGATAGCGACTCATTCTTGTGCCTGACGCGCTTGCTGAAACCGTTTTAGAATTTGGTTTACAAAAGTCTGCCCATCAATGGGGGGAGTATGGTCTGAAGCTGAGATTGCTGCGTCAATTTTTTCTCGTACGTCCTCCACCCATTCGGCATTAGCGAACCAATCGGCAGCAAACGTACCTGTGCCTTGGGCAGGTTGTCACCCTCGCTAGACCACAAAAACGCCACAAACTGCGATAATGGCAAGCGAGGAAGATAAGTGTGGTAAATCATAGAGCGATCGCCACTGAATTGTTAGACCTGAACTGCACTAAAGTTTACTAATCCTCCATGGGCTGGATCAACTCTTCTTCAGTGATTGTGACAGTCTTAAGCGGATTACGCTGTGAGACGGGCTTCGGATATGAACAAATATCGATGGTGAGCAGGAAAATTGTCTTGTGATTATAAACCACTGTAGGAACAGTAAAAGCTTTGCTGGATACAGAAAAACATAAATCCCTATCAGTGATTTTGAAGATGACTAGATAACCAAATGGTTCGTTATATTGTTGGGTATAAGTATAAATCTGATTAAAAGCCTTGCGAAGATACGACTTACTGCGATGATCAGCATCAAAAATCTTGGCATCAGCTAGAAGGGGATCTCCTGAACCTTGCGCTGCAATAATATCAATTTCACCTGATAGAGAAGATGGTTCAATTGTGAAATCAAGCCCTTGATCATGTAGATAAGAGTAAAAATCAAGAGCAAGCAATTTTTCTGCTATCCGCGACTCACTTTTAGTCAACCCTAATAAGTGATCACGATGAAACCACTCGCTCCGGTGTTTATAGCGAATTAGAAGGTTTAAAGTAAATCTTTGATCATCAAGTTGTTCATCAAGATATTCATAGAATGGATTTAAGAAGAAAATTCTTATTATTTCCGTTATTTTAGCAGTTGATTTAAACTGAGCATATACTTGTGCAATCTTGGTAAGATGGTTCTCATAAGCTGGTTCAGAAAGTTTGCGAACTAGACGGTATCCAATAGCTGCTGCCTCTTCCTCGGATGCACCAACCCAATTTTTACCATTGAGGATGTCTGTAATAACATTTTCAGTCTCTGGATATCTAGAAATTAATAAATCCATAATCCCAATGTAAGTTGGATTACTATCAAAGAATATCCAAAAATATTTTAAATACAGAATAAAGCTACTTGGATCAACTGTGTCAAATTTTTGAATTCGTTTTTGAAGTTTATAACGCAGATTTTGAACAGCTTGAGAATGCATATTCACTTAAAGGTTTTGTATTTCCCTATTGTATGAATCCAAGCATTTAACGTAAATACAGTTGCTCATTTATGATTCACGGTCAGCTGCAGTGTTAGCCTGCTGTTTGCTGGCGCTTAAAGCAATTCTAATTCCAAAAACTCCTGAACCATCATAATCGGAATATCTCGAAATGGATTTAATATCAACAAATCAGCGTCTCCACTGACAATACAGGTTGCATTGCCACTTACAGCCAACTCCAGATACTTGTCATCTTTTGGATCTCGGCAAGCCTCAATCTTTTCTCCCACTTCCACAAATTTTACTGTTTTCACGAAACCTGCTAAGAACAACTTCCGCTCCACTCTGGTTACATACTTGTCAAATTTAGGTCTAGCTAGAACTTCTTCCAATTCCGACAGGACGGGGGTTGAGATCAAAACTATACCAGTTCCCTGAGCTTTATCCAAAGCTTGCCGCGCTCTACTTTCCTTGATGAGAACTGCACTGACAATAATATTGGTATCAAGAACAAATAACCGTTCAAGGCTCATTGAGAATAGACTCCAGAATTTCCGGCGTTAAGCCTCTGGCTCTTGCTCTGTCGCTGATTTCATCCATCAGTTCTCGAAGAAAAGCCACATCTTTATCTACTTGTTTTTGGAGCAAGATACTGACTATGGCTTGAATCTTCTTGCGTTCTTGAGGAGATGCGGATTGGTAAGCCTCTGCAACCTCTGGGCTAACTTGGATCGTAATCTCTTGCATGGTTTCCATAAGCGAGAAATGAATTTCTTAATTGAGCTACTGTGACCAGTTGGATATCAAATAAATTAAACTGGCAATCACAGAACTATTCTGTACTGAAGAACGGATCGGGACGAAAGCTTTGAATAACCAGCAGCGCACTGAACTCAGTTTCACCTAACTGAGCCGTCAACGCATCTAGGGCTTGCCCCGCAGTTTTGCCAACCGATTGCTTGTCACCTGCAATAGCGCGATAAGACTTTTCACCGTTTGGATTAGAGATTGGCAAAATAGCTACTGTAGTCATTCTTCTAACTGGGATTCGCTTGCCTCAAATTATAGCCCTAAGCAATATCAATCCGTGAACTGAGCTACGTAGCTTTGATTCAAAATGAGCGCCCCACAGATAACATAGTGGCGTTACATGAAAGATGAACGTCTCACTGATAACAATTCGTTAGTTCCAGCCAATCAGAGGTCATTGCTGACAATACCTGACCACTGAACTTTTTTCTGTTTTTCCCGGCGATAAGAAAAGAAATACTCTGGAGTTTGATAAGTACAATAAGGAGCGATCGCCATCTGTTCTGGACTCATTCCCAGTTGTTCCAACTGTAAGGCATTCACCCGCCGCACATCCAGCCGCACTCGTCCTGGTTCTGGATCTGGAAGTAAGGGCGAATTTGGCAGTTCGTACAATGCAGCTACAATTGCTTTTTCGTCATTTTGTGGTATAACGCTGTTCCCAACTTCTGCAGCGACTTGCTCGGAGACTTGATAAACTTCACCTGCGATCGCTGGTCCCATTGCAATTCGTAAATCTTGAAGTTTGCTGCCTTGTCCTTGCATTCGGGTGATAGCTTGCGGTACTATCTTGAGCGCAGTACCACGCCAACCCGCATGAATTGCTGTCACTTGTCCGGTTTTCTGATCAGCAATTAGCACGGGTGTGCAATCAGCGGTAGCTACCCATACTGCTTGTAAAGGCTGGTCGGATATTAACCCATCTCCTGAAACCAAGGCAGAATCACCAACGCCATCGACTTCGTCCCCACCTTCTGTTAACTTATCTACAATTTCTTGGGGAGTGAGGACAGTATTGCCATGTACTTGTTTTAAGCGATAAACTGATGCGGACTGATGCAGTACCTTTGTCAGTTCCAGAGGGAGACTAGGCGAAAACTGCTGAGTAAAAAAGCCGTGATGCCAGGGTTCCAGTAGACTACATGTCAGATAAGGTAGTCCTTCCCAAGTGCGCCAGTGCCAAGCGTGCATCTTTAACCGAACCTACAAACAAAATAAAAAGCAGCCAATTCATCCTAACTTGAACTAGTAAATTTGGGTAAACTGTTGTGGGATTGGATCGGCAAAAGTTGGAAGCTGCCCTTGAAGCAGGGCGCAAAAATACTTATTTACCATTTTCGCTACATCTTTTTGAAACTGTTTCTTCAACCAATCAAATCCTTTGGGACTTAGTGACTCAAGGCGCTGAACCAGGATGTGTCGTCATTGCCAATGAGCAGACAGCAGGACGAGGACAATGGGGTCGTCAGTGGATGTCCCAAAATGGGGGATTATATCTTTCGCTGGCGATCGCTCCCCAGCTAAGCGCCACGAACAGCTACCAACTCACACTGGCGACGGCTTGGGGAATTGCCAAACAATTGCGAAGCTGCGGCGTTCCTGTTGAAATTAAATGGCCGAATGATTTGGTCTTGCAGAGCCGCAAGCTATGCGGTATTTTGACAGAAACCAAAGTGCAGCAGGGACAAATCACCCAAGCAGTTATTGGTGTGGGCATGAATTGGGCAAACCCAGTACCGGAAACTGGAATAAATCTGGCAATGTGGCAAGCAAATCAGCACACTAAACTTATCCCATCTTTAGAAATGCTGATCCTTGAAGTGTTAATCGGAATAGAATCTGGTATACAGTGCCTGTTTGAAGAAGGAGCCAATATATTAATATCCCGCTATCTAGAGTTGCTAACAAACATGGGTGATAGAGTCTACGTCAACGAGACTGTAGGCACTGTAGTTGGTGTGACAAATACTGGGGAGCTTCGGGTTTGTATGGAAACAACAGAACTTAAATCAGTAAAAACACCAGAAATTTACCTTCAGCCCGGTACAATCAGTTTGGGTTACTTTCATTCATCTGATTAAGGAAGAACTTTACATTGGATAATGGTTTCGTAGTCAGCGCTTCAGCACTTACTACAAGCAAATCCCCCATCCAAAATCTAAAATTAACTGACAAATTACTGAGTTAATTTCTTTAAGCTAAATCCACACACAACACTAGAGAAACAATGACGCAACGCAATCACTCGACCGAGAACCGTTTGCATCAATTGTGGCAGCGATGCCTATCAACAAGACGCTTTGCGTCTACGCTCCCAGCACAAAGCCTGTCTTGGCTTGGCACTATCAGTATGCTCACAAATGGTGGCTTGGTGTTTGCTCAAACCGAATCAGCAATAGACAACATCGTTCCCACTGCTGAAAGCTCGCAACCAGCCCCATCTGCAAATACAGTCAAAAAATATACTGGAGAACAGAACAATAGCACTTCCGGTTCACAAGCGGCGGGAGCACAACCAGAATTTTCTCAACGCCGCACTAGACTGAGACAGAGACTATCCAACTCAAAAGCGTCCAGTCCTGCGGTAGTTATCAGAAATTCCAGATACCAGGCAGAAAATTCCAGCCCTGCGGTAGTTATCAGAAAATCAAAACCTCAAGCAGAAGATTCACAGCCAGAGGTAGTGATTAGAAAATCAAAACCTCAGGTAGAAGTTTCTGTACCTACCGAAAGTGTGAGAAAGTTGAGAGCAAGGTTAGGGAAAAAACGTCAAGTAGAGGATTCGCAGCCAAATGCAACCGTAAGAGAAGAAAAACCCCAACAAGAGGTTTCCCAAAAGAACTACCCTGCTGCTCCTTCTGCTGACTCCACCAGCAAAGATTACAATAATTCCTACATTGACCCCACTGATTATCAAGTAGGCGTGAGCAATAAGTATGAAGCACCTAATTCTGTGGTGATCACACAACGGTCTAGTGCTTGTAGAAGATTAGTGGGGCAAAATGTTCCCAACAGCGTTTGTGCTAAGCTTCCATATCAAAATCAGCGTGTAGCAGGTTCTGATACTGAATCAGCGGACAAGAAAGCGCCTAGTTGGATTAGAAGAAGCAAACCCACCACATTAGCAACTGTTCCGCCAGTTAGACGTGTTGCTAGTGAAAGAAACTCTCTGGTGCGTCCCAGTCGTGGTATTGGTTCTGGTGTTTTGAGTAGTAGTCTCAGGCGTCACGCTTCTGAAGAAACTTCTGGTAGTGTGACTAAAAGTACATTCCGCCCGAATCGATTTATCCCCAACTTTAACCAAACCACAACAGTGAGTTCTGTACCGATTGCGCCAGCAGCAGGTGGTTTATCAGCGCCGATGACAGCTGATAATATTGCTCCTCGTCCCAGTAATCTCACTTACGACATCCCACTGGCAGCAGTACTGCCGCAAATCAACTACGGTGGTGTCTATGGTGGTAGACTCGCTTATGGTGGTACTGGATTGATGTATCCCCTTTCTGCCCCCTCTCCAATTACTTCTCTGTTTGGTTGGCGAGTTCATCCGATTACGGGCGATCGCCGTTTCCACTCGGGTACAGACATCGGTGCAGCAATGGGAACGCCTGTTTTAGCTGCCTACTCTGGTAAAGTAGAGAGTGCTGACTGGTTGGGCGGCTATGGCATGACGGTGATACTTAACCACACCAACGCCCAACAAACTCTTTACGCTCATATGTCAGAAATCTTTGTTCAACCTGGTCAGGTGGTGTCCAAGGGAACTGTCATCGGGCGAGTTGGTAGCACAGGGAACTCCACAGGTCCCCACTTGCACTTTGAGGTACGCCAACTGACACCAGAAGGGTGGGTTGCTACTGACCCAGGCGCTCAATTAGAGTACGGACTCAGCCAATTGATTCATTCTTTACAAACAGCTCAGGTTGCTCGTCGGCAACCAGGTAGCTAAACAGTAGGGGGGAGATGAGGGAGATGAGGAGAAAACTTTTCCTGTGCTGCTCTACTTCCCCTACTTCGTAAGTTTGTAAAAGCGCCAAACAAAAACCCCTGCTGCGATCGCCACTCCAATCGACTGTCCTATCCACAATCCAACACCCCCAAGACCAAGGTGAAATCCCAAAAAGTAGCCAGTAGTCAACCCTACACCCCAAAATGTCGGTAAACTCAGCAGCATCGGTACACGCGTATCTTGAAGTCCATATAATGCGCCCATTGCTGTCTTTTGCACACCATCCAACAGTTGAGCCAACGCTGAAATGGTGAGCATCGGCATTGCCAGTTTTACTACGTTTGCATTTTCTGGGTTACGAATATCCAAATACAGTCCTATCACTTGCTGCGGATGTGTAAGCAACGCGATCGCTGTTAATGCCATAAATACTGCCGCAACCGCTATACTGATATACCCTGAGCGTCGCGCAGCTTCAAGGTTTTGCTGTCCTAGCCACTGAGCGACTCGGGCTGTCGTAGCGAAAGACATCCCCAGTGGCACCATGAAGATTACAATAATTGTTTGAAGTACGATTTGGTGCGCTGCTAACACATCGACACCCAATACGCCCATGAGGTAGGTGACAACTGTGAACAGTCCAGACTCCAAAGCAACAGATACCCCAATTGGCACACCAATCCACACCAACTCCCGAAGAATTCCCGGTTTCAGCCGATGCAAATCCTGAAAGAATCGGTAAGTTTTCAGTTGCTGGTGTTTAAATGTGTACACTACCAAAGCCAGAAACATACCCCAAAGGCTGAGGACACTTGCCAATGCCAAACCCGCTAACTCCATCCGTGGAAATCCGAACTTGCCGAACCCTAAAACGTAATTGCCCACTATGTTAAAAAGCGTTCCCACAATGACAATTATCATCACCGGACGCGCCTGAGACAAACCAGACACAACGCCTCTAAGCATGGCAAATCCCAGGGCTGGGATAAGTCCCCACAGAATGATATCCAAATACGTATTTGCTAGCACCACGGTCGTCTGGGCTTGCCCAAGCTGACTCATAAACGAATCCAGATGCCCTATCAGGAACATCATGGGTATTGCAAGGAGCAGCGATAGCCAGAGTCCTTGGGATGTCACCTGCTCGATTCGCGTTTTACGACCTGCTCCGTAAGCCTCCGCCACAATCGGGCTAACTCCCATCACAACCCCGCCACCGGTATTCATAAGCATGACAAAAGTTAATGATGCTAACCCTCCTGCTGCCAGGGTTTCTTGTCCTAAGGCACCCATCATAACTGTGTCTGCGAAACCTGTTGCAGACTGGGCAACTTGAGCACTTGCTAGAGGAACAGCAAGTTGTAAAAATTCCCGGATTTCTGTTCGGATATTCGATTTGATGAGCATTGAGGTCATAACCAAAGCATCTGTAAAATAACGTGTTAAATGCAGAGGCAGTGCATTTGGGATGCTTCCCTGAACTACCTCCTAATGTTGCAGCATTTCTCTGCTGTAATATTTGTTCATAATTTACAATTTAGACAAATCAATGATTTCGGGCTACTCGAACCTTGCGCGACTATCAAAATCTTGCGGCAAGTTTTCAATCTCAAAAGGCTCTCATTGCAAAATCACCTAAACTTGAGTGCATAGAAAGCTGGAAACCAGATGCAAGCACCAGTGACACCATCTATTAAGACGGTTGATCTACCAAAAAACCGCCTTTATCCTCCAATCTGTTCCAGTGCAGCCTATGGTTGGAAGAACATTCTGGCTGAAGAATTTTGTCAACCCCCTGGGCAGGAAAAGTATCAAAACCCAACAGAACACACTATCTGCTTATCTCTAAATCATCGTCCATCTCGTCTATTACAAGTGATGGGAGATTGGCCCCAAGGGCACTGCACTCCGCGCCATAGCCGCCATATTGGTCTCGCCGCCAAAGGCGATATATGTATCGTTCCTGCTGGAGTGCCGTTTTTCTACCAATGGGATGGAGAGGATCAATTCCTACGTATCCGAATTACCGCCCAGTTTCTACACCAGGTTGCTCAAGAAGTCATCGAAATTGATCCTGATCGCTTAGAACTGTTGCCAGAATTTCGAGTCCGTAATCCTCAGCTTGAACAGATTGGCACGATGCTCTTGACTGAACTCAAGAATGGGGGACCAGCAGGACGGCTTTATGTCGAATCTTTGACAAATTTGCTAGCTGTGCATTTGCTCAGGAACCATTCTGCTACCCAACTGCGTGTTGCTCTATACAACGGGGGATTGAGCGATCGCCAACTTCTGCAAGTAACGGATTACATCAACGATCATCTGGCTCAGGATATCAAACTATCTGACTTAGCCCAATTACTGGGGATGAGCCAGTTTCACTTCAGCCGACTCTTTAAGCAATCAATGGGAGTCACGCCTCACCAATATGTACTTCAGCAACGGGTGGAACGAGCGAAGCAACTACTCAAAGAAACAAAATTATCGGTCATGGAAATTGCTTTGTTGTGCGGCTTCAGCAGTCATAGCCATCTAGGTAAATGGTTTCGGCAGCATATAGGAATGACTCCTAAAGCTTACCGAGCCAACTAAAACTGACTCAACTAAGTAGTACTAATGTACGAAAAGTGAGAAAATACTAGAAAAGTACAAAAAATCTTGGTACTCAAAGTGTTGATTGTTTACCGATAAATTGGGTTTGACACGTTCTAGAAAAATTAGATTTGTCAGTTAGAGAGTGGCGTTGTCCTTCTTGTCAATCAGTGAATGGGAGGGACGAAAACGCAGCTAAGAATATTTGTGCAGTTGGGGCATCAACTGCACAGGTTAGACTCGGTAAGACGGGCAACGCCTGCAATTGTTGTTTGAGCCTAGAATCCCCGCACTTATAGGGCGGGGAGTATGTCAAAAGTAACCATGTTCAACCAAAAACGTAGGTGAAATGTCATTTGGAATTGTGTCTGTGGCTTGTGTAAGTTCTTGATTGCCAGAAACCATGAATTTTTCCACGTATTTGCCGAGAATATCCCCCTCTAAATTCACCCAGCCGCCTGGACTTAAGTATTGGAGATTGGTTTCGGCATAAGTGAGGGGAATCACTGCTACCATAAACTGCGAGAGTTCTGGCTGATAGTCGGCGACTGTGAGGCTGATGCCATTTATGGCAATACTGCCTTTGGGAACAATATAACGGGCGATCGCTTTTGGCGCTGTAAATGTTATTTCCCAAGACGTTGCTGTAGCTTGTGCTGACACCAGTTCACCTATGCCGTCCACATGCCCCATGACAAAATGGCCGCCTACTTTACTTCCCACCCGCAGCGATGCTTCCAAATTAACGTAGCTTTGTTGTGTTTCGTCTTGTCCTAGCGTTGTGCGGCGCAGGGTTTCTGGTGAAGCCGTAGCGATAAATCCATCTTTTAAAATTTTTTCTACCGTTAGGCAGATGCCATCGACAGCGATGCTGTCGCCCGTCGCCAAATCTTGCATAATGACATTAGATGACTCACTCACACAAGTAATTTGCCAAGAGTCCCCCCCTAGGGGTCTTACGGTTCCTAATGCTTGGATTATTCCTGTAAACACGGCTTTTTTGCAAAACTAACTCTATTTATTACCTATTTTTGCCTAAAAGCACCTCGTAATTGTCTCAAATTTTTAGCAAATTTGAGTATAATTTCAGACAATAAATTCTGTCAAAACCTCAAAACATTTCCATCTGTTACTAGGCGACTTGGGAAAATAGATTATTGTCGAATTAGACTTGTTTGACTTACTCTGGTGTTCACATCCATTTAGGAGTTTAATAGAAGCAATTATAGAGAATGAAGAGTTATGTTTATTTTAGCCCCAAGAGGGGTTGTCCAAAGGTACGATTTGTTACATACTACCCTAGCGCTCAAAGGATTTTAGAGGCTTAGCCAATGCTTGAAATGAAAGTCGCTGGCATAGCATTAGATGCCATAACCCGCAGCCCGATTGTCCTTTTAAAGGATGCTTCAGACCGTCGTGCATTACCAATTTATATCGGTCAGGAGCAAGCTAGGGCAATCATGGGCGCACTGGAGAACCAAAAGCCTCCTAGACCCTTAACCCATGACCTGATTGTGAATATTTTAGAGGCATGGAACATGACTGTAGAACGAATCATCATTCATTCGTTACAAAAGGATACATTCTATGCTGCTTTGATTATTAAGCAAGGCGATGTCAAAAAAGAAATTGACGCGCGTCCTAGCGATGCGATCGCTATTGCCCTCCGTACAAATACCCCGATCTGGGTTATGGAAGAAGTCATTGCCGATGCTTCTATCCCCGTAGATCGGGATGCTGATGAAGCTGAACAGCAAGCCTTCCGAGAATTTATATCAAATCTCCGACCAGAGGATTTGATTAAGCGCTTTGGCAGTAGCGAAACATAGATGAGATTTAAACGATGAGTTATGAGTGACTTGCTGAAAAACTCCTAACTCCTAGCTCCTAACTCTAAGTTAAAGATGCTATACCGACGCTTTGGGAAAACGAATCTACGCCTGTCTGTATTTTCTTTGGGGACAATGCGCGCCAACGCTTCACCTGAAAATGCATGGCAGACCATCCACAAAGCTATAGTGCTAGGAATTAATCATGTAGAAACTGCCAGAGGATACGGTAAAAGTGAGGAGTATCTTGGTGAGGCGATCGCCGTTGGATTACCAGTTAAGCGTTCTCAAGTTCACATCACCACCAAAATCCCACCCACGCCAGATGCTGACACGATGCGTCGGTACATCAATGAATCTCTAGAACGACTCAAGTTGGATTATCTAGATTGCCTAGGGATTCACGGCTTAAACACATGGGAACATCTGGACTGGGTAAAAACCAAGGGTGGCTGTATGCAGGCGGTGCAGGAAGCTGTTGCCGATGGTAGGGTAAGACACGTTGGTTTTTCTACCCACGCACCTCTAGAGATCATTTTAGCGGCAATAGATACAGATTTCTTTCAATTTGTCAATCTGCATTATTACTATTTCTTCCAACGCAACGCAGAGGCAATTCAGCGAGCTTTTGAGAAAGATATGGGAGTGTTCATTATTTCTCCTGCTGACAAGGGAGGACGTCTGTATACACCACCCCAAACCTTAAAGGATTTATGTCATCCTTTTTCACCCTTAGAATTAAATTATCGGTTTTTACTAAGTGACCCCCGAATTACCACCCTCAGCGTGGGACCAGCACACCCAGATGAATTAACAGAACCTTTGCGAGTTGCAGGCTCTGAACCAGAGTTGACCCCAGAGGAAAGAACTGTCTTTCAACGCCTAGAAAATCACCAAAAGGCTGTGGAAACAGATAAATGTAGCCAGTGCTACGCGTGCTTACCGTGTCCAGAAAATATTAATATTCCAGAAGTGTTGCGGCTACGCAATCTTGCCGTGGCATATGACATGACCGACTTTGGACAGTACCGCTACAGAATGTTTGAAAATGCCGGTCATTGGTTCGGTGGAATGAAAGCTAATCGTTGTACAGAATGCGGCGACTGTCTTCCTCGGTGTCCAGAAGAGTTAAATATTCCAGCTTTGTTGCAAGATGCTCATAATAGGCTGAATGGACCATCGGGACGAAGGTTATGGAGTTAAAGCCAACGAAATCAACTTCAAAAAGATAATTTGACAGTGCTAGTGACACAAAATGAAGTCACGAGCCACCTGATTTACTATTGATCTAACCAGTTAAGCAGCCCAAGTGAAGTAGCGCCTCCTACAAGGTGAGCGCCAATCAGATTGACGTTTGCCAAAACTACAAAAAGATCTAGGGAACGAATGACATTTTCAGGTCTGTACACTGCCACTCCTTGAGGCAGAGCTAGAGCTTTCGATAGTACAGCAATAACGGTCACTTCAGATGCTAAAAAAGCTAACAATAGCCCTATCAAACTGACGATTAATCCAATGCGTAATACTTGAATTACGTCCTCTTTCCTTGGATGTAGTTCACGGTTAGGGGACTGTAAAAGTTTGTCTAAACGCCTGTAGCGGTTCACCCAATAGATCCTGAAACACAGCACTAAAATTCCAATAATACCAAAAAAGACTCCAAACCCCATGACCGAATTCGTCGTTGTTTGGACAGTGGAACTACGGCTCAATATTGCCAAGAACAAAGCCAAGCTAGAAACAGCGCCTAGTGCTAACTGTACCCAGAAGCTAATCGGCCTTACTACGCCGAAGGTGGCTGCAAATTTTTGCTTAGTTGGTACAGGTAGGTATGAATTTAAGTCATTTGACATCTTCGTTCTCCTTAAGCCTGATAAACTATCTTTTGATTTTTCAAAATAGTCTTAATTCAGTAATTTTGGGCTTGGCATAGCACCTTAAGTACTTAACAATTGTCTACTTTTTAATTAGAGGTAGCAGCTGATAATTGATCTGGTTTGACTGTGATAATTTGGGTTAAACCATTGCGGTTAACTTTAAATTAAAGAGTATTTCCTAAAGGCGTTGCTTCGTTTTTTTCAACAAACGACCACAGCTCATCCCCAGCAATGGCATCCACAAGGGCAGCTTGTACCGAGCGCATTGTGTACCATTTGGGCTTTGTGAGCTGCTGCTTGAACGATGCTGACAATAGTGTCATGGGCAAAATCCTGTCCTTCCATAATTAAAAAACCCATAACCAAAGATTAAGTGATTATCTTGTAAGTTACTTTCTCCCTTAAGTATTATTATTTTTGCTTTAAACCCAATCCCTTGTTTTTTAGGAATTTCAAGTTATCTATGGCTTATGTATTGACAAATTAGATAAACTTTGTATTGAAAAAACCGAGCCGTGAACAGGCGATCGCACCGCAGTATTTGGTAATCTAAAACCCATGCTTGAACTGAAAACTTCACCTAAATCCTGACTTTCTACCCAATTGAACAAATAAGCGCCTGCTTTTATTTCTCGATTACCACAAATCCCTCCAGTTGGTGGCATAGTTTCTAACGTTCCATCAGCATTACGTTCAAACCCAAGTTGTGGGTTTCACGAACTCATTTGCATCAGTTCTTCGTCGGTGACAGTATAAAAAGATTGCACCTGGGCTTTTTTACTGTTCATGACAATGCCATTAAAAGTTTGATAGACAGTTCAATTTTAGGCTGAAATAACATGGCCTCTTTGTCCCTGTAGACGCCACCCTAAACCTAAAACGTATCAGCATTCTTCATATAATCAAATTCATATCCTGGCATGCGCTTTTTGCCCCATTCACACATCAAATCTGTAATTGGTCGAACTGATTCGCCTAATGGGGTTAGTGAGTATTCAACTCGAGGTGGTTTCTCTTGATAAACATCGCGCTGTATCAAACCGTGGGTTTCTAGTTCACGCAGCTGTTGCGTCAATATCTTCTGTGATATTCCCGGAATCAATTCCTTCAATTCACTAAAACGTTTCGACTCCTGTCTCAGCCACCACAAGATCACACATCTCCATTTACCACCAATAACCTCTAGGGTGACTTCCACTGGACAATGGTATTTCGCTTTACGCATCCTCACTCGTCCTATTAGTATCCATTTGGTAACTATCAACAGCCTGTGATACCAGATATTAAGTGGTCAAACGGTGACACAAGCAGCATTTCCATCTAAATCTACCATTTCGCAAATCTTAAGCGGATGCAGCAAATCATCAGTATTCGATGACTTACTGAGCGAGTGAAAGTTAATTCTCTTACTGAAGGAACAAATTTATGGAGCTACAGAACAAGGTCGCCATTATTACCGGAGCTAGTGGAGGAATTGGCGAAGCAGTCGCTAGGGATTTGGATGCAGCAGGCATGAAACTGGTAGTGACTGCCCGCTCTCAAGATAAGCTAGAACGACTTGTGTCTAGTTTAAAAAATGCCAAAGCTGTGCCGGGTGAAATTACAGATCCGGCTTTACCACAAAAATTGGTAGATACAGCTATCCAAGCATTTGGTCAGCTGGATGTGGTTTTTAGTAATGCGGGTGTGATGACTGTCGGTTCCATTGAAGAAGTGGACATCGAAAAAATCTGTGATATGGTACGCATCAACGTTGAGTCCGTTTACCGAATGGCTTACACGGCGCTGCGATACTTCAAACAAACTGATAGTGGTTTTTTAATCAACACTTCCAGTATTTCTGGTTTAAAAACAGTTCCCAACATAGGCGCTTACTGTGGGACAAAGTTTGCGATTGAAGCATTCACAGATGCGCTGCGGATGGAGCTAGCTGGGACTGGCATTGGTGTCGCCTGTATTGAACCTGGAACAGTGGACACAGGACTATACCATAACTGGGATGATAAAAACAAAGATTTTGTCTTCTCTGGAGGAGCATTACAGCCTGAGGATATTGCACGTTGTGTCCGGTTTATCCTAGAACAACCTGCTCATGTGCGAATCCCCCGGTTGTTGGCTGTGCCAGCTAATCAGCCAGTATAAATAAAAAATAAAGGATGAAATCTGAAAAATTTCATCCTTCACACTTGATACACAACTTTGATATCTTCCCAACGTAAAGGTACGGGGATTCACATCTAGGGTGATGCAGGCTAGATCAAAATAGCCTCTATTCGCTCGACTTGGAAGTCTCGCGGTTACTTTGGAAATTACGCTGTCGAGTTTTTCATCAACGTGGCGCTATTTGTATGGTCGGACAATTTGGGGTAAATGTTCACATTTTTGTGAACGCCAATTAAAATTGCCCGTGGAGTTGGCTGTCCCCTAGCTCAAGCACGGAATACGGTACTACGTGCGTGTTCCTTCGGGGCTTTCAAACTGCCGCGTTTTTTAGGTAATTGCGATGACTGTTTTGCCTTCGCTAACGGAACATACTACTGACAGAACTATCTTCATGAATCCGCCAGATGGTTTCCCCAAGTAGATTAGCCACTGACAGCACTACTAACTGTGGAAAGCGTTCGCTTTCTGCAATTGGAATCGTATTTGTGACTATGACTTCCTCAAACACGCCACTTGACAAGCGCTCAATCGCAGGCGGGGAGAACACCGCATGAGTGGCACAGGCATACACCTGACGGGCTCCTTCCTCACGCAGCAGTTTTGCTCCGGCAGCAATGGTACCGCCAGTGTCTATGATGTCATCCACCAGCACTGCCGTTTTGTCCTTGACATCACCGATGACATTTAACACTTCGGCAACGTTGTGAGCCTGACGACGTTTATCGATAATCGCCAGTGGCGCATCGTTGAGCTTTTTCGCAAATGCCCTAGCTCGTGCTACACCACCGACATCTGGGGAAACCACGACAAGGTCAGGCAGTTGTTTGCTTGCTAGATAATCAAGCAACACTGGAGAACCGTAGACGTGATCTAGCGGTATGTCGAAATAGCCTTGAATCTGAGCTGAGTGCAAATCCATTGCCAGAATACGGTTGGCACCTGCTTCTGTCATGAGATTTGCAACCAGCTTGGCAGTGATTGACTCTCTTCCTGCCGTTTTCCGGTCAGCGCGGGCATAACCATAATACGGAAGGACTGCCGTTACCTGCCGTGCGGAAGCACGCCGACAGGCATCAATCATAATCAGCAGTTCCATCAAATGGTCATTCACAGGACGACAACAGGGCTGGATGAGATAAACATCACAGCCCCGTATCGATTCCTGGATTTGAATATATAGTTCTCCATCCGCAAATCGTTTGCGAATCATTGGTCCCAAGTCCATGCCCAGGTAACGAGCGACTTCTTGAGACAGTGGTACATTGGCAGAGCCAGAGAGCAGCCGCAGGCGATTATTTTCAGCTAGTCCTGTTGCAGTCGGCTGCACTTTTAAAGTTGCAGAACTGAGCACAGCAGATCCTCGATGTGCATTCATGGCAATCTTATCACCAGACATTTGACAGGTTTAACCCAAAATACTCAAAAAAAATATCTGTGAGCTTTTTTGAAGCTTTCATAAAAATTTTATACATACCTCTACAAAACTACATTTTGCTAATTCTCCAGCCCTTGCACATACAAACAATTGATAGCTTAACTGACATTAAGTCTGTAAACCATACCCATGATTTAGATTTTTTGGCTTTAATTGCAAAAATCCAACTGAATTTGGATGTATGCTTAGCGAAATGCTCCCCTTTAACCACCTCATTTATTGCTGTGAATAAGTATCCACAGCTTAACTTACTGTTATCTTGAAAAAACAGTAAGTATAAATACTGAAAAGCTATCCTAAGTAAGGACAGCTGGATATTCAATAATACTAGTTTTGAGTGGAAATTGAGAAACTGTTAAACTTAATTTCCAGTTTTGAATCAAACACGGTGATTCAAGGATCGCGGAAGTTAATAAGCTGTTAGCGTTCAACAAAATCTAGAAAAATACTAAATGTGTTGTTCGTAGTCGTAATAAAATACCACATTCGGTGGTACATGAATGTGTTCGATCCAAATGAAAATCGCTATAAATATATAAAGTTCTATCTACGGTGTCGGTCTGGAAACTATCCGTATCCTAGTGAAGTCCTCCTCTGTTGCTATTACACTCAATTCATTGACGATGCAACCACCCATTACAGCTGACACTGTTTTGCAAAACCGTTACCGGATCACTCAAACTCTGGGTCAGGGCGGATTTGGTAGAACCTATCTCGCCCAAGACCAAAGACGCTTTAACGAACTTTGTGCCATTAAGGAATTAATTCCAACAGTAACGGGGGGCTACGCTTGGGAGAAGGCAAAAGAACTGTTTGAGCGAGAAGCGGCAATTTTGTATCAAATAAAACACCCGCAAGTGCCTGAATTCCGGGAAAGATTTGAACAAGACCAGCGCTTGTTTTTGGTGCAAGACTATGTAGCCGGAAAAACTTATCGTACTTTATTCGATGAGCGCAAAGCTTCTGGTGGGGCGTTTACAGAAGAAGAAGTGTTGCAACTGGTACGCTCTTTGTTACCAGTGTTGGAGTATCTTCACAGTCAAGGAATTATTCACCGGGATATTGCTCCAGATAATATTATTCTGCGAGACAGCGACAATTTACCAGTGTTAATCGACTTTGGGGTGGTCAAAGAACTGGCAACGAAGTTAAAGTCTCCAGATAAGACAACGCCAGTCACGACTGTAGGAAAATATGGTTATGCCCCTAGTGAGCAAATCCAGACAGGTCGAGCATATCCTAGCAGTGATTTGTATGCACTAGCTGTCACAGCAATCGTGTTGCTGACTAGCAAAGAACCTCAAGATTTATTTAATGAACACCATCTTACTTGGAATTGGCAACCTTGGGTGAGTGTCAATCCACAATTTGCCTCTGTGTTGAATCGAATGTTGAAGCAAAAACCGGGCGATCGCTATCAAAATGCTACTGATGTATTACAAGCATTACAAGCTCCGCAACAACGCAACGTTTCAACTCCTAATCTGTCCAATGTACAAACAATTGCCGTTGGTCGCCGCCCTGATCAAGTACAACCATCAGTACAACCATCTGTCCCCAACAAACCTAACCCAGTCATTCCACAACAGACGAACCGTTCAGTTTTAGATAATCCTTTGGCACTTCTAGGAATCACCATTATTGTTATTCTTGTCGCTGGATTCAGTTCTTGGGCGGTGGTCATGTCCATCCGCAATAAGCCACAAGCAACACCAGAAACAGCATCAACACAGCCGCAAACTTTCCCTTCACCTGTGATTCCTGGTGAAACTACGTTAACACCTACACCCACATCCACGCCGACACCCACACCTACACCCACACCTACCAACAATGAACCTGTTGTTTATAGCAAGCGCCTAAATTTTGGAACATCTAACACTGCTAACGTTGAGGGGACTCTCAAACCTAATCAAACAATTGAGTACACCTTTTCGGGTGAAGAAGGGCAACAGTTAACTGTATTGCTTGCCCAAAAAGGCAGTGTTTTGCTGTCAGTTTTGGCTCCAAATCAAGAACCAATCGACAATGCAGCCAGAGAGTTTTCATTTTACCAAGCAACATTGCCTTTTACTGGTAAATACACGATTCAGGTACGTCCTGTCCCAGAACTTCCTCAAAGCAATTACAGTTTTAGTGTTGGATTAGAAAACCCCGTCCAACCCACACCTACAGAAATCCCACCTTCACCCACACCCACAGAAATCCCACCTTCACCCACACCCACAGAAATCCCACCTTCACCCACACCCACAGACATCTCACCTTCACCCACACCGACAGAACAGCCGTCCACAGTTCCTCCGATTGAGCAAGAAAATAACCCGCCTGTTACTGAAACACCCAACCCTGTTCCTGGTCAAACAGGTACGCCGCCAAGGCTGTAGAGCTTGATGCAAAAAGTACATTAAATTTATGCTAAATTTCCATAGAATGGAATGATAAGCGATTTATCATAGTTACTGTTAAAAATTAGTTATTAGCTACTAATGACTAATGACTAATGACTGATAAACTGTTGAACGCACTGCTGGTTACAGGGACGGATACAGAGGTTGGTAAAACTGTTTTAACGACAGCTTTAGCAGCCTACTGGCAAAAATATCATTCTTCCCGCAGCTTGGGAATTATGAAACTGATGCAATCGGGAGAGGGCGATCGCGAGTGGTATCAAAAATTATTTTCTTTAGACCAATCTCCTGAAGAACTGACACCTTTATATTTTCAAGCACCCCTAGCCCCTCCCATTGCTGCAGCAAAAGAAAATAAAACTATCGATTTAGCAAAAGTGTGGCAAACTTTTACAGCTTTGCGTCAGCGCCGTGATTTTCTATTAGTAGAAGCTTTAGGAGGATTAGGTTCGCCAGTCACGAATGAACTCACAGTCGCTGACTTAGCCGGAGAATGGCACTTACCTACGGTGTTGGTTGTACCAGTCAAATTGGGTGCAATAGCCCAAGCAGTCGCGAATGTGGCATTAGCACGACAATTACGAGTTAATTTGAAAGGCATTATTCTCAACTGCGTTCAACCTCGAACAAATGAAGAAATTGCTGACTGGACACCAATAGAGTTGATACAATCGCTGACTTACATTCCGGTTTTGGGCTGCTTACCGTATCTGGATAATTTAACTGATTTGGAAAAAATGGCACAAATCGCATCAAATTTAGATTTAGAACGATTGCTACCTTTTGCAAAAGTTTAAAGCGTAAAAATAAAAATACTCAGCCGTCATTTAAATTTAAAAAATGTGAGACATGGTTTCTACATTCCCAAATCCCTCTTCTGTTGATTTATCTCGCGTCCGACTCTCCATCCGTTCACTGCAACCACAACTTGTGGAGTGGCGGCGGGGGTTGCATCAAAAACCAGAATTGGGTTTCCAAGAAAAACTAACCGCCCAGTTTGTCTCGCAGAAATTGCAAGAATGGGGAATTGAGCATCAAACTGGCATTGCCCAAACTGGCATTGTCGCTACGATTCGGGGTAACAACAGCACTCAAAAAGTGTTGGCGATTCGGGCAGATATGGATGCTTTGCCTATTCAAGAACTCAACGAGGTACCCTACTGCTCACAACACGATGGAGTCATGCACGCTTGTGGGCATGACGGACATACAGCGATCGCCCTAGGAACAGCATACTATCTCCAGCAGAATCGAGACACTTTTGGTGGTACTGTCAAAATTATCTTTCAGCCAGCGGAAGAAGGACCAGGAGGCGCAAAGCCGATGATAGAAGCCGGGGTGTTGAAAAACCCCGATGTTGACGCAATTATCGGTTTGCACCTTTGGAATAATCTGCCTTTGGGGACGATAGGTGTCCGCGCTGGTGCATTGATGGCAGCTGTAGAGTTATTCCGATGCACAGTGTTGGGCAAAGGTGGACACGGTGCGATGCCTCATCAAACCATTGATTCGATTGTGGTTGCTGCACAAATTATCAATGCTTTGCAAACCATTGTTGCTCGTAATGTCAATCCCATTGATTCAGCAGTAGTGACAGTCGGTGAATTGCATGCTGGAACAGCCGAGAACGTGATTGCTGATACAGCTTGGATGCGTGGTACAGTACGCTATTTTAATCCAGAATTGAAAGGCTTGTTCCAACAGCGAGTCGAGCAAATTATTGCAGGAATCTGTCAAAGTCATGGCGCAAGGTATGACTTGGATTATTGGTCACTTTACCCACCAGTAATTAATGATGCCAGCATTGCTGAACTAGTACGCTCAGTCGCCCAAGAAGTCGTAGAAACGCCTGTGGGTGTTGTTCCTGAATGCCAAACAATGGGCGGCGAGGATATGTCTTACTTCTTGCAAGAAGTTCCTGGTTGCTATTTCTTCCTTGGTTCCGCTAATCCTGAGAAAGGCTTGGCGTATCCTCATCATCATCCCCGGTTTGATTTTGATGAAACCGTCTTGGCGATGGGTGTAGAGATGTTTGTTCGCTGCGTCGAAAAATTCTGTAATTAATCAAGGTAGATGGGTATCAATAAATAGCGGGTAAGAGGCTAATCGCTTACAATGAATCGCTCATTGTTCAGGGTGAACGGTGAAATGTCAACCGTCAGCAATTAGCAATTCGTAACCTCTACCAGTTATATCAAGTTCGTTTGATTACTTACCATTTCCGCAGAACCCCACCCCGCCAAAAGTACCTTTTGGCTCCCCTCCCCGCTTGCGGTGAGACCAGTGCTGCAGGAGCGTTTCCCGACAGAGGCAACTGGCGTGCCTCCTTCGGAGGAGCTTCGCTAACGCCGTCAGGCGTGCCGAAGGCATACCCGGAGGGGGAGGGGTTGGGGGTGGGGTGCAGTGCGAACGGTAATTATAACTAATCAAGCGGATATGATGTTACTTTTATTTCTACCCATCTACTCAATAAATGAATTCCCCAACATTAGATCCATCTGTCGCCTCTGCACTAGCAGACTTTGAAAAATCCAACGCCAAGAGCGCTTGGTCGAGTTTAGATAAAAACCAAGTGCTGGCGGAGATGAAAATACGCCTTCTTGACCCCTTTCAAGTCAACCAAGGTCAACAACCATTTTGTGGTCCTGCATCAATTTTATTTGAACTCGTTCGCAAACAACCGCTGCGTTATGTGCAAATTTGCCGGAGTTTGTTTGAAACTGGTGCTTTTCAAGGGCAAACCAGACGCATTGAAGCATTGTATAGATTGCGTCAAAGTCGAGGCAGACTACGAATGGGGCAAGCCGATTGGATGATTTTGGCAACGCTACGGGATTCAGAAAACCTAATTTTTTCTGTTGAACCAGACGGTCCCGATATACTGAGAAATTTGGCAGGTATGACCAAATCCTGGGAGATGAAAGGCTGGACACGGGAGATACTAGGTTATCGCAAAGTAAAGCACATTCCTACTTACCTATACGGCGAATTCGAGGTTTTGAATGAAGCTGCAGCAGTTATTGCCTCTGGTGGTGTGGTTTTTGCTTTAATTACCGCCTCAGGTTTACTAGGCACCGGCAACAAACCCCTTTTACCTTACCCGAATCACTGGATTACCTTACTTGGAAATATTTCGATTCAAGGGGGTGATTGGTTAGACAAAGAAAGGGGACGCATCAGCTTGGATGTCTACTCTTGGGCGAGAAAATATCATATTGACCTGGATGAGGAACCATTCGAGGATTATTTCTGGGGTGTTGTCATGGGTTCGATGTAAAATCCTGCTTAAGTAAGCCATACTCCTCCAAGTCTTCAAATTGTCCTCGGTGATAGACGTGCTGTCTCAAGCTCCCCTCATGAGCCATACCAAGCTTCTGCAACACCCTGGCAGAAGCAATGTTCCGTTTGAGACAAGTTGCATAAATTCGATTCACAGACAACACCTCAAATCCAAAATGAATCAGGGCTTGAGCTGCTTCTGAAGCATATCCGTATCCCCAATAAGTTTTCCCAATCCAGTACCCTAATTCTGCACGTGAGTCAGAAGAACTGATGGAAAGACCTGCGGCACCAATGAGTATTCGCTCATCACCCAGAACAATGGCAAAGTTTGCTGCTTTTCGGGCTTCGTAATCAGGTTGATGAGTTGATATCCATTCTTCAGCCATTCCATCCTCAAATGGATGCGGAATATTTAGTGCAGTGGATGCGATCGCCTCATCAGCTGCTAATTGTTGAACAAGCGGTGTATCTGACAGGGTAAACGGTCTTAAGATTAAGCGTTCGGTTGTGATCTCCGGTTGTCTGTTCATTGTCACCATCATAACTACCTCTGTGAGGCAACATTTTCATCGATTTGCCAGAAAAAAGACTTAACTTTCCACAAATACCAAGCCGACCATAGCGAGAACAGCGCCAAGGGAAGAAACAGAATTGTCCCTGGGCGTATGTTCTGCATACTAAGTTCCCGGATAAGGATAAAGGTAAAAGAGTACCACCATAGTGCATTTGCCATTTGCGCCGCAAGCCAGCCCGCCAGCCACCGCTTTTGCAGCCATATCGATCCTGCGATGAGAACCTCCGGCGATCAATTCACTCTGTTGGGTTCATCTGATCGGCTGAATCAATCAAATATTTCAAATGTGTGTGGAAAATGCTATTCCAAGACTGCTATTGCCTCAATTTCTATCAAAAAATCCTTGACGGCAAGGGAGGAAATTCCAATCCAAGTTGTTGCAGGTGGATTATCGCCAGGAAAAAATTCTTTTAATCCGTCTGCGATAACATCAACTTCTTCATCAGGGTTGTAGTTAACCATATAAAGCCGCAGCGATACAACATCCTTGAGTGAACCACCGACCGTTTCCAACGCCGTCTGCACGTTTCTCAAGCACTGCTGCATTTGTTCTCGGCGGCTAGTGCCCACTACTTTCTCCTCAGCATTCAATGGTGTTTGACCGGATAAGTATACTGTTCGACCACCTTGACTGGTCACTATCTGGGAAAAACCGTATTTCAAACTTGGAAACAGCGAACTCGGATTGATGTGTTCTTTAGGCATACTTGCACCTAAGGCAACTTGAATTTGTTGGAGAACTTACGCCACCGAGTATATCAGGGTGGTAGAAAGACGCTAAGACTTTGATAGCTTAGCTGCTTCAACATGCGATGTTACTTCTCACCTATAACCTTGAAGCGCAACCTCCACCGATTACTTTCAATGTACGTCCTATCAACATCTTCAACGTATCCCTGAACACTGGAAAGGAGTTCTTTTTCAGGTGAAAATCCCTTTCAAACAGAGAACATAGCTCGAATTGCTATTATGTGTCACACGTTACTTGTTGCCAGACAAACCATTGCGTGTTGTATTTCTGCGGCTTACCAATCGATAGCATCCAGCGATCGTAGGAGGCGCGTGACAGCCATTGTGCATCAGGAACCTGTACTTGGGCAGCGCTATGAGATAACTCATAGGCACGACGGAAATGATCTGGGCAACTCCCATGCTGTAGTATTAGTGCTGCATGGTACTGCGCTTCAGGTGCGGTGATCAGCCCCTTTTGATCCAGGGTAAGCACTCGCTGGAGCCGTGTTTGATCGCGAGTGGAATTAAACAGGATATGGCTTGTCAGGCGATCGCCTTGATCGGTCTGGTACAAATAGCGCAGTTCATCACTTACGCTCATCATGCTAGTCGGTAGTGCAGGGGGAGCAGGTCGGATCAGGTTAGCGATCGCGAGCATGATTATGCCTGCTAGCATCGGCACGAAACTCAATAAGAGCAGACTTAGGGAGGCATGTCGCCGCCACAGACGAAGCAACACCAGTACTAATGTCGTTCCTGAAACAGCCAATCCTGCCAAGAGAAGCAACAGCACCGCCGCGAGTCCACTCCAAGGAATCATCGCGCCCGCAACACCTGCTGCAATCAGAACAGTTACCAGAAGCCAACGGATAGTCCGTCTGGTATGAGTGAGCAGCACCCAGGTACTTGTTGCTGCCCAACCGCCCAGTACTGCGATGAGTGCAATACCCCAGTAAGGGAAGAGTGATGGTAGAACAAACTTTGCACCTATATAGGAAACCAGACCCACGAGAGTAAATAAACTAGTCAGTACAAGTAATGTACGAGGTGTAATCTTTTGGTACATCTCCCCTACCTCCTAGCAGCTAATCTCGATAGCCATCGTAATCTTGGTAGTTGTAATCTCGGTTAGTTCGGCGGCGTTTACCATCCCTGGAACAGATTCGCCGGGTTTGATTTTCTGCCACCCATCCTGGTTCTGGAGCATAAATTTCCAGCCAATCACCTTGCTGTCCGATAACTTCTAACTCTGTGCTGTTAGGCAGCATGGTAATCAGGTTGTTAAAGCGAACTTTGGGTGCTGATCGAACATCGACGTAGCCGTCCCAGTCCTTTGCAACCGTTCGACAAGATCCTGCTTGAGCTATTTGGGTGGAAGTGGTTAGGAAAGAAGTGAGGAGTGTTGTTGCACTCAAGCCCATAAGGGCTAGCAACCTGGTGAATTGAACGGGAGATTGAATGCGGTTCATTGAAATATTCCCTTTTAGCTTCGCTGTCAATTAGATTTCCAACGTATTGCTTCGGGCGCTGCCTTCAGCGTCATAACTAAATCGTATGGTTGTCGCTTGTTTGCCACCTCGCACGATCGGTTTGCGCGATTGATTCATCTGATCGGGTGAATCGACCGATGGAGCAAACAGGCGCGTTAGCAGGAAGTGGTGAAGTGGTGAAACCAGTGACCCTAATATCAAAGAGCCTTCTAGCTGTACGAGAAATCAATGATTACTGTTTGAAATGAGCAATGGCTAGGTCAATTCGCTGTGTGCAACTGATCAGCAAACGCATAATAAAAAGTGTTCACCTTTCCTTACCTGTCAGGATGTCCTTTGCTCGCTATCTCAATACGCTTCGAGCGATTTGGCAACCCGCACAATCTAGGGTTTCCCAGGAGTTTTTGGCGTGGCGACATCGCTTTTTGTTCAACCGTGTTCGTTTACTGGTTTGGGTTGTCCTGATTGTGTTGTTGTTGGTGACAATCCTCAACCTGGCGATCAATATTCCCAGCCTCAATGCTTTGGGTAATCCACAGATGGCATTTGGTGCAGAAAGAACCTTGAGGTATGTCCAGACGAGTGGAACTCAGATTCTGAGTGTACTGCTGTGTCTGCTGCTCCTCAAGCATCCCAGTATGCGCGCTCACCCAGAACGGTTATTTTTGTTGTTTGCTTGGTCTGTTCTGCTGTCACCTCAAATCATCGACACCTTTTATGGAGAAGCCCGATTTGACGCAGGTGATTGGATTCTGTTTTATGCCATCCAAGCAATCCTAATTCCAGTCCAATGGCGGTTGCATATTATATCACAATTAGTTGTTTTGGGCTACTTCAGCGTTGCGGTACTGCTGGGGTTGAGAGATCCCGATGTGCCACTGTCAGCAACGTATGTACTAGGAGGTTTTTATGCTGTTTTGATTTGCTTTGTAGCGGATTTGGGGGTATTTCTCTACGAACGTTCCTTACAACGGGAATTGAAAATGCGGCAACAACTGCAAGTGTTTCTCCACGCGGTTTCTCATGATTTGCGAAATCCCGTGCTCGGGATGGTGATGACATTAAAAAGCTTTTTGAAGCCATCGGGTGAAGATGCAAAGATTCCTCAAGAACTACTGGAGCAAATGATTGCCAGTGGCGATCGCCAAGTTGAACTCATTAACTCGCTGCTGTCCGCCCATTCCACACAGTTGCATGGCATTGTCCTTCACCGTCAGCCAATCAGACTGGATACATTGGTAAATTCAATCATCACTGATTTTCAGCCATTCTTTACACAAGCACAAACAACGTTAACCCAGGTCATCTCAGGTGACTTGCCATTGGTGAATGCTGATCCACTCCATCTGCGGCGGGTGTACGAGAACTTGATTTCCAACGCGCTGCGATACAACCGTCCTGGCTTGCATTTGACGTTTAGTGCAGAAGTGATTGATGGGAAGCAGAAAGGCAAAGGTCCTGGGCGGAAGGGAGTTTTTCACCCCAAAGCTAACAGTCAAAACCTAACAGCTAAAAGCCAGTGGGTTCGCTGTACGGTGAGTGACAATGGTGTTGGCATGACTCAGCAGCAATGCGATCGCCTCTTTGACCTTTACACCCGTGATCCCGACAGGCGACAATCCCTTAGTCTCGGTTTAGGGCTTTATATGTGTCGGCAAATTCTTACCGCGCATGGTGGTGAGATTGGCGTGATCAGTAGTCCGGGTCATGGCTCCACGTTTTGGTTTACACTGCCCGTCTAGTAGTGAGTTCAGGATGAACGTCAATAATATACATACCAATCAACCCACGAGCAAGCACACCCGTCTAGCTGCCTTTTGGGCTGTCCTGGGTGCGCTGGGGACGCTTGCTGTTTTCCCTTACCTGGCAACACTCAACCAGTCGTCAACCGCATCACTGCCTCTGCCGTTACCTGTATTAGCAATTGCCAGCGCCACCCAGTCCGGCGTTGTCCTTTTCATCCTGGGCTGGATTGGGCTACGGTTGGGGCGATCGCTGGGACTCGACACCCCCTTTGCGCGTGCCTTTGTTTATGGGTTAAAACGACCCGCCCTATCGAAACGTGCCATTCATTTTGCACTGATGAGCGGTTTTTTAGGAGGATTTGTCATCCTTGGGCTGGCTTTCCTGTTTCAACCCTTTATGCCGCAAACAGCACAGTCTACAACTCTCAATATTGCGCTGTGGAAGCGCGCACTCGCTTCTTTTTATGGCGGGATTACGGAGGAGCTATTACTGCGCCTATTTTTGATGACGCTGATTGCCTGGGTTTTCTGGAAGATTGGGCTGCGAGAAGGGGAACAACCGTCACGGCTTGCGTTCTGGCTAGCGATCGCCCTCTCTGCCCTGCTGTTTGGGGTTGGTCATCTGCCAAGCGCTGCTGCCCTTTGGTCATTGACCCCAATTGTCATTACCCGAACGATGCTGCTGAACTCCCTGCTGGGGATAGCATTTGGCTTCCTCTACTGGCAGTGGGGGTTGGAATACGCCATGCTGTCTCATTTCTGTGCGGATATCGTGCTGCATATCATCGGTGGTAGTTAAGGCACCTATCCGACTAAGCCCGATCGCAACGCTACTACAGCCGCTTGCACTCGGTCATTCACCAGCAGCTTATTCATGATTCCTCGCACATAAGTTTTAACAGTGTGTTCGCTTAGGTACAACGCCTTGGCAATGTCTGGATTGCTGCAACCATCCACAATCAGCCGCAACACCTCCAGTTCCCTGTCTGATAGTGTTCCGGGAGGAATGGATGGAGTGGGTTTTGTCGCTCTTGGAGGTGGTTTGAGCTGGTCAATGACAGACTGAGCCACTTGGGCATCTAGGTAAGTTGCTCCTTCATGAACCACAGCGATCGCTTTGACTAACTGCTCGGCACTCGTTCCTTTGACACAGTAGCCTTCGGCACCACTGGAAAGCGCGGCAATCACTTCGGTTTGAGAGGTATGGGACGTAAGCATCACGACCTTCACATTCGGTAAGACTCGCTTAATTTCTTGCGTAGCAGCAATTCCATCCATGTGCGGCATCCCAACATCCATGACAACCACATCCGGCTGGAGGGCTACAGCGGCTTCCACACCCAAATATCCATCCTCTGCCATCCCAACAATTTCAAGCTGAGGTTGGCTAGAGAGCGAATGTTTCAGTCCAATCCGCATCATGGGGTCATCTTCGACAATCAAAATTCGTAGCGTTAGTTGCTTGGGTTCCTCACTCATATATATTTCCGATGTTCTTATTAAGTGATCGTGCCACACCTAACTCGTACCCCGGTTATGATTTCATCCTCGAAGCTCTATTTCATGAAGCTTTATTATGTGCATCCTCATAGAGAATTGGTATAACTTTAAATATAAAAGCCTAAATAGTTTTCTTAACAAAAGAGTTATAATTTCGTTTTATTACGTTGGTGAGTTACCGCGAATAATCTGAGTCAGCTCAGTCATTTAAAATTTTATCTTGGATATTATGTCATTGATTGAGGGAAGCACCCTGTTTGCATATAAAATGCAAAAAAATTTTGTGATAGATGATTGCGCTTCTAATTTGCTCGACGTTAGCCAATTCGCGTCCAATGTGTCGGTAGTTCCACATCATCTGGTAAGCGAGTTGTGACATCGCCTAGTGCCAATGTAATCTGATGCGGTTGCAAGTTTTTCACTCCTGTCAGGATTGCCCCTTCGAGTTTGACATCGCTCATATTGGTTGCACTGAGATTGGCTCCCATAAGATTTGCCCCACACAGGTTTGCTTGATCAAGAATTGCCATTTGTAGGTTGGTACCCATCAGATTCGCTCCACCAAGGTCAGCTTCTCTGAGGCTTGCTTCAGAAAAGTTGGCAAAAAACACCTCTGTGTGTTGTAGTTTAGCTGCATTGAGGTTTGCACCCTGCAGGTTCGCTCCATTGAGGTTTGCTTGTTGCAAATTGGCTCCAATCAAACCTGCACCTTGCAGGTTGGCTTTACCTAGCTTTGCTCCTTGCAAATTAGCTAAAAACAGCTTTGCCCCTTCTAAGTTAGCAACTTTTAAATTAGACCCAGCCAAATTGGCTTTATATAAGTTAGCTCCCTGTAGATTAGCTCCACGCAGACTTGCTCCTGTAAGATTGGCTGCACGTAAGTTTGCCCCACACACCCAAGCACGATTGAGGTTTGCCCCACAGAGGTTTGCATCTGGTAAATTGGTTGATTGCAAGTTGGCTTCATACAGAATTGACCCACACAGTTGAGCACCCTCCAAATCTGCCTCACTCAAGTCGGCTTCTCGTAGGTCTGCTTCACATAGGTCAGATCCCCGCAAGTCTGCTTGTTGCAGGTTTGCTTTATGCAGGTCTGCTCCCCTCATGTTGGCATACCGTAAATCAATTCTCTGATTTGGCTGGTCTTTTTGAGCATCGCGCCTAGCTATGACGCTCAGAGCGGCTTGAATATCTGTACGAATTCTTGCTGGTGTCTCTGGTGTTTCCTCCTCTTGCGATTGACTAGCAGCATTTTCTCGCACAAAAGCTGTCAGAATTTCCATGATTGTCCAGTATTCTTTGGGAGAATCCTGGGCAACTCTTTCTAAGGCGTAAATTGCGCCTGTACGTGTTGCAACACTTTCATGTCCAAGCTGGGTAATTGCTGTCATAAAGCGTTCTGCAACTAGCTGTTCTTGACCTAGGAGGGCATTCTTCGTTTCAATCTCATTGCTTTTTTCAGCTGCCATCGCACTTTTTTGACTAGCTTCCACTCCTTTCGCTGCCACATATGCATGAATCATCACTGCTAATCCCAAAAAAAGGGTCGCAGTCGTTGATAATGCTTGAGTTCTATTTTCTATTTTTTGTTGGTTTGACAACCCCGAGCTTTGGGAAAATGTTAAGAAAATCACCGTTGGTGATAAACTAAACATCGCTGTTATTACTATCAACCAATTTTTTAGTACGTCTGTCTTCCTAGCAGACATAATCGTTGTGTCCCTCAAAACACCGAATTTTTACGTAGATTATTGGCAAAAAGAGTATAGCATTTGTCTCAAAATTTCAATATCTGCCGAAAGCTCGGTAGATGCTGTTGCTTTGTATTGCCCATTTGAGAATTTGCTCTTAGACAAAAAGCTTGCCTTTCACCAGATATCACCCATATTTGATGATATTTAGTGTGATTCCAAGTGTTGAGAGCCTTTGGTATGCGTCCCATAGACACTGACTTATCTGATTTCTTTTTGATACATTCTAGTACCATAAAGGTCTGTCGCAAATAGGGTAGCCTGGTAGAGAATTGTTTATTGCTGGTTGCCGTCATTAAAGTTTGCGCCCTGACATTGTCTTTTTCAAATCGTTTGTCTTGGGGAAATCTTTGCCCTTTAGATTCCTTTGTATTTCCTTTAGAGGCATCAAAGGAGAATTCCAAAAAGTAGCAAGAATTTCCAATGCGAATTGTTCTACAAAATCAAGTGCACACTGACAAGGTTCCATCTTTTCATCAAACAGTTGTCTGACTACCATTCCTCTATTTTATTTAAAGTAATTATATTGATTGATTTTGATAAATGACGCAACCCTCTAAAGAAATATTTTTTATTTGATTTCTTAAAATAATTTTTTATGGTTCTCTGGGGACATGAATAAATAACTACACCTAATATCCCTAATGTTAAACAGTAATAGTTAATACTTGACCTACGATATACGGTTTTTACAGAAAATTCAAATTATAAAGATTTGATAAATATAGTGATTTTCTTTGGTTTGTGAACTTGACTTTTTTTTAGAAACTCTGAATGACACAGACTAAAGAGAGTTTGGAGGATTTTACGATTTGCTCGCGATTTCTATACATAGATAATTAAACCTAACAAAACAGAAAAAATATATTGTGTTTGTGTGATTAATGATGTCAAAACTGGCATTGTTAGATAGAATAAAAAATTGCAAAAGACTTAACCGATATAATAGTTAAGAAAATAAATGATCTGCCGACAGTGTTACACTTAGTAACCCGAGCCCTGATAGCAGAAACAGCGTAAGCATTTGCCTCACCGCAAAAGATGCAGCAAAATTTACACCCGATTGTTAGAGATTTAGTGCTGATTGGTGGTGGTCACAGCCATACCATTGTGCTAAGAATGTTTGGTATGAAACCAATACCCGGAGTACGTTTAACGTTGATTACCGAAAGTTCGGATACACCGTACTCTGGAATGCTACCAGGACACATTGCCGGATTTTACAGCCATGACGAATGCCATATTGACTTACGACGCTTAGCAAATTTTGCTCAAGCCCAGTTGTATATTGACCGAGTTGTTGGTCTTGATTTAGAAAACAACAAAGTTATTTGTGCTAACCGTCCTGCGGTAGCTTTCGATGTGCTGTCCATTGATATTGGTAGCACTCCCGCCACAATTTCTGTACCAGGTGCAGCAGAATATACAATTGCGGCTAAGCCTGTATCTAAATTACTACAACACTGGGAGCAAATTTGTAGAGACATTGCATCCGAGAGTTCTACATTACCTCAAGAACCCATGAGCATTGTAATTGTGGGTGGAGGTGCAGGCGGCGTAGAATTGGCGTTGTCAATGCAAGCTCGTTTACATCGGATTTTATCTCGTGCCTCGAGTGAGGTTGGAAACGAGACAAAGGCTTTGGAAATTCATCTGTTTCAGCGCGAAGCGGAACTGATGCCTCTTTATCACAAGCCGGTGCGAGGTTTAGTTAAGCAAGTTTTGCTTCAGCAGGGTGTTCAGTTACATCTTGGGGAAAGTGTGTGTCAAGTTAAACAGCATACAGTGATATGTGAATCTGGGTTGACAGTTGAGTGCAATTCAATTTTCTGGGTGACACAAGCATCAGCACCCCAGTGGTTAAAATCAGCGGGACTGGCGAGTGATGAGCAAAATTTTATTTTGGTTGAGGATACATTGCAATCTCTATCCCACCCACACGTCTTTGCTGCAGGTGATATTGCCACAATGGTAAATCATCCTCGTCCCAAAGCTGGAGTGTTTGCTGTAAGACAAGGTAAGCCTTTGTTTGAGAATTTGCAGCGAGTTTTGTTAGGAAAACCCCTCAAACCCTATAAACCACAGAAACAATATTTAAGTTTAATTGGTACAGGAGATGGACGCGCGATCGCTACACGCGGTTCGTTTACCTTACCACCTAACAAACTCCTGTGGCGCTCCAAAGACTGGATTGACCGCTCTTTTATGGAACGCTTCAATGATTTGCCACAGATGAGGGGACAAAATAATTCAAAATTCAAAATATGCCCTTCGGGCACGCTACGCGAACAAAATTCAAAAATTTCTACTGCTGACTCCTCACTCAACACTCAGCACTCCTCACTCAGTACTCAAATGCGTTGTGCTGGATGTGGTTCAAAGGTGGGTAGTACAGTTCTAGAGAGAGTTTTGTCCCGTATCAAATCAGAACAACCAGGTGGAGAAGAAAGAACGGATATCGTCATTGGTTTGGATGCACCAGATGACGCGGCGGTGGTGCAAGTCCCAACAGGACAGTTGATGCTACATACTATTGATTATTTTCGTAGTTTGATCAATGACGCGTATATCTTTGGACAAATTAGCGCCAATCATTGCTTGAGTGATATTTTTGCAATGGGGGCTATTCCTCAAAGTAGTTTGGCGATCGCCACGATTCCCTACGCTGAACCAGCTAAAGTCGAAGAAACTCTTTATCAGTTATTATCAGGTGCGGTGAAAGTACTCAACCAATCTCAAGCACCTCTGATTGGCGGACACACCACCGAAAGCGCAGAACTGGGATTTGGGTTATCTTGCAACGGTTTGGCTTATCCTGACAAACTGTTACGTAAAAGCGGAATGCAACCAGGACAAGTGCTGATTTTGACCAAAGCACTAGGAACCGGGACACTCTTTGCTGCTGATATGCGCCGCCAGGCAAAAGGTCGTTGGATTGATAGTGCCGTAGAGTCAATGCTACTGTCAAACCAAGCTGCTGCTGCGTGTTTAGTGCAACATGGGGCAACTGCTTGCACTGATGTCACAGGATTTGGGTTGCTGGGACATCTAATGGAGATGGTGTTAGCTTCCAATGTGGCGATTGAGTTGCAGATAGAAGCTATCCCAGTTTTGGCAGGCGCAAGGGAGACAACAGAAAAAGAGATTTTTAGCTCGCTGCATCCAGAAAATCTGCGAGCATCACGTTATATTGATAACTTGGAGCAAGTTGAGAGCCATGCGCATTATCCTTTGTTATTCGATCCACAAACCGCTGGTGGACTATTAGCTTCTATCCCAGATTCACAAGTTAGTAGTTGTTTGGCTGCACTCAAAGACTTGGGGTATGAATGGAGTTGTGCGATCGCGCGTGTTGTGGCACAAGTTGCGGGTAAAAAGTCAGTCACTTTAATAAGCTAACGTAGTCAAGAACTGAGACGATGTTGAGTCAGCCGATTAACTAGGCGCTTCCCATATACTTCGACTTGATAACTACGCTACTTTGGTCTTGGATCTACTTGTTCGATTCTAAAAAACTTGTGAGTAATGCTGCAAATTTCCAACAAAATCATCATCCCAAACAGCGATATTGAAATTAGTGCGATTCGTTCCCAAGGAGCAGGAGGTCAAAACGTCAACAAGGTTTCTACCGCTATCCACTTGCGCTTCGACATTGGGGCTTCATCATTACCCGATTTTTATAAAGAACAGCTTTTGAAGTTGAACGACCGACGCATCACCCAGGAGGGAGTCGTCGTCATCAAAGCTCAGGAGCATCGAAGCCAGGAGCAGAACCGAGAGGAAGCGTTAAGACGACTTGAAGAACTTATTAAAAGCGTAGTTGTACTGAAAAGAAAACGCAAACCCACAAAACCGACTCGCAGTTCTCACCAAAAACGCCTTGACCATAAAAGCAAGCGCGGACAGGTTAAGTCCAATAGAGGGCAAGTCACAGATTGTTGATTCTTTAAGGCGAAGGCGCACGCTGCGCGAACGTGTCCTAGCCTGCGGCACGCCCTATGGCTATCGGGTATGCCTATGTCCGTGTTTTCAATGAATGGGTTATTATCGAGACAGGTTTGTTCTGGAT
This sequence comes from Kalymmatonema hyalinum WJT4-NPBG1, assembly GCA_019359075.1. Taxonomy (GTDB): domain Bacteria; phylum Cyanobacteriota; class Cyanobacteriia; order Cyanobacteriales; family Nostocaceae; genus Kalymmatonema; species Kalymmatonema hyalinum. Next base: position 45,081 of record JAHHIB010000003.1, read on the forward strand.
AGTTCTGACAAAATTCTGGCGAAGTTCAGGTTATACGAATTCTCAAAAGTAGAACTGCACATAGTTAGTAGTAAGCACGCTATGTGCTCACTACTAACCAATGGATTTCCTTGTTTCAGACCAATCTGCACGTGTGGTTAAATTTATACACCACAAACTTGTTGCAGTGTAGTAACAAATTCTGGATATGAAACCGCAGCTGCTTCTGCACGATGAATGGTCGTTTTACCAGAAGCTTTGAGAGCAGCGATCGCGAAACTCATGGCAATACGATGGTCAGTATAGCTATCGACATCAGTGCCGACCAAGGAAGTACCGCCAGTAATTTCCATACCATCCGTTAATTCTGTCACCTTTGCTCCCATTTTATTGAGTTGCTGCGCCATGACAGCAATGCGATCGCTTTCTTTGACCCGCAACTCAGCTGCATCGCGAATGGTTGTCGTTCCTTCGGCGAACACCGCCGCTACTGCCAAAATTGGAATTTCATCAATCAACCTCGGGATAATATCACCTGCTATAGTGCAACTTGTCAAACGACTCGAACGCACTCGTAAATCTGCAACCGGTTCCCCAGCAACCTCCCGCTGATTTTCCTGTTGGATGTCTGCTCCCATCATCGCTAGAGCTTCTAAAATCCCTGTGCGGCTGGGATTCACGCCAACATTTTCAATCACCAGTTCAGAATCTGGTACAATTGCCCCAGCGACTAACCAAAAAGCAGCTGAACTGATATCCCCTGGAACAATCACTGTTTGCCCGTAAAGTTGAGTCGGTCCGGTGATGGTGACGCTGTTGGTTTCGGGGTCAGTGACTAAGTCTGCCCCAAATGCCCGTAGCATCCGTTCGCTGTGGTCGCGCGAAAGTGATGGTTCTGTGACCGTAGTTTTTCCCTCAGTCGCCAAACCTGCAAGGAGAATGCAGGATTTGACTTGGGCGGAGGCGATGGGGGAATTGTAGTGAATTGGTTTGAGGGACTTTCCTTGAACTGCTAAGGGTGCAAGTGTCGTGCCTTTGCGTCCCCAAATTTCTGCTCCCATCTGTTGTAATGGTTTGACAACACGGGACATAGGACGCGATCGCAACGAACTATCACCCGTTACGGTAAAAAACCGCCCTGCATGAGACGCCAACAGTCCCAGCATCAGGCGTATTGTCGTCCCAGAGTTACCAGCGTTCAAGATATCAACTGGTTCTTGCAAATTCCCCAGACCAATGCCTTTAACCCGCACTAATTCCGTATTTAGTTCCGAAATTTCTGCCCCCATCGCTTGAAAGCAGCTTGCTGTGCTACAGGGGTCTTCTCCCAACAGTAGCCCTTTAATTTGGGTTTCGCCTTCGGCTAAAGCACCCAACATTAAGGCTCTATGAGAGATAGATTTATCGCCTGGAACACGGATGCGACCTTGTAGAGATTGAGAAGCAGATCGCTGAATGATTAAGTTTTGAGAAGCGTTTTCTCTAGTTTCGACAGTTATAACAGAAGCTGACATTAGGTGAAACTGGCGTTGACTGCGCTAGTATCCTATCGCTTTCCCTGTACCGCCTGCTCTACCAATTATTTATCAATTTCTTCTTGTAATTCATTTCATGTCATTGGCTTTTTGCCTTTATCGCTGCCATGCTTACTTATCATCGCAAGCCCGTGTGCCTATCACTTATTTCGACTGACCTACCGGTTTGGTCTGTTGTTGAAGCTGCTGCGACCCTTTATCAAAAAGACCACGAGAGATTTCACCTACTTTTGTCCACGCCGCCTGTAAAAAATTGTGAAGCAGTAGACAATCCTCCTTGTACACAGAACACTTCCCAACAGCAAGGTAACGTTCAAGTCCCCAGTACTCCCCGCATATTGTGGCTGGAGATTTCCCCATACCGAGTGATCATGAGCATGCAAGGCAATGATCAGTTGAGTTACCGTCACTTTTGGGAAGAGGGTGTTTCCGGTATTAGTCGTTACTGGTTGCCTGCTGAGTCATTACAACCTAGCGAGCCTATTCGCTTACGAAATTATACTCGCAGCCTGAGACTCAACGGACACCCCTTACCAGAGCATTTGCGGGTGGAATACGAATTGTGGGCAGGAGAAATTCAGTTAGGATGCTACATCCTTAGTTTAGAAGTAAAACACTGAAAGCAAGTCAAGAACATCCTCCTTTGCGATAGCTTCTGATTTGCAAAGGAGGATTTCTCTTTTATCGTTGCACAGATGCTGTTCATCGGCATCCTTGATAATATGCGTAATGTCGATGACAGAAAAATTTCAACATTCTTTAAGCAGTAAAATAACTTGGTTCGTTGCCAGGTTTCCACTTAATATTGCAACCAATACTTGGCTTTTGCTCGCCTGCAACTGGTTTATCCGCCAATACTGCATCAATAGCTGCGCGTAAATCTGCACCTGTTACAGGTTTGCCATTGCTTGGACGGCTTTCATCCAATTGTCCTCGATAAACGAGTTGCTGCTTGGCATCAAATAAGAAGAAATCTGGTGTGCAAGCAGCTGTGTAAGCTTTGGCAGTTTCTTGGCTTTCGTCGTAGCAAAAGGGAAAGTTAAAATCAAGTTCTATCGCCATTGCCTTTAATAATTCAGGTGCATCATCTGGATAATTTTTGGCATCATTTGTGCTAATGGCAACTATTCCTAAACCCTTATTAATATAATCTTTGCCCAACTGCGCCAATTCTTCTTTTACGTGCTTCACAAATGGGCAATGCCGACAAATAAACATCACAAGTAGAGCTTTCTTCTGGGCAAAGGTGGAAAGGGAAATTGTTTGTCCAGACACCACATCCGGTAATTGAAAATCTGGTGCCTGAGTACCCAGTGACAACATTGTTGAAGCAGTTAAAGCCATACTAATTCTGAGTGATTAACGAAAATTTCGTGAATGGGGCTGATTTGGAAGCCGATACGAGGAAGAAGGCGCTTTAGTTCGTAAAAGGAGCAATGGAATACTGAGAATTCCAAAAATAATTACAACTCCAGTCATCACCCAAACAGTAAATCTACTGGGTTGATAGTTTCCTTGTTCAATTTGCCAAAAAACTTGATTGTACCGCCAGACTGCTAAAAGTAAAGTAATAATACCAAAGATGACCAAAGAAATACCCAAATTTTCTGAGGTGAAAAAGCGATGTGGCGCTGGTTCCTCTAGCTGATGAGTCAGAGTAAAATTCAGCTGGCGTATAAATAGACCAAATCGAGCAATAGCAAATCCAAAGCCAATCAATGCTATGGAAGTGCGTAGCCAAGCCAGAAATGTCCGCTCGTTCGCTTGATGCTCCCTTTGACGGTCAATTTTGGGCATTTCGCTCATAAATACCAGATGTACTCCTGATTACCACAAAAGAACACTAGCGTATTAAGTCACATACATACTCCATCTATTGGCTAGCTTTTAAAAACGTATGAGACGCAAAATAGCCTGACTTCGCTTAGATGTGCGGCGTCAGGCTGCTTATTGGGGAGGATGTCAAATTACCAAGATTAAGATGAGTTTCTACAGACTTGTTAACAAACCAAAAATTCCATGTCCTGTAAACACTTCCAACGCAATCAGAGATACAAAACCAATCATTGCCAAACGACCGTTAATGAGTTCTGCGTAGGGAGTAAACCCAGTGCGATCGCCTTGATCATCGACATAAACTTTTGGCTCTATAGCAAAATTGTTCAGTTTGCCTGCCTCGTCAATAATCGAACCTCTTGCAGTCATGAATATTTTCCTTATGAAATGATTGCTGTTATGTAAAGAAGTGTAACTTAATTATTAAATTATGTAAAGTAAATGAGCAAGGAGGCGATTGCGCGGAGCGCAGTAGGCTTTAGCCCAATCGCCTACACTGACCTTGCAGTTAATCGCGTCGGTGTAAACTGACTGGCTAAACTTTTCTGAACAATTTGCTCGACTAGCACCAGTTGTGGTGATAAGCTAGAAAGTTGGTTTTTTTGACTTTGAGCCAACCATGACAGCAATCGGTAAGGCAATTCAATATCAATACAAAGCACTGCACAAGCCTAACCAGCTCATTTATGGTCAAGGTCAGACAGCAGTGATTACGGGATGGACTGTAAAGCAGGCGATCGCCAAACATCTGCACCCCCACGAGTATGCAGTCATTGGACAACTGTACTCGCCCACACGGGGACTGAATTTCCTGATTCGCAATTTACTGTTTAACCCCCACGTTCGCTACTTAGTGGTACTCAACGCGACAAAGGAAGACAAGAACGCGGGTGCTGGAAGCTGCTTGCTGGACTTTTTCCGCAATGGCTTTGAAGAAGGATTGAGCGACACTGGGCGGCTAGCTTATGTAATTCGCTCTACCATTCCTGGGTATATTGATATTGAAGTTGATGCTAAAGCGCTACAAAAGCTACGAAACTCTGTAGAGTTCCAGGAAGCGAAATCTATTCCTGAAGCTGTTAGTCTTGTTAAATCATATGCTCAGCGCAAAGCAGTAGAACCGTGGGATGAACCCCATCAGTTTAATATGCTTAGCGTCCAGCAAACTGTTTTACCTGGACAACGTTACGGACATCGAATTGAAGGCAAAACTATTGCGGAAACTTGGGTGAAGATAATTCATCGAATTAAGACAACAGGAACAATTCGACCAACCGCTTATGATGGGCAGTGGCAAGAATTGATTGATTTGATGGCAATTGTCACCTCAGAACCAGAAAATTTTTATTTTCCCGAACCGAATTATTTACCCATTGACCGTAGTTTTCTTCAAGAGTATATTTCCCAAATTTTAGATGACGCACCCAAACAACAAGGAGTGAAATATACATACGGTCAACGATTGCGTTCTCACTTTGATTGTGACCAAATTCAGCTTTGTATTAATAAATTAGTGGCTGATATTAATTCAGCAAGAGTAGTCATGTCTTTATGGGATGTTGGCAATGATGCTAACGACAGTCCCCCTTGCCTTAATCATATTTGGGTCAGAATAGTTGATAATGAACTCTCTTTAACAGCCACCTTCCGCAGTAATGATATGTTTTCCGCATGGTGTGCAAATGCAATGGGATTGCGTGCTTTGCAATGGCATATTCGAGATGAAATATGCAGACGCTCAGCCCATTCATTAAAAATGGGACCATTAATTACCATTAGTCAAAGCGCTCATATCTATGATGATTGCTGGGAAAATGCAGAAAAAGTAATTCAGTCCCAATATACCAAGATTTGCCAGCAGCGAGATTATGCAGATCCCGGAGGCAGTTTTGTGATTGCTGTACAGGACGGCAAAATTATTGTCGAGCAGATGACGCCTGGATCTGGAGAAGTTGTTAATTGCTATTCAGGTAAGTCTGCAAAACAACTTTATCAGCAAATAGCAGCAGATTGCCCAGGCTTGCAAGTTGAACATGCTATGTACTTGGGTACGGAGTTACAAAAAGCAGAACTTGCTGTCTTAATGCAAGAATCCTTTGTCTATGAACAGGACAAGTTTCTGAAATTTTTAAAAAAATGGCTACATTTATGAAATTTTAGAGAATTTGTTGAAAATTAGAAATTAGAGGTAAGTATTATGACTGTACTAAGTAATATTGATATGGAGAAAGAATTGGTAAAAGGAAATATTAATATATTTCCTTTTAGTAAGGAAAATATTAAAGGTGCCAGCTACAACTTAACAGCTAGCCACCTGGCATGGAAAATTCCGGAAAAAGAGGGCGATTCCTATAAAAGTGCTTATGATGAAATCAAGAACAAAGTTATTATTTATGGTAAATCTACTGTATTAGTAGTCACAAATGAAACTATTTGGGTTTCTGAAGGAATAGCTGGAACTTACCATTCAAAAGTTAAAGTAGTTTCACAAGGTACAGGTCATATTGGTACTACTCTAGACCCTGGCTATATGGGAGTTTCTGTAATAGCTATACATAATCATACTCAAAAAGATATAGAGCTAATTCCAGGAGAAAGCACTTTTGCATCTATAGTGTTTCAATATGTTAGAACAAAATGTGAACCAGAGCAGCATAATAATCGTCCTGGAAGACCAGATATTTTAAAAAGGGTAGGGCTTAATGATAAAGAGGATGAGTGGCTCAATGAGCAATTTAGAAATTATAAAAAATCCTTGCAAAGTAAATTAAAGACAAACAAAGACTTTCAGGATTTAGTAGAGAAACGTAAAAATTCTTTTTCTGCTTATGTTTTCAAACCTTATGTTATTTATACAACATTCATTCTAGCTAGTTCATCATTAGCTGCATTTCTCTCTAGTAATCAAAGCAACTTAAAGGAGACAAATTGGTACTCAGGAGCTAATTTTTTTGCAGATAAAGCTACTGTTGGCTTTACTGGTGCATTCATAGTACAATTAATTAATGATATTCAAGGAAGGAAGAAGGAAATCTGACGAAAAAGCAATGAAGCTAAAAATATTGAAATTGCATGAATCGGCAATTGTTCCTAAATATGAATATCCAAATGATGCAGGACTAGATTTAATCTCAATAGACGAATTAGAACTTTCTACTGGAGAAAGCAGGCTAATACACACAGGTATTTCTATAGAGTTACCTCAAGGAACTGAAGCTCAAATTCGTCCAAGAAGTGGTTTAGCTCTTAAGCACCAAATTACAGTTTTAAATACTCCGGGTACGATAGATGAAGGCTATCGAGGAGAAATAGGTGTAATTTTAATAAATCATGGTAAAAGTCCTTTTAAAGTTACGAGAGGAATGAAAGTTGCCCAAATGGTTATCACACCAGTGATTCATGTTGAAGTTGAAGAAGTTGGTAGCCTAAGTCATACATCTAGGGGAAGTGGTGGTTTTAGCTCAACAGGAATTACTGTAAAAGTAGAAATTTAATTGACCTGTTGAACTGCTTATTGTTTAAAGAAATCTATATTTGACCTCCAACTTAATTTCTGTAAAAATTAATCAAACTCTAGCTATGGTCACCCTTTCTGGCTGATCCTGATATTTACCTTGACGAGCTTCGTAACTGATAGCGCAGGGTTCGCCTTCTAGAAACAGCAACTGTACCACGCCTTCATTGGCATAAATGCGACAGTCAGCGCTAGAAGAATTAGAAAACTCTAAGGTCAGATGACCCCGCCATGCTGCCTCAGCAGGAGTTAGATTTGCTATAATCCCACATCTTGCATACGTAGATTTGCCGATACAAATCACTGTAATATTGCCTGGAACCTCCAGCGTTTCTAAGGCAACTCCCAGACCATAAGAGTGAGCCGGGAGTATAAAGTAACTACCGTTAGCATCTCTATGAAGTGGAGTTGGTTCGAGATTGTGAGGATTAAAGTTTTTGGGATCAACTACAGTTCCGGGAATGTGGCGGAAAATCCGGAACTCAACAGGAGAAAGGCGTATATCGTACCCATAAGAAGATAAACCGTAGCTAATCACACGCCGCGACGGTTCATCTTCATTGATTTTTATTTCTCGAATCAGGCTTGGCTCAAAGGGCGAAATCATACCCTTGTGAGCCTTTTCAGTAATCCAAATGTCGTTTTTAATCACTAGTGTGCTGCTAATTGAAACCGAAATACTAGAATAGCGCGAACATAGTTCATTAGAAAGGCAGGGTGCGTTAACGAAGTGTAACGCACTCTACTTTTTTAGTGTTTTACCCAAAATCGCTTACGGTTGATGGCTACGACGGATTTCGGTGATTTGGTCTGCTATTTCCAGAATAGATTGAGGCATTTCCGGTCCTGTAAGGATGATATCGACGTGGGAAGGGCGTTTTGCCAGCAATGCTAAAACTTCTGTTTCAGGAATTAAGCCAAAATGAATGGCTAAGCTCAGCTCATCTAATACAACGAGAGAATACTTACCCTCAAAGACGACCTTTTGTGTATGTTGCCACAACTTTTGTAGGGATTTCGTTTCGGTTTCGTCCAACTGGGGTGTATCAATGCAACGAGGCAAATCACCGCGAATCCAATCTAATTTTTGTCCCAGTTGGATGGGGTTTTCGTGTCCTTGACGAATGCCACCCTTAAGAAACTGTACGATTAACACTGGTGTGCCTTGACCAGCAATTCTCAGTGCTTGAGCCATGATACTAGTAAAAAAGCTACGATGAGAGCTAGTGAAAACTTGTATCAGCCCTTCAATGGAATATGGTAAGCTGAGGGTCAAATTTAAGCTTGGAGTTTCTAACTGAGCAACCATAAAAATGTTTCAAAAAATACAAAAAAATAAAGCGTTTTTACTTAGGGTAGTTCTGGCAAATCCACCTGGATGATTTAGCTGTTTTTGACAATATGTAATGTATTTGCCAAGCCGCATTCCTAGTCAAACACTACGTTTATGCTGAAGTCAAGAGTTATGGAAACTCAAATTCTTGCGTTTTGCCGGAAAGTAGTTGTCAAAATGAGAACACGTAACTGAAAGGACAAATCAATCAAAAAAAACTGGGAGGATGGCTATGAGAGTCTGAGATCAAGTCCATTTGATTGCTTATTGCTATGTCAGACCCATCAGGCACACCAGACGCTTTGAGGCGGAGAATATGTACAGTCAGCGATTAAGCTGATTTCATAAGAAAATCTTATTGTGGAGAAGTGAAATTTCCCGCCGGTGGCAAAACAGATGGATAACGTTTTGAATTTGACAAAATCAGGAGTGAATGGTTGTGAGATTAGTGATTCTAGGAGGTTCGGGTTCAGGGAAAAGCACTCAAGCACAAGGGCTTTGCAGATACTTTGATATTCCTGTGATCTCCACTAGTGAGATATTACGCGATGCGAGCGCAGGCTTTACCAACCTCGGTCATCTCGCACAGCCATACGTGGAGACAGGAGAACTTGTCTGGGACGAAATGATCATTTCATTCATCCAGACTCGGTTAAAAAAGCCGGATTTTAACCGTGGTTGGGTGTTAGAGGGTTATCCCCGTACAGCGTTTCAAGCTGAAGAACTGGACTTTTTGTTGGACAATTTAGGGCACAATTTAGACTGGGCAATTTATTTACAAGTCCCACAAGCAGTTATGGTCAGTCGTTCACTAGGGCGTTCTCTTCCAGATGACCAACCGGAAATCGTGCAGCGTCGTGTAGAAATATTTTATGACCGTACTATTCCCATCCTAGAATACTACGACCGTCGTCGGCGCTTGTTGACTATCAACGGTGACCAGTTACCAGAAGCCGTGCAGCAAAACATAGTCACTTTGCTCTCAACCCCCGAATAGGGTATGTTGTTCTCTTCATTATCAATATCAATACTTTAGAGAAGATAAGCTTTCTCCCCAGAAAATTCTCAAAATGCTTGCGGTTTTATCTGATAATTTAACGATGTGAAATATTAAGTTGTTCTTTAAAAAGACTGAAACCGTAATACTGAAAGTGTCAGCGGCTGTATTGTATATACAAATTTTGAGGCAAACCCAATGGCTTGGCAGCGTCCAGACGGTCGGCAACCCCACCAACTACGTCCTATTAGCTTTCAGCAAGGTTTCACCCGCTTTGCTCCTGGTGCCGTTCTCACAAAATGTGGCGATACTCAAGTCCTTTGTAGCGTCAGCGTCACACAGGGAGTCCCCAAGTTTCTAGAAGGAACTGGCAAAGGTTGGCTAACCGCAGAGTATAGGATGTTACCCTCAGCGACGCCGCAACGACAAGAACGAGAATTCATGAAGTTGTCTGGACGAACTCAAGAAATCCAACGTTTGATTGGACGTAGCTTAAGAGCAGCACTGGATTTAGGTGCCCTGGGAGAACGTACGCTGACTGTGGATGCAGATGTGTTGCAAGCAGACGCTGGGACTAGGACAACAGCGATTACAGGAGGGTTCGTGGCGATCGCTCATGCAATTTCTAAATTATTGCAGCAGGGAGTTTTAGAGCGATCGCCCCTGATTGGACAGGTCGCAGCTATTTCTGTCGGGTTATTGCAGGGAGAGCCATTTTTGGATCTTAATTATATCGAAGATGTCACGGCTGAGGTAGATTTTAATGTGGTGATGAATCAGCAGTTGGGGATAATTGAAGTTCAGGGAACTGCTGAATCGGGTAGTTTTAGTCGTACCCAACTCAATCATCTACTAGATTTTGCCCAGAAGGGAATTCAAGAATTGTTAATCGCCCAACAAGAAGCAATCCCAGACTGGAATGATCTGTATCAGGGCTCTTGAGAGTGTTGATTGCTGAGTGTAAATTATGCAGCGCTGAAAACTAAGCACTCAGCATTTTTTTGGTAACTTTAATAAAGATTTTTGTTAAAATTTAGCGACAATTTTTACAACTGCCCACTCAAGCTCTGTTGAAGTCATAGACATGATGTTAAAAGTTTCAAAAAGTAAAAAGGGAAATTGTCAGAATTTCGCTATTGTAATGCTGGAAGTCGCTAATGAAATGATGAAGGGATGAGCAAAAAACTTGAAGTTCTTCCAGATCAAGGGGCGCTAATTGCGCGAGCGCTAGAATTGATCCTGTCCAATATAGAAACTGCTATTCAAGAGCGAGGGCAATTTACCATTGCCCTGTCTGGTGGCAGCACGCCTAAACCATTGTACGAAGCAATCTCTACCCAAAAGCTGCCTTGGGATAAAATTCACGTGTTTTGGGGAGATGAGCGTTACGTCCCACCCGATCATCCAGACAGCAACGAGCTGATGGCGCGTCGTGCTTGGTTAGATCGCGTTGATATCCCAACAGGTAACATCCACGCCATACCTACAAATGAAACTGACCCCGCAGCCGCAGCAGTTCAGTACGAAAGACATCTGCAAGAATTTTTTCACTCCTCACCAGACGAGTTGCCTTCTTTGGATGTGATTTTATTAGGAATGGGAGATGATGCTCACACGGCATCTTTGTTTCCGCATACGGAAGCCTTAAAAGTAACAGATAAGTTGATTACCGTAGGGAACAAAGATGGAAACCCCCGCATCACCTTCACCTATCCATTCATTAACTCTGCTCGCTGCGTTATCTTTATAGTTGCTGGTGCCAATAAAAGACCAGCTCTTGCTCAAATTTTTGCACCAGTGGCAGATGAATTCACTTACCCATCGCGCTTGATTCAACCTCAAGGAGAACTTTGGTGGTTGCTAGATGCAGCAGCAGGAAGTGACCTCAAATAAGGATGCAGGATAAAGCACGAAGGATGAAGTATAAAGGATGAAAAATTAATCACACTTCATGACTTAATACTTCATACTTCAGCCTTCAAACGTACTTGTTAAAATCGGAAGCCAGAGTTGCCCCTCTGCTTGCTAGCACTATTTTACGATTGAACTTCAACAAAGGCTTAACCTCATGATCGTCTGCCCTAATTGCAATCACCCAAACCCAGACGGCGCTGTCCAGTGTGAAGCTTGCTACACCCCATTACCAGCTACTACTAACTGTCCCAGCTGTGCGGCAACCGTGCAAGCAGATGCAGCTTTTTGTGGTCAGTGTGGTTATAACCTGCGTGCAGGTGCTCCGACTGGTGTTGCCGCAACCGTCGCACCTGATCTCCCACCAGATTTACCACCCTTTGTTAACCCTGATCCTCTTGTACAACCACAACCCGTAGGGGTAAGTACTGCTAATTACACCTCCCCTAATTCCGCATCCTTACCACCAACAGCGGTTTCGGTTCCTGATCCATCGGAAGTCACACAAAGTAGCCCCCCGCCTTCAAACGTCGCTGCACCACCTCCAATACCCACTCCACCCCCAGCACCGGATCTATCCGCACCACCTCCAATACCCACTTCACCCCCAGCACCGGATTTCTCCGCACCACCCCCTCCACCCCCAGCACCGGATTTCTCCGCACCACCCACTCCACCCCCAGCACCGGATCCATCTCCAATACCCCCTCCACCTCCAGCCCAAACTCCACCGCCCACAGTCGTACCATCTGCTTCTAGAACTCAGTTGCAGCAGGTGACCGCACGGCTGCTTCACATCCAAACAGACAGGGAAATTGAATTGCCGCAAAACCTCTCTGTTATTCATATGGGCAAGCCTAATGATCGCATCCCCCCAGATGTAGATGTTTCAGGATTTCCGAATTCGGAAATTGTTTCGCGGATTCATGCCGATATTCGCGTAGAGGGAGACGCCCACTACATCGAAGATGTCGGAAGTTCCAATGGCACCTACATCAATAACTTGCCCCTATTACCAGGAAATCGGCACCGCCTACGCCCAGGCGATCGCATAAGTTTGGGTAAGGGAGACATGGTAACATTCCTGTTTCAACTTGTATGAGGAAGGCTCTAGTATAGATTGAACAAATACCAGTGAGTGATGGAGTTATCCTTCGCCTTGCTCGTTCCAGTCCGCAAATCCAAATTCGCCTCGCACAACAGGAAACCAAAATTCAAAATTCAAAATTGAAAATGCACAAGATTTGAATTTTGAATTGATTTGTGTCTGGTGGTTGATAGTCGCCGCCAGACACAAACTGTAGTTAGCATGGATAAAACTGCAACAAAAGCAGTAGGTGAATACGTTAAGGAAAGTGACCCATGAGCAGCCTTGGGAAAGATTTTGAACCCTTGCTAACAAAAGAAGCGCCGCGAGCAGTTGACCGCATGGGGCTAACGTGGCTAATTGTAGCGGCGATCGCCACTATTGTACTGTGGCAAGTACCAGCAGGTAATTATATTTTATACCCATTCACTATCCTGGCAACTTGGTTTCACGAAATGGGTCACGGCTTGATGGCACTGCTATTGGGCGGACAGTTTCGGAAATTGGAAATTTTTGGTAACGGTTCCGGTGTAGCAACTTATGCCATGTCCTTGTCTTTGGCACCAATTGGCCCGGCATTGGTTGCTTTCTCTGGACCAATGGGACCACCTATTGCTGGTGCAGCTTTGATTTTGGCTTCCCGCAGTTTTAAGACGGCAACGCTCAGTTTAAAAATTTTAGGTGGTTTTTTGCTCGTTTCGACGATAATTTGGGTGCGATCGCTGTTTGGAATCGTGGCAATTCCCCTACTGGGTTTAATTATCCTGGGTATTGCCCTGAAAGCTCCGCGTTGGGTGCAGGGGTTTACTGTTCAATTTCTTGGCGTGCAAGCTTGCGTGAGTACGTACCATCAACTTGACTATTTATTTAGCTATAGTGCTGGTTCCATGGGGCTTTCAGATACAGCACAAATACAGCAGCAGTTGTTGTTACCTTACTGGTTTTGGGGTGGATTGATGGCAGTTGCATCTCTGGTGATTTTAGTGCAAAGTCTCCGCATCGCCTATCGTTCGAGGTGAGCAACGTACCTTTTCTAACTCAATTGCGCCGGAAAATATCACACAGAGATTGACCCATTTATGGGATAGTTACGCATCGTCTTTAATGCAAGCATTGGAGGCGCGCCTTCAAGACAGTAGTAAAAGTTTACAACGAGATTTCGGCGATCGCGCTGCAAAAGAGGCAGCTGATATTACAGCGATTTTGACGGAACTGCGTCAAAGTATTCTCAATGAATTGGATGAACCTGAGTTTAAGCAGTTGAAACTGTTTAATACTACAGAAAAAGAAGAGTTCGAGCGTAATATTAACAGCCTTAAAGCCAGATCTGAACAAATTCCCGTAGAAATTGAGCGCGAAGTAGCTGCAATTCAAGCTAAGTTTGCTAATGGTGGTTACTTACCTAATTCCCCAGAAACTAGCCCGTTAATTTAGAATTATCCCATCCCCCAATCCCCCATTTCAGTATGAATTCTCCATTTCCCGGGATGAATCCTTATTTAGAAAATCCTGTATTTTGGTCAGAAGTACATCATCGATTAATTACAGCCATAGCAGATACTATTGAGGAAAATATTCCCCCACAATATCGAGTCGCAATTGAACAACGTACATATTTAAGTGATGATTCAGATTCTCTACTAGTTGGTATACCTGATGTTTCTGTTTTTTCTCAACAAACATCACCCCAGCAACACTCATCAACTGCTATCCAAACATCCACATCAGAAGGTATTACGGTGATGATACCTTTACCAGAACACATTACGGAAAAATACTTAGAAATTCGTGAAGTTTCTACAGGTTTTGTGGTTACTTCTATCGAAGTTTTATCTCCTAAAAATAAACGTCCAGGCGAAGGTAGAAAAGCCTATGAACTGAAACGCAAAAAAATTTTAGTGAGTCTTACTCATTTAGTAGAAATTGATTTACTCAGAAGTGGAAAACCCATGTCAATTTTAGGGGACTTCCCTGTCACAGATTATCAAATTATTGTGAGCAAAAGTGAAACACGTCCGCAAGCTAAATTATACGGTTTTAGCATCAGAGAACCAATTCCCGTATTTCCATTACCTCTACAGAAAGAAGATACAGAGCCGATTTTAGATTTGCAATCTTTATTGCATGGTATATATAATCGTGCCAGATATTACTTAGCAATTGATTATAATCAAGAACCAGTACCACCCCTAAAACCAGAAGATGCTGTATGGTCTGATACCCTTTTACGCGAACAAGGGTTAAGAACTTAGTAATTGGTGATTGATAATTGGTTAAGATTTTTTTCCATTCCCCATTCCCCACTCTCCATCCCCAATCCCTTACAGGTGTAGGTTTTTTACAACTAGACAGAGTTGTAGAAACAAAAGGCAAGAAAAAAGGTAAATCTGGAGGAAAGAAAAAGGCGCAAGTAAAATCTAAAAAGTAAGATAATGATAGTGAGCAATTAAGTCTGTTTTAGGCATAAAAGATTGATGATAGGTGATGAAGGATTAAAATACAAAATCATAGATTTTGAGTTTTATTTTTTCCTTTACCAATTTATTGGTTGACATCTTATAATTTTACAAAAACCTCAACATTACTGTTTTGTATTTTCTAGTTGTTCTTTCAAAACTTTAGCTTGCAGAAGCCTAGCTTGGGCAATCTGTTGGCAATGCTTAATAAGTTGATAGTGAATATTCTTTCGTCTGTCAACAATTGCTTGTAACAAATCCTCTGCTTGTTTATCCCATTCTCCCCTACCAGCAGCACTCATCAAAGCCATTACAATAGGTTTATGAGCCTTTTTACCAGCTCCCACCTCATCAATATGCTTGTAGTTTTTATGTGAAATTATCTTACTCAAAGGTATTTCCACATTAGTAGACAAGTGAGTTTGTTTCAAAGGTACATTGAACAACTGTGCGAAATACTGAGCCATCTTCTTGATAGAGGAACCTGCATTAGTCCAAAAGATTACAGGGAGAAAAGGAATTTCTGCTTGTTCCCATAGTTCTACATATTTTTCATATGCCTCCGTAGCAGTTTCAGAGTTTGATTTGATTTGTAAAGGGTAGCATCGATTATTGACGTTAACAACCAAATCCCACTTAAATTTAACATCTGCAATGCTATTCTCACCTGTAGTCCATGCACTAACTCCCTGTAAAAATTCAAGGGCAAGCATAATTCTTTTTATGCTTTGATTCCCTATTGTGTGTTCTTGTGTATCATAAGAATAAGTACTTGAATTACTGTATTCAGTAGACCAATAATTAAGCCGTATTTCAGAAACTGGATAAAGCATTTTTACTTTACTACCAAGACGAGGGAATATGCTCAAAATCACGATTCTGGTCATTTCAAGAACTAAATCTTAGTATTCCCTAGCTTGATGCAAGACTAACAGGTATTCAAAGCTGATTGTAAAAGTTAAAACTAACTCAAATTAAAGACTAATTTGAATTACTAATTTCTAAGTAGCCATCATGAACTGCGTACACCAGGACAGATGAAAATTTATTTTTTCTTCTGCGTTCCTAGCTGCGGAGTTCTATTTTCAAGCTAGGTGGGCGGAAAAATTTATAACTATGTAACGAAAACTTAACCAGAGCGATTAGAGTTAAATTTGACTCGTGAACAAGACCGAACCCTGTTCAAACTGTTCGATTTCAGAGTCACGTACTGAGATAGTAAAAATCCCTCGTGCTTTGTTGGAACGTTTGACCAATACTTTGGGCTATGCCGCCTAAATGGATAAAGTCAAGCTTAGGTAAGCGCCTGCGCGCGCAATAGCCGGATTGGTTGAGAAACCCACACTGTACCTGTACTCAGGGAGCGTGTGTGGAGTGTCTCACAAACTGGGTTTTTTAGCTATCGTTTTTTTGTCGTTAAAAACTGACGCAAACTCAGCAAATTTAGAGTTTGTCCCAAAGAAAGCGGTAGAATTGTCACTCCTTCTAGACGAGACTGCACCCAACCTTCTCCCCAGTACCATTCGTGAAAACCGTCTATTCCTTGACTCAGCAATAAACGCAGGCAGTTGGGACGTGCCACATCCACTTGATGATGAATCGAGACTGGTCCGATTCGGGTGGTAAACTCGAATCCAGGACGCAGTTCTTGTGGCATTCCAGAGGCAAAGCGACCTGAAAGCACCCATTTTTCTAGTTCCGTAGGACGCAACAGACTGTCGTGAATTGCAGTTGCCGATGCATCAACTTCTATCCGTATTTGGCTTTGTTGAAAATTACCCAGCATTTTTCGAGGATTGCGAGAAGCGCAAGAGAGTTGTTTTTTTAGTATTGCAAAGATTCGGGGCAACTGCGGCGTTACAGTCAGTTGCAGTGGAAACTGCATAAGTACTTTCTTTTTGACTGCATTTAGTTAAGAAACAGCATCCCACTGAGCGATGCCGATGCATCGTTGCACCAGACTTGGATCCGTAATGAAACTACAGGAATGCAAGGCACAAAAGCAGCGTATACGAACAGCTACGTTGGTATAAGTTGCAAGGGAAAGGTCAACCAGGGTTAACGCAAGTGTACTACTTATTTTTGCTGTGGTTATTTTACGCCTTTGCATATAGGGAGATGGCGATTCGTTTGCTTAACGAGTATTTTCTTTCTCCATCTGGGCAAACATCTTTGCTTTAACCTTATTTTGGTTGACAAACTTGAGCTTAATTGTTAGCTTCACTTGCCTAAGAGCATGATTGTACCTCACTCCTTGCTGCAAATCTTTAAGTTAAGTTTTGTTATACTAAGATAACTATCATTCCCATGCAAAAAGCAGGGAATCTCGCTAAGACATTAAAGGCATAGGTTTTTTTCATGGCGGATCAATTAATTCGCGCCACAGCAGCTGAAGGCGGAATTCGTGCAGTCGGTGCAATTACCACACGTTTGACAGAAGAAGCACGACAACGTCACAAGCTTTCCTATGTGGCAACGGCTGCACTGGGTCGAACCATGACAGCAGGCTTGTTGATGGCTTCTAGTATGAAACGATCTGGGTCTAGAGTCAATATCCGGGTGAAAGGCGATGGACCTTTGGGTGGTATATTGATAGACGCAGGGTTAGATGGAACAGTACGCGGTTATGTAGAAAATCCATCTGTGGAACTGCCTCCGAATAGCAAAGGTAAGCTTGACGTTGGCGGTGCAGTTGGTAACGGTTTTCTTTACGTTGTCCGCGATGTTGGATACGGGTACCCATACTCCAGTACGGTAGAACTCGTTTCTGGTGAAATTGGGGAGGACGTAGCTCACTACCTGATCACTTCGGAACAAACACCTTCAGCTCTGGTTTTAGGGGTTTTTGTAGGAGCAACCGGGGTAACGGCTGCTGGAGGGTTACTGGTGCAAGTTCTGCCGAAAGCTGCTAGAGACGAAGCCCTAGTGGAAACTTTGGAATCACGGGTAGCCGGATTATCAGGGTTTACACCTTTGTTGCAAGCAGGCAAATCATTGACAGACATCTTTCAAGACCTACTAGGAGATATGGGAGTTGCTATATTTCCCGAAACCCAAATTCTACGCTACCACTGTGGTTGCTCGTTTGACCGCGTACTAGGAGCATTGAAAATGTTGGGTGAAGCAGAACTGCAAGACATGATTGTCAAAGATAATGGCGCTGAGGCAACTTGCCATTTTTGTGGTACAGTTTACCAGGCAAGTCGAGATGACTTGGCTCAACTTATTGTAGATTTACAAGCAGAGGCTTCATCTCGGGTATAAAGTATAAAGAAAGACTTTAAAAAACAAGCATACATGGTATAAGTGGAGGAAATATGATCCTGTAAAAAGTAGCTTTTTCCTAGGAGAAAAAGTTACTATGGCAAGGGCAAAAGTTTGGATCTATAACAGATCACTATTCTATTATTTTGGTGTGAGAAATGACAGAGCGGGACATACCAGAAAGTTGGTTACCAGGCGAAGCAAGAGAGCCAGATAATAATATGACTAGAGCATCCCGAAAGCAACAACTTAGTGGAACTCATGCGTCTGGTGTCCCAGCTACTGGTTCTACTTTCAAGTCGGTCGTGAAACGCTCCGAACAAAGTGATTCAGAAGAAATACCTGTAGAAAAGGATCCAAAAGAAACAGTTTCAATCAGTAAAAGTACTTGGAAATTGCCTAAATGGACTAAAAGCTGGGTGTTGTGGACGTTATTGTTAGCGTTGGTTCCGGGCGCGATCGCCTTCATGGCGACAGGGATGTTACTCAAGCTGCCATCTGCGCCAAACTGTCCAGCAATTTTCTGGCCGTTGGCGAGTGCGTCGATGCGGTTGCATTGTGCTCAGCTGGCAGCTTCTAAGCAGACGGTGAAAGACCTTCTACAAGCGATCTCCCTCGTGAAGGAACTGCCAAAAAATCACCCGCTTCGTGGAGAAATTGAGCGTTTGATAGAAGAGTGGTCACGCGATATTCTGCAACTAGCCGATCAGAGCTTCCAGGCTGGTCGGCTAGACGAAGCGATTGAAATTGCTGGCCAAGTTCCGAAAGAGGAATCTGCTTATCAATTAGCACAAGACCAAATTTCTCAATGGCAGTCCACCTGGTCGAAAGCTGAAGACACCTATAAAGAAGCAGAAGCTCAACTGCGCGAAGAGAACTGGCACCAAGCGTTTATGCTAGCTGCCAGATTATTGCGTGTAAACAATAACTACTGGACGACCACTAAGTACGACCAGTTGAACCGTCTGATTGTCAGTGCGCGGGAAGATGGTGAGAAGTTAACGAAAGCTAAAAGTTTAGCCCAAAGTAGGGGAGTAGATAATCTCCTAAAAGCCATTACACTGGCAGAATCGGTTCAGCAAGACAGTTACGTTTATCAAAAAGCTCAGGAAGTTCTTCCAGAATTTGGACGCAAAATCCTGGAGTTGGCACAGGCAAAGCTGGATCGACGGGACGCAGACGAAGCGATCGCCATAGCCCAAAAAATTCCTCTAAGCACCAAGTTGCAGCCGGAAACAGAGGGCTTTATTACCTTAGCTGAAGCGCAAAAGAATGCATGGTTAGGGACGGCTTCCGGTTTAGAAGAGGCAATTGCCCGGGCTCAAGAAATAGATGCTTCAAAACCAGCGTATGAAAAAGCGCAAACACTTATTGCAGGCTGGCAAGTAGAAATTCAAGATGTCGCCCATTTGGAGAAAGCAAGATCATTAGCAAGTCTTGGTTCAATTAACGATTACGCAGCAGCTATTGCTGAAGCACAACTGATTCCTGCTAACAACCCTCGCGGACAAGAAGCAAGAAAAGAAATAGGTAGCTGGGTTGCTCAAATACAGACCATCGAAGACCGTCCGTATTTAGATCGTGCTGAACAGACAGCAATGCTTGACGACGTGAACTCTCTACAAACGGCGATCGCCGAGGCAAGTCAAATCCGGCGGGGTCGTGCATTGTATCAAGAAGCACGCAGAAAAATTGGGATTTGGACAGGCAAGATTCAACGTATTGAAGACCAACCCTACTTGGATCGGGCAAAAGACTTAGCTAATAGTGGCGATTTACCGTCTGCTATTGCAACAGCTCAACAAATTGCCTCAGGACGAGCACTTTCTGGTGAAGCGCAAGCCGCAATAGATGATTGGCAAGGGCAAATTCGTGCCAGAGAAAACTGGAAGAGAGCGCGGGAAGTCGCAGTCACTGGGACTCCAGAAGCTTTGGCACAGGCAATTAGGATCGCAAATAGACTACCCGATGGTAGCATCTTACGCGGTGATGCTAATGTCGCTATTGACCAATGGAGTCAGCAATTGTTAGACATAGCCCGCGCTCAAGGAGAATCTGATATTTCTAGAGCTATTGAGACAGCCAGGCTGGTTCCACGAGGAACTGCTGCTTATAGCGCCGCAAGAGAACAAATTAGATCATGGCGGGAGTTCCTTAATCCTCAGCCACAAGAATCTCCACAAGAATCTCCACAAGAATCTCCACAAGAATCTTATTCTGAGCAACCAACGACTATCCAAGGACTGTAATTCTTAACTGACCGTATTGACATTTGGGCAGACATACCACTGAGTAACCCCCAACTACCTACGCGGGCGCGAAATGTGTAGAATTTCTCCGATTGGTGAGAATCCTGCCCGTATGTAGATCCGCGCTTCTGCTTTGTGAGCCGCCATTAGGAAAGCCACGGAAACGCCCACGTCGAAGGCTTCACGCACTAGCCCCGTTGTAAGCGCGCCTGCCACACCGCGTCGCCGGAAGGGAACACGGACGCCGATACCCGCAATCTCTGTCATCCCACTATCCGGCACAGAGCACACTCCAGCTCCCACGGGTTCGCCTGTCGCCGTGACGCGCGCAAGGACTGCAATCTGTCCTGCTGCCAGGCTCGCCCGAAGTCGCCCGACAGCATCAGAACCTGGCGGGGGAGCGCCGTAGGCTTCATTTTGAACTGCAACGGTGGCGAGCAGTTCAGCGTCAGTGACTGGCACGACCAATTCGATATCTGGCAAGAAGGGCAGAATCTGCTCTGAACCAGGAATGCAGGTCATGAGTTCAAGACGCCCCTCAACCACGAAGCCAGCAGTTAGCAGCGCGCCCTCAACATCTGGTGCGAGATGCGCAATGTATTCGAGGCGTGGTATCCGCGAACGTCGTTCGTAGGCGGTAATTAGAGCAGCAACGTCAGCAGACGACGGTGTGGCGACATCGTCGGGAATAGCGTAGTTGAGGAAGGGGTTGTCATTGTGGGGGCTAAAGGTTGCGAGGAATGGGCCAATTCGCTCTGTGTTGCGTTCACGGCTTGCCGCAAATCGCAGGTATGCCTGAATCTGAGAGTCCATATAATATCATGTTCGCTTAATTGCCCATAATAAAACTTATTTGTAGTAAGGACTTCAGTCCTAGCTTGAGAAAGTAAAGAGGACTAAAGTCCTCACTACGAACTTCCTGCCGGTTATATAGCGCAACTCAATTGAATGAAGTACAGATAAATCTCGTGTCCCATGAGTGTCCCATGAGTGGTTCATTATTTCTTTGGTGTACCTTACTCCGGGTTCTTACCGCTATATAACCGGACATGATATAACATCACCAATCGTATTTTGGCAAACACTGCCTGTAAAAGCCCCCTACCTTTTGGGACGCACCCCTAACCCCACTTGTGAGGAGGGGAAGTTTGGGGTATGCCAAAAGTGAGATAGGGTTCTCACAGAACAGCTGATTAACGTCCCACCAATTTATCCCGCAGAAGCTTAATGCGATCGCGCAACTTCGCCGCCTCTTCAAACTCTAATTTTTTCGCTGCTTCTTTCATTTGCGCTTCCAGTTGGGTAATAAACCCTGGAATCTCTTCTAAAGGAAACTCATCGATGTGTTGCTCAACTGTTTCTAACTCAGTTGCATTTAATCGCCGCGACACTTCTAAGAAAGACAAAATTGCATTACGCGATTTTCTCACAATCGGTTGCGGTGTAATCCCGTGCATCCGGTTGTAAGCCTCCTGAATATTCCGACGCCTCTCAGTTTCTTCCATAGCTCTAATCATGCTATGGGTGAGGTTATCAGCGTACATAATTGCTTGTCCTCGCACATGACGCGCTGCTCTCCCAATCGTTTGAATCAAAGAACGTTCTGCACGCAAAAAGCCTTCTTTATCTGCATCCAAAATCGCCACCAGAGAAACTTCCGGTAAATCTAACCCTTCCCGCAGCAAGTTCACGCCAACTAACACATCAAATTTACCATCGCGCAAATCCTGCAAAATCTCAATTCGCTCAATCGAATTGATTTCCGAATGCAGATACCTCACCCGAATACCGTTGTCTTGCAGATACTCGGTTAAATCTTCTGCCATGCGCTTAGTCAGTGTTGTAATCAGCACACGCTCTTTGCGGTCAACTCTGTCTTTAATTTCGCCCAACAAATCATCAATTTGCCCTTCTGTAGGACGGACAATGATTTCTGGGTCAATCACTCCAGTTGGTCTAATGATTTGTTCCGCCACATGACCTTCTGAAACTTCGAGTTCCCAATCTCCTGGGGTGGCGGAAACAAAAATACACTGATTTACCTTTGTCCAAAATTCCTCCGCCTTCAGCGGACGGTTATCAGCGGCACTGGGAAGACGAAATCCATGCTCAATTAACACTTTTTTGCGTGCTTGGTCGCCATTATACATCCCACGTATCTGCGGTACACTCACGTGAGATTCGTCTATCACCAACAGCCAATCTTTGGGAAAATAATCAATTAAACACTCTGGTGGTTCGCCTGCAATGCGTCCTGCTAAATGGCGGGAATAGTTTTCCACACCGTTGCAATAACCCACCTCGCGCAACATTTCCAAGTCATAGCGCGTCCGCTGATCTATACGTTGCGCTTCGAGTAATTTCCCCGCTTCCTCTAATTGTGCTTTTCGCTCTTTGAGTTCTGCTGCTATATCATCACACGCTGCTTGTAGCCTTTCTTCAGGAGTGACAAAGTGACGCGCAGGGTAAATATTCAAAGCTTCTACACTCTTGATAATTTCACCTGTCACAGGGTCAACGTAGCGAATAGCGTCAATTTCATCACCAAAAAACTCGACGCGGATAATTCTGTCTTCATACGCTGGACCAATTTCCAACACATCACCCCGGACACGGAAACGGCCGCGCCCCAATTCCACATCGTTACGGCTATACTGAACTGATACCAAGTCTTTCAGTATTTCCCGTTGGTTGACTTCCAGCCCAACTTGAAATGGAATGGCGGCTTTCAGGTATTCTGAGGGAATTCCTAAACCGTAGATACAACTAATAGATGCAACAACGATAACATCGCGGCGTTCAAAGAGCGATCGCGTTGCTGAGTGTCGCAACATATCTATTTCATCGTTAATCGAAGCTGTTTTTTCTATATATGTATCGGTGACAGGAATATATGCTTCTGGCTGATAGTAATCGTAGTAGCTGACGAAATACTCAACTGCGTTATCAGGAAAGAATTCTCGCAACTCATTACACAGTTGTGCGGCGAGAGTTTTGTTATGAGCAAGGACGAGAGTGGGTTTCCCTACTTTTTCAATGACTGATGCTATGGAAAATGTCTTACCGGTTCCCGTGGCTCCAAGTAAAGTTTGATACCGATTGCCAGCGCTTATACTAGCGGTCAATTGAGCGATCGCTTGTGGCTGATCGCCTGTTGGTTGAAAGGGAGCTTGAAGACCAAATTCTGTCATAAAATTTCACTGGAAATACCCTATCTTATGGTAGCGAATGCGTTCGCTTCCTAGGCTACACAGTTGCGAGTATCCTGCTCCAATTGCACCTGATCATGCTCTGCAATCTTTATTTATTAAAATTTACAAAACTTTTCTATAAATGTTTATTTCTGTATGAGTTTTGAAGAAAATTATATCCATATAAGATTTTTTAAAGTTAAACTTAAACATTAAGGAAAAATTTAACTTTACCAGAATATTGTAAAATAAATTAACAATCAAAAAGTGAGAGGATATGAGCATGACTAGCTCTAGTAAAGCAGTGAGTCCTCGGCAAAAGCATTTGAAGCTCAAGGGAGAAAATACCGTGGAAAATAATCAGGGTAAAAGTTTGAATACAAATAACGTCGAGCAGAATGGTGATAACTCAAAAGAAATACAATTGCTAGGTAAACTGGAAGTAACTGATACACTAGCTATCTCTGGGATACGTCCAGTGACCTCCAGTCATTTGCAAGTTGTAGAGACAAAGAACATAATGGGTATACGCCCCACTGCTGCAAACACATTCCACACTGTTGGCAGTGTTAATATATCTGGAACTCGTCCAATTGGTTCAAGTGATCTGGTTATTTCTGAAACATACTCTGTCATGGGCAATCGCCCAGTCGCATCAAATACTATAGACGATCCTGAATCTCTGATGGGTTTTCTAGATTAGAGAAAAAATATTACATATAGTTTTATCAACCCAGTTTTTTTGCAAAAACTGGGTTTTTTATGAACAAATAGAATGTGTTATGACTTATCCGTAACACCTGATAATGAAAAGAATTGGTGTATTACGCCATCGAAGATTTCTAAATAATTAAATAGCGGTCAAGAAGTAGTTATTAGTTACTTCTTCTCACTCTTTGAGTATAGGCAACTAATATATCTTGAGATGGAAGGCTCTAGCCAAAATATTAAGCTAAGTTGTAAGGGTGATAACAAAGAAAGAATTTCAAAGTTACGAATCAACTTTGAGACAAAATTCATAAAAGATTAGGAGGTCAAAATGAGCCTAGAAGATCGCGCAAAAGCAACTGCTAAAAACATTGAAGGTAAAGTTCAAGAAGCAGCAGCAAATATCACTGGCGACCCAGAAGATAAAGCAGAAGGTAAAGCAAAGCAAGCTGAAGGTGAAGTGCGTCACGGTGTTGAAGACGTGAAAGATAACGTCAAGAAGACGCTTGACTAGAATAGACCTTGGCTGCAGAAATTTTAGGTATCTGATAGAGAGGAACTCTAAAGAAATACCAGATTGTTAAAATTTGCAGCAATGTAAACGCGTATTGTAAAAGCGCGGGTTCAATGAAGTCCGCTTAAGCGGACTTCGCTTTTTAAGAAAGTACTTGAGATTAAGGGCAAATGACAAAAGGATTAGAAGCCCTGACTAATCTCTTGCATAAAAGTTCAAACAATTTAAACTCAATTAACTTGAACAAACCTTCTATTGAAGTTGGTTTTAAAAATGATTTTTTGGAGGCAATAAAGATGAGTCTGCTTCAGCAGAGCCGTAAAATCTTGGCAGTATGTGTCTTGATTTTAGTCTTAACGTTAACTACCGCTTGTGGCGGTGGTACCGCAACACAAGCTAAGGGCACAGTCAATCCCCCAGTCGTTGGTCGGGATGTCGCCTATGGACAATTAGAGCGAGGAGATAGCCCAGCAGCCCAAAACTTTGGTGACTGGGTTGTGCAAGCATCCAAGGGATTAATTACAGATGCTTTTGTGCGTGACAACAATAAATTAGGCGTTGTCATTTCCTCGAAAGTTCCTCCTAGCGATGTTCGCGCCTTAGCAAAATCACTGGTAGAAGGTTTTCACAAGAACTTCCCCAATCAAGACTTAACAGTTTTGGTATATGCGCCAGACAAAAAACTGATTTTGACAACTCAGTATGATGTGCAAACAAAACAAGTTCAGTACACCTAATACCTGAATTTGCATCAAAAGTTTGAGCGCAGTCAGTTGATTTAAGAATTTTGACGAGAAAAAGGAGATAAGTACAGTGAGTAGCAGCGACCAATATAGACGTCAAATCATGAATGATTTGGCTAAGGGAGATGTTGAATCCCTAGATGATACGACCGCCGCTTCAACAACACAGTACGATAATTTTGACGATTTTGCTCAACGTTCCACACACGAAGAACGCCGTCAGTTGTTTGGTCGGTCATTACATCATGACAACATTCCAGCCAACCAAATGGAGCCAGAATTGCAAAAGGCGATCGCTCAAATTAAACCCAATGAGCGGGATGATGTAGCTCGTTCCTTCTTCAAGCACTTCAAGCAAAGAGGATTGGATGATCGCCATCTAGAGCAACAACTTGGTCTTTCCACCCATGTACCAGGGCGAATGAGCGCTGATGATGTGAGCAAGCTTGCATCCTTCGCTTATCACAACCATCCCGACATTTTCCGTGAAGTGTTGGCAGAGCAACCAGGTATTATCAAGTTTCTCAGCAATCCTGTTGTTGCAGCCGTTTTAGGAGTTGCTGCAGCTAAGTGGTTGGGTAGTCACCACAAGTAAGCCAGTTGATTGAGTGTTGGATTCGTAGATTTGTTGGGTGGGCTACTTGCCCACCTTTTCTATTTATAGGGGTTCTTGTTTAGATACAACACGCTTCACCCCACCCCGGTTTTGTCAGACGCCAAAACCTCGCCTTCCCGATACCTTGGGGAGGGGATTAAGGGGTGGGGTAAATCAACGTGGGATAAACAGTTGAACGTGATTGTTGACACCAATGAGCAAAGCTTCGTGCTCCTACAATATTCCTGTATTGCACTCAATTGAAAAAGGCTGTAAGTAGGTAGGCGAAAACAAATTGAAGATAGCTTCGGGTGAGTTAGGCGAAGCCGCAGGGCACCAA
The DNA here is from genome assembly GCA_019359075.1 of Kalymmatonema hyalinum WJT4-NPBG1. Classification (GTDB taxonomy): domain Bacteria; phylum Cyanobacteriota; class Cyanobacteriia; order Cyanobacteriales; family Nostocaceae; genus Kalymmatonema; species Kalymmatonema hyalinum. The sequence goes on from JAHHIB010000003.1 coordinate 71,333, forward strand.
CCCCGCCAATTGGATGCTGTACTCAAAGGAAGACCGCATCCTACAGTGGTTTTATATTTAATTCAGCCCACGTACTTAGCCCCAAATTTACAAAATTTTTACACAGGAGTTAAGTGATGAATTGTGTGTAAACCTAATAATATCTAACTTTTGGCAGTGGCAAATATATACTTATAAGATATCTAAATTTAAAGTTTGCGTTAAGACAAAATAAAAGTAGTTGCTTTTGTCTGTGTAAACAGTAACACTCTTGATTAGAGTTTCTTCAGAATCATTACTGAAAACACCACTAGCACCTTAAAGACGAAAGCGAGTTAAGGCTTATTGTCATTTTATCTATCACAGGTGCGGCAGGTTAAACCTTAGCCTGTCGTAGCGTTTTTTACCCCCAATTATTTTTGAGGTGTTAGCGCTCACTCCAGGGTAAATCTACCGCAACCTTTACCTATTAATAGGCGTGAGTTTAATGACGACTAGATTTCAGGTTAGAAGAAAGATACGCAAAGCTTGTTCCAAAGCAAAGCATGTGACTTTGGAAACACTAAGCATGGGACAAACGAATGTCCCTCACAATACATCCAGACTGGGTTTACGCAAAAACAGTCTGGGGGTGGCAACACTAAATGTCTTTGGTGTTACCACTGCTCAAACGACTTCTCTCAAACAAAAGTTAGCACTCGCCACCACAGGAGCCTTATTTATCGCTCTAGGAACTGTAGCACCATCAATGGCAGCTAGCGTGCAGTATTCAGGCACTACTGTAGGTCAACCCACATGGAATCGTCCCGTAGACAACGGTTCAAATGCTCCTACGAGCCTTAGTAGTATTGGTACTAATGTTTCATATAGTGTCCAAGAGTTCTCTGTTGACGCTAGTGGTTTGTACAACTTTCTGAGTGATGCTGTTTCTCGTACTTGGGATAACTATTTATTCCTGTACCAGAACAGCTTTAACCCAACGACTCCCCTGACTAACGCTGTCATAGGAAACGATGACTTTAATTTTATAGGTCGCTCTGCTTTCAATGATGTCTCCTTAACCGCAGGGAGGAGTTATTTTCTGGTCACTACTGGATATACCAATGACAGCGCTGGCAGTTTTACCAACACCGTTTCAGGTTCTGGTAATATCACCCTAGGTTCGAGACCCCCCGCTTCTCAGCCTGTTCCCGAACCTCTGACTATATTAGGTTCATTAGCAGCAGGTAGTTTTGGTGTGGCTTTGCGTCGTAAATACAACAAGCAGGAACAAAAAGAAACTGCAAAAGTGTAGGAAATTTCACGTACAATTAATTTGAGATGCTAGCGAATCTCACTCCAGGGTAAATCTACCATCAACCTTTACCTGCATTTAGGAGTGAGTCCAATGACTAGATTTCAGATTAGAACAAAGTTACGCAAAGCTTGCTCTAAAGCAATATATATTGCCGTAGAAACATTTGGTATGAGGTAGGGAAAAGCCAGTACTATGAAAGCTTCCCACCTTACTCTAGGCTCACAATTAAAATATCCCCAATTTTGGCTATTAGGCATAGCAGCCGGCTACATTGCCATTCACCTGACTCTCGCCTGGAAAGCGGACAATTCCAGCCTTGTAGGTATGAGTTTTCTATTTTGGGCAGCTCTATCTTCTTTAATTTGGGAAAAGCGCCACAGTTTAAATCTAGAAAGTGGTATCTTTTCTAGCTTTTTTGGTCTATCACTCATTGCACTGTTACTTCTAAAAAGTCTATCCCTAACAAGTCTTGGTGGCTTCTTACATATCTCACCAGCAATTTTTGCCTTTGGGCTGGCGCTGCTCGCGTCTGGCTTTAAAGGTTTGAAGCAATATAAAGGTGAATTGCTTGTCCTATTTTTTCTGGCTGTCCCTAAAATATTACCTTCATCACTAACTGATATATCTCCTTTAACTGCCAAGTTTGCAGGTTTCGCTCTTTGGTACACAGGTTTTCCCGTCACTCGAAATGGAATTCTTATTAGTCTCCCAACGGGAAGCGTAGAAGTTTATTCTGGCTGTTCAGGGATAGAACTTGTCTTTCAAATGCTGGGTTTAGCTCTACTTTTTCTCTTAATGTTCCCTCAAAAGGGGAAGAAAAAAATTCTTTTAGCGCTCATAGCAGCGATTTTAGGATTTGTTGTCAATGGGGTACGAGTTGCTCTAATGGCTATTTTGGTAGCACAAGGGCAGCAGAAAGCATTTGTTTATTGGCATGAAGGAGATGGCTCACTAATATTTTCACTAGTTGCTGTCCTACTTTTTGGATTATTGTGCTGGTTTTTACTCGAGAAGGCTGAAATAAGAAATAAAGACGCCACGGAGTCATCAAAGTGATTGTATGGAAACAATTCCGCGTACCGCTTTTAGCTCTAACTTTTACTAGCGTTGTTTTGGCTTTGGGAAACATATTGTTGCTTCCCGCAAATGACAAAAGTACCGTAACTCCGTTTGTCTTCCCAGAACAAGTCCCGTTATCACAGTGGCGGCTTAGTATAAGTCCTCCCTTGCCAAAACCAACAAAGGAGCATTCCGAGCTCCTCGCTCAAAAGCACTATCGATATATTAAAAACGACTGGTTTCTAGATATCGAAATGCGCTATTTAACAACTGGAAATGTCGTTAAGCTTCTTCAAAACTATACCTCCGTCACTTCTTCTGCTGAGGTGCGTCAGCAAAAAGGAGTGGGCTACTACGGTATTGGAGTTGACCAACAACGGGCTTATCTTAGTGCTTGTATTAATTTTCAAGGTGGCACTACATTTACTCAAGAACAGTTTGACCAAAACCAGTATTTCTCTGACTTGCACCCTCAACGGCTCCTATCTTGGCTAAAAGGTCAGGAAGGTCTCAAAGACAGGCGCTGTCTTTGGGCACATTTATCAGTTCCCTTAAAGAATTCTTCCCCTGAAGCTGCTTACCAAGTTTTAGAAAAAGCTTGGTTCTCTTGGTATCAGTGGTGGCAACCTCGCTTTCCTAAGTCCTAAAATATCATCATTTTTTCTCTAAAATTCTATAAGCAAAATGACAAAATCAAGTGGCGATAAATTCAACCCTATAGTTCAAGAATTACAAGATTTTGCCTTCAGCCAGCAAAGCTCAATGACAATACTGCGAGTGTTGGGATACGGTCTGTTGTTATTGGCATTATTCGATATCATTGAGATGTTTATCCCGCCCAACTTTATGAATCCTGCTTGGGAATTTCAAACAATAGGGGCGCTCGTTGAAAGGGTACCAGTACCTTTAATTGGGCTAGTGCTAGTGTTTTTTGGAGAACGGTATTCAAGAACAAAATGGGAAATTCCTATTTTAAAGATTTTATCTTGGTTGACTTTAGTATTTGGAATATTGTTTTTTCTTCTGATACCTTTAGGACTGACTAACACCATTCGGTTAAATACTCAAAGTACAGCTCAAATTCAAACTGTATCTACTCAACAAGCTTCTCAGGCTGAACAATTGGAACAGCAGGTGAGTAAAGCCTCACCTGAACAAATAAGTAAGTTTTTGAAGACCCAAGGTCGTAAAATAGATGGCAAAAGTCCTGATGAATTAAAAAATCAACTTTTATCAGAAGTCTCGCAAGCTAAGAAACAGATCAAGACTCAAGCAGAAGCAACTCAATCCCTTCGAGGTCTAAACTTGATTAAGACTTCTGCAAAATGGAATCTTGGTGCTTTGGTCGCAGGGACTTTGTTTATCTTGATTTGGAAGGGAACGCGTTGGGCGAGAAACTGAACATAAGTATTGTGCTAATACATAAGGTAGGGGCACAGCATACTGTGCCCCTACAAACTTTTCTTGCATTCAACTGAAAACAGGTATATTTAAGCTGTTGCTAGTTGCGGAGTAGGACGCTTGCTGTTGCGAATACCCTCTATTGCTTCAGCATAATCCTTAGCCTTAAACACAGCTGAACCAGCAACGATCGCATTTGCCCCAGCTTCCAAAACCTGCCAGGTATTATTTGCCTTAAGTCCCCCATCCACTTCAATCCAAGGATCAAGACCGCGTTCATCGCACATTTGACGCAGCTTGCGGATTTTTGGCACGACTTCGGGGATAAAACTTTGACCGCCAAAACCGGGGTTGACGCTCATAATCAACACCAAGTCACACAGTTCCAGCACATAGTCAATCAGCTCCAGCGGGCTACCGGGGTTAAGTACCACTCCCGCTTTTTTACCAAGCTCTTTGATTTGCCCTAACGTGCGATGTAAGTGGGGGGAAGCATTGTGTTCGGCATGAACATAAATGTGATCTGCCCCTGCCTTAGCAAAATCCTCAACGTACTTTTCTGGCTCTACAATCATCAAGTGGACGTCCAGAGGTTTTTGCGTCACTGGACGAATCGCCTCCACAACCAAAGGACCTATTGTAATATTAGGTACAAAACGACCGTCCATTACATCTATATGAATCCAATCTGCGCCAGCCTGATCTACAGCACGCACTTCGTCTCCTAGACGACTAAAATCTGCTGATAGGATGGATGGAGCTATTACAATGGGCTTTTTAGATTGCGTTTGGGTCATGGCTCGTGGGTTCTAAGCGTCCTCGTCTGTAAGTATTTTAACAAAACTTGAGCAAGCGCTCATCTGTTAACTGAACTATGCCGAACAAACAAACTTGGATAATTTGGGGATTCAGTGCTTGCTGCTTAAGTGCGCCAGTACTTGCTGCTGTAGAATCTCCTTTTGCAACCAACGGTATTGATGCTCTCAGATTACACCAACTTCCATATAATTTAATTGGTCGCAAGATTGCCATTGGTCAGGTAGAGATTGGGCGTCCGGGTAAGTTCGGGTTGGATAAAGCAGTCTCTAAAAATCGCGCAGTCTCCTTAGCAGGAGCGTTCCTCCGCAATGCACCTGCTAAGTCAAATATGGGTGTTGACCCCCACGCCTACAATGTAGCTAGTATCATGGTCAGTACAGATAAAGGCTTTCGTGGAATTGCCCCAGGAGCAAGGCTGTATTCGTCTGCTGTGGGTGGTGGTAGAAGCTTAGGTCAGCCACAGGAGTGTTTGTCTGCGCAACATATAGCGCTACAAAATGGGGGAGATGTCCGCGCAATTAACTTTAGCTTTGGTGAACCTTTAAGCCGTGATCCACGACCAGAAGCTGTTTTAGATGGCAACGCTTTACTCACTTTATGTATTGACTGGTCTACTCGCGTTCACAATAGTTTATATGTCATTGCTGGCAATCAGGGAAAAGGCGGCATTCCCATACCTACTGATAATTTTAATGGATTGAACGTGGCTTTTTCATCGCGTCGCGGAGGAATTTTTAATAAAGTTGACGTTTCTAATTTGGCTGCTGTGAGTGAACTAATGATGATGCGGCTTGCAGGAAAGGAGATTAATCTTGGTCCGCGTCGTGCTATTGGTCTAGTTGCTCCTGGAAATAACATTCCTTTGCTCAATCCTGATGGGAAAAATAACAAAGTCACGGGTACGAGTTTTGCATCACCTCAGGTAACAGCTACAGTAGCCTTATTGCAGGAGTTCGGTGACAGACAACTGCGCGCAAAACAACGCAACTGGAGCATAGATTCTCGCAGACATGAAGTGATGAAAGCTGTACTGCTGAATTCCGCAGACAAAGTCCAAGATAATGGCGATGGTTTGCGTTTAGGAATGACGCGATCGCTGATTGATAAACAAAATCAAGACTGGCTGGCTTCTGATGCATACAAAGACCCAAAAATTCCCTTAGATGCCCAAATGGGAGCTGGTCATTTGAACGCGTTTCGTGCTTACCAACAATTTAGCGCTCTTCAATGGAATCCAGCGCAAACTGTACCAGCCATTGGCTGGGATTATCGCACAGCCAATGCAGAGGAATCTATAGAATATGAGCTAGCAAAACCTTTAAAGCAGGGGAGTTTTGTTTCTATCTCCTTAGCTTGGGATAGATTAGTAGAACTCAATGACAAGAATAAAAATGGTCAGTTTGATGCAGGAGAAAATTTTCGCGATCGCGGCTTAAATAACCTCAACCTTTATCTAGTCAAAGCTGATGATAATGGAAATGCTAACGCTATATGTTCCTCAATGAGTCAAGTTGATAGTGTAGAACATATTTTCTGTCCCGTTCCTGCTACTGGCAATTACAAAATCCGTGTTCAATTTCAAAAGAAGGTCAACGAAGCAACTCAACCTTATGCTTTAGCTTGGTGGACTATACCTGTGAAGTAGGAGATGAGGGAGTGAGGGAGTGAGTGAGAAAGATGTATTTAACAATTATTTAGGAACAATTATCCTTAAGTAAATTGAGATTTCTTCTTTGATATTTTTGATATTACGGAGGTGCGCGATCACCAGTTCTCAACCCAATTTAGTTATTAATACTTATTGACTAATCATCCTGAACAGCTGTTACCCAAAGAAAATCAAAAACTGTACAATCACTGTTGCCAAAACTGTAACGGCTCAGAGATTATGTCACCTAAGATGCCATAGTCAAAACACAGACTCTGGCGATAATGGTGGTAAAATGAAGCAGAAATTCAGCAATGCTCGGGAAAAGTTCCTGCAAAGACGTTACGGTGTTCGTTTGGGGAGACGTTACGTTTTGGCTGCTGCTAGCGTTGTGCTTATGGGTGTCATAGGATGCTCTCAAGTTAATACTAGCACGAGTGCGTTTGCCCAATCACGTCTACCTCGCTCAGAATCTCCTATATCAAAACCAGCATCAAATCCTGATAGTAAACTTATTGCTGCCAACACCAAATTTGGCTTTAAACTGTTTTCGGAAGTTTTGGAAAAAGACCCAGGCAATAACATTTTTATTTCACCTTCTAGTGTAGCAATTGCCCTTGCCATGACTTACAACGGTGCGAGTGGCAGTACAAAAGAAGCAATGACTAAAACGCTCGAGTTACAGGGGTTGAGCTTGGAACAAATCAACTCCTCTAACGCGGCGCTGAAAAAATTACTAGAAAACCCAGACCCGAAAGTGCAACTCACAATTGCTAATTCGCTTTGGGCAAACAAAGACACCAGCTTTAAACCAGATTTCTTGCAAAGAAATAAAGATTTTTACACAGCGAAGGTTACCAATTTAAACTTTACAGATCCAGGTGCGATTGGCATCATCAATAATTGGGTTAATGAGAATACACGCGGAAAAATCAACAAAATAGTTGAAAAAATAGAACCCGATCAAGTGTTATTTCTCATCAACGCCATCTATTTTAAAGGTAGCTGGACAAATGAATTCGACAAACAGCAAACAGCAGAATACCCATTTTACCTATCGTCAGGTAAGCAGAAACAACACCCGATGATGTCACAATCAGATGACTATAGATACTATGACAATGAACAATTTCAGGCAGTCAGTTTACCTTACGGTCAAGATGGTAAGATTAGCTTTTATATTTTCTTGCCGAAACAGAACTCTAGCCTAAAAAGCTTTTATCAAAACCTGAATGCAGAGAACTGGGAAAATTGGATGACTCAGTTCAGCAAACGGGAGGGATTAGTTCGCTTGCCTCGCTTTAAAATGGACTATGACGTGACGCTGAATAATGCTCTAACAGGTTTAGGTATGGGTGAAGCTTTCAGCAACAAAGCCAATTTTTCGCTCATGGGTAAAAATTTAAAAATGAGCGAGGTCAAGCATAAAACTTTTGTTGAGGTTAATGAAGAAGGTACAGAAGCTGCTGCTGCCACTTCCGTGGGAATTGTACCATTGTCAGCTCAAGTACCAACACAAGAGCCATTCCGAATGATTGTTGACCGTCCTTTCTTCTGTGCGATTCGGGATAATCAGACAGGAAGCCTTTTGTTTATGGGTTCAATTGTGGAGCCACAGTCTTAGAAGGATTGATATCAGAACGGTTAGCTTGAACATTTGGAGCCGATGCTTCTGCAACAACGGGTGCAGCTACCTCAACCGAATGAGCTTCTGAGCGCGTCAGATTATCCCCAGATGTGTCATCAGTTTGGGTGTTATAAGAAGATTCTCCACTGCCTTCAGAAACCACCTCCACGTTATGACTGGAAGCAGAAGGACGCAAAGCACTTAAAGCAGTCTTAATAACAACAGCGCTGGGTACCGCCACAATGACACCCAAAAGCCCCCCAACTCTCGCGCCTGTCAAAACCGAGATTAGTGCCCAAACGGGGTTTAAACCCGTAAAAGTCCCTAAAATGCGGGGACCAAGAATGTTTTCCAGAATTTGCTGCACAATAACGGCGGCAATTAACATCCTTGCCCCCGTCCAAACATCTTGTAATGCTACGAGTAAGGTCGTTGTGGCAATACCTACAGTTCCTCCATACGGAACGAGAGCCATGATGCCAATAGTTAAGCCAAAGAGCAGACCAAATGGGACTTTCAGCCACAAAAAGGTGGTAATCAGGGCTGACGCCATACAGGTAGATAAAATGAGCTGGGTGATGAAGAAATTTTGAAAGCTCAGGCGTATTGTTTGAGAAAAAGGCTCGCGAAATTTGCTCGGTAGCCAATCTACTAAACTCTGCCAAAGTTCATCTCCATGCTGTAAGAGAAAGAAAGTCAAGACCATTGTCAAAACAAAGTCCAGCAGGCTGGTGAATGTAACAACTGCCAGATTCAAAACTTGTCCGGCGATCGCCTGCAACTGTCCCTTGACACGGTCGTTAATTTGTACTACTAAAGCATCAAGGTTAATCGGTAAGCCAAAGCTTTCTGCTTTCTCGTTGAGCATCATCAACTGCGATCGCCCAGAATCAATTAACTCTGGAATCCGAGCCACCAGTTGCTGAGCTTGGGTGAGAGCGAGCGGGAACAGAGTGACACCCAACGCCAGTAAAATCGATAAAGCGAGTAAAAAGACTAAGATAGCAACTTGCTCTCGCTTGGCACCATGACGCACCATCCAACTTACTGGGTAGTTGAGCAGAAACGCTAGTACTGACGCTCCGACTAGAATGACAATTAATGAATGGAAGTAATGAAAAATTGCTGAAATCGCCCAACCATTGAGCACTAGCAGTGGAGCGAACAGAGCGATCGCCAAAAATCGTGCTAGGGGTGTGAGTGTTTGCCACCAGTTTAAGAGCTTGCGTGTCTGCATCTGCCGATTGCGGAATACAACTAAATAAAATTCTTCTTTAAACCCTATTATCTCTGACTACATGACTGTGATTCATCCCTCTTGTTTAGGATTGCACTTACCCAAATGATAAATTTTGAACCATTTGATCACAATTGCCCTTCTATAGAAGCTGGGAATTGCGGATTGACGCCTGGGGAAGAATTTTCTCAATTCCTCATCCCAAGTATTGCCACTCTTCCTACAGGGCTGCTTTTGTCTTTGATTCCAATCGTTGGCTTTTTCCGTCTATGGACGTACCGCCGTCAGGGAAGTCGGGAACAACTTGCTGTGAGTCGTCTGTCAATAACTTTGGTATTGACTTGGCTTTTGGGTTACCTCTTGCTAGCGACTGGGGCGGTAACTTCAGAGTTTTTAACACTGCGTCTACTTATCCTTAATAGCTTTCTCACCTCTAGCTACTTTTTGGTTAGTATCTGGTTAATTGTTCGTGTAGCTAAAGACAAATCAAAGCGGTTGCCCCTTGCGAGTCGCTTCCCCTCCATAGTGCTTGGCAAATACCTATGCTAAATCTTAAGTAAAAGGCAACTGGCAGTGTTTCTACTTGTATATGCCAAAAAACTACGCATTTTCTTCCTAACAACTCTAGTTAAATCTCTTTTGCGATTGCCATACTTCAAGAAAACCTCTCCGGATTTGCCAAAAAATAGGAGAATGACTGCAATAAGTGTTTTGGTTAACACTAAAGTGGCAAATTTACCACTGATAATCTAAGAGTTAGCTATTATGGGTTAATTTCTCTGTTTCCATAGCAGCAGATTTTCCGGATTTTATTCAGTAAGTGTGAGGAAGTCAGTGACCATTCAAAGAACTTCGGCGCAAGAAAACCATTCCACAAATACTAACAACTTAAGTGATCAAAATGCCAGCAGCCATAAATCTGGACGGTGGCTGTGGTTTTGGGTAGCTATGAGCGGTATTGCAATGGTGTCAGCAACTGCAGGGGCGCTGTTGGCAGTTTCTTTAACAAGTACACCTTTAATGCAAGCTTCTTTAAGTGCAGATGAAGCAGCGGTGTTTGATGGCGATCGCATTTCCGGGAGTGGGTTGCGATTTTCAGAATTAACTCGCCCCGTGAATATCTTAATTATGGGAATGAGCGTACTTCCGCCTGATGTGCGAAACCCTTCCGGTGAAACTAAAAATCTTAGATATCTGCCCCAAGTCAACTCCTTTGATGGTCTTTCTGACGTCATGCTCTTGATCAAATTTGATCCAGAGAAGAAAAAATTAGTCATGCTTTCTATTCCCAGAGATACCCGTATAGAAATAGAGGGGCACGGTCTCAAAAAAATTAATTCTACAAATGTTTTTGGTGGACCAGCTTTGACTGCCAAAACTGTTAGTAACCTCGTGAACGGAGTAGGAATTGATCGCTATATCCGGATTAACGTTTTGGGAGTCGGTAAGCTGATTGATGCTTTGGGTGGAGTCACAGTTTACGTACCCAAAGATATGAAATATCAAGATGATTCTCAGCACCTTTATATTAATTTGAAGAAAGGAAAGCAGCATCTCAATGGCGAACAGGCGCTGCAACTTCTGCGCTTCCGACATGATGAGAATGGAGACATTGGTCGAATTCAGCGACAGCAAATGGTCATGCGAGCGCTGATGGATCAATCTCTCAACCCAGCTACCCTAACTCAATTGCCCAAAATTCTCAACGTAGTCAAAGAACATATTGATACTAACTTAACAGTTGAAGAGTTATTGGCACTGGCAGGTTTTGGAGCGCGAACAAATCGCTCTAATATGCAAATGTTGATGCTGCCTGGTCGGTTTAGTCAAAAAGGGGAGTTTAATGCTAGCTACTGGTTACCAGATAAGGAACGCATCAATAGTATGCTGAGTCAGCACTTTGAAGTGGAAACAGATTCTACACCTCAGGTAGTAAATCCAGCTTCTTTGCGAATCGCAATTCAAGACAGCACAGGTACCGATGAAGCTAATCTCCGACCTTTGATTAGAGCATTAGAAAAATCTGGCTATACTAACGTCTACGTAGCTAAAAGCTGGGGTGAACCCTTAGATGTGACTCATATTGTTGCCCAGCAAGGAGATGGTAACAGTGCCGAATCAATTCGCAACACTTTAGGAATTGGGGAAGTGCGGGTAGAAAGCACTGGCAATCTCGGCTCTGATATCAGTATCCAAGTGGGTAAGGATTGGTTACAACACAGAGAAATCCTTGAAAACCCTGTCCAACCTTAAGCTTGACTGTCGCTAATGTTCTGGCAACAGCTTACAGCAGAATTCAGGACTCAGGCTTCGCGGCTCGAGGAGCCTTCGCCGAACTCCGTGAGATCTGCCGAACGGAGTCAGGAACCAGAAGTAAATTTGGTTATATTTGTGTTCTGTGTTCTGCGTTCTGTGTTCTCCTGTTAGGATCAATCTATTTTTGCAATAAGTTTATTTTACAGTCCCACGGATCCGGGTATGCCTGCGGCACTCCTGAGGGCAAACATAATCGCGCCGTGGGATTCGTAAGCTCGAGCAAATCAACTTATCTAACTGAGTTGCCGTATTGCGTTCCTGGCTGATTGCTTCCAAATCCAGTCCTGTATAATCAAATTCACCACTTCAGGAGTTTCATCTTGGGGACAATGCCCGACGCCTTCTAAAGGAATAAACTTTTGCACTTGTGGAAAGTTGGCTAACTCTCTACCTAACTCAACTGGTTCCCAAGGGTCTGCTGTTCCCCACAAGATTATCGCCGGACAGGGTAGTTGAGGTAAAAGGTCTTCAGCTAAAGGACCTGAGGAATAAGAGGTAAAGGCGAGGAAAACAGCTACAGCCCCTGGATCTTGTGCTGGTGCTGTGAGTATATCTACTAACTCTTCTGTAACTGCTTGAGAATTAGCATAGGCTTGCAGAAGAATTTTTCGTACTGTTTTCGGTTTGGCGACTTGATTGAAAAAGAAGTCGCCAATTGGTTTGACAGATAGTATACGTTGGAGTATAGGCGCTCCAACGCGCCGAGTCCAGGGTAAAGTTGCCCGCTTGCGATCGTGCAATAGCCGCAGGGAACAGTTGAGCAGCGCAACTCCTAATGCGATGTCTGGGTTACTCACTGCTGCTTGCATCACTACAATACAGCCAATGGAGTTAGCAACTAAAAAAGCAGGTTCACCCACGATCTCACGGCAAAAATCTGCCACTTGCTGTCCCCAAGTTTCAATTGTGTAAGCAATTTTCTCACCAGGTTTTGGTTTCGCTGAACTGCCAAACCCAATCAAATCAATAGCATACACACGGTAGTTTTCCGCCAGCACGGGTATATTTTTCCGCCAGTGACACCATGAGGCTCCGAAACCATGCACTAAGATAACGGCTGGTCCGGTGGTTCCTTGGGTTTGGTAGCAAATGGGAAAGCCTTGCCAAATCCAGGTTTTTGTTGAGGTTAATGCTGGAGTGGAAGTAGAGGTGGTCATGGGAGAAAGATAATGAGTACAAGGAGTAAATATGCAGCTTCTTGCTACAGGCATTGCTGCTTTTATTGTTGCAGTATTTAATAATGATTAATAATTAGCTTTAAGGAATCGAGCATGATAAAGAACTTGTTCCCCATTCCCTATTGTGATAGAGGTAGTGTCATTTTCCTTGACATTATTTAAGGATAGGGAGTCGCATATCTTGTAAGGCAAACAGGGTTTGCGTCGTGTAAACATCATCTACTTCTGTCATGGTATTTCTCGGCTTTGATGTTGCTGTTACTTATGATAAAGCAGGTGTAGTTATATGACCCATTTCCTAGAAAGCAGCAACTACGTATCATTGTTGAAGTTGCGAAAATCGACCAAATACCCTTTTATAGCAATTCTCTGTAATAATGCGTTTTCTGCCTTAATTTCTCTAAAGAATAAGCAGATTTCTTCAAATAAAAACAATTAACGGTCTTTAAAGCCCGAAAATTGCCCAAAACCCAAATTGGATGGAACAAGCAATGAAGTCGATTTTTACAGGGGTGTAGTCAAAACCTGTTGGTGGAATGGACAAGGAGAGGACACTTGCGTACGGTGAGACCAGTGCTGCAGTCCTTGTTTCCCGACCCAAGCAACTGGCGTGCCTCCTGCGGAGGAACTGAGTGCCAAAGGCACACGCCGCTAACGCTAACGCGTAGCGTGTCCGTAAGCCTAGGGGCACCGCAGGCATAGGACATACCCGGACGGGGGTTCCCCTGCCCTTGCAAAATCTCTGTGGACAATGAGGACAGGGAAGTCTTTTTGTGGCAACCAACTACTTATAACCACACCCTTCTTACAGAAAAAGTATTTTTGATTATTATTTGACTATTAATTTATCAATCTAGACGGTAGATATCCTAGCTTAGTTCCTGGCGTTGGGACTGCACAACCAAGTCAGAGCATATCAACAAGCCTAGCATTGCTCCTCGTACCCATACCTGGGTACACCTGGGTACGCAGTCGCATTCAAGCAGGGCGCTACCTTAGAATGCCACAGAGTGCTCGAATGATTGCGATGGCGCTTTTCTCCTGCTTTACAGCGATGGGCGTAAGCCTGGCGGCACCGCAGGACTCAGCCCCGCCTTTCCTACGGAACGCTACGCATAAGCCTGGCGGCACCGCAGGACTTACGGCGATCGCCAATTTGTTGAAAGCTCAAGAAATTCATCCCAACGAGACTGAATCAATTGGCACTTCTTTGGTATATAGAAACTAGAGACAGAATGCCACTGTATTGCTATCTTAAATTGGAGGCAATAACAAATTTTTGATAAGCGCGTAACTTCATGGGAACAGATTACCGAAGGGTTTTACTTAAAGTGAGTGGTGAAGCCCTCATGGGCAATATGGGTTATGGAATTGATCCAGAAGTGGTCAAGGAAATAGCCGAAGAAGTAGCAGAGGTGGTATCAACTGGCGTTCAGATCGCCATCGTCGTTGGAGGCGGAAATATTTTTCGTGGCGTCAAGGCGGCGTCTGCGGGGATGGATCGAGCAACCGCTGACTACATCGGAATGATTGCCACGGTGATGAATGCTATGACATTGCAAGATTCGCTGGAACGAATCGGGGTACAGACGCGGGTACAAACCGCGATCTCTATGCAAGAAGTCGCCGAACCCTATATCCGTCGTCGTGCCATCCGCCACTTAGAAAAAGGGCGGGTGGTTATTTTTGGTGCTGGTTCTGGAAATCCCTTTTTCACCACCGATACGACTGCGGCATTGAGAGCAGCAGAAATTGAAGCTGACGTGATTTTTAAAGCCACTAAGGTAGACGGGGTTTATGATGCTGACCCCCACATCTACCCAGACGCCAAACGTTACAATAGCTTAACATATGGGCATGTTTTGGCAAAAGATTTGCGAGTAATGGACAGTACCGCGATAGCCTTGTGTAAGGAGAATAATATCCCTATTCTTATATTTGACTTAACTGTGCGGGGTAACATCCGCCGAGCAGTCATGGGAGAATCGATCGGGACGCTTGTGGGAGGTTCTTGTGAAATTAGCTGAAGCTGAGAGTACGATGCAAAAGACCGTTGAATCGACTCAACGAGCTTTTAACACGATTCGCACTGGTCGCGCTAATGCGAGTTTATTGGATAAAATCACGGTGGACTACTACGGTTCGCCAACGCCCTTAAAATCACTGGCAAACATCAGTACGCCAGATTCCACAACAATTCTGATTCAGCCTTATGATCGCAATACTTTAAACCTGATTGAAAAGGCAATTTCCATGTCGGATGTGGGTTTAACACCCAACAACGATGGTTCCTTAATTCGGCTAAACATTCCGCAGTTGACGAGCGATCGCCGTAAAGAATTAGTCAAAATCGCCGCCAAGTATGCCGAAGAAGGACGCGTTGCCATTCGCAATATCCGCCGCGATGCTTTAGATACAATTCGCAAACTGGAAAAAAATGCCGAAATCCCAGAGGATGAAGCACGCGATCAGCAAGACAAACTGCAAAAATTGACCAACAAGTACACCACCAGAATAGACGAATTATTGGCAGAAAAAGAAAAAGACATCACAACCGTCTAGAAAGAACACAGAAAAATGCTTATCAGGGAGACGCGGTTTTCAAGGACAAGGAGACATGAGCATAAGGTGAAGAGGATACAAGGACAAGGGGACATACCAGACACAGGGAAATTTTTTATCAAAGATTCTCCGTGTCACCTCATCTAGTTATCTCCACCTTATCAGCAGTGTCACTACGTCTGGTCTTCTTCAAGTCCAGTAAAAACCGCGTCAGTGCATCTCACAGTTTTTGCAGCACATAAATAAATGATCATGTACTACCTCAAAATATTTTGTAGAGGTAGAAACTTGCTTTTTGACTATTTGTGTAAATGCATAATATAAACTTTTTCAAAATTGGCGCTGAAACATTTCATTTCTAAAATATTTGCTAAAAGTTAATGAAGAAAGATAAAGAATTGGTGAGAAAGTTGTTATATTAATCTTATTTGATTTGTGTGAAAGTGCCTGCGCGATCGCATAAATCGCGCATACTCAGATTCCCGACTTCTTAAAGAAGTCGGGAATCTTGTTGTTCACGTGCCTCCTATCAGAGGAGCTTACACGCCGAGAGTGCGTGCCCGTAGGGCTTATGATTTAGGATTGCTATAACAGTGAAGCAAATGAATTTATTTTCGTATAAGTTGACAAAAAAGAGACAAATTATGTAATAGCAAAAAATGTGTTTAAATCACCAAAAAATATGCAGATAATATTAACCTAAAAATAATACAGCCATCCTAAATCAGTCGTGAAATTCTCTAATTTTCTTGGTCTGGAACCTCTTTTGTCCTCTGCACTTCATTTCTCAAAAATCAAATAGGACTGCTATAATACCATAGCCGTAATTAAGAAAAATAAATAAAAAGAGTGATCATACATAGTAATATTTACGGATGAAGCATAGTTTATAAAGAATAAAGATTTAGACAAGCCAAACCAAGATATATACCATTTTGAACAGCAAACTACGAAAATTAATCAAAGTTTCGTCAGAGTGCCTATTTAGAAAGTAAAAACAGAAACGGGACAACTAACAGATACAGGAGCAAAGACAAGAGCCATATGTACGACTGTATTATCGTCGGCGCGGGACCAGCTGGTGGAACAGCCGCATATCATTTAGCCAAGCGGGGACGCTCAGTATTAGTCTTAGAAAAAGAAACCCTGCCAAGATATAAACCCTGTGGGGGTGGAGTGTCGCCAGCGATCGCCCAATGGTTTGACTTTGACTTTAGCCCTGCAATTTCAAGCAAAGCAGACACAATTCGCTGTACCTGGAAAATGGGCGAACCTGTGGAGGCGGAACTAAAAACTCCTGAACCAGTTTGGATGGTTAGGCGCGATGTATTTGACCATTTCCTGATTCAGCAAGCGCAAAAGCAAGGCGCTGAACTCAAAGATAATACAGCAGTCACAAGCATTGAATTTAAAGGTGACTCTTGGCAAGTCAATACGGCAAATGGATCTGTCAGTGGACGTTACTTAATTGCTGCTGATGGTGCAAAAGGACCAATGGCAAAATTCCTAGGCTTCAAAGACCGCAAACGCCTTCTAGCAGCAGCCTTAGAAGCAGAAGCATCAGCCAAAGTAGAAAACGGTAACATTGCCCATTTTGAGTTTGGCATGATCAAAAACGGGTATCTGTGGAACTTTCCTAAAGCAGATGGATATTCTATTGGAATTGGCAGATTTCTGGGCGGTGGTGAGGCTCAAGATTTCAAGAGCATTTTGAACGAATATGGCGGCTTGTTTGGTGTGGATATCAAAATCTGCAAGCAGTATGGTCATGCTTTGTGCTTGTGGAATGGTAATCAAAAGCTGCATACTGAAAATGCGGTTTTAGCTGGGGAAGCTGCTTGTGTCGTTGATCCTTTCACAGCAGAAGGTATTCGCCCCTCAATTTTTAGCGGTATGAAAGCAGCAGAAGCGATCGACCAAGCCTTGGGTGGCGATATCAACGCCTTGGAAAAATACTCCGAGATAATTAACGAAGAATGGGGTAGTGATATGTCTTGGGCGCAAAAATTAGCTGGGGCGTTTTACCGTTTCCCTGGTGTTGGTTACAAAGTGGGTGTTAAGCGCCCCTCTGCTGTCCAAATTATGGGCAAACTTTTGTGTGGTGAACTGCGCTACAGCGAGGTGACTGGTCGCGCCCTCAAGCGGTTAGTTCCTGGTTTTGGTGGGTAGTCATTAGTCATTGCGCGATCGCCACTTGAGTTATTTCTCAACCATTCAACCACAGAAATTTTATTGAATGATTGCTTTCTTGGTTTGGGCGATCGCCCTAGTTTCATGACAAAGTGTGAAGTTAGCACCTTATCGATTTCATCAATTAACACAACACTGGGTAAGTCACTGCGAAAAGCACGCCCTAAGGGTCCCCACTCTACGTAAGCATCCGCATTTTTCGCCCGGATTGCGGCTTCATCATCAATTTGCGACGCAGCAAGTTGAGCATCCGGCAACCGCCCAAGCGCATCATAGGTCTACAGCCCATCCCGTGGCCGACTAGTAGATTTGACGTACCAAGCTTCATAAGGCAAACCCAGTTCGTAAGCCACGCAAACACACGCTCTGGAACTCCTTCACTCTTTTCCAAAACAATTTGAACTGTATAGTCAATTTTTTTAGTGACCTTAATTGGCAATGCATCAATTGCATTTTCCATCCAATTTGCCAACACTCGGTCAGATAGGCGATCTATAATTGGCAACCTGATGGGGATACAGGGTTCCCAAACCGGATCGAACTGGTCTGCAAATTGGATATTCCAGTTGGTGACACAACCTTCATGGTCAACTAAAAACATTAGGAGAAAAAACTCGTTGGTTGGGTGGATTGTCTGTTGAGTTGAGTTTACCAACGGTAGCCAGAAGTCGCGGATGAGTTCATGCAGATAGTCTTCGTCAATGCAGTCAAAGTCATGAAAAACCAGGATGATGTGCTGGGTTTGCAATTGAGCTACTGCATTCTTAGCAATTTCTTCATGGGATGAGAAGTTTTGTACTCCCATTTGACGACCTAGCTCTCGCCACAGAGCAGCAATGTCTGTTCTCAATGCCCTACGGGAGAGATAAAACTGGATTGGGGGAGTTACGGTACTTTCTGGAATTGCCTGTAACAAGCGCTTCAGCAGAAAGATTTGACCATGTTCCGGCAAACCATGAACTAAAAAAGCTCCTATTCGCTTTTCTTCAATAAATTCTCGAAATAGCCGTACCTGCTGGACATAATTCAGGCGGAACAGTTCACCGTGTATTCGCTCATTATCTAAAGACCTTTCAATAGTTTGAATTTGTTTGAGCAGGCGATCGCGTTCTGCCTCAACCCGCTCAATCTCCTTTTCTAGCTGATAAGCTACTAAAGTACCTGCCTGGATAGCAGAATCAGCCCGCAAACGTCGTATCTTTTCGCTGAGCAGATCGTACTGTTGCTGAAGTTCTTTCAGTCTTTGCTGTAAATGCCGAACTGAGGACATCAATAGTAATTAATTATATTAAACCAACGCTCACCCTAATTTTATTTATTAGAGCTTTGACGGATGACATCTCTATTCAGCCCCAGCTTTCTCAATTACTGCAACGCCTGTTCAATTTCATCCAACTCATCACCGAGACGCGCTAGTTGAGCCTCTTCATCCAAAAGCTGCTTTTCTAATTGAAACCTAACAGCCGTGCCAGTCTCAATAGCCAGGACAGCCCGCATTCGCTTCACCTTCTCACTACGGAGATCCCATTCTGCCTGCAGCGTGTCTTGTCTGTGCGCTAATCGTCGCTTTTGTCCAGCAGTCAAGCCACTGGTAGTAAGGTTAACCTCAGTCACTGCTATTTCTCCAGGTAAAAATTTACTTCCACCTGCGTAGTAGCAAAGTGGAAAATTATCACCCAAATCAAGCACTTTATTAACGAATGGATGCTGTGGTCCCGAAGCCCGCTTGGGCACTTGGTCGAACAAATAAATCATAACGTCAAGAATACGAGCATAGCCATCTTTATTCTCTTTATTCACGGTTGCTTTGCCTTCTAAAGCTTCCAACAAGCAATCCGTAAAAGCACTGTAGGGCTGACTTGTGTAGGAATATTCGTCTTCCCGCGATGAAGCAACGACAACTCGACCACTTCCTGTTCCCAGCATATTTAACAGGTCAGGTGGTACAGGTGATTTGATAAAAGTTTCTTCAGCTTCCTTGAGTGCAGGAACCCCTCCTGCATGACAACAATCTAGCAAAACGACGAGCTTACGTGCTTTAATCGCTTCAATTTTTTGGGTAAACTCCAATCCTGATATGGCAGTGTCTGCACGTTGGCTGGGATCGTAGCCATAAGGCACTAAGAAGTATTCATTTGTACGCTTAATCCGTCCACCATGACCAGAGTAGTAAATAATTACTGTTGCATCAGGATCTTGGTTTACCTGTCCGATAAGCTGGTCAAAAGCCTTAAGAATCTCTTGCCGAGTTGCAGCAGTCTCGGTTAGCAAGTTGACTTGGTTTAGTGGATAGGCGGCTCGATTAGGGTTAATTAAAACATCTCGTAGGGCAGTAGCATCTTTGACGGTGATGGGTAAATCAGCACCAACACCGATGAGTAATGCATAACCATGAGCAAAAGTTTGATTTGTCACGCCCTGTCCTCTTGACTTATTGAAAGTGCTTGGTGACATCCCTTTTGGGGAGAGATACACTAATCTACTCACTGAAGTCAAACCATCCCAGATTTTTTCGGCAAATATTTGGGAAACCAAGATGTTCTGAGTTGTTTACCTCACCCTCTGACTACTGGTTTTTTTTGCACCTTCGTCAATGGGCGCGCATTAAATATTCCCAGAAAAAACCCAAAAAATCCCCACAGTGAACAGTAAACAAACAATTCCCGCTACACCAGCAAGAGGTTTTTTATTCTTACCTGTCACCCAGTCTGAGACTTTACCTGTGTAATCAATCAGCTGCGCTGTGTCTAAAGTGGCGATCGCCCATACCCATCCAGCATGCAGTCCCCAAGCTAAGCCTAGACTACCCCCATCGACAAATCGTGCTAGTACCAACACCATTCCCATGAACCAGAGTCCAGGTAATTGTGGTGTCGTTTCTCTTTGCTCCCAAACCAAGTGTAGTAACGCAAAAATCGAGCTAGAAATGAGTGCTGCTACCCATACAGAGTAATCCTTCTGTAATTCTGTAAACAGAAAACCGCGAAAAACTAACTCTTCAATACCACCTACAAATAACGCCACTAATAAAATAGGTAACAACACACCTCGCACAAGCTTGAAATTCGACCATTGAAAAGTGCACCATCCTAGCCACAATTGCCCAGAAAATACCACTGCTATACTCAACACTCCCAAAGCTAAACCGAATCCCAAAGAATATAGAGTTGAAATGTTTCCAATAAAGCCGTAATCTAATAAAGGTGTATTGGTCAGCCAACTAGCTCCCCATAAAACAAAAGGTGCTAACAGGTAGAGAGATACGACTAAAGGTAACTTTTGTTCTGGCTGCAAACCTTTAGAGAGTTGCCACTTAAAGGCAAATGCTATGAGTGCTGCTATAGGCAACCAGCAACCCACCCAAACAATAAAAAAAGCTATCACAACAAACAATACTGGTGCATCTTTTAAAGATGACAGTAACAAGTCGGGTGATAGCTCAAATAACGCTATAAAATCAGCGAAAAAAACACGATACACTTTTTGCATAATAATTTTTAGCTTGGCAAGAGAAAAGCTTTCTTGATTTAGAGCAGTTTTCAAACAGGAATAGCAATGTTATCCTGCTTTTGCAACTGCCTCAAGTATGATTTATGAATCACTTTTCTTTATTTTCAATCAAGCCTTTGCCAAAGTGCTTAAATTCTGCAAGAAGTCTGATCGTATTTTTAAGTTGCAACAAATTTTAAAGCTTTCTGTGTAGCTGTAGAGACAAGTTATAAAACTTTTGCCTTAAACTTGTCTCTACTATAAGAAAACTTTACTCGTCGTCTTCTTCGTCTTCGTCTTCTAGGTCTTCGTCTTCGAGGTCTTCATCCTCATAGATTTCTGCATCTTCATCGTGCTGGAGTAGCTTTTTATCACTATCAACTTGAATTAAGTGAATATGCTTGTAACCCAGCTTAATTTCAAACTCATCACCAGGCTTTAAGCCCATAGCTTTGGTGTAAGTCGCACCAATAACAATTTGACCGTTTTGATGTACGCTTACCCTGTAAGTCGGTTCACGTCCACGACCATCTTTAGGTGCTTCTGGACTTAGAGGAATTCCTCTAGCCGACAGCAAAGCATCATAAAAATCAGTAAGATTGACACGAACTTGGTTATTTTTAGTAACTGTATAGTAACCACACTGCTTCGCTCTTTCTCGGCGTGGTAAAGTAGAAAGTTCTTTTACTTTAGCTAGCAGTGCTTTTCCAGTTAATGGTGCGGTGGCAGTTTCAGTCATTACGCTTCAAATATCCTCACTTTCTCCAAACTAATAAACAAGCCGTCTTTTGCCAGGAATGGGCTTTTTGACATCTGCACAAAGTTACCTAAGACTCTAAAATGAAGGGCTAATTCCTCCATATACAAGAGCCACAAGAGAATCTCTTATGGATGCCCACAACAGATTAAGGTATAGTTGTCACAGGCATTAATTTTGCTAATTTTACGGCATTTTTAACCATTATTTGCCATTTGAAATGAGATAATTCTCTTTTTTGGCACTACAGAGTGGTACAACTTTGAGCAACCTTTACAAATGGCGGAGGCAAAACGCGCAGAGGATTTTCATCCCGCTTTTGTGCCGTTAAGTTCTACGACTAGAAACAAGTCGTAGACTCAACAAATTGCAGGCTTTTTACTTTCCTAACTCTGTCTTTATTAACCTTGAGTCGTGTGGTTTTGCCCACTGATACTCAAGAAGCATAAGACAGCATAGTATTTTCATAGGGTTGTGCCGACATACAACCTTTTATCCTGCCAGTAGAGACCAGAAATTTCTTACCTCTACTTTATTACAAAGAAACAAAGCAGTAACAGCCGCCCTTACACGGCGATTGATACTGGTTTTGTTGCCTCATAATTTTATATTAAATAGTAGCATGGTTTAATAATAGCAAAATTGCTGTTTAATTTTGAATTAAACTTGCTGATACACTTTTATGTAAATCCCTATCCTTGGGATGAGTATTACGGTCAGGCTTTTATAAAAATTAATTTAATTTAGACAACCAGTTTTAAGGAGTGAGTTACAACCAAGAGTTTCTTGATTAAGAGGTCAAGATGTTCATTAAGAGCTTTAACAATTCTATATAACCAAAAAATTGGCGCTTCACGACTGCCATACGCGATTTTTTCAATCAGTGGGTCTTTCACTCGTATTGACATCAAGATACAGTTATAACCTAAGGAGCATTCAATTTCGAGATTTTCAGTTAAAGGATGAACTTAAGCCCCATTTCCCCTGTCCCTCTTTCTTACTCGCCTTCTCCATGAACCCAAACACATGAATGAATTGTCAAGCAGGGATTACTTTTTTTTAGCTGAGCGTGTTGACACATTTGGTGCCAAACCCATTCGGTGCTGATACAATTAAGATTTTCATGATTATCCTTAAACTAGAATGAGTCGTTTAATCATCAGCCTATTAACAGCTAGCGAGCGAATTAAGGGCAACAGGAGTATAGTTCACGTGTTGGTGCGCGACCGATGTGTGGGAATAATTTTATAGATAGGTATAGCAATTTCAAGACTTTGGTAGGTGGCAATGGAAGTTGTTTTTAAGGTCATACGGCAGCAAGAAAATTCCTCTCCGGTTGTGCAAACTTACCTTTTGGATACCGAAGCGGGAAATACAATTCTAGATTGTCTCAATCGTATTAAGTGGGAGCAAGACGGAACATTGGCGTTTCGCAAAAATTGCCGCAACACAATTTGTGGTAGCTGCGCGATGCGAATCAATGGGCGTTCAGCTTTGGCTTGTAAGGAAAATGTTGGCAGTGAAATTGCCAAATTACAACAAACCGAAATAACAGGAGGTCATGCAAATGTCATTCCAGAAATAACGATCGCACCACTAGGGAATATGCCTGTGGTCAAAGATTTAGTGGTGGATATGAGCAGTTTTTGGGACAATCTTGAGAGGGTTGCTCCTTATGTGAGTACAGCAGGGCGCAACGTCCCAGAAAGGGAATTTTTACAAACACCCGAAGAGCGATCGCGCCTTGAAGAAACTGGTAACTGTATCATGTGTGGAGCTTGTTACTCTGAGTGCAATGCTCGTGAAGTTGACCCAGACTTTGTTGGTCCCCACGCCCTTGCCAAAGCTTACCGCATGGTAGCAGACTCTCGTGATAGCCAAACCGAAAGTCGTTTAGAAGAATATAACGAAGGCACAAAAGGAGTTTGGGGTTGTACCCGTTGTTTTTACTGTAATTCTGTATGTCCAATGGGTGTTGCCCCACTAGAGCAAATCACCAAAATCAAGCAGGAAATTCTTGATCACAAACAAGCAAGTGACAGCCGTTCAATTCGCCATCGTAAAGTATTAATAGACTTAGTCAAAGAAGGCGGCTGGATTGATGAGCGTCAATTTGGGTTACAAGTCGTTGGAAACTACTTTAAAGACCTCAAAGGATTGCTCAGTATTGTTCCCCTTGGGTTGCGAATGCTAGCCCGAAGTAAATTCCCACTTTCGTTTGAACCTTCACAAGGAACTCAACAAGTGCGATCGCTCATTGAAGCCGTTCAGCAACAAGAGAATAAAGTCTAGGAGTACAGACAGAAGTGAGTATTGAGGGAACCAGGAGAACTCTTGTTGAGCAGGGAATTTCTCCCTCATCCCCCTCATCTTCCCCACTCGCAATACCGTACGGGAACCTCATGTTCTTTCCTCAAAGATCCCCGTTAACTCCCCCCTTAAGAAGAGGGTTGGGGGGATCAAGTCTCATCCGAACCGTATTGGCCTCATCTCCCTCAACGGGGATCTTGAGGCACATTCAGCGGTTGTCCAGAACGGTTATAAACGAAAATATCCCATTGCCCATTCACGCTAGACTCAAAAGCAATCCTACTGCCATCAGCACTAATTGTTGGATTACGAACTTCTGCTTGCAGGTTGGCAGTCAAATTCCTTAATTGACGTGTTTCTCTGTCATAAAGGAAAATAGCTGAGCGACCCTGACGACTACCAACAAACACGATAGAACGACCATTTTCAGAAACAGCAGGATGAGAAGCGACAGTATCAAAAGAATTTAAACCAGGCAAATCTACCAAAGTACGAGTGACCGTATCAAACATATAAATATCTTGGCTCCCTCGTCGGTCACTCGCAAAAACAATATATCTTCTTGAAATTTGGGGATCTAATTCCGAAGCAGAACTATTCAGACTCAGACCCCCCGGATCATATCCATAATTGACTAGGCGCGGGTACCCAGCACAGCCACCTAACAAACTAGCTAAGGCAAATATAGGTAGAAAAATAAAGCGTTTCGTCATTAGTCAAGAGTCAAAAATTATTCTTCTTCCCTGCTCCCTCATCCCCCTCATCCCCCTCATCTCCCCTCACGGGGATTCACCCACTGCTGCGCCGTTGGGAATGTCTAACTCAATATTCGGTCCCCGGTCTAAAACTTCAATATCCCACTGACCACGGCTAGCAGTTTCAAAAACAACATAACGTCCATTTGGGCTAATATTGGGATTTCTTACCCAAGCAGGATAAATAGGGGTAAGAATTTGTGACTGTTGCGTAGCGCGATCATAAAGCGCCACAACTGGTCTACCTTGATCGCTGGTGATATAAGCAATGTAACGTCCGGTGTAGCTGAGACTAGGACTTTCGGCAATTGTCTCTGGTCGGTTTAAGCCAGGTGTCCCAATAAACTGCTGCTGTTCCAGGTCATACAGTAGCACTAGATGACTACCATTACGATTAGATACAAACGCTAAAAAACGACCATTCCCACTCAAGGCTGGTTGCTGCTCAGTGTAGCGGCTGTTGAGGGAAGTCGGTCCAATTGGGATGTCGCTGTAGCTACAAGATACAAGTAAACTTGCCAATGTAAAACTAAGACCCCAAGGAATTTGTCTTTGGAGCCAAAAATTACGTGTAATTTTTTTCACCTCAACTTTTTCCGTCGCCGCTTTCGCCTCCTCCACCTCAGCTTATTTACAAATCATCATCAAAATTTGATGAACTCTCTTGATCCTTACCCGAACGCTCTGAGCGGTCTAATGGTTTGTAGTCTACATATTCAGTAGAAATAACCTCATCATCCTCGCGCTCTTTTCTTGGAGTTGATTCAGTGGGTGGACGGCGTTTTCTTGGTCTAGGAGTAACATCCTCATCGCGCGTTTCCGGACGCACTGGTCTATTATTACCACGACGTGGAGGTCGTCTTTCTTCGGTAGTTGAGCTATCCCACTCATCAACTGGTCTGGTGGAAGCACCCCAATTTTCATCTTCAAAACTTTCAGAAGGACGGACAGAACGCGCAGAACTACGGCGACGGGTTTTGTCAGTTTTATCGCTTGTTGTCAGCCTTTCGCTACCATTGCGACGTTCTGGACGACGCGGGGTTTCATCTTCGTAGTAATCATCCCGAGATGAACGGTTATCCCTGCTACCAGAAATTCGACCACGCACCGGGCGCTCATCGTATTCATCATCATAAGGTAGTGGTTCTAACTCAGCGTCTACCTCTGCCTTGTACTTCTTGTTATACCTATAGTTGTCGCTGACCTCTCGTTCGTCATCCACAATAGGCGTGTTGCGCTTGGCTTGCTGAGTGGCTATACCGCGCAGACGAATACTTTCAACCGCAAAAAATATAGTTGAGCCTGCCAAAAGCAACTGACCAAATTGTAGAATCGGGTCAAGACGCCAACCTTGGAACACGAGAATGAAGCCGCACAGTAAGCCCACAGCGGCAAAAAAGATATCTTGGTCGCGTGAGAGCTCTGGACGCACAGTTCGGAGAAAATAGAGTGCTGCCCCAGCCACAGCCAAGAAAATTCCTAGGATACTGGCTGAGTTTGCCCCAAAATTTACCTGAGCCAGAACACTGGCTGAGTTCAGCCCAAATATTAGCATTGTTGTTTACCCAATATTAGAATCTATGTTAGCGAGTTAGAATTTGAATCTCTACTGTAATCAGACACAATATACTTTAAAGACGCGAAGTTGCCTAACTCCACGTAGACGCCCGTAGGGCGGCTTCTCATGAGAGTTGAGCAACGCTTACGCGTCTTTACATTATGACCTAAAGCTAACAACCCTGTGTGTGTCAGCTTAGTATAAATATACTTCTGTGATGAATTGCTCAGAGTCAGCAATTGAGCAATTCACCGACACAAACCGAGTTTTAAGAGTAGAAACACTGCAAACAGCGCTTCTCTACACAACTCTTATTAACGTTCGATTTTATCTTTCTGGCTGACAAAAATCAATCCTACTGTTGCGGGGATAACGACAATTGCTGCTCCCCAAAATAGACTCCAAAGAAAATTTGCTAAAGAGGGCGTCATAGATTTCAACCTTTTTTTACACACTTTATAACAATTCTAATAGTCTATTCGACCCTTGAGAAGCCATTTATGGCAGTGGGAAGTAGTTCAGGGTTAGTGCTACTTTGAGAACTAAACAACGAAACAACTAACAACTGACAACCAGTATTCGCTATTCTCTTTTGTGTAGCAGGTTTTGGTTACAATTAGAGAAAGGCTTTACAAAGCTTAAATTTTATTCTCTGTCTGCTTTATTCACACAGAAAAGTCAAGCTTAAATCATGACTGGTGCTAACCTTGCCGCTTGGATTCTCGGTCCAGTGTTGGGACTGATGACATTTTTGTTTATTTTCCGGATTATTTTAACTTGGTATCCCCAAGTTGATTTGAATCGTTTGCCTTTTAATCTCGTAGCTTGGCCTACTGAACCCTTTCTAGTGCCGTTGCGAAAGATAGTAGCACCTATAGGCGGGGTGGACATTACCCCAATCATTTGGGTTGGTATCTTCAGTCTTTTACGGGAAATTCTCCTAGGTCAGCAAGGACTGCTGACCATGCTGTCTCGCGTTTAGTAGAATTTAGGGATTAGGGATTGGGGATGCTCGCGAGTATTGCTTAGTTCTCAGTCCCTAATCCCCGATGCTACTGCACTAGAGTTTTCATCTCCTGTACGAAATTAGTGTAGACTTGACCTTGCAAAAACTGCGGGTGTTCCATAATCTTTTGATGAAATCCAATAGTCGTGGGTAGTCCTGTGATGGCACATTCTCGCAGTGCTCGTTTCATGCGGTTAATAGCAGTGGGGCGGTCTGGTCCCCAAACTATTAACTTACCGATGAGTGAGTCGTAGTAAGGCGGAATTTGATAATCGGTGTAAACATGGGAGTCGATGCGGACTCCGAAACCTCCAGGGGGGAGGTAACCACTGATACGTCCAGCGGAGGGTCGAAAGTCACTCTCAGGATCTTCCGCATTAATACGGCATTCGATCGCATGACCTCGCAAGACGACTTGCTCTTGTGTCAGCTTGAGTTTTTCCCCTTGGGCAATCAGGATTTGTTCGGCAACCAAATCTATCCCAGTAATCATCTCCGTTACTGGATGCTCGACTTGAATCCGGGTGTTCATTTCCATAAAGTAGAATTGACCGGATTTATCCAAGAGAAACTCAATGGTACCTGCCCCACTGTAGTTGATAAACTGGGCTGCTTTGACGGCAGCTTGTCCCATTTTCTCTCGCAAGTCAGGATCTAAAGCCGGGCTAGGGGCTTCTTCTAGAAGTTTCTGGTTGCGGCGTTGAATAGAACAATCCCGTTCCCCTAGGTGGATGACGTTTCCGTAGTTATCAGCCAAGATTTGAAATTCGATATGGCGGGGACGCTCAATAAATTTTTCCAGATAAACCCCAGAATTACCAAATGCTGCTCCCGCTTCACCTTGGGCTGCTTGGAAGGATTTGACGAACTCGTTTTCAGAACGTACTAAGCGCATACCCCGCCCGCCACCGCCAGCTGTGGCTTTAACCATCACTGGGTAGCCAATTTTTTGGGCGATCGCCAAACCTTCTTGCTCCGATTCTACCAACCCATCACTACCTGGTACCGTGGGAACCCCAGCTTTTTGCATGGTTTCTTTTGCCGTAGATTTATCTCCCATCAGCCGAATCGCTTCCGGAGATGGACCGATAAAAGCAATATGATGGTCAGCACAGATTTCTGCAAACCGAGCATTTTCTGCCAAAAAGCCATACCCAGGATGAATGGCGCTGGCATTACGTGTCAATGCCGCTGCAATAATATTGGGAATATTCAAATAACTTTTACTGCTAGCAGCTTCGCCAATGCAAACAGCTTCATCGGCAAGTTGGACGTGCAGAGCATTACGGTCAACGGTGGAATGTACCGCAACCGTTGCAATCCCCATTTCTTCACAGGCGCGGAGAATGCGAAGCGCGATTTCTCCCCGATTAGCAATTAATATTTTGTCAAACTTCATCTTCTAGCTTTGATATCAGTCCAGTAGATTGACATTTTCTACCGTCAAAATTGAAATTACGCAGAGCCTCATTTCAAATTCTGACTGGATCCCAACACTCTTCCTAAATATAAGGAAGGATTTCGCTGCTTGCCTCTACAGGTATTAACTACACTAGCAGCAGCAATGTTGCTAGTCCGGAGTTAGTTTCCCGACTTTGGCATTTTCATGCATACGGTGCGCTTCACGATAGACCTAATTTCCTTTGCAGGCGCGAATTGCGTTGCAAAGGAAATTGGCTATACCCCTTTTTCATATCACGTGTGCAGCTACTACATTTGTGTCCGTCGAGTATACCCACCTGAAATATTTGTGAATTCCTGCACTTATTTTTTCTGTAACTTGGGTATCAGTTACTATAATTCTTTCTGTTATGCTATATTTTATATTCAGAGAAACCTTGCGGATGTGGCGGAATTGGTATACGCGCACGTTTGAGGGGCGTGTGGCTTTGCCTTGCGAGTTCGAGTCTCGCCATCCGCATTTTTTAGTGATGAGTCCTAAGTACCAACTGAGCAGTAGGATTTGACAAATTCAGGCAAGATGACTTACATCAAATTGTCTGTCACTTAGGGCTTAGGATTTAGCGCTCAGAACTTTCTTTCGCACTCAGAGCTTCAGTTGTGCTTTTATAGAGATAAATGAAGTTTTGTAAAGAACCTTGACTGCGACTTTTACGCCGACAAACAACTTAACATTACCTACGGGATGGCATCGCCTGAGTCCGATTTGGCAAGGCGGGGAGGAAGTCATTCAACAAGGTTTGCCACACACTCAGCTGGCACCGACTTGGCAATTACTCCTCTTAGGTGACGGCTCCCCAACAAGGCACTTACAACTGCTGACAGGCGAGCGTACAGAAGTGGATGTCATCGATATGTCATTGATTGGCTTGGACTTGGATAGTGCGCCTGAACTGATCCAAGCAGTACCAGGACCACGACTGCGGCGACAGGTGTGGTTGCGTACCGCCTCTGGGCAACGATTGGCGTATGCGACTTCATGGTGGGAAGCATCTCACGTAGATGAGTATTTGCAAAACCGTTCGTTACCTATTTGGGCAAGTTTAGCTCGTTTGCGTACAGAGCTGTATCGCGATGTTCAGGGGATTTATTACGGTGAATCGAATGCTTTGGAGTCAGGCTTTGATGAAACTGGACCTTTTTGGGGCCGCCACTACTTGTTTTGGCATCATGGACAGCCGCTGACGTTAATTTACGAGGTTTTTTCGCCCTATTTAACAAAATATCTCGGGTCTATGCAGCTAAATTCTACCAATGGTAAGGTTTAGTCCCACATTTGCGAACTTAGAAGGTCTGTGACGCTATATTTTCAAGACCGCTTCTGAGTTCTAAATTTTTTACCGTCAAGAAGAGTTTTTGTTAGAACTTACGCATTGACAAATTGAATAAAACGTGTGTTAACGGAAAAAGAAGGCAAGATGGGGACACAACTCTCCAATCAGCCGATTGCGCCCAGCGCAGTGCCCAAGGGGCAATCGCTAATGATCAGCGCTTTTAAAGATGGATAATACCTATGTTGCTCTATCTGGGGTTCGGACTATCGGAACGACTACCAAGCCATCACAAGCCTTGTGCGACCTTAACACTTATACTTTTAAACATTTTTGAGAAGGTGGGCTTGAACTCACATGGTCAACTTTCTGTCAATGCGTAAGTCCTATTCTATAGGGGAGTACCAAAAAATAAATTATCCATTATGTAGCGTGGGTTAGGCGCACGACACTTGAGGTTTTACATTCAGGACTTGCATTGCGGCGTAACCCAGCATTGTTTCTGTCACTACAAATTGGAGATTTTTTTAATTGGAAGTCCCTAGATCAAATATTTTTAAACTTTTATTAAGTAATTTTAGATTTCAAATAAAAAATGATTATTTACATTCTCAATGCCGTGCTTGAGGAATCAGAGTAAAGCATTGCATAATGTAAAGATTTACCCTATCTTAAAAAAAATGTACTTAGGTAGTCTGTGGTATGATGCTGTATTGATTGGGAAAGTTTTGTTAATTTTAGCTACATTTCAACCATCATCTTAAAAGAGCCTACGTAGTAGCAAACTTAGAAAAAGTGGTAGGTTAATTACCGAAGGGCGTCGCAGTCTAGGGTAAAGAAAAAAATGTAAAAAGCAACCCTAGATATCAGGAAACCTTTTGGTTAATGCCAACAAGCAATTATGATGCACGCAAGTATGAGGTATTGGTTTCAATGGCACTGCCCCTTGTGTCTAGTTCGATGAGGAAAAGAAAGAAACCGTCTTTGGTACTGACGCTCTCGTTCGCTGGATTATTGATTGGTGCGGGGAGTGGGCTTTACTGGCTGTTCACTCAGGGAAACCTCTTTTCTAGAGATTTATTACCAGGCGCAAATATTATTCCCCAAAATGCTCTAGTTGCAGTTTCCCTAACTACCGATCCAGGGCAATGGGAGAAATTACGAGAGTTTGGGACAAAAGAAACTCAAGCAGAACTCGATAAAAATTTAGTGCAGTTGCGCGATCGCTTCCTGACGAATCATGGCTATGACTTCCAGAAAGATATCAGTCCTTGGGTTGGCGATCAAGTCACCATCGCAATTGTTGCCCCAAACGCGAGTAAAACCACATCAAAACCTGTTGCTACCGATGCAGAAGCGACAAGCAACGAGCAGTCGATGGTGATGATTCTGCCAGTGAAAAATTTACAAAGAGCTAGCAGCATCTTGGCACAACCTAAAGCAGTTAAAGATGGCAAATGGATTGACCGCACCTATCAGAATATTCCGATCAAAGAAACTCAAGGACAAGTAGGAGAAAAATTCTCAGCAGCCCTACTAGATGGGCGTTTTCTACTGATCACTGATAATCCCAAAACGACAGAACAAGCGATTGACGCCTACAAAGGTAAAGCATCCCTAGCTACAAGTGCGGGTTTTGCCGAAAATTTCCCAAAAATTGCCATATCCGGACCCTTTGCTCAGTTCTACGTGAATGTGCCTTACTCTGCTAAGATAGCTACTGCATCTCCAAACCGTCCTTTGCCTGCTCAAGTTTTGAGTCAACTTCAGAATAACCAAGGTTTAGCAGGGACAATGACTCTGGAGTCACAAGGAATCCGGTTGAAGAGCGTTTCTTGGCTAAATCCTAATAGTCAGCGGGTACTCGCAGTGGAAAACAAAGCCGGAAAAATGCAAAACCGCTTGCCTGCAGAGACTTTGATGATGCTGTCTGGCGGGAACTTACAACAGTTGTGGGCAGACTATGTTTTAACTTCCCAAAGAAATCCCTACTCGCCAGTCATACCAGAACAACTGCGAAATGGTGTGAAATCTCTGACAACTCTCGATTTAGATCAGGATTTGCTGAACTGGATGGGAGGAGAGTTTTCTGTCTCTGTGATTCCCAATACTCCCAAAGAAGGTTTGCCAGAAAATTTTCGTGCAGCTTTGGTTTTCATGGTACAGGCAAGCAATCGTTCCCGTGCTGAAATAGCCTTAAAACAGCTCGATGAAGTCATGAAAAATCAATACCAGTTTCAGGTAAAATATACGACAGTTGATGGGAAACCTGTTGTCAACTGGATCGGACCTTTTGGAACATTAACAGCCACTCATGGTTGGTTGGATGGAGATGTGGCTTTCTTAACGGTTGGAGCGCCTGTGAATGATAGAGTTATTCCTAGACAGAATAACACTTTAGCTAACACTGCCTTATTCCAAAATACAGTACCAAGCGAACCCAATCCCACAAATGGTCAGTTGTTCTTAGATGTGGAAAGGACAGGTAAGTATTTTCCCTTAGCGAGCTTTGTGCCTAATCAACGAGCTTTGTTAGAGGCAACACGCTCAGCAGGAGTGACAGCAGCTGTCAGTGATAGCCGCAGTACTCGCTACGATATTTTTGTATCACTTAAAAAAGCTGGAAAACCAGACCCTTTACCAAGTCCAGCAAAATAAATAATGATGAAAATTTCAGCATTCATGATTGATTAACATTTCTAACCTCCTCAAAACAGATAGGATCGTAACAATCAGAATCAATACTATATTGAGTGGAGATAACGTTATTTATGAATTTAATTGCACTCCAGAACTGGCTAGACAATGCCTCGTTTGCAGTTCTATTTGTCACAATGCTGGTTTATTGGGGTGGGGCGGCTTTTCTAAATTTGCCTGCAACTGCTGTAGGGACAGCAGGCATGGCGATCGCTAATTTGTGCATAGCGACCCTACTAGGGGCAAGATGGCTGGAGGCTGGGTATTTTCCTTTAAGTAATTTGTATGAATCTTTATTTTTCTTAACTTGGGGAATAACGACTGTCCATCTGATTGCCGAAAACACGAGCCGTAGCCGCTTGGTAGGAGTCGTGACAGCACCTGTAGCTATGGGGATCACCGCTTTTGCCACCCTCACCTTGCCATCAGAAATGCAAGTCGCAGAACCTCTAGTACCTGCGCTGAAATCCAATTGGCTGATGATGCACGTCAGCGTGATGATGTTGAGTTACGCGGCTTTGATGGTGGGTTCGCTCGTGGCGATCGCCTTTTTGATTGTGACTCGCGCTCAAGACATCCAATTACAAGGGAGTTCTGTCGGTACTGGTGGATATCGCAGCAATGGCTATCGCTTGCACAAAGCGGGTGAACTAGTTTCTCAAACAGAATCTCAAACACAAGCAGTTGCTGCTGACAATAACGGAGTCGTTCGTCGTGAAAGCAATAGCAACGGCAAAACTGCTGTTTTGGATTTAGTCACTGTCCCTCAGTCTCAAGCCGTAGCAACAGCGGAACCCCTTTCACCTCAGCGTCTCAGCCTTGCGGAAACCCTAGACAACATCAGCTATCGTATCATCGGGTTGGGTTTTCCCCTGCTGACTATTGGTATTATTGCTGGTGCTGTTTGGGCGAACGAAGCATGGGGATCTTACTGGAGTTGGGATCCCAAGGAAACTTGGGCATTAATTACTTGGTTAGTTTTTGCTGCTTATCTTCACTCCCGGATCACTCGCGGTTGGCAAGGGCGTCGTCCGGCAATTTTAGCCGCTAGTGGCTTTGTTGTTGTTTGGATTTGCTATCTGGGGGTTAATTTGTTGGGTAAGGGTTTGCACTCATACGGTTGGTTCTTTTAAGAACCTCACCCCCTACCCCCTCTCCCTCCGGGTTCGCCAGTCGCCTACGGCGGGAAACCCGCCTACAGCGCTGGACTCACCACCAGCGGAGAGGGGGTTATTAATAGTAACGACCCGTAATTTTTATCTAATACCGATTCAAAAAATGTTTGCGACAGATACCCCATCCGCCTGACGGCACCCTCCCCTTCCCAAGGGGAGGGTTGGGGAGGGGTCTTGTCCATGTGTTGCATTCTTTTTTCAAATTGGTATAACTGCAATATAGAAGAAAATGCGTTTTCTCGATAAATTTGATGCCATCCTCCTCGACATGGGAAACACTTTCATGTTCGATTGTGACCGATTTTCTGACTTAGAGGATTTTGGCAAAACATATCGTGAAATAAATGGAACTGTATTTAACAACGCCCAAGTTAAATCAATAATTTCTGACGTATTTAATCAGATGGGCAAGGATTATGAAAATCCAAAATACTATGAATGCTTCCCACCCGTTAAAAACTATTTTGTTAAAGTTATTCAAGAGAACAACTTACCTGATCATGAAATTGATTTGTTAGAGGAAGTTTTTGCAATTCACGAAATAGGCATAATTCCAGATAGTTACGTAGAAACCATTGTACAACTGAGAAAAACTCATAAATTGGGTGTTGTATCAAATATTTGGTGCAAAAGCGAATTCTGCCTCAAGGAATTTCACAGAGTAGGAATTACTGATTTATTTAAAACGATTA
Organism: Kalymmatonema hyalinum WJT4-NPBG1; assembly: GCA_019359075.1. Lineage (GTDB taxonomy): Bacteria > Cyanobacteriota > Cyanobacteriia > Cyanobacteriales > Nostocaceae > Kalymmatonema > Kalymmatonema hyalinum. The sequence continues at coordinate 105,817 of JAHHIB010000003.1, forward strand.
TATTTTCTTCTGATTATGGCATTATCAAACCTTCGCCTTTAATCTTTCAAAAAGCGATAGAACTGATGGAAGTGTCTGAATCCAAAATTGTATTTGTAGGGGATAATTTGCTGTTTGATATTACAGGAGCAAAGAAAGTAGGTTTATCTGCAATATGGATTAATTCAGATAATAAAAAACTTTCTTCAAATATTCCAACTCCTGATTTAGTAATTCAAGACTTACGAGATTTACTTGAGTAAAGGTTTGCACCCATACGGTTGGTTCTTTTAAGAACCTCACCCCCCTACCCCCTCTCCCTCCGGGTATGCCTTCGGCACGCTACGCGTTCGCCCTTGGCGTGCGCAAAGCGCTTACGTCAGTCGCCTACGGCGGGAAACCCGCCTACAGCGCTGGACTCACCGCCAGCGGAGAGGGGGTTATTTTATGCGTAGGCGCGTTGTTTTCTGTCTGCTGACTATGGCAACGCCTATCTATTCTCTAGTTGCTAAAAACATCCTTGATTGTATCAATAGCGCTTTCAACAGCATTCTTTGACCTATCTACTTGCTCCTTAGTCCGAGCTGCATCTTCCTCTGCTCTTTTGTAAATTCGAGCCTCATCTCTGTTTGCTTTGCGCTCAACAGGACTTCCATTGTCATCTGTTGCTTGCTCAACTCGGTCGGCATTTTTATTTGCAGTTCGCTCAACGCGCTCTTTCGTATCTTCGATGAAATCCTTAGATAATTTAGCACCTTTGTTGAGGTTATCTTTAACCTGTGAGCTAATGTCTGCCTCCGCGATTAAGGTTGCAGTAGGATTAGCCATTGCTGCGCTGTTCGAGAAAAACGCACCTTGCCAAACGAAGGCTACAGCTGACACACAAAACAGAGTTGTAGCCAGAAAGCGTCCTACAGTTGAAACCCGTTTCAGCAAATCATTCAGTTTCATAGAATAGAATCTCCATCTCTATTTAGCATCCTATTTTTACTTGATTTGGCTTTGAAGCCAAATCGTTCTTTAGATAGAGGTTCTCCCGTCTTGACTCTCCCCGGAGTCAACGCATGGGGATTCATTTCGTGAAACTAAACTTTCACATCCAAGGTACGCACCAAAAAAGCCCAAATGTCTGCTGTTTCCTCAATCCTCTTAGTTGTGGGTTTACCAGCACCGTGTCCCGCTTTTGTCTCAATTCTAATTAGCACTGGCGCATCACCAGTGTGAGTAGCTTGTAAAGCTGCAGCAAATTTGAAACTATGTGCAGGAACAACGCGATCGTCATGATCGGCTGTGGTAATTAATGTTGCTGGGTAAGCTGTACCCGGTTTCAGGTTGTGCAATGGTGAATAAGCATAAAGTGCTTTGAAATCCTCTTGGTTTTCTGGTGAGCCATATTCAGAAGTCCAAGCCCAGCCAATAGTAAATTTATGGAAGCGCAACATATCCATCACGCCCACAGATGGTAAAGCAGCACCAAATAAATCCGGACGTTGAGTGATGCAAGCACCCACCAGCAGTCCCCCGTTGCTTCCACCAGCGATCGCTAACTTAGCAGGCTTTGTATACCCGTTAGCAATCAGCCATTCAGCCGCAGCGATAAAGTCATCAAACACATTCTGCTTTTTCAGTTTCATTCCCGCTTGGTGCCATTCTTCCCCATACTCACCACCACCACGTATATTGGGCATGGCATAAACACCGCCCATTTCCATCCACACCAAATTACTGACGGAAAAACTGGGCGTTAGAGAGATATTGAAACCCCCATAACCATATAGTAATGTTGGATTATTTCCATCTAATTTGATTCCCTTTTTGTGGGTAATAAACATCGGCACTTGTGTGCCATCTTTGCTTTTATAAAAAACTTGTTTTGTCTGGTAATTATCCTGGTTAAAATCTACCTTAGCTTGACGGAAAACTTCACTTTTTCCGCTTACCATGTCGTAGCGATAGATAGTTCCTGGCGTAGTAAAGCTGGTAAAATTATAGAAAGTTTCGGTATCATAACGCTTGCCACCAAAGCCTCCAGCAGAACCAATCCCAGGTAATTCTACTTCGCGCACAAATGCCCCGTTCAAGTTAAAAATCTTAATTTGGCTGTAAGCATCTTTGAGATAATCAGCAACCAATTGGTTGTTAATTATGCCGACACTTTCCAAAGTTTCCACAGCTTGAGGGAGAATTTCTCGCCACTCCCCTTTCATCCCCTCCTTACCAAGAGAAGAGGGGGTGTTTTTGGTATCAATGGCAATAACTCGTCCTCTGGGCGCATCTACATCGGTGCGGAAATAGAAAATGCTACCGTCATTATCGATGAAACTGAAATTTGACTCGAATTCCTGAATCAGTTCTACAACTTCCGCTTTTGGATTGGACAAATCTTTGTAGAAAACCAAATTCCTGGGGTCAGTTCCTTTCCATACTGAAATGATCAAGTAGCGTCCATCTTCCGTTACACCGCCATTAAATCCCCATTCTTTTTGGTCTGGACGATGGTAAATGAGCAAATCTTCTGATTGAGGTGTTCCTAACTTGTGGTAATAAAGCTTTTGGTAATAATTGACATCTTCTAATTTGGTTTTTTCCTTCGGTTCATCGTAACGACTGTAAAAAAATCCTTTGTTATCAGTTGTCCACGATGCGCCAGAGAATTTAATCCAATTTAAGTGGTCTTTGAGGTCAATACCTGTTTCAACATCTCTGACTTTCCATTCTTGCCAGTCAGAACCTGCGGTAGATAAACCGTATGCTAAAAGCTTACCATCTTCGCTGATAGATAATCCAGAAAGGGCAACAGTACCATCTTTTGAAAGGGTATTGGGGTCAAGTAAAACTTTTGGTTCAGCGTTGAGGGTTTTGAGGGTGTAGAGAACGCTTTGGTTTTGCAGTCCGTCGTTCTTAAAGTAAAAGTAACGATTACCCTCTTTGAAAGGAAGACTATATTTTTCGTAATCCCATAATTTTGTGAGACGCTGCTTAATTTTTTCTCTTGCAGAAATTTCCTGAAGATAGCCAAAAGTCACTTTATTTTGTGCCTCAACCCAAGCCTTGGTTTCTTCCGAGTCGGGGTTTTCTAACCAACGGTAAGGGTCTGGTACCACAGTACCGTGGTATTGATCTACTTGATTGCTTTTCTGGCTGGGTGGGTAAGTCAGGTGTTTTTCGGCAGGCATAGTGTTTAAAGCTAATTCTTTCTTGACATTATTCCAAGATAGAACTTCGCTTGAGGATTTTTGCACATCTGGCTCAATTAAAGTGTGAGAATCATTCGGTGTTTGAATTTTAGCAACAGCAACTGTAGTAGGCAGCAACCCACTCCCCAAGATGACGACAACGAATAAACTCACTAAAAATAGGCGTGATAATAAAAGCACTTTAGTCATTAGTAAATTTTACTAGGTTAAGCGATCGCAATTTTATGGGTAAGTAGATTAGAGATTTAACGATAGCAATAAAATTGAGTTGTGAGAAAAGTACCCCCAAATGGAAACCTCTGTCAGACAATCCTGATGGCACGCGATTTTAGCCCAATACGGTTGGTGTTAGTGATGTTTGTTTATCCTTAAAGATCCCCCAACCCCCTTAAAAAGGGGGCTACATTCCCCCCATTTGTAACGGGGGTTAGGGGGGATCTAGCCTTATCACCAAGCGTATTGGATTTTAGCCTGCATTCCCGGCGTATGTCTCTACGTCACGCAACTTTCGGAGGCGATTTCCTACTAATATCAACTCCGGGAAATTACTCATGATAAACTTATATGTAGTAACGACTTCAGTCCTTGTTTTCGTGGAAGAGGACGCGCATTCCTCACTACAAACTTAGTACAGCATTTCATTAATTCGTAGCGGATTAAATTTGGCGAGACTCTGCGTCCCTTTGTCTTGAAAAGTTTCCTACGGAGGGAAACCCTCCTGCAGAACTTTTCGCTGCGCTACCAAGCGCGTTCCTCTGCGTTTAAAAAAGTTACGAACTTATGCAATGCCTGTACTTAGCAAGGTTATTTAATCGGACATGATATAACACAGCGTTGCGCCCGCTTCGCGATTGGCTTTGCCACTGCCCCTTGGGCGATCGCACAGAGCGATTGCCCAAGGGGCAGATCCTCCGTGCGGATCGCATTCCCCAAAAATAAACCCCCTTACACAAGGTTAAGCGGGCGAAAGGTTTCATATATTTCTGTAAGCTGCTGAGTACTATGTGCAAGGGAAGTTGACTTATGCACTTGCAAGGATGGCTGGCTGAAAACCCCTTGCCTTTAGAGGCTACAACGACTAACCATTACTCGTACTGTTAACCAATTTCTCCCCTTTGACCATCCGCCCTGCTGCTTCGAGTAGGGCTTCCTCAAGATAAGGTTTGGTGAAGTAGCCGCTTGCACCTAGTTGAATTGCCATTTGTCTGTGCTTATCTGCACCCCGTGAGGTGAGCATGGCAATGGGCAAATGATTCAGGTTTGCGTCTTTCTGGATGCGAGAAAGCAACTCCAAACCATCGCACCGGGGCATCTCAATGTCACAAAATACAATATCGCAAGGTAAACCTGCACGCAGTTTATCCCAAGCTTCCTGACCATCACGCGCCTGTTCTACGCGATAACCAGCCTTGTGAAATGTGAGTGACAGCAATTCCCGGACTGTAATTGAGTCATCCACAATCAACACTGTCGGGTCAATCTTAACAGCAGTCGTTTCTTGCACAACAGGTGTATCCTGCTGCTCCCAATTGACACTACGCTGTTTAGAGGTTTTTCCTTGGAAGATGTCAATGATTTCCAGCACATCAGCAATAGGCATAATGCGACCATCTCCTAGGATAGTCGCACCAGCAACACCAATGGGTTTGGGGAATGGTCCTTCAAATTGCTTAATAACGATTTCTTGCTCGTTAAGTACTTGGTCTACCTGTAGGGCAATCAGGACATTTGCCGATCGCACAACGACCACAGAAATCATGTCGTCATCGCGGTGACCACCATAAACACTACTTCGACTGATTTGACGATTGAAAGTTAAAATTTCCTTGAGCGATCGCAATGGCAGCAGTGTATCACGCCAAGGGATGTAGTTTTGCCCGTCAGAACCTTGCTGTATTGTTTGTACAGGGACATCTAAGGTATCTTCAACACCATCCATTGGGAAACCAATGCGGGCTTTATCAGATACGCAGCACAGAGCTTTGCAAATACTTAGGGTTAGGGGTAGACGAAGGGTGAAGGTAGTTCCCCTACCTACAATCGAATCAATGTTAATTGTTCCTCGGATTTCACTCGTCCTAGCGCGAACGACATCCAAACCGATACCACGACCTGCTAATTCATCTTCTTTTTCTTTGGTACTAAAACCTGGCAAGAACAGCAAATCGTAAACATCTAAAACAGATAAAGTCTTAGCTTGTTCTGGCGTTCTTATGCCCATCTTGATTGCTTTTGCCTCCACCTGTTCTATATCAATACCTGCACCATCATCAGTGACAGAGATGACGGTTTGGTTTCCTTGATGGAAAGCGCGGACAGTAATAACTCCCACAGGTGGCTTACCTTGAGCTTGTCGCACTTCTGGTGTTTCGATACCGTGGGCAATTGCATTGTTCAGTAAATGCGTCAGCGGGCTTTTGAGATGTTCCAAAATGACTTTGTCTATCAAAGTATCTCGACCTTCGATAGTGAGTTGCGCTTGTTTGCCACACTTGAGAGCGCTCTCGCGTACTCCTCGCTCTAAAGGAGTGGTGACTTCAGCAAAAGACTCCATTCGCGATCGCGTTATGCCTTCTTGTAGCTGGTTAGTAACCTGCCGGAACTGTCGCGCCACTCGCTCGCTGTCTTCGGTGACAAAATCAATATCACTTGCTGCCTCACGCACCCGTACAATGAGTTCAATCATTTCCAAAGACAGGGTATGGAAAGGAGTAAACCGATCCATTTCCAATTCCGTAAAACCCCTGTCCGTATCTTGATTGTTATACTCAGTATTATATCCAGTATTATTTCTGCTATTTCTACGGTTGGCTAAAAGAGATGCTTCTAATAGCGAGCGATCGTACAATTCCCGCATTCTCGCACCGACATCACTCAACTGCTGCACCTGATCCAGCAAGTTATCTAGAAACTGTCGCAGACGTTCTTGATCCTGTTCTAGGGTGTAGCGATTAACTACCAACTCTCCCACCAAATTGCTGAGGTCATCCAGATGCTTGACTGGAACCTTCATCAGTTGTTCAAATTTGGCAGGGCGAGAGACGGAGGGATGACGAGGAGGTAATCCCTTGACCATCTCTTTCAATTCTTGAAATCGAAAGTTAATATCTTGTTTAGCTGTATCTGATGTTACCTCATCTGACACTACAAGCGGTAATTTTGCTTGGCTGGTAACTTCTCCTGGTCTATCTTCAGTACTTACATTTAGCAATACTTCCAGATCTAGTAACTTATCTAACTCTGCAAATTCTTCATTCAAGGAAGTATTCATTTTTTGAGAAAATTCCTCTTCTGAGGAAACTGCTTTTGTGGTTTCCGTTGTTGCTGTCAAAACGAAAGCAGCATCTTTGTCTATTGCTGCCAACAGTTTAGATAAATCATCTTCGATCTCCTGTTGCTCTTCAAATAAACCCTCTAATTCATCTAATAGATTTTTCTCGTTGATGTGTAGTGTGCTCTCTTGGGCTTGCAACTCACTGATAGCTATGTTTTGTACTATCTGTTCTGTATTAACTGGCAACTGAGTCGTTTCTACTGCCAAAAAATCTTCATTTAGATCAATTTTTGAATCTGGTTGTACATTATCTGTGAAGTCAAAATCTACTGGCAAGATAGCCTCTGCTTCAATGTCTACAACTGTGATCTGAGCCAAATCAGCATCATCTGTTTGTGCGATAGTCTCTGCTTCGATGTCTACAACTGTGATCTGAGCCAAATCAACATCATCTGTTTGTGAAATAGTCTCTGCTTCAATGTCTACAGTCTCTAAGTGTACCTGTACGTGTGAAGGTTCAGAAGTCAACGTAAAACTTATCCCTTCAGGTGGTTGTCTAAACAACAAACTATTGAGGAAATCCTGTTGTTCATCTGCAAAAGGATTTTCTGTGCTGTCAAAAAGTGTGACATCGTTTGAGGAATCTGTTGACGTCTCCTCAAATAAGACGGGTAGAGTATTTTGATTTTCTACCTCAAGAAACTCAAGATTGAGTTCACTCGATGCTTGTGTTAAATCCGCTTGTTCAGTTTCTGGAGGAGAAGTTGTAAATTCGGGTGTTAATTCTAGAGCTTCTGGCTGTTGCGAAAAGCCACTCTTTTCTGTGGGAGACACTCCTCTATAGTAAGCTGTACTTTCAGCATCTATACTAGTGTCAATAGAAGAAGATGTCGTTGGATGTGTTTGTGATAGCTCCTCAAAAAAATCATCATCAGCTTCCGATGAGAATATCAAATCAAACTGCTGTTCCGACTGAAAATTGATATCTAAATCTTCTAAATTCAAAGCTGAGGTTGAGATCAAGGGGTGCTCAATATCATCAAAAATCTCCTCTGCTGCACTCAACAAAATTTCTTCCAATTCCCTTGCTGCATCTTGTTGATCGACAGGATAATATCCGCCTTTTTGTCTTTCCTCAACTTCCGGCTCCCAGAAATTACTAAAATCATCTGTCTCAGGCGTTGCAGTAAATAAATCTGCAGATGCTGACTTGTTCCCAGACAAGGCTATGCTATTATCTGCCTCTGTCTCGGCAAATAGCTCTTCTAAAGTCAAGTTTTCGTTTTTACCTCGGGTAATTTCTGATCGTTTGAAATCATCAAAGCTAGTTTTTTGATTGTTGGAAAGCTCGATATTAGGGATACTCTCTGTTTGTATTTGATTGATTTTACCTGTAGGTAAAAAACCATTTTCATCCAGTAGCAGTTCTAATAAACTTCCCACCTCATCTTGTATTCTTTCACGCCCACTAGTAACCTGTTCTGATTTATACTGTGTGATTCTTGTTACATTTTCTGGCGCAACTGTCTTGTCGCTATTTAAGTGAGTCGTTTTCTGACTTGCCGAGTCGAAATTCTCTTCTTTTAAGAAATTACCAAATAACCGTTCTTTTGGTGTTGTTGGTTGGTGCTTTTTACGACTTATCTCTTCATAAAATAATTCTTTTCTATCAGTATCCTCAGTGTTACTGTTACTTAAATTTATTACTAATTTCTTTTCAGCGTTAATTTCTAAAGTTTCTTCTTTGTCCCACGTTCCATATAGATCAGAACTTTCACTTTCAAACAAATCAGCCAAGGTATTCAACTCGGCTATTCTTATCTCTGGGCTATTCGTGTCTGTACTGCTATCAGTCAGAGGTGCGTTGTCATTGCTATTAAATTGCTCTGAGATTTCAGATAAGTTAGTAATTCTGTCTTGCGGATCAATATCTAAAAGTTCTGTGGAAGCAGCATCACTTGTTGTTTGTGGAATCACTTGATTAATAACCAGACTGTTGAATGTGCTAGAAGATATAGTTGGTGGCAATTCTAATCGTTCTGCTGGAGTATTTGCCAAATTATCCACTAAATCAAGGGGGATTTCTAACAATTGAATTTCTTCTACCCTGACAAGTGCTTGCAGTTGCTGGCTCATTGTAATTTCAGCTTCCCTACCTGCACTGACTAATTCCAGAGCTTTTTTTATATCTGTAATGATAATTTTGGCTAAACTCAGATAAGTGTTTTTGGGATTGGCGATCGCACTTTCTGCTGTGTGACACAAACGACACCAGTTAAACCAATTGAATTCTTCACCGAGTTCAGCTAAAAAGCGACAGCACTCCTGAAGCTTTTGCCGAGTTTCGGGTGTTGCGGTTTGTTTAAACAGTTGTAACATTTCCCGCAGTGTCCGGATAACCTGAGATTGCAGACTTTGCAGGTTTTGCCAACTCTCGCTTTTTTTTGGCGCTGCTTGTGGTGGCGTTACACTCTCAACTTGTGGTTTAATAACAAGCCTTGTAATCTCATCGTTACATTGATGTACAAGAAACTCCAAATGTTCGTGCAACCGTTTGAAAACTGGTTCTGTCTCTGACATTAAGGTACTCGCAGTTTCTTCAGTCAGTCCAAAAGGTTGCTGCAAATGCTCTAACAGCGCTTTCAAGGTATCACATACACCAAGAAACAAGGATTCTAACTTTTGGTCAACTTTAACCGGATGATTTTTCAGAACTTTGAAACAGTCCTCCAAACGGTGACCCGTGTGCTGAATGCTACTCAGACCAAGCATCGCCGCTCCTCCCTTGATAGAGTGAGCTGCCCGGAAAACTTCGTTGATCATTTCCGGGTCGTCTAAGGTACTCTGGAGATTCAGCAACCCCTGCTCTATCGTATTCAGGTGGTCTTTTGCTTCCTCAATGAAGTAACCCAAAATGCGTTGTTGTTCTGGCTGCATAGTTTTTAGTCAAGAGTCATTATTCAAGAGTCATTAGTCATTGGTCGTTAGCAAATAACAAATGACTAAATTACCTGGTATTTTCTGCAGTTTCAACTCGGAAGCGTTCAACGGAGGTGATGAGATCGCGAGATACACTCACCAAATTTTGTAAACCACCGGAAACTCGTTGTGCTTCAAGAGAAGTGTCTTGCGCTGTTAATTCTACAGATTGCATAACCTGAGTTACAGCGCGGGAAGTTTCGGTTTGTTCGATTGTGTGCGAGGTAATGCCACGGACTAAAATATCGATGCGCTTGGCGACTTGAATAATGTTTTCTAGCGATCGCTTGGCTTGTTCTGCCAATTTTGTACCTTTAATAACCTGTTGTGTACCTTCCTCCATCGCCGTCATCACAGAGCCTGTATCGCTCTGAATTTGCATCACTATTTGTTCTATTTCTTTCAATGACTTAGCTGATTTATCTGCTAACTGGCGCACTTCATCCGCCACAATTGCAAAGCCCCGTCCGGCAACTCCCGCGCGTGCCGCCTCAATGCTCGCATTGAGTGCTAACAAATTCGTCCTAGAAGCAATCTGGGAAACCAGCGCCACAATCTTGGAAATTTCTTGGGAAGACTCCGCCAGTCGCTTGACTTTGCGGCTTGTTTGAGCGACGGTTTGCCGAATTTCTAAAATCCCTGCCACCGTGTTTTCCACTGCTTCTCCACCTTGAACGGCAATATCGCTAGCCTCACGGGTAACAGCTTCTGCTTCCCGCGCTGCTTCTGCTACGCGTTGGATCGAGTCAGTCATGATCTGTACAGAATTTAGCGTCACCCCCAATTCTTCTGCTTGGCGCAGAGCATCGCTTGATAATGCCCTTGCAAAGATTTCAGAATTCGTTGCTCCTCTGGTGACTTCCTGCGCTGCTACTTTCACTTGTTGCACAAGATCGCGGAGGTTTTGGATTGTTAGGTTAAAAGCATCAGCGATCGCTCCGAGTACATCGCCACTCACCTCGGCTTGCACCGTCAAATCTCCCCTAGCAGCTCCTTCCACATCATCTAACAGGCGAATCACCTGGCGTTGCAGGTTTACTCTCGCTGACTCTAGTTCTTGAGCCTTACGTGTCGCTTCATTTGTAGTTGTAAATATAACACGACCCATTTCATTAAAGCCAGCAGCAAGCTGCCCGAATTCGTCTTGTGAAGACACCGTGGCTTGGACATTGAAATTTCCTTGGCGCACAGCATCAAATTGAGCTTGCAGATCTCGTGCAGTGCGGCGAATTTGCCTGTGGGCGAAATTCCCCATAATACCTGTGGTAGCAAAAGAAGTGATTCCTGCTGCCAAGGCGATCGCCCAACCTGTGTTTTGCATAGACTCCCGTTGTTCCGGTGGGGACAAGTTAGCAGCAACAAAGCTAACTCCAGCGACAACCACTGCTGAGACAACACCTACAGTACCAGCGACAATCCATTGCTTGGTTTGTAGGGAGGCATTTTCCAATGGAGCAAGAAAACCTTGCTTGATGGATTGGGGTTTTATCTTCGAGACATCACCTTGGGGAAAGACTGGAACTTCTTGTTGAGAAGTCGTGAGCGTGAATAGTTCCGAGTGCTGATGGGGAAGCACCCGCTCTGCGCCAATGCCCTTTTGGCGGGTTCCTTTGGCAGCATCGCCCTTTACGGTGCTAAGCGTAGCGTCATCATCCTTAGGGCTTGTTTTTGAAGTGAAATCGGGTTCCTGACTGGGTATAGTCTCCACTTTACTGCTTGACTTACCGTTGTTTTCCACTGATGCTGAACGCATCTGTGAATCTTCAAAGCGAGAACCTCCTGTGAGGTCAAATCCCGGTATATTCCCTAAGTCGTCAAATTCATCAAAGTCGTCTAAAAACTCTATACTATTGCCCTGAGAGCTATTTTCGCTCAATGTGCTACTTTTGTTTTCCAAGTTACTGTTTGTTTGTAAATCAAGTGCAAATGGTGGGCTACTATTTTGCTGTTTCATCTCCGAATTTTTGTTAGCAGAATTTGTATGATTTTCCTCCTTTTGAAGACTCTGTTGTGAAATGTGTTCAAGCCAAAAATTCGGCAAATCTAATTCTGCTTGCGTTTCTGCATGACTTGCATCACTGAGTTGCCTTGTTTGTGGTTCAATAACAGCAAAAGGGTCGTTCCTAAAATTTTCTTTGGAATCAGACGTACCAGATACAGTTCTATCGTTTATTGCTAGGTCAAATGGACTGCTAACAGGTAGTTCCACATCGTCAGCGTCTTGGTGCTTATCCAAGGAGTTCAAATCAAAGCTGTTACTATTAAAATCTTGATAATGTGCCAAATCTTCTAATTCTTGTTGCTGATCTTGAGGTTCAAAAGAGTCCGAAAACTTCTTGTTTTCATCATCATGCTTCTCAACAACGACCGCGTCTACTTCACCTTGGTATTGTTTTATCTTGTCAATACCATTTTGGGCAAGGCTGATGAGTTCTAGGTCATCAGTGAACTCCAACACCTTTTGGTATTCTACTTTTGCCACCTCATACTGCTGCAAAATGTAGTAGACGTGACCCCGCAGCAAACGGATGTTAGGGTCATCAGGTAAATATTGCACCACTTGGTCGATGAGAGTGGCTGCTTGTTCGTAGTTTCCTTGTACGTAGGCTTTATAAGCTTGCTGATATGTCTGCTCGCAATCTTTTATACTCGCTGCCATTTCCTGCCTCCATTTCATCTTGCCCACCGCGCACTTTGTAAAATTGCCGTTTGATCAAGCAGCCGCAGACACTGATTTTTTTTAGCCTCTAGTATCCACTCTCCCCGCAAAAAGGGAGTCATTGTGTCTGGGACACTTGGTGCCACCAGATGTTTTACGTCAAGCCAGTCCATACCGCCAATTGCTTCAACTGCCAAGCCGACTATTGTGTCTTGCTCTTCTATCGCAATCACAGGAATTTCAGATCGGTTCGTGTTCAAGGCAGTTGCTTCTCCCAAAAATTGACCCAAATCAGCCACCCAAATGACTCGACCTCGTAGATTTAGAGTACCCAAAAGCAAAGCAGAAGCGTTAGGAATCGGCGTAATTCTATCAGGGCTGAGTTCGATAACCTCCCGAATACCTGTGGCTAGTAGTGCAAATTCCTGATTTGAGGGAATATAAAACCTTAAACATAACTCTGTTTCTGGACTTTCTACTTGTAATTCAGCGCGCGAGTGATCTTGTCCATTTCCTCCTAAAAAGTCCGGTTTGTTGACCATGTTGTGTTCATCCTTATCCTCGCAGCAGTTGTTTGACTGTTTCCACTAATTCAGTTGGTTGGAAGGGCTTGGCTATATAGGCATCTGCTCCTTGCTTCATACCCCAGTAGCGATCAAATTCTTCCCCTTTGGAAGAACATATCACCACCGGAAGATTTTGGGTTGTTGGATCAGACTTTAAGCGACGGCAAACTTCATAGCCGTTCATCCGAGGCATGACGATATCCAAAACCACTAAATCCGGACAAGCAGTTTGAATTGCTTCCAATGCTTCGACTCCATCACTGGCATGGGCGACTGTTAAACCACTCGCTTTCAGGAGAGATGTAAGCATTTCCCTTTGTGCGATACTGTCTTCTACAATCAGAACTATACTCATAAAACGCCTATGTACCTCCTGATGTAGACGTTCCTAATTGAAACATTTCCTGGTTTTCCCACAAGCTTTTACTGTATAAAATAATTCTATTATTCACTCATTTATTAAATAATAAGCTTATACTAAGGCTTGATATTTTTTTACTACGGGTCTAAGGGTGTAAAGCGGTATCAGCTTTATGCTTGTACGGATGTAAGGAGAAAGTACACATCTGGGAAACATGAAATTTTGGCATGGCAATACCGCATAAATTTAAATCTGGGTTGAGTTGAAAAACACGAATGACTCGATATCACTGTAGTTGCCTGGTAATAGTCGTTACCAAAAAAAGGAATTTCCAAAGTGGTCAGTTGCGGGTTCAGTGCCGAACTTAGCTCGAATTTAGCATTTAAGTAATATAATTTTACAATGTTAGTAATATCACGGAAGTCAGCATCACTACTATCAGTACAAAATAGAAATAAGTGACAAGTCAGTTTCATAGATATTAAGACGTGACATATCACGTCTATAAAAATATTGTCTTTACTATATGTTCATTGATCCCATACTGAAGATAAATCAAACAGCATAGTGCAACTATTTTTTAAGGTATCGCTTAAAACACGAGCATTAAGTACACAAAAGGAATAAGGGTGTGCTGTATTTAGCAGAAGTACAAAAGCAGAAAGCCGGCTTACTTGGTGGTGGCAAAACCCAACTAAAACTACTGGCTTGTCAGCGAACTGACCAGAGTTGGAGTACAGTTTCGGAAGAAGTGATTGCTGCTGAGGAAGCTGGCAAATTAAGTGATGGAGTCCTCGTATTGGTTGAAATGAATCCCAATCGTCATGTGCAACGGATTCAGGAGGCAGGGCGTCCTTTAGTTAATATTTTGCAGAATTTTTCCCGTCAATTGGAAAAATTTAAGGTCAAAGAAGAAGAAATTGACCAGTGGAAGCAGTCTTTGACGTTTCAAGTCCAAGAGTTGAATCGCCGTGAAATGGATATGGAAGCTCGCTTAGAAGAACTGCAACAAATGGAGGCGGAACAACAAGAATTAGAGACTTCCCGCGAGGAAATTGAAAAGTTGCAAACAGAAATTGGGCGCAACCGTCAAGAACTGGAAGGAGCATGGGATCACTTGCGGGGAGAGCAGCGTCGTTTCGAGGAATACAAAGCAGAGTACCAGCACTCTGCTGTGTTGGATGAAGAACAAAGTCGAGCGCTCAACGAATTACTTGCTCAGCTGCTAAAGAGCGTTGCTCCTACAGAAACAGTACGCGAACACCTGAATTTTGCCTTTGAAATGCTCGAAAGGCAGCAGGCAATTTTAAACCCACACTGGCAACAACTCCAACAGCAGAAAACTGCGGTTAACCAACAGCAGGAGGAAGTTGATCACCTGTCGCAAGATTTGTCTGAACGCCAAAGAGAATGGCAGCAAACTCAAAAATCTCTTGAGCAGCAAATAGCTGAATTGAACGTGAATACAGCTACTGTTGAGCGCAAGCAAGAGTATGCGCGAGTCCTAAAAGAGCAACTGCGACACCAAGAAGAGTTACACCAGAAGATCCACTTGTTTGCTGCAACAATTGTTGATGCGATTCCCACTCGTAAATTTGATGTGGCAGCTTTGGAAAAAATGCCTTTAGAACAACTGCAAGATATGGTACAAGACTTGCAGCAGAAGTTGAACATCGACTCTAGCTTTGTCCATGAGCAGGAACAAGAGCTGAAAGAAAAACAAAAAAATATAGAAAAACTCCAACAGAAAATCAACCAAGCATCCCAACCAAAAAGCGGTTTCTTAGAAGCCGAACTGGCTGATGAAAACGACTTCTACCAAATGCTTAATGAAACGTTAGTAGGACAACGCCGTAATTTGCTTGAGCGGCAGTATATTTTCAAGCAACATCAAACACTACTGCTACGGCGACAAGGAAAAACTCTTGTGAATGAACAAGAGGAGACAAATATTGATTTAAAATCAATTCTTCTAGAAATTGAAATACAGCGACAACAACAGTCACAGGAGTTGGAAAACCTAGAGCGTGAAATTGAGCAGATGCGTGCCAATATTGAGCAAATGCACGAGGTCATTGCCGAACAAACGCAACAGCAGGAAACTCAACGCCACTCAATACAAACTCTGGAGCAAAACTTGTTTCTTTTGCAAACAGTAATGGCAGAATCCCGAGGACGGTTAAATTTATATCATGAAGTGCTACAACCTATTCAGGATGGTGTCGATGGGATGCGGCAAAAGCTACAAGCAATTGCTGAATCGTTAGCCTCAGTGCAGGAAACAGGCGAGTATCAAGTCCAAGCTGTTACCCAAATACGTCAGACACTCCTAAGTTTGATATCTCAACCGCAGTTACCAACCTCTTAATAAAGAAGAAACAAAATAGAAAAAAGAAAATAGAAGAAAGAATTGTTTCTTTGTTGATGAAATTTGCAACACTTAAATTTCTGAAAATGAAACCATAGATGTAGGCGTAGGCTACACAGATACACACAGATAATTTATCTGTGTTCCTTGAGTGTGCATCTGTGGTTCTAAATATTTCTTCATCATAGTTTTGTAAGAAATCTATTCTTCCTTCTTCAAATTTAGGCAGATCCAGTCACCTTCAACTTGAGCGATCGCACCACCAGGAAATGGATCAGTCTGCGAACGGTTTGGTGCTGTAATTAATGCTGTCAGTTTTTCAATTTGCTCGAAACTAGAAGCGTGAAGTATTTCTTGTAATACCTGACGCATGACGCGACGTTGTAGCGCCAGTGGTGCTTTGCGCAATACACGACGGTTTAGCTTTATTTGGTCTGAAACATAGGCAATTCCTGCCTCATCTCCCTCATCGCTCCATTTTCCACCCATTGCCTCTTGGCGCAACTGATAAGCTGCTTGTTCTAAATATTCCACTTCTGCTTGCAGAATTTCGGCAGTTTGGGCAAGGGTTGATTCAACTTGAGGGTTGAAATTATCTTGCAAATATGGTATAATACCTTGACGAATGCGGTTACGAGCGAATTTCAAATCTTGATTTGTCGAATCTTCCCAAACAGGTAGTTGAAAGTCTTGGCAAAATTCTCCTGTTTGTGTACGAGTAATTTCTAACAAGGGACGTACAAGCACGATGCCGTCATTTAGCAGACGTTGCCACGTTAATGCTTGCAAGCCATCAGCACCCGTACCGCGAATTAAGTTGTAAAGCAAGGTTTCAGCGCGATCGCTCGCTGTGTGACCTGTAACAATACAATGAAATTGGTTTTCGCGGGCGATCGCACTCAAAGCTTGATACCGCCAGTCGCGTGCAGCAGCTTCGCTTTTTAAGGGTTCGTGAGCGGTTTGTAAATAAAACGAAACACCCCAATTTTGCACTAAATTTTTTACATGACTAGCATTTGCCTGGGAGTCAGGACGCCAGCGATGGTCGCAGTGGGCAACACCTAGATGCCATCCCCATTTCGGTTGCAAATCTAACAGTAATTTGACCAGACACAGAGAATCTTGTCCGCCAGAGACGGCGATTAAGAGGCGTTGGTTACGCTCAAAAAGGTGGCGTGAGCGGATAGTGCGGTGTATTTTTGCATGGAGAGGAGTCCAAGGAGTGCGATCGCTCATTCAACAATTTAAAGTTTAGGACACGTTCGGCGGAAGCCGTCTCGTTCGCGTAGCGTCTCCGACAGGAGAAGAGAAGGAACAAATAGGTAATCTTGCACTCTTGATGGGAGCCATTCAGTCATGAGAGTAACAAAGAATTGTCACCTAGCCGTAACATTGGCTTGTTAGACTGACTTTAAGCAAATATTAAATTTCGTCGTATCACCACACCTGATGCTCTGTTGTTTGGTAAATCGCAATAGAGCATTTTTGTAGCATATATTTATTGACACCGTTTATTTATTGTGTAACCTACCATGCCTTTTTTCTCCAAGCTGCGTCCATTGATTGTGGCGGGCTTTTTCCTCAGCTTAGTTTTAAGTGGAGTGCTATCACTAAGCAATATCAGCAATGCTGCAACACCAGGTGCAGTAACACCTGTATCAGGTCTGTCCCTGACTCAAGGGCTACGTAAAACGGTATTGGAAAATGGCTTAACAGTGCTAACCAAGGAAGTTCATACCGCACCCGTGGTGAGCGTGCAGGTATGGTATCGAGTTGGTTCGCGCAACGAGAAAGCGGGGGAGAGTGGCATCTCCCACCAGCTAGAGCATTTGATGTTCAAGGGAACCACTGAACGTCCGGTGCAGTTTGGTCGGCTCTTTAGTGCATTGGGCAGTCAGTTCAATGCTTTTACTAGCTATGACGAAACAGCTTATTTTGGCACAGTGCAGCGCGACAAATTGCAAGCACTGCTCACCTTAGAAGCCGATCGCATGCAAGGCGCTTTAGTTGCAGCCGAACAACTGACAAGTGAGAAGCGTGTAGTTATCTCAGAGTTACAAGGATACGAAAATTCTCCAGCATATCGCCTTAGCCGGGCAGTTATGCGATCAGCTTTCCCCAACCGAGCTTATGGCTTACCTGTGGGAGGCACAAAAGCCGATGTAGAGAAATTCACCGTCCAGCAGGTACGGGACTATTACAAGACCTACTACAGCCCTGACAATGCCACCCTGGTGATTACAGGAGATTTTGCGACTGAACCCGTGCTGAAAAATGTCCAAGAAACTTTTGGGAAGCTGGCGAAACGGGCATCGAGAGCAGGGGGAGAAATCAATTCAAAATTCAAAATTCAAAATTCAAAATTAGGAGTTTCCCCCTCATCCCCCTCATCCCCCTCATCCCCCTCATCCCCCTCATCCCCCTCACCCTCCTCATCTTCCTCATCTCCCTCATCCTCCTCATCCCCCTCATCGGGGAAAAAATCACCTATTGTCCTGAAAGAGCCAGGAAGCGCTGCACTCTTTCAAGTTGTTTATCCTCTACCAGATCTTAATCATCCGGATGTACCTGCAATTGATGTTATGGATGCCATTCTCACGGGCGGGCGTAGCTCGCAGCTTTACCAAGCTTTGGTAGAATCTGGCTTAGCTAGCTCACTGAGTGCAAGTCCTGCAGAACTCATCGAACCTGGTTGGTACGAAATTAATGCTACCGCTGCTCCAGGTCAACAGCTTGGGAAAATTGCCTCTGTACTGCAACAGTCTTTGGCTCAATTGCAACAGCAACAAGTCACCGAAGCAGAATTGAACCGAGCAAAGACGCAACTGCAAGCTTCCTTTGTACTCAGTAACCAGGACATCACCTCTCAAGCAACGCAGCTGGGGTATAACCAAACTGTGGCTGGGGATTATCGCTATGTTGAACGATATCTGGAGGCGATCGCCAAAGTCTCAGCAGCAGATGTGCAGCGAGTGGCGAAAACTTACCTCAATCCTGCTAAACAAACTATCGGCTTTTTTGAACCGACTCAACCAGATGGTAAGCCAGGAACTTCCAGTGGTGGTTCTGGTCGCACTGTAGAAAACTTCAGCCCCGGTAAGCCTGTAGATCCGGCAGAACTTGCCAAATACCTTCCCCCTGCAACATCAGCCACTGCTTCGACGACTCAACCGCTAGCAGAGCAATTCACTCTTAAAAATGGGTTGCGCGTTTTCCTTCTAGCTGACCACAGCGTCCCCACGGTTAACCTAAGCGGACAAATAGACGCAGGTAGCGAATTTGACACAAATCCTAAAGCAGGATTATCAAGTCTTGTTGCTACCAATTTAATGAATGGGACTCAGACAAAAAACGCTCTAACTCTAGCAAAAACCTTGGAGGACCGGGGAGTCAGCTTGGGATTCAATGCGAGTCGGGAAGGAGTTAGTATTGGTGGAAATGGGCTATCTGCTAATCTGCCGATATTGATTCAAACTCTAGCAGATGTGGTGCAAAATGCTACCTTCCCAGACAACCAGCTAGAACTCAGCCGTCAGCGAACGTTAATAAGCCTGAAAGTACAGCTCGATGATCCTCGCGGACTGGGACGGCGCGTATTCCAGCAAGCAATTTATCCTGAAAATCATCCGTTTCATAGCTTTCCCACAGAAGAAAGCTTAAAAAGCGTGACTCGTGATGATGTGCTTCACTTTTACCAAGAACACTACCGACCAGATACAATGACGATCGCCTTGGTTGGTGACTTTGACCCAAATCAAGTCAAAGCGCTATTCAATGAAGCTTTCGACAAATGGCAAGCTCAAGGTAAGCCACCGACTCTCAACTTACCTCCGGTGTCTTTACCGCAAACTATGAAACGCTTAAGTGCAGTCATTCCCGGTAAGGCAGAGGCTGTAACCTACATTGGTTACAATGGTATCTCGCGGAAAGACCCTCGTTTCTACGCTGCGTTGGTACTGAATGAAATTTTGGGTGGCGATACTTTGTCTAGCCGCTTGGGTACTGAGGTGCGCGATCGCCAAGGTCTAACCTACGGTATCTACAGTGCCTTTGCTGCAGGTATCAATCCTGGTCCATTCTTGATTCAAATGCAGACTGCACCAAGTGATGCTCAAAAGGCTATTACTAGCGCTTTAGCTTTACTCAAGCAGTTGCGAGAGCAAGGAATCACCGAGGCGGAATTGAACACGGCGAAACGCTCAATAACTAATAGTTACCCTGTGGAATTAGCTAATCCTAGTAATGTGGCAAGCATAGTTTTGGAAAATGCCGTCTACGGTCTTTCCCAAGCGGAGATTCGAGAATTTCCTAAGCGCATTCAAGCTGTGACTTTGCCTCAAGTGCAGCAAGCAATTCAGGAGTTAATTCATCCAGATAAATTAGTCATTACCACGGCTGGATCAGGAGCATAAAGAGATTCTGAGAAAAGAGCAAGAAATATCGCACTCCTAAATGATTTGTGAGTAAGTGGTAGGTGGAATTCTTCTTTTGGTCTACCATCTACCACTTCTATTGTGATAGTTTTGCATAAGCTTTTTTAAGCCAGTATCCTCTAGGTGGCTTTTCAATACCATAAGCCTTACACCATTTTTCGGCAGCTTTGTCAGATACTCCAAAATCTTTAGCTAGTAGCAATATTAATATGAACCCTCTACTTGGCTGAATCATCGTACCATTTTAGTAGGCTTAAGGGTTCGTATTTAGTTATAACGGGCGCGGCAGGACTCGAACCTGCGACCAACGGATTAGAAATCCGTGGCTCTATCCACTGAGCTACGCGCCCAAACAAAGATAGTGGCTCACTAGACAGTCACTTATCATATTATATCTGTGAACATGAGCAAAAGGCAATTCAAAATTATTGCAGATTTCATATTGGTAAAGCTAAGATCCAAGTCGTCGCAAGAGTTAGTAAATGTACACCGAAAACAAAGAAAATGGCGTATAGGTTAGTTATATTGTTTTGTCAATGGGTTTGCCTTAGCAAACGCGAAGAAAGGTGACGCCAAGCGCAAGCGGGAGCAACCTGCGTGCGTACGAGAATATTTCCCGTGTAAAGAATGCCTGGGTGAGGAGTTATTGCCAGTGTCATGTTGATTGTGAAACGACAAAATATTGAAATATCTACCATCCAGCAGCCAAAATCGGATCAGCAGGTACCCAGCTTCCATATATGAAGCGTATTTTGGCAATACCAACTTTTCCTGTCAAGTGGTTAATAGCTTACAAAATATGCCTTTATGAGAACGAACGCTTTTCATCAGTTGGCTAAATCAATCTCCGTTAAGTAAACTGTGGCATTAGCGCTCTAGCAGTTTTTCGTCACGTTGGATGACCTATTGCTTTTATATGAATTTGACTTGTTACCTTTGAGTACGGCTGTTTCTTAAACAGTCAATCAGTCAAAAAACTGCTAGAGTGCATTTATACAGTAAAGTTCTATGAGTAGCGTTTACAACAGGTCACACCGTCCCAAATTTATGTTTTCCACTCAGAGTATTGTCTTAGCTAACCTAGGCTGGAGTACCCTGGTACTATTGTACTTTATTTTGTTTAGTGCTAGAATTCCAGGCTCAGATAGCATAGAAAGGCGTGGTGATTGCTACGTTACTGGTACATATATTTTTGAAGGCATAGCTGATCTGAGTGCCGATGTCTTATGCTTGATAAATTGGCGCAGTCCACAAATTGTTAGTGGTCGGGATGTTTGGCTAGCAATCGACATCGGTATGGTTTGTTATTTCATTGGAGGGATATTTTTCGGTTATACGAAAATAGTCTTGAAAGAAGAACTTATCGTTTCCCTTGGCGATGTGTTTTTTGTGATAACTTATTTGTTGCTGGGGATGGGCATGATTTTGGCAGTGGCTTCTAGGGAACGAAATCTAGAAAGATGGCAGTGGCTCATTGCGTTGGCAATTGGAGCTTTTGGTAGTGGGTTGGCATGGTTATCTCATCAACCACAAGCAACAGTTCAGGATCAGACGCCAACCAGGGTAGAAAGTATTGCTCCAATTTTGAATTGCTTTTCTATCGTCAGTGATGTGCTGCTGTTAATGATCGCTACAACCCTATTGTTAGCCTTTTGGGATGCAACAGTGCCTATGTCTTGGCGAATGATTGCGGCAACAGCATTTTCGCTGTTTATTGCAGATATGTGGTTTAAATACGCCACAAATTGGATTCCCAACTATCAAACTGGGGAGATATTAGAGGGATTTTGGGTATGGAGTTGAGTTTGATTTGGCATGGGCGCTGTCCTGGAATACGACGCATCATGAAACCGTTCACGACGTGCCAGTGGAAGAAAACGAGCTTAGAAATTTGTGGTGTCTACCGTGAGAAAACTAACAGAATCAGATAAACACGAAATCCTGAAACTATATCGCGAAACTGCCGAAACGACCTCAACTTTGGCAGATCGGTATGGCGTGAGTAACTCGACGATTAGCCGCTTACTCAAAAGTACTTTGCCAGAAGATGAGTATGAATACCTCGTCTCTTTAAAGCGTGCCGCAAGAACTCCTGAAGGAAGGGCACAGGTGGACTATGAAAACCTGCCTGTGTTTACCGCTGAGCCAGAGGAAGAGCAGACACAAGAGCAACCAGCATCTCCTGTTCCTGAGCCGAGTGTAGTTGAGGTTCAGCCGCCGCAGGAGGAGCCGCTTGTGGCACAGGAGTCGCACCCTATAGAAGTTGATGAGCCAACTCCTGCTGTGAGACGAGTGAAGCGGCGCACCTTAGCGCCAACAACAAAACCAATACCAAGACGAATTGAGCGAGTTGAGCAACCAGTTGCTGAGCAATTGGAACTTTTAGAACAAAAACCGCCAGAGAAACCTCCAGAAATCACAAGCATTCCCAGTCCCCTTTTAGAAGACAGACGTCCAGAAGCCAACGTCATCGCAGAAATGTTTGGCGAAGACTTATTGGATGAGTCAGATGATTTAGAGGATTTGGAAGAAGATGATTTAGACGATGACGAAGAGGAATACTCAGACGAAGAGGACCTTGAACCAGCCCGACCTTTTGTCACAAGACCAAGGTCGGGAGAGTCATTAGTTCGAGTGTTGCCACTGTCAGCAGCCAGTTTGCCCAAAACTTGCTATTTGGTAATAGACCGCTCCTCCGAATTAATTACTCGTCCACTCAGGGACTTTGGGGACTTGGGGCAAATTCCTAGCTTAGAAACCCAGCAAAGAACGCTGCCAGTATTTGATAACCACCGAGTGGCAAAGCGTTTCTCAACAAAGCGCGATCGCGTGATTAAAATTCCCGATAGTAAAATGCTGCACAAGGCTCGTTATCATCTACAGGCAAAGGGAATCACTCGACTGTTGATTGATGGTCAGGTTTACTCTTTGTCGTCTAGTGTTTAAAAAGTTTTGGTCATGGCTGAATCAACAGGCTACGGTGTAGTGTTAGTGACAGCTTCTTCAGAGCAGGAGGCAGAAACGATAGCAAATGCTCTAATAGAGGCTAAACTTGCTGCATGTGTTAGTCTGTTGCCAATCCATTCGATTTATACTTGGCAAGGACAAATACACAAGGAGCAGGAATGGCAACTGCTGATTAAAACAGACTTGAGCAAATTTCCTATTTTGTCAGCAAAAATTTGTGAACTGCACTCCTATCAAGTACCGGAAATTATTGCTCTACCTATTGTTGCTGGTTCTCAAGCCTATCTAAAATGGATTGCAGAGCAAGTGATACCGAGTGCTGAATTCTAAGGAAGTCCTGAGCCCTGAGTAAAAATTTTTCTATAATTTTACAAAAACGTTACGCAGTTGCCTACGTAAGAAACTGTCCGTCGCGTTGAGGAGCCACTGCGTTGCGGTGAACCAACCCTGCAGACGGGTTTCCCAACCTAGGGGACTGTGAACCCGGAGGGGGGTCCCCCCCGTTGTAAGCCCTATGCCTGCGGTGCCGCTAGGCTTACGGGCACACTTCGTGTTGGCACAAGCCTCCGCAGGACTTACGCGCAGCGTCTCCGTAAGGAGAAGCAAGTGGCGTGCGACTAACGCGGTGAAGTTCAACGAAACCTAATTCGAGGCTGAATTTACAGTTTGTTGCTGTTCCACCTGTAAGTTCTGCCCTAATTTTGGCTCAGTCCCTGCAAGTATACGCCTAAGATTACTACTGTGCCGCAAAATGACATACAAGCCTGCAAGAACACCAAACAAGATGTAAGGTAACGGTTGATGCAGGAGTACCATGAAAATAGAAACGCCAACGGCACCAGCAATCGAACTCAAAGAGACAATCCGCGAGATTGCCAGCATAACGGCAAATACGCCAAACGTAGCTAAACCGACCTGCCAATTCATTGCCAACAAAATACCTAAACTGGTAGCCACAGATTTTCCACCAGTGAAGCCTAAAAAGATTGACTTACTGTGTCCAAGTATGGCAGCTAAGCCAGCTAAAGTTACCATCCAAGGTTGCCACAGTTCGATATTTACCTCTGAAGGAATAAAAAATTGACTGGCAGCAAAGTTGAAAAACCAGTAAACGATCGCGATCGCCAATACTCCCTTCAAGCAATCTATCACTAAAACAAATGCCCCTGGTCCTGTGCCTAAGGTTCTCAGCACATTGGTTGCTCCTGTTGAGCCAGAACCAACTGAGCGAATATCAATGCCTTTCAATAGCTTAGCTACTGTGTAGCCAGTGGGTGTAGAACCCACTAGGTAAGCCACAACCAAAACTGCCGCACACAAACTTAACCAAATAGCCATATTTAAGACTTATGAGATATGAGTTATGAGTTTTTTGTCCTTGGTCTTTTGTAACTCAGGACCAAGGACGACTTAGTAGTTATCATCATAATTTCTGATCATTTTCGGGTCAGGAGCAAAGGCTAACCATAAGGGAAATTGCAACAGTGCCAAACTAATTTGCTCTTCAGAATCGTCAATCAAAATCAGAGGGAGCTGATTGGCTTTTACCAGTCGATCTGCTTTTTGTGCCAAAGCTTCTGGTGTTTCAAACAATACCACGCCTCTGTCTGGTCCAAAGTCTGGACGACCTATTCCCAAACAATCCTGCAAGCCGCGTCGCCATTCACCTAAACGTTCTGGCGTATTCGCTAATACTAAAGTGCGGATGCGATCGCCATACAACTTGTGTAATATCGAAATCACTGCTGAGGCAATGAGAATATTCTGCAACCTACTGCCCGTCGTCCGTAAAGCACCTCGTCCTCCCTGGCTAAAAAACCAGTTGGAGACTCGTTCTGCATGCACTGGTTCAAAGGTGCGGCGCAGTTGCCACGGTGGACCGTAATAATCTGGTTTCGTGCGATACTGGTCGATGAGACGACGAACTTGTTTTGTCGTATCCTGGAACTGCTGTTGAGCAAATTGTGGTGTTCCTAGCTGAGGTTCGGCTGCCTTAACCTCTTTGATTT
Organism: Kalymmatonema hyalinum WJT4-NPBG1; assembly: GCA_019359075.1. Taxonomy (GTDB): domain Bacteria; phylum Cyanobacteriota; class Cyanobacteriia; order Cyanobacteriales; family Nostocaceae; genus Kalymmatonema; species Kalymmatonema hyalinum. The sequence goes on from JAHHIB010000003.1 coordinate 130,609, forward strand.
CTAGCTTTTGTGGTTCCGGTTTCTGTTTTGGTACCAGTTGCAACTGTTCTGCTGCGGCTGCCAAATCTTGTAAACTGCCCGTAAGATAATCTTTAAAACCCTGCACCCGAATCGCTAAGTCTTGAGAAGTCCCTGCAAAAGTGGTTCGCATTTCGTTGCGAATGCGTTCTTGACGGCGTTCTAGCTGTTCTACAGAAATTTGCAGCGCTGCTTTGCGTTGTTCTAGCCCTGAGAGCGTTTCTTGCACCAGTTGTGCCAACGCCATTTGAGTGCCACCCAATTGCGCCTGAACAGTTTTGTAGGATAATTGCAGGTTGGCTATTTCTTCTTTTAGCGCTTGTTCTTGGCTTTGTAACTGCGCGAGTCGTTGCGCTGCTTCTTTTTCTTGGCGATTATATATTGATTCTACTTCTGACCCCAGCGCGGTAATTTCCTCTTCTAAAAGCGTCCCCACCTCAGCAGTTGACTGCTGTGTTAATTCATCTGTAAGACTTTGTCCTTCTGGAGCTAAATTGGATACAGCAGAAGTTGGTTGGTCATTTTGTCTATCAACTGTGGAGTTTGGCGCTGCTCTTTCCACCACTGACTCAACAGATGAATTTTTTGGTTGCTCAACTTTTGGTTGTTCTTTTTGCATCAACGACTCATCAGTTGTTTGTGGTGTTTGAGATTCCTCGGGGTTCATAAACAATAGTGTAATTCCTATGACGACACGAATAAATAGCTTTCAGCAATATATATTAAGTCTGAAATAGCCCTGAGCAATGAGTGAACTGAATTGAAATCATGTCCACTTATCACTTTATAGGGTACACAGTACTGAGTCATGGTGAAGCATTAAATACGCGGGCAGCGTTCTTCCAAGCAAGTTTTGAGAGTGTTAGGGTTAAATAAAATCGGCAAAAAGTGAATACTTTTAACTTCTTTAAAATAAAACAGAATGGGAATCGAATTCCAGAATATGCGCCAATTTTGCCATTCCTGGTAGGGAAAGCGCCGAATTAATTTTTCACCTCTGTAAATATCCAAGTCGGTAGGAGTAAATAAAAGACGCAGAGTGACGGCTTGAAACATGAGAAACAAGCCAAACAGTGCGAACGCGCCTCCTACCCAAGGTTGCACCACAAGCATTGGAATTGCGGCAATCACTAATACCAAAGGTATGTTGTAACTAGGCTTGAGTTCGACGGTGGTTGATGCCGAGTTGGACGTATATGAAGTAGTCAAAAGGAGAAACTCCTGCTTCGTTAGTAAACATAATTTCTATTTTAGGAGTTACGGGTATAAACTAGGGAGTAGGGGACAGCAACCTTGAAGAAGAACTCAGAACGCAGAACTGAGAATGCAATAAGTAGGGGATTGGAACGCGCCACTCATTGTTGAGCAGCAAATCTTTAATTTTGTGGGGGCTTGTACCGTCCTACTTCGCACTTCATATGCACAGAACTCATGTTGAATCTTGATATCTAAACTTCTTTTATCCTTCTGAGTTCTGACAACTGAGTTCTGACAACTGAGTTCTGCGTTAGGAGTTGGTCAATCAAACCGTTATCCCCAATCCCTAATCGCTATTGGTCTAGAACCCTGGCATAAATGCACCGCCAGTTCCTTGGAACATCAGCCAAGAAAGAAAAAAGTTGGTCACAAAGATAATCAACAAGGCAGTGACAACAGCGGTTGTGGTAGATTGTCCCACTCCTTTTGCTCCTCCTTTTGTCGTCAAACCCCAGCTGCACCCAATCACGGCTATTAAAATTCCAAAGCAACACGCTTTAATCATGGCGCTCACAATATCCCAACCGCCGAGAAAGTTACGGGCTGAGTCTATAAACACTGTCTCTGACAGATTGTATATGTTTGTTGCAACGATTAATCCCCCTAACATACCTGTTACCAAAGACAAAAGCGTTAAAATTGGTAACATTAAGCCGCAAGCAAGTACGCGGGGGATAACCAAATAATCAATTGGATCAGTTTTTAACATCAAAAGGGCGTCAATTTGTTCGGTGACTTGCATCGTGCCGATTTCCGCTGCAAATGCCGAACCAACTCGCCCCGCCAAAATCACTGCTGTCAAAACGGGGGAAAGTTCGCGTGTCAAGGCGATCGACAGCACTCCACCGACGATGTTTCCCGCGCCAAAGTTAATAAATTCCCGCGCCACCTGAATGGTAAACACTGCCCCAACAAAAACAGCCGTTAACAGGGCAATAAACAGGGAGTCCGGTCCAACTGCTGCCATTTGCTCTAGGGTATTGCGCCGATGGATTTTTCCCCTAAGTAGGTGAATCATGACTTGTCCACCCAAGAAAATAGCTGCCAGCAATCGCTGACTCCATGCTCCTAAACTAGATTTGGATATCGTCTGACTCAATGTTGACAAGCTAACTCTATAACTGCCGTCATCATAGCGGATTACGAAGCTAGTTATTAACTCATGAGTCAGGAGTCATTCTGAGCGTGATAGCATCAGAGGGTATTCGCGTGCCTCTCTCCCACACTTTTGGAATTAAGATTAACTTTGTTTAAAGGCAATCTCATAAATTAAAGCTTTTGTGAACAGGGCTGTCACTGAAACAATAGCTGCAACTACATCTGTAAAGATTGATTTTTCAAGGCTTACGTCCCCTCAATCCCTTTTTGGATTTCGCAACATATCTTGGAAAGATTGTGTATATATTTTAATGAAAACTTAAGATTTTTGAAATAACGCCTGAGACAGAGCGATCGCCCTTATTGTAGAAAGTGACGACTAGGCAGGCAAGTATGGTCTGCCTAATGAACTTACGGAGCTTACTCTACATGACTGTTATGACGAACTTTCTCCGCTCGCTTGTATTATCGATTATTTTCAGTTTCGTCGCTCCCATGTTTTTATTCGGCAGCATATTGTTTGGCTTATCGCTTGTCGGTTATATTCCTGGTTTACAAGGCGTCAGTGAGGTAATCACTACTGTGATCATGGACTTTCTTGCCATCTTTGGCAGTGGCACTCCTGTTGATGGACTCATTGTTATCTGTTTAACCTGCAGTTTTGTCGGGGCGCTGTTTGACACTTACGCTTATTATCGGTATCAAATTTTACGATAAATCTCTAATTCTGACTCTGACAGCGTTTCGGGTCTTGGTGTGCAGGATCAATGTATTTGCAAGTGATATTGTCAATAGTAAAAACGCTGCTAGTGCTACTCTGGCAAGAATGAGCATTGGCTAATCGGTATTTCTATTGAATGTTTATATATTATATTGATTATATAATTTTTAGTCCTTGAGCCAGGTTCCTAGTGCTTAAATTCAAGGATAAAAAACTTTATGCTCTTGTATTAAACCTTAAAAAGTTCACTAAGGTTTTTCCTCTACTCCAACTATCATAGCAAATAAAGATACACATAAATTATAAAAATTTTATTAAAATTGTAATGATCACAAAACCTGCTCGTTTTTCTTAACATAGGGAAAGCAAGTGCTTTGAGCACGTAACGTTTTATGATTAAGTTTATTAGGAAGTTTGTTGACTGCTCATGGTTTGGCCTTTTAAGCCTAGATTTCGTAAACAAATTGCTCGTATTGAAATTACAGGTGCGATTGCCAGTGGGACTCGCAAGCATGTATTAGAAGCGCTGAAAACTGTAGAAGAAAGAAAATTTCCAGCGTTACTGCTGAGGATTGATAGTCCTGGCGGGACAGTGGGAGATTCCCAAGAAATCTACAGCGCCTTAAAGCGGTTGCGTGAGAAAGTAAAAATTGTTGCTAGTTTTGGCAACATTTCTGCTTCTGGTGGAGTTTACATCGGCATGGGAGCGCAACATATCATGGCTAACCCTGGTACGATTACAGGTAGCATTGGTGTGATTTTGCGTGGTAATAACTTGGAACGCTTGTTGCAAAAAATCGGTGTTTCCTTCAAGGTCATCAAGTCTGGTCCCTATAAAGACATTTTGGCGTTTGACCGAGAACTAACGGAACCAGAACAAAACATTTTGCAAGAATTAATTGACACGAGTTACCAGCAGTTTGTCCAGACAGTAGCTGATGCGCGTTCCTTGGGGGTGGAAACTGTGAGAAGTTTCGCTGATGGTCGGATTTTTACTGGACAGCAAGCCGTAGAGTTAGGTATTGTAGATCGTCTGGGAACAGAGGAGGATGCTCGTCGTTGGGCAGCCGAACTGGTTGAGCTTGATCCTGAAAAAACTCCCGTCTACACCTTAGAAGAACGCAAACCTCTGTTAAGTCGCATCTTGCCAGGAAGTCGTCAAGTTTCTTCAGGGCTTGGGGCTGGTATTAACTGGGTGGAATTTGAAGTGTCTACCAATGGTTTGCCCTTATGGATGTATAGACCATAAATGGTTATGAGTCATGAGTCAAAGGACAAATGACTAATGACTCATAACTGATAATTAATGACTAATGACTCATAACTAAATGGAGGATTTTTTTGTGGAGTGGCGAATGTGGGCTATTCGCGGAGCAACAACCGTTCCAGAAAATACGGTTGAAGCAATGCGAGAAGCTGTGATGGAACTACTAGATGAACTGGAAAAACGGAATCAATTGCATCCTACAGATATTATTAGTATGACTTTCTCAGTCACACGCGATTTAAATGCTACTTTTCCTGCTGCAATTGCACGTTCACGCCGTCATTGGGACAATGTACCCATGTTGGATGTACAGGAAATGCACGTTGATGGCAGCTTAGAGCGCTGCATCCGGTTTTTAGGTCACGCCTATCTGCCTGCCTCCGCCCAAATTTACCATACGTATTTGCGTCACGCCGAAAAGTTACGTCCTGACTGGAATATGCGCCAGCCTTTATCGTAGGATGACACGTTTTAGTACTTAATAATCACAAATAGTTTGGTGGTTATTGGATAAGTACTGTTTTTGATGACTTGCGTGTTGATTTGATTGCGCTTTCGCGGGCATTGCTCCCTCGGTACTAAGGGTTCACGGTAGGGAGGAACAAGCTGCGTGGAAACCAGACCCAACGGCAAAGGCTTTACCGTACATTCAAGTACTACGACTCTACCACAAGCGTAATACAGACCGCCAGGGGTTTAGCTTAACCGACGCAGTGCCTCTGTAGTGGAGTAGACATACTGAACATTAGAGATCAGTGCTTGTTCTAAGACCCGCTTACCAGAGAGTAATACCGTGTCTGCATTCTCTGGGTACTCAGAGAAAGGAGCGATCGCCAGGTCTGGTCCACCCACCTGTTTCCAGTTAGTTATCTGCCCCAGATAAATCTGCTGCAAATGCTTAACGGTTAAGCCAGGCACTTTAAGTGCCTGGTTAACCACTACCGCTATCCCATCAATGCCAACCTGGCGTTGCTCAAGTGTAAAGCCTTGCTGTTCAGCCATAGCAGATTCTTCAGGTGTGAGGGAACGCGAGGATTGAGCGAAGTCTAATTCCCCGTTCAGCAACATTTGAATTCCCGCTTTAGAACCGGGGCTGTCGTTAGTGGGATTTATATAGCGCAGCTGTAGTTCCCGGCGAGAACCCTGGATTTGAGAATCTACCAGTTGCCGCATTGGTGCCCAAGCTGTGCTTCCACCATATTTAAATGTTCCGATGCGAGTATCCGTAACGGTCTTAAAAGTTGAAGTAGCAGGAACAGAGGCAGTGTTTGCACCTTCTGTTGAGGAAGAGACAGGACTTTTATCAACCCCATAAGCGTGGTCTTAGCCATAACCACAGTCGACCAATGATTACAATTGTAAGTAGCTCGCCAATGATCAGACCTCTGATCATCTGTACGGCATCTTTGTTGAGTGGGATGCTTCTTTTGCTATCCTGCTTCATCTTTTATGTCCCTGTCATTTTATGGGTTCAGAATAGGATGAAGTGAACACTTAACCTAATTTTCTGGTTCACTTGCTCATTTCACCTCTTTTCCAAACCTCTTACAACCGTTAGATGGACTCTTGATCAAGTTTAGAAAGGGCTTTCGGTAATTTCCGGCAATTTTGTATGAGAAAAACTATATATTAATTTTATAGATAGATTCTATTTAAGTAAATTTATTTAATACAACCGTTAGGTAGATCGTAACATGTTAACCTTACAAGGGGAGCGTTACAAGGTTGTTCAAGTTTTAAGTCAAGGTATATTTTGTCAAACCTACTTGGTTGAAGACAGCCACCTAGCCGAGCGTCCCACCCGCGTCGTCAAACATTTCTTACCGAGCAGTCAATGTCCTATCCCAGTGGAAATACGCAGGCGGCTCTTTACCCGAGAAGTAGAAGCCCTGAAAAAACTGGACAACTATGACCTGGTTCCTCATCTTTTAACTCATTTTGAAGACAACCTTGAGTTCTACTTGGTGCAAGAGTTTATTGAAGGGCATCCCCTCAATGTGGAACTGTCGGCTGGTCATCGCTGGTCTGAAAGCAAAGTTTTTCAACTATTGCAAGAAATATTGGACATCCTGGATTTTGTTCACAGCTACGGGCTGATCCACAGAGATGTCAAGCCCAGTAATATTATTAGACGAAAGCAGGACAATCGGTTAGTCCTAATTGATTTTGGTGCTGTCAAGCCAATCTGGAATCAATTGCTTAGAAGTCAAGGAAAAAATTCCAACTTCATTCCCGTTGAATACACCACCATTGCTATCGGTACACCGGGTTATATGCCTCATGAGCAAGAGCGAGGCAAACCACGCCCCAATAGTGATATCTATGCCTTAGGAATGATTGGCATCCAAGCTCTAACGGGAGTACATCCAACACAATTACCAGAAGACCGCAACACAGGTGAGATTATCTGGGAACACTTAGCTGAAGTTAATACTGGGCTAGCTTCAGTACTCAATAAGATGGTGCACTACCACTTTAAAGACCGATACAATTCGGCAAAAGAAGCACTGGAGGCACTCCTACCACTCACTCATCTCTACACGCCAACACAGGAAGCCCCTACTTTACCATTAATCAACGTTACATTTGAGCCTCAAACCCCCTTATCTGAGCAGAACATTAACCAAATGTTTGGGGGCAAGCTATCAGGACGACTCAACAACCACCAAACAAGCGATGGTGCAGAATCAGAGACGCTTCTGCCACCAACTCATCTCTATAAGCCAACACGGCAGGAGACTCCTACTCCACCACTAGAAAACGATCAGGCTATTTCTCCTCACAAACTCGCTTTACTCATTGGTTTAATATTAGGCGTGGGTTCTGGTCTCATTCTCATGGTTGTGACCTACTGGTCTGTGCAGATTATTACTGATCCTAAGATCCAAAACTCCACACCTCAATCCCCAGGAGTCTCCCGTTAATGTTTGGTAGGTATAACGGCCTACTCTTCGTTTATAGTTGCCTTTGTTTGCTTAGTGATTGCTGATTATTGTATGGGATACTATCTCTGTGAATGAGAAACGCTACAATCCCCACAATAACTAAGTTAATCACTAGAAGCCCAATAGCACTCCACATCCAAATTTTATCTTTAAGTTACCAGGGTGTGAATAGAAATAAGCCTGTCTTCCCTCCCCTTGCTAATTTTCAGGTGATTTGTGGTGCTCAAACCGAATTCCTAAAAAAATGTCATAAACAAACTGCCAAAAGTCTTTTTTTTGCAGTAGACCTGAAGTTTGATAACAGCCTTTTTCATCTAAAAGGGGCTTCATCAAATAATATGTGGGCTGGTAATTATACCACGGAATAGAAGGCCACAAATGATGAATTAAATGATAATTTTGCCCCATGATCAGGAAATTCAGAATTGAGTTAGGATAGACGCGAGCATTTTTCCAGCGATCGCGCTCTTGGTGAGGACGATGGGGTAGATAATCAAAAAATAAACCCAGTGCTAACCCGACAACGGCAGAAGGAATGAACCAAAAATTGAGAACGTAGCCCAAAAAGTGGTATTGAATTGAGATACAGAAAATTGCAACAACAAACAAGCGGCTGAGAAACCATTCCAGTAGCTCATATTTGCGCCATAGTTGCCGCTTAAAGAAAAACACCTCGTGGTATAAAAAGCGGACTGGAAGCAACCACAAAGGACCACCTGTGGAAACATAATGATCTGGGTCGTTTTCTGGGTCGTTGACATGGGCATGATGCTGCAAATGCACCCGTGTAAACACTGGGAAGACAAAAGTCAGCATCAGGGCACTGCCATGTCCTAAAATGGCGTTAATAACTCGGTTACGATGGGCAGACTGGTGGCAGGCGTCGTGAATCACGGTTCCTGCAATGTGTAAAGCCAGAGTATTTGCAGTAAAGCACAACCAGTGCGGCCATTGCCAAACCCAGTAACCAAAGTTAGACGAAACAAATATTCCCGCAGATGCCAAAAACATCAGCAGCGTCGGATTAAAATCACCCGGGGGCGCTAAAAATTCCTTTGGCGGGATTGTCAGTGGCTTCTGTGCCTCCGACATTAGCATTATGAACTCCTTGTTGCTTTACTTAAGATGTAGTATCTAGATAATGCCACTTTTCTATAAGGAAAGTGAACTTTTGCAGTACATAATAACGAATAATAAATTTATGTGTAGCAAGATTTATCTACTTCTTTACAGATCAGCAGCCCAATAACGGTATGATTTCAACAGACTCTAAGCTTTTGCTGAGTAGTGAAATATAAAAAGAGGACAAGGCGAACTAGGGGGATCAGCAAAAGCTTAGAGGAATTGTCTACCTTGTCTCCCCCGCCTCCCCTTCACTCCCCACGCCTGCGATCTACCAGCTTTAATGATTGATTCAGCAGCAACAGACATACATGTGTCTCCTAAATTAGGATGATTCCCTGAGTAGCTCCCTAGATTCAGCTTTTATGCAACTAAAAGATTCTATCCGCCGAACAAAAATTGTCGCCACAATTGGTCCTGCTACCAGCAGCCCAGAAACGCTAAAAGCTCTGATTGAAGCTGGTGCAACAACACTGCGGCTAAACTTCTCTCACGGGACTCATGCTGATCATCAGCGTAATATTCGCCTCATTCGGCAAACTGCCTTTGAATTGAATAAACCGGTAGCCATCCTGCAAGACTTGCAAGGACCCAAAATTCGCTTGGGGAAGTTTGAAAACGGATCTATAGTCCTGGCAAAAGGCGATCGCTTCACCTTAACCAATCGTCCGGTTGTCGGCACACAGGAAATCAGCTGCGTCACGTACGATTATTTGGCAGACGAAGTCCCTGTAGGGGCAAGAATCCTCCTAGATGATGGGCGCGTGGAAATGCTGGTAGAGGAGATTAACCGCGAAAAAGGCGATTTGCACTGTCGCCTCACTGTCGGTGGAACGCTTTCAAACAACAAAGGCGTGAACTTTCCCGGAGTTTACCTGTCGATTAAAGCAATGACCGACAAAGACCGCGAGGATCTCATGTTCGGTCTCGATCAGGGTGTGGACTGGGTGGCACTTTCCTTTGTCCGTAACCCCCAAGACATGATAGAAATTAAAGAACTCATTTCCACTACAGGCAAACAAGTGCCAGTCATTGCCAAAATTGAAAAGCACGAAGCCATTGAACAAATGGAAGCTGTTCTGGCTTTGTGTGATGGGGTGATGGTGGCAAGAGGCGACTTAGGTGTAGAACTTCCAGCAGAGGATGTGCCTGTCCTGCAAAAGCGGCTGATTGCAACTGCCAATCGCATGGGGATCCCCATCATCACCGCCACCCAAATGTTAGACAGCATGGTTAGTAATCCCCGTCCGACTCGCGCCGAAGTGTCAGATGTGGCAAATGCGATTTTAGATGGTACGGATGCAGTCATGCTCTCGAATGAAACTGCTGTTGGCAAATTTCCAGTTGAAGCTGTAGCGACGATGGCGCGAATTGCCGAACGCATAGAACAAGAGGTGGCACTTCACACAAACCCAAATCAAGCAAGAGACACCAAACGTTCCATTCCTAATGCCATCAGCCAAGCTGTCGGTCAAATTGCAGAACAGTTGGGAGCTGCAGCGATTATGACTTTGACGCAAACAGGAGCGACAGCACGCAATGTCTCCAAGTTTCGTCCCCAAACACCCATTTTGGCAGTGACACCCCACGTGAATGTAGCGCGACAGTTACAACTTGTATGGGGCGTCAAACCGTTGTTGATGTTAGAACTACCTTCGACCGGTCAGACATTCCAAGCAGCTATCAATGTAGCTCAAGAGAGAGAACTCTTGTCTCAGGGCGATTTGGTAGTCATGACAGCTGGGACTCTCCAGGGAGTTTCCGGGTCAACAGATTTGATTAAAGTTGAAGTTGTGACGGCGGTACTCGGTCAGGGAATTGGACTGGGACAAGGTTCTGTAAGTGGTCGCGCACGAGTGGCTCTCACTGGCATGGATGCCAGTAACTTTAATCACGGAGATATTTTGGTTGCCTCAGGTACAAGTGCTGATTTTGTTGACGCAATTCGCAAAGCTGCCGGAATTATTACTGAAGAAGAAAGTCTCACTAGCCATGCAGCGGTGATTGGCTTACGTCTTGGTGTGCCAGTGATCGTTGGAGTTAAAAAGGCGACACAAGTGATTCGGGATGGAGCTATTTTGACTATGGATATGCAACGCGGCTTAATTTACTCTGGAGCAGTAGGAACGCCGTAGCAAGTACCAAGTAGAAGTTATGAAGTGCAGATAAAGCGAGCCTCCTCCACTGCTGTATTAGTTTTCAAATAATCTTGCACAAGGTTACAACCATAAGCTAGTGCATCTACGTTAAGAATTCGCGGCAAATTCCACAGAATGAGTGTATTGTCATCACCCCCTGAGACCCGCAAAGTCCCGTCGCGGCTGATGGCAATTTCCCTAATTGCTGCGATATATAGCATTTGCAGCACAGTCTCAGAGTTTTTTGGTCTACGCCTGTATCCAACGACCATAATCGACTCAGTGTTTTGGTAGAAAGATCGGCGAGTTCGTTTAGAGAAAAGCGATCGCCGTTGTTCTGCGCCATCTCCATAGCCAGAATTCCTGCTTGTAGCCGCTTGAGCCCTATAGGAATCAGCACAATTCCCCGCCTTCTCCTAGTCTTAGATTGCTTCATGTCGCTAATTCTACCTGTTTTGTTCTTGTTATAGAAAAATATGGCTATCCTGAACTTTGAGCAGAATCATAGATTAGGGAAGCGCACTGTGTTGTGTGTCATTTCAATGCTCTTGTTGCAAAAGCATATCAAAATGACGGTTAGAGATGATTCTCTGACCTGAGTCATAGAAGAGGGTTATTAACCAACTCTTTTGTTAAGTGTCTCAACCAACTATAGTGTCATTTTTTAACCAGTTATTCAAGTGTTACTATAGTGTTGTTCAACTGTTAGTTGCATTTTTTCTTTACAAACATATTTATTTAACTGTTATTGAGCAGCTACTAAACTGTTGGTAATGCTACTTAAAGGTAGCGTGATAAAACTTCAACAGTAGCAAGCCCTGTTTTTTCCCAACTGAACTGACTTGCCCTGCTTATGCTTTGAGTCGAAAGCTGCTGACGCAATGCTGAATCAGTTGCAATTGTTTGCATCGCTTCAGTTATTTCCTCAACGTTGTAAGGATTGATAAGAAGAGCAGCGTCGCCAGCCACTTCTGGTAAAGATGAGAGGTTGGAAGTAATCACGGGAGTCCCGCAAGCCATTGCTTCGAGAACTGGGAAACCAAAACCCTCCCACAAACTCGGAAAGACGAGGGCTGTAGCACCACAAATTATTTTCGGCAATTCACTGTAAGGAACATAGTTAAGGAATTTAACTTTATCGGTTATACCTAATTCCTCAATTTGCATTTGTAAGGCAGGAGTGAAGCGTTTATCTTGTGGTCCTGCTAACCACAATTCGTAGTCCTGATTATTAGATAATGCTGCAAAAGCGGTAATGAGTCGATGTAGGTTTTTGTAGGAATCCTGTCGCCCAATGTAGAGAAAATAGGGACATCTTGTGAAGGGGGCATCTTGCCCGCCATTATTTAAATGAAGCGGGCGAAAATGATTGGCGTCGTATGCCAGAGGAATAGGAGTGATTTTGCTTGCCCGAATGTGATAAAAGTCGGTGATGTCCTTTGCTGTAGCATGGGAGTTGCAAATAATGTGTTGCGCTTGCGCAAGAACTTGGGGAACGTAGTAGCGCGAGAAATGCGTCAGTGGTGACAAGAGTTTGGGAAAGCGCAATGGTATCAAATCGTGAACCATCACAATATAACGGCAATCCGCATACAGTGGGGCTTCCGGAACAGGAGAAAATATAAGTTGAGATTTCAGGTTTTTATAGATTTTTGGCAGTTGAAATTGTGTCCATACAAGACGGTCAAAATGTCCTTTTGTTCCCTGAGCAGGCGTAAGATTATTAGGAATTGGATAACAGTTAAATTCAGGGTAGTTTTGTGCAGTTAATAAGGTGGGGTTAAGAGTTTTTAAATAAGGAAAAAGATTTCTGGCATAGTTGCTTATGCCTGTGGGTTGGGAAAAAAGAATGGATAAGTTAAATAATATTTTGCTCATTTCTATCAAACTTAACCCGCTCATAAATTTGACTGTGCGGGATTTGGCAATTCGCTGAAACTACGGTCAAAACTCCATCCTTAGCGTCAGATTCGCTAAATAGCCAGTTACGTTCTGGGGTTTTACTAAACTGCTCAATGTGGATTTGATATTGGTCAATCAAAACGTATTCTTGAAATTGAGGAATAGAGCGATAGTATGTAAATTTATCACCTCGCTCACGGCTACTGGTAGATTTAGAGAGAACTTCAAAGATAATAGTGGAATTAAGAACAGTATCAGTACGTCCTGACTCAAATACTGGTTCACCTTTGAGAATTAAGACATCTGGATAAGTGTATTGGCGGTAGCGAGGAATCCATAAGCGCAAATCGTTACCGTAAACGTGGTAATCTTGCTCCCTGAGTGCAAGGGTAAGAGCAATGATTAAATTAACAACGATTTGATTATGGTTAATCGAACCCCCTGTCATCGGAACAATTTCTCCATCACGGTATTCGCTGCGGTAGTCGGCGCTTTCCTCAAGTGCAAAATACTCCTCAATCGAGTGAAGACGGGGTGGAATCTGTACAACCATAGCACGCTCCAGTGAGTTTTTGATTTTACGATATAATCTTAGCCTACGATCACCAGAGAAAGGTTTAAGAGAGCGATCGCCTGCAATACATGAACACGCCAGCAAATTTGCCAAATGCTACTTGAGGTTTTACAATCATCAAAATTAAAGCATAAATAATCAAACGAACTAACCTTAATATAAAAACAGCTTTATTTGTATATTTATCTAAAGATAATAAATAACCATAGGTACTATTTTTGATTTTTCTAAAAACATACCTATTAGTAATTGAAGAGGGCTGATGTAGGACACCAAACTGCTTAGTAACTGCAATGAGATGTCCTTGATTAGCATAGCGTCGGCAAAAGTCAAAATCTTCATAGTAGAGAAAGTAAGCAGGATCAAACTGAGGGCACTCATCAAACTTTCTGAGATTAATGATAAAGCTACAACCTGTAATCCAATCGCAAGCTACATAATGTGCATCTATATTCGTCAACAAATCTTGAGTGAGAATTGCCCCTGTTGTCGGAATAAAGCGACCGCCTGCAAACCAAACTTCGCCCGTAGGGGTATGAACTATTGTGCCGAGAATGGAAATTTCTGGATACATCTCAAAAAACAACTCGACTGGAGCCAAAATATTTTCTTTTAAATAAGCATCGGGATTAATAATCCAAACAATTGCTTGAGGGTCTTGGCTATAAATCCAATTAATTCCTAAGTTGCAACCACCACCAAACCCTAGATTGTTCTCAGCCTTTAAAATGAGAACATCTTCATTTTTAAGAGCATAAATAGAATCATCGTCAGGGGAGTTGTTGACAATAATTGTTTTGTAGTCAATGTTATTTTCAAGAGGCAGAGAACGAATTAATTTAGTAACGAGATTGGTAGAATAATAATTAACGACTAAAAAGTAAATCACATCAATTCAATTTGACAATTACCAACAATTCGATAATTTTTCTATACTTATGAAACCACAGATAAACCTTGATCTCAAGGGAAGTGTAGATGCTTGAAGGGCAGCTTCCCGGAGGGTAGGGACAGATGCACACAGATAAATTATCTGTATTTATCTGCGTCCAATGGTTTGTCCATCTGCGGTTCCAAATAGCCCTAAACTGGATTTTTGCAAAAAATCTAATCCCCTTGCGGATAATCCTCCCACAATGTTGTGATCTCCCGTAGGCTCTGATGATTGCCATCGCCTAAAATAAGATGGTCTAAAAGAGGAATAGCCAAAAATTGGGCTCCAAGTAACAACTGTCGCGTTAATTCGATATCTTCTTGACTAGGTTCCACATTTCCAGACGGATGGTTATGTGCCACTATAACGCGCGTTGCTCCTTGGCGAATGACTTCTCGAAAAATTTCGCGCGGAGGAGCTAAAGTTTCCGTTGCTGTGCCAATGGTAATAACTTGCGTTCCTAAGAGGCGATTCTTCACATCTAACAATACCACTGCAAAACGTTCTTGATTTTGCCACATTAAATCTTGACTGAGTGCCGCTGCCGCTGCCGCTGGACTATCAATTAACGTGCGTTCTCCTGGACGGGATTGAAATGCTCGTTTCCCTAATTCAATCGCCGCCAAGATAGTCGTTGCTTTTGCTGGACCAATACCAGGAATTTTCATTAACTCGGCGGCGCTAACATCTCGCAGAACTGCCAAGGGGTCTCGCTGGTGTTTGCTCAGTTCCTGTAAAATATATTGCCCTAGACCGACAGCAGAAAGTTTACCGTGTCCTTGACCAGTAGCTAGCAGAATTGCTATTAACTCGGCTGTGGCTAAAATTTTCGGACCATGCGTTAACAACCGCTCGCGCGGACGTTCAGTCACAGGTATATCGGCAATTCTGAGGCAATAAGTCATAGACGAATACAGAGGATAAATGATGATATATGCACTTATTCCTAAGTTATCCCCTGTAATTCTGAAAACCTCTAGATACTTGACCAAATATTTAATTTTGAGCTATTGTACCGTACTTTCCCTGGTTTCATGCTGATAAGTTTGTGTTGCCTTGAGCATATGGTACGTAATTAATAGCTGGGTGAGAGCGAGGGGGTAACTTTGAAGTGTCTCCCCAGTTGTGCCAGCAATTTTGCCCAACTCTGGGTTGCTTTCGCGATCGCATATATTCTTCAGGTAGGGCATATCAGAGCAAATTATATGTTCTAGCTTATTGACCTGTTCCAAAGTGGCATGACCATCAACTTCTAGAACATCAACTGGTTTGCTCATATCCCGGTCTAATCCTAAGCGGATTGCTGACTCAAAACTGCCATCACCGTAGTTGAGAATCTGACTAAAATCTGGATGAGGAATCGTAGGACGCAGTACCAGACGCACATTTAGGTGTCCATTGGTTTGCTCTAAATCGTCGCTGGGAGGATAAAAACTCACGACTATATCTGACCATTGCCGTTGCGGACGGATAAATTGCTCAGAATCTGGTTCGCGTTTTTTGAGTTCCTCAAGCACTTGTTCTTCTGTATACCCTCGCTTTTGCGTATCTCGCTTCACTTTCCACTTGGCACGTAGGGATTCAGGTGGAGCAAGGTAAACTTTTACGTCATAGCAGCCACGCGCACCACGCGTGGAATAACCCAGCAATCCCTCTACAATGACAAATTTATTTGGCTTCAGATAAACTGGTGGCTCAAAAGTACCACTTTTGTGGCTGTAAACAGGCTTAAGAATTGGCTGTCCTGTCCTCAGTTGCGACAGGTGGTGCTGCATAATATCTAAATAGTTGCAGTCAGCATGAAGAGCAGTAATACCAATTTCAGCACGTTGTTTACGGTCGTACTTATGGTAATCATCCGTACAAATAACCGTAACATTCTCCGGACCAAGAACCTGAGCAATCCCCTTAGTCAGTGTTGTTTTCCCAGCTGCGCTGTCACCAACAATACCAAGAATTATAGGACGGCTCATGACTCCCCCTTGCTGACGCTACAATAAAGTATAATTTTAGATTGTATGTTACTTTACTAATTTTAGAGAACTTATAAAATACAACTCAACAAAGAGAGTATGAATTATCTACCTGAATGAGTCATGAATTTTTGAGATTATCATTGATAATTAAGGTTTTTTGTCCCTCACAAAAATGTGTATTTATTTTTGTAAATAAAAACCTACTTTGATAAACATTATAAAATATTTATCGGCGGGCTTTCTTAACATAGCCCTGAGAATGCCGCACTGTAGCCATCTGCTCGGGTGCGTTTAAATATAAAGAGAGAGTGGGAGGTTTCTGACTTCAAGATAAAGAAATACAGAGAGTCACTGAGATTTATGCAATGATAAAAATACAATTAGCCATTAGCAGCAGAACATGGCACATAAAACGTTGGGACTCGAAAAAAGTCTTTATGAATACTTGCAATCAGTTTCATTGCGAGAGCCTGAAATTTTAGCGCAGTTGAGACAGGAAACAGCACAGCATCCAAGTAGCAGAATGCAGATTACTCCAGAACAGGGGCAATTTATGTCACTGCTGGTGCAGTTGATGGGTGCAAAAAAAACTCTAGATATAGGTGTATTTACGGGGTATAGTTCTCTAGTTGTGGCATTGGCGTTACCACAAGAAGGTAAGGTCGTTGCCTGTGATCTCAGTGAAGAATATACGGCGATCGCCCGCCGCTACTGGCAGCAAGCCGGAGTGGCAGATAAAGTTGAACTACACATTGCTCCAGCACTCGACACTCTAGATAGGCTTATAGCTGCAGGAGAAGCAGGCACCTTTGATTTTGCCTTCATCGACGCTGATAAAAACAACTACGCTAATTACTACGAGCGATCTCTACAACTTCTACGTCCAGGTGGGTTGATTGCGATTGATAATGTCCTACAGTCAGGACGAGTCGCAGCTCCCCAAGAGCAAGACAAGATAACCAATAGCATGCGGGCATTTAATCAGAAACTGCATCAAGATCCACGAATCACCATGAGTTTGGTGCCAATTGCCGATGGCTTAACCTTAGCGCTGAAGCGTCCCTAGGTGAACCTCCCAGAGGCTGCGCAGACAGCCTTTGTTCGTATAGCCCACCCTTCATTGTATCGAAGTCACCGATAAATCTTGTCCATTCCGCTTTCTAGCCAACTCCAACTGTCGTTTTTTCTCCTGCTGACGTGTCTTTTTCTCCTCCGAGAGGCTATCAAAACAATAGGCGCAAGAAACTCCTTCTTGATACTTAGGAGATGATTTATCAGCTTCAGAGATGGGACGCCCGCAACTTGGGCACATATCATAACTACCCGTTTCTAAACCGTGACTGACAGCGATGCGTTGGTCAAACACAAAACACTCGCCATCCCACAAACTCTCAGACTCAGGAACTTCCTCTAAATATTTGAGAATCCCACCTTTTAGGTGATAAACCTCTTGAAACCCTTGCGACAGCATAAAGGAAGAGGCTTTTTCGCAGCGAATTCCCCCAGTACAAAACAGGGCAACCTTTTTGTGTTTGTTGGGGTCGAGGTGCTTGTGAACATACTCGGGAAATTCACGGAATGATTCCGTATGAGGATTTTCCGCTCCTTTAAAGGTTCCGATCCTCACCTCATAATCATTGCGGGTGTCAACCACCCTAACTTCAGGATCGCAAATCAGCTCATTCCAATCCTTGGGGCTAACATAGGTACCCACCTGTTCATTGGGGTCAACTCCAGTCCTTCCGATAGTCACAATTTCTTTTTTCAAGCGCACTTTCATTCGCTCAAATGGTGAGTCGTCAGCATAAGACTCTTTGTGTTCCAAGTCTGCTAAGCGGGGATCGGAGCGCAAAAAAGAGAGAACAGAGTCAACCGCTTGACGTGAAGCCGCTATTGTACCGTTAATACCTTCTGGTGCCAATAGAATTGTTCCCTTAACGCCATGTGATTGGCATAAAGACAGCAGAGAGTGTTGTTTTTCGGCAAAATCTGGCAGTTTAACAAATTTATATACTGCTGCAACAACTAGGGTCATTTCTTTGTCCATCCCCTTTTACAAAATAAAAATAATAGTATTAGGTTACAATAACGACGAGATTATAGACATTATAATAGACCTACCTGATATCACATTTTTGTTTAACAGTTATCAGTTTCATCGCGATGGCACGGAGTGCCCGCCAAGGGCGATCGCCAAACACCACATCGCCAGTCGCCTGGGTCGGCAAACCCTAGATTAGACTTCTTGCACTCATTCGTTTTCTTAGTGTTTTTCTTTGCGTCTAGAGCGTAGAGCGCGAGACAAAATAATATTTATGCAAGAGGTCTATTCTATTAGAGATTGAATTGACTATAGACCAATACGGTTTAGATAAGACAATTTGTAAAAAAGATAACCTTTTTAGAGACGTTGCATACAACGTCTCTACACGTGTACAAGGGCGGCACATTCGTGCCATCCTGTGCCCTACACGCAAAGAGCGTAAGTCCTGCGGACAGGCTGCGCCAAGCGCGTAAGCTCCCACCGGGTGAAGGCACGCAAAGCGTCCCGTAAGGGATACGGTATTACAAAAGATCCTTAACCGAACGGTATTAGACCATAAATAAACTGCTGCTTTTCTCTAACCTGTTAGGACAATTGCACATTTTTAAGAGTTACCAGTTATCAGTTACCACGTACCCGCATTATCAGTTTTATCGTTGGGGGAAACACCACACCAAGAGCACCAGAGAGCGTTGGTGGCGGTTTTAAATCCCCCACCAGCCCGCAGGCGTCACTGCGGCTGGTACTGTTCACTGATTTAAAGTGTTACCTAGCTGAAGAATAAACAATAAAGCTAAATCCCTACGAATAAATTCTCTTGCTTAGATTTCTTGTAAAAGCGCGTACTTTCTCATGTTGAGCATACCTTCTACAGAGAAAAAACACTTGTCCTTTTCGTCTCTGCTTTCAAGGATTTTTGATTAAGAAATCAGTATCTTCACTTATCAATACATAGAAAGTACTATTACCGGATTGCCTATTTTTACTATTCATAAAAAATCCGTGTTTTCAACCTGGCTGCTTTGGACTAACAAGTAGCACTATAGAACAACAGGCATTCAACAATTTGATTTTGATATCTTCATCTAAAACCTTGATATGGCAGAGGTTCTAGTTGGTGTGTCTACCAAACATTTTCAATCAAAGGACACATACATAATTATGCCAATTGATTATAACAGTATTAATCTAAGCCCATTAGCTAATACAAATACTACTTCTAAAAATCAGGTTTTTAATGGATGGCTAGGTCATAACAATCGCATTGATGACTACAGCTTTACTCTGAGTGGTCGTAGTAGTTTGAACTTTGCTCTTGATGGTCTGTCAGCGGATGCAGATCTGCAATTGCTAGACAGCAATCGCTCAGTGATAGCGGGTTCCCATAATTCTCGTGATAGTGCTGAATCTATCGACACGACTTTGGATGCAGGCACTTATTCTATCCAGGTCTACCGTGTGAGTGGTAAAAGAACTTCCTATAATCTCAATGTTTCCAAAAACGAAGCACCCCAATTATTACAATTTAGCACTGATAAAAGCAGCTACCAAGCAGGGGAAACAGTCAACTTAATCAACACCAGGGCATTTGATGGCGATGGTGCAAACGATATAGCACGAGTGGATTTTTGGTTGCAAAAAGACAGCGGAAACTCGCAAGGCATCTCTGATACTGTCCAATTCAGTGCCGATATCAGCGATAACCGCTATTCCAGCTTTAACTATGCTCTTACTGGTTTAGGTAGTGGCAACTATCAGTTGTCAGCAAAGGCTTATGACAAATCTGGTGCTAGCGCAGACAATGTACAAACAAGCTTTAACATTGTTTCTACTCAAGACTGGTTTGACCTGAATGTTCAAGATGGTGTTCTACGTGTAGAGTCTAGGAACCGCTTTGCTGATGGTGTATTAGACCGCAACGACATGATAGCTGTTTTGCGTCAAGCAAACGACGGGGCTACAGTTGATGCTACTGAAATTACAGACCTCCGCACGTTAGTGAGTAATGCCTCTTACTTACAAATGCCAGAGTACGTCCGAGTTTTGTCTAACAAGGTTGTCAATAGTGACACTGCTAACCAGAAGTATCAAGGGAACACACTAGGCAACTTGAATCCAGGTAGCAGTGACATTCAGATGGAGAACCTGATTAATAAGTGGTTTCTGGGAAGCGATCGCCCACAAACCTCATACACTTATCAATACGCGAATGGTTCTCTGTTCCAAAATGGTATTAGTTACCAAGATGTGAAACAAGGACAGACAAATAACTGCTATTTCCTTGCAGGTTTAGCTGAAACAGCCGTCCGTTCTCCTAGCACAATTGAGAGTATGTTCATTGACAACGGCGATAATACTTTCACCATGCGCTTCTGGCACAATGGAGTTGCAGACTATGTGACGGTGGACAGGTATTTACCAACCAATTCATTAGGGTATTTAGCTTACGCCAATCAAGGTAGTGACTACAACAGTTCTTCTAATGAATTATGGGTTGCTTTTGCCGAGAAAGCTTACGCCCAACTTAACGAGTCTGGTTGGATTCATCAAGATAATACCAACACCTACACTGGTATTGGAAAAGGTGGGTATATTAGCGATGCATTAGCACAAATTACAGGAAAAAAGACTTCTCTTGGTAATAGTCTTAACCTTACCTCTCTAGTTGATGCCTTCAATTCTGGACAATTGATTGGGTTTGGTTCAAAATCAACTGGAGTAGCATCAAATATCGTGTCAGGTCATGCTTACGCGCTGATAGATTACAATTCCTCCACCCAAAAATTCACTTTTTTTAATCCTTGGGGAGTAGACAACAATTCTTCAAAACCTGGCGTTTTAGAATTAAGCTGGAGTGACATTGAGTCAAGCTTTAGTTATTGGGATTCTACAATCAATTAATATTATAGCACCCCTCGTTAAGTTGTGAGATACTCCTTTGGGTCGTCCTTAGTTATTTGTTATTTGTACTAACAAATGACTAAGGGCAAATGGCTTTTGACGGATGCCGGGCTAGACTCTCGTCCCTAATTAGGAGCGGACAGAATGTCTGCCTCACAAGAACTGTATTCAATGTAAATACAAACCACTATATGATTTGTAAAATAATTAGCATTTTTTATTTTTATTAAATAGTAATTATTATCTTAGGAAAACTCTCTTTCAGACAAAAGCCCTATTAATCATAAGGCTTTTGCAGGTCATGCTGTCAAAAAAAGAGAGATATATTTGAGGAAATAATACTGATGCCCAGCGATATAAATACTAACAATTCTTTTTCTAATCAAGGGCTAAATATCACGTCTACCTCCTCAGTAGATTCCTTTCATGCTAACAATGACTATAGCGTCAAGTTTGGCGCTCACAGTAGTTTTTACTCAACTAGCGATAACCTAGAGGCAAATGCTCAACAGCAATTGTTCAATGAGAATGGCTACGATTTATCCTCTGGCTATGGCTTGATAAATGCAGCCGCTGCAGTGGGTAAAGCTGTTGGTCAAAGTCCTTTTGCTGATGTTCCTGACCTTGGTGGTAATAATTGGGGAGCCGACCTTGTGAAAGCTCCAGAAGTCTGGGCAAAAGGATACACAGGTCAAGATGTGGTCGTTGCTGTTCTGGATACTGGAGTTGACTACAACCACGATGATTTGAAGGGTAATATCTGGACGAATAGCAACGAAATTGCGGATAACGGCAACGATGATGATGGCAATGGCTATGTTGATGACTTTTACGGCTGGAACTTTGATAGTAATAACAACAACACTCTAGATGTAGAAGGTCATGGCACCCATGTCTCTGGCACTATTGCCGGAGAGAACAATGGCTTTGGTGTGACTGGTATTGCCTATGGTGCTAAAATTATGCCAGTCAAAGTTTTGGATGACGAAGGTCGTGGTAACAGAACCGACATTGCAGAAGGTATTCGCTATGCTGTGGATCATGGAGCTAATGTAATTAACCTCAGCTTAGGTAGCCGCTTTCCTGATGACGACGGTACTTATCAGCCAGCCTTAGAGTATGCCAGCAGTAAAGGTGTGATTATTGTTATGGCAGCTGGCAATGATGGTGACTTTCAACCAGGCTATCCAGCGCGATATGCAGACAAATGGGGAATTGCAGTTGGAGCCGTTGATAAAAATAACAACATGGCTGATTTCTCTAACCGAGCAGGAATGAATCCACTCACTTACGTTACAGCTCCAGGAGTCGATATTTACTCTACACTTGCGGGTAATCAGTATACTTCCTATAGCGGCACATCAATGGCGGCTCCTCATGTTGCTGGTGTAGTTGCTCTCATGCTCAGTGCTAACCACAATCTCACTGATGCTCAAGTGCGTCAGATTGTTTCAGAAACGGCAGTACACAGTACAACAACCCCAAGCTTTAGCCTCCCAGGTTTAAGTTTCAAGGACTCTATAACAGAGAGCCGTATTGCAACTTCTAGCTTCAGCATTACACAGTATCAAGATGGCTCTTGTGGGTCTACTCTTGAAAGTCTATCGTCGGGTAAGATGTCCACCTCACAACACCAGTTACATGATGTTAATGGTGTGCAATCCTCTAGCTTCAGTGCCAGCGCTACACTTAGATCCCAATTCTCAAGCTACCTAACAACACTGGATAACAACGTTAACTACACTATCAGTGACTATAGTGGTACTGATTCTGAAAATACGCTCAAGAAACGCAAGGAAATGCTGGAGGAGTATCGGGAATAGTTAGTTAACTTTGATCGCGCCACATACAAGGATTTGCCCGATAAGTTTGAAGCAGGAACACCATCAATCGCCTTTGGTGCAGCGGTTGACTACCTTAGCGAAATTGGTATGGATAAAATCTATGCCTACGAAACAGAACTGACTAAATACTTAGTCAAACAGCTGCAACAAATTCCCTCAATTCGTATTTACGGTCCTCAACCAGAAAATGCTGCTGTGGGTAAAGTCGCTATAGTCATGTTTACTGTTGAGGGTATCCCCGCCAAAGATTTATCCTCCCGTCTGGATCAAGCTGGAGTTGCTATCAACGCAGGTTTGCATGCTACCCAGGCTTTGCACCAGTACTTGGGCGTTGAGTCAACTGCACGAGCAAGTCTGTACTTTTACCGAAAATTTGGGTCTAAAGCCCCGCCCTTCGACAAGCTCAGGGAGCACCTTGTAGGGCGGCTTTTTATTGACAACGTGCTAAAAGTATGAGATTATAGTATTCCCGGTAGTCTAAAAGGCTCTAGTGAGGCAATATTGGGTACTCCCCAGCTACAGTGCTCAGCTTAGTGCTCTTGTTGTAGGAAAGAGACTAAAGAAATTGAATAAATCCTTTCAAACGCGGTCGGGCAGTCCGTGTGCGCTTGTGGACGTATCCAAACGGGGATAGTTGAATGCAAGCATTCAACTATCTAGGGAGGACGGATGAAGCAAGAATCCTCACGTTTTTAGGCGCTCGGAGTGTCAAAACACTTACTCTGAAATTGACGCTTTCATTGCAGCCATTAAGGAAGCGGTAGACAATTCCTAATTAATAATTACTAATTCGTCATTACCAATTGCAATTACGAATTAGTAATTATTTGTAGGTGTCTCAGCCAATCACCGATTCCATTAAGAATTAGCTGAACACCTACTGCCATAATAAAAAATCCCAAAATTCGGCTAGATGCTTTGATACCCGTTTCTCCCAACCAAATGAGAAACCAATTAGAGGCTCGCAAACATAGATAAATTAGCAATCCTAACAGAAAAATCGCTAACAAAACTGCTAGAAAATTCAGTACGGTTGGGACAGACAAAGCGCTTTTAACTGGACTTAACTGCTACGATAAATTAAGCTTTTAGCTCTATACTGAGATGCTTCGCTGTGCTAGCTGTGCTAATGGGGTCAAAAGACCCTTTTAAAACATCCTCTTAAAGAAACGGCATTGCCCCTAAACCTATCTCACAGACTATCTCACAGAAAATGCCTCACTAAAGCGACGAGTAATCGGCTCAATTAAGAATGTTAAAATTGACTTTTTGCGAGTGACAATTTCACCATTAGCAGCCATTCCAGGAGTAAACCCGACTTCTTGACCGCGCACCAATATTGAATGTTTGTTCAGCTTAATTCGGGTGGGAAAAACTAAGCCCATTTCTTTATCAAGAATAGCATTTGGACTGACTTGCACTACCTCGCCCTCAATAGTCCCAAATTCTTGGAAGGGGAAGGTCGCCATTTTCACCTTTGCCTGCATTCCGTCCTGAATAAAACCAATATCCCGGTTAAGGACTTTCACCTCTAAGAGAAGTTCTTCGCCTTCTGGTAAAATGGACAGCAACTCTTCACCTGCTTGCACTGGTCCTTTTGTTGCTTTGATTCTGTAGATAGTACCTGACACTGGAGCTTTGATAGTTTCCTTGTCTTGCTGCTTGCGTGCCTGCTCAAGCTGACCTTGAATGGTGGTCAGTTCTTCTTTGCGTTTGTTAATCTGGGTGATAATTTCACTTTGACGCTCTGATTCCAGACGTTGTGCTTGAGTGCGAGCCGCTTGATATGCTTCTTCGACTTGGCGAATTTCTTGAGCCTGAGCAGCAATATCCTTTTCTAAGGATGTGACTTTGTCTTGAGCTTCTGTGACCTTATTTTGCGAGTTTGTCACCTCATCATTTGCCCTGGTGATTTCCGCAGTCACACGATTGAGTCTTTCTTGGGCGTCTAGGTAATCGAGTCGAGGTATCGCACCAGGAGTGACGAGGGTTTTTAGGCTTTGTTCTCTTTTTTGAGCAATTGCTAAGCCGTTTTCAACTTTGGTACGAATATTTTGGGCGTTGATTTGGTTCGTTTTGGCGTTGACAAGGCTAGTTCTTGCGTTTACTAGATTTTCTTGCAACCGAGTCTGGCGCACTTTTGCTTGGTTGATCAGCGCTTGTTGGCGATTTGATTCGGCTTGGGCTGCGGCTTGACGCGCTTGATAGTCTCGTAAACGAGAGTTTAGCAGTTCATCTTGAAGTTGTGTGCCACCAGCTTGAGCGCCCGTGCGTTCTGCATTTAAACGCCGTAAATCTTCCTGAATTAATTTAGCAGATGTGGCTAAGCGAGCAACATCAACTTGTTGCAAGTCTGGGTCACGTTTAACCAGAGGTTGACCTTTGAGTACGCGATCGCCTTCTTTGACGTTTACCGTGACAATTGTCCCATTACCTATCGATGTCACTGGTCGTACTTGTGTAGCAGCAATTAACTCCCCTGGTGCTGTCGCCACTTCATCAATGAACGAAAAATTTGCCCAGGCGATCGTCCCCAATACCACAGCACTCACTGTTCCCGCTAACAATCTACTATACAAAGGCGGCAATTCCTGTACCGCCTTACCCAGTTCATAGGATAGATGTTCATCAGGTTTTACGAATCGCTGTTTTGTTTTACGTGCTTGAGCAGCATTTGCAGCTAGGGAGTATTTCATAAAATTTTAGAGTTGGGATTTTAGATAATGGCTTAATAGTAAGCGATGGCAGCGCTTACCCTCCGGGTATCTCGTGCTGTGCGCCTTCGCGCTTAAGCCATGTACTTCCAAGGAGGGAAACGCTCCTAAGGCACTTGCCTGGGGCACGGGCTAACGCCCTACGTGCCACGCTACGCGCAATTCGTAGCTCCTCCGGAGCGCGAAGCTCTCCCGAAGGGAGCAGGAGGCACAGTACTGGTCTGACTACAAGCTATTTAAACTGCTAGATAACGTCGCAAGAAACTTTCTAATGTTTCCAACTGAAAATTGAAAATAGTTTCCAATTGGGCGATTTCCTGATTTGTACAGAAAAATTCATTCGCTAGTAATGTGCGAAACGTTCCCAAAGCTTTTTGTGCTTGGGGATTGAAAAATCCTAATGCACCCCGCAGCGCATCTACTGCGAACAGTGGCGGGTTAATCACCACTGGCTCTTTGTTAAAAATGCGACCAAAAATTTCGGGAATATCCTCTCGCGATAAAATCTCTGGTCCTCCAACTGGGAATATCTGATTGCGAGCTGCTGCTACTGTCACAGAATCTACCATTATCCTTGCCAAATCATCTGTACTCACAATAGAGGTACGGTTTTTGGGATCGCCAACGAGCAGGTACAACCCGGTTTCTCGAAAACGTTCTGCCAATGGCAGCAAGTTCGATGCTAATCCAGCTGGGCGTAAAATAGTGTAGTTTAAGCCACTAGTTTCCAGGTATCGCTCTACCGCTCGTTTTGCCTTAAATACAGGAGCATCTTCGTATCCGCGGTCTGCTCCTAGCACGGAAATGAAGACAAAGTGTTGTACTCCATTCGCTTTAGCGGAGTCTATGAGTTCGATGTTAGCGCGATAGTCTAAAGATAGGGCATCACCATCGGAACCATGAGTGCTGATAATGTACTGTACGCCCTGACAAGCTTTTTGGATATCCCTTTCTTGGCGCAAATCACCAATGAAGATGTTAGCTCCTCGGTGTTCTAACTCGCCGTAGCGCGAGGTGAGACGGACAAATGCGCGTACCTGCTTTTCTTGTTCGCGTAAAAGTCGCACAACTCTGCGACCTATTCCCCCAGTGGCTCCAGTGACTAGAAACATATCGATTTTGGATTTTGGATCGTGGATGAGTCAATAGTCCAAAGGTTTTTAACTAATGACTAATAACTAAATTCTAGAATTCAACAATCACTGGCGTATGATCGCTCGGTTGAGCTAACTTTCTCGGAGCTACATCAATAGTGCAGCTTTTAGCACGCTCATATAACTCGGGTGTGAGATAGTGATGGTCAATACGCCAACCCAAGTTACGACGAAAAGATGCGGCTCGATAGTCCCACCAACTATAGTGTCCGCCTTCAGAGGTAAATTTGCGAAAAGCATCAGCAAATCCTAATAAGAGAATCTCTCGTAACGCTTGGCGCTCCCCTTCTGATGCCATGATGTGATTTTCAGTACTCACGCTATCATGAATATCTTTATCTTCTAGAGCAATGTTAAAGTCTCCACACACACAGATGGCAGGTGAGGATAAAAGAAGCGATCGCAAATACTCCTGCAGCACTGTTAACCAACCCAGCTTGTATTCATATTTCTCGCTCCCCACAGCAGAACCATTGGGGACGTAAAGATTGACAATTCTGATACCCTCAATCACACCTGTGATCACCCGTTTTTGCTCATCCCAATCAGGCTGCACGTCTAACGAAATAGGCGTAAAACCACGGCTGACATCTTCTAGTGGTTCACGGCTTGCTATGGCAACACCGTTGTAAGCTTTTTGTCCTGATAGATAAAGATGGTAGCCCAATTCCTCGAAGGTAGCACAGGGAAATTTCTCATCTACAACTTTAGTTTCTTGCATACACAGGACATCAACGTGATTTTGACTCAACCAATCAACAACGTGTCCAAGACGAGTGCGAATCGAGTTGACATTCCAAGTAGCAATTTTCATTTTAGTTCAGTCATCAGTATTAAGAAGAACTCAGCTTGGGCTGAACGCAGAACACAGTTGGGTTCCCCCGGATTCCATCCCTGGGATTTAACAAGAATTTTTGCTCTCCACGAATCAATTCGCTTGCTCGCGACCGCCCGAGGAACCAGAACTCCACAACCTATACTTAAATTCACATGCAACGGCGAGTTCTGACTACTTTTTCGGTCATTAATTATTTTCTCCCCCTCCTGCAACACTCTCAAAAATTGATCCCGTTCCGATAATTTAGTATTTTTCGTTACAAAATCTTTGAATTATTATGATCCCCAAGATAGATGAATTGTTATCTTATTAAAGAGTAATGTAAAAATATATTCTCTGTGTAGTCATTATAATAAGTGGTGTGAAATGACTGTGTGGCTATGTCAGGGTACGGTTAACCGAAATTGCGCTCTGGTGATCTCGTCGGGTTAACTTAAAAATCATGATGATTAGGTACAAATGCTTTACCGTCATCAGATGTCAGTCCTAGCGACAGGACTATTTCACCTGCTGAACCAAAACAACTTATGAAAATCGCTCAAGTAGCCCCCTTATGGGAACGAGTTCCGCCTCCTACATATGGAGGAATAGAGCTAGTCGTGAGTCGCTTGACCGATGAACTAGTGCGTCGAGGTCATGATGTCACTTTGTTCGCATCTGGTGATTCGCAAACATTGGCTAGGTTAGAAGCAGTTTATCCTCGTGCATTGCGCTCAGACCCGAACGTCAAAGAGTATACAGCGTACGAAATGCTGGAACTCAGCCAAGTTTATCAGCTAGCAGAGGAATTTGATATCATCCACTCCCATTTGGGAATTTCGGCGTTAGCTTTGGCGAATTTTGTGCCAACACCCACAGTGCATACCCTGCACGGCAGATTTACAACAGACAACCGTAACGTATATACCCACCACCAAAAGCAACCATACGTCAGCATTAGTAACGCGCAGCGTGAAATAAACCTCAACTATGTTGGCACGGTCTACAACGGGATTAATCCAGAAGATTACCGTTTTGTCGCCCAACCTCAAGAAGCGCCATATTTGGCATTCTTAGGACGCTTTTCGCCGGAAAAGGGACCGCAACACGCGATCGCCATTGCCAAGCAAACTGGTTGGCATCTCAAAATGGCAGGAAAGGTTGATGTAGTAGACTCTAAGTTTTTTGAACAAGAGATTGCCCCACACATTGATGGTCAGCAAATTCAATACCTAGGTGAAATTAACCACGCCGAAAAAGCTGAACTGCTGGGCAATGCTGCTATCACTCTCTTCCCAATAACCTGGCAAGAACCCTTTGGCTTAGTGATGATTGAATCAATGGCAACTGGTACACCAGTCATTGCCATGAATTTAGGCTCCGTATCGGAGGTGATTGCCCACGGAGTCTCAGGTTTTGTATGCCAAAGCTTTGATGAAATGGCGGCAATGATTCCACGAGCTTTGGAACTCAATCGTCAAACTTGCCGAGAATATATAGAGAACAAGTTTAGCGTTATCCAAATGGTTGATGGATACGAAGCGGTTTATGGAAAAATCATCAAAGACCGCATCAATTCAAACGGTCGCATTCATGCCGCTAAAATCGAGTTTTAATCAACAACTTTTTTAGTGCATCTATAATCAACAAGTTTTCAAAAGGAGGACATAAATATGAGTCTGAGCTCCAACAGTTGTCCCTGTTGCGGTGGTTCTCTGTTGCGTCATGTCCGTCATGGTGAATTCTACTGGTTTTGTAAGACCTGCTGGCAAGAAGTGCCGTTGTTAAGTGTGAGTCGTATGCCTAACGCAGAAGCAAGAAGCACGGGAGTTGTTCCTCAACCAGTAGTGAAATCTTAGGTCTTTAGAACTTAAGACTCATGAACCAATAAAAAGTTCCCAACTCCACCTGGTAAAATCAGGTGGAGTTCATTACTGGTTACAAGCCGTGCTAGCAGCCTTACTTTACGGCAAAGAAAATTTAAGTTTAGAACAAGTTGCTGACCCAAGTCCCGGTGTGGGTGAAGTTGTTATAAAGGTGGGAGCAGCGACAACTTGCGGTACTGACTTGAAAGTTTGGCGTCGCGGCGGTCATGCTAAGATGCTCAAACCGCCGACTTTGTTTGGTCATGAAGCTGCTGGGGAGATTGTAGCCGTAGGAGAAGGTGTTACGGCTTGGCAGGTGGGCAATCGCGTGGTGGCAAATAATTCTGCTCCATGCATGAAGTGTTTTTTTTGTCAACGGCAAGAATACTCTCTTTGTCCAAATTTGACATGGAATAACGGCACTTTTGCCCAATACTTGAAAATTCCCGCACCTATTGTCCAACAGAATATGTTGCCAATTCCTGATGAGTTGCCGTATGAATTGGCAGCAATGACAGAACCTCTAGCTTGTGTGCTGCATGGGGTAGCCCGTTCCAACGTCAAACCAGGTGATTGCGTGGTCGTGTTAGGAGATGGGGCGATCGGGCTGATGTTTGTAGCAAAGTTGGCTCATGATCTAAAAGCTGAGGTCTTGCTGTTTGGCGGGAATGACCAAAGACTAGAAATTGGGGAAAAATTAGGCGCGGCAAAAACCTTTAATTACCGTCAGTTGCCGGATATTCCTAGTTTCGTCAAAGAAATGACACAAGGATGGGGTGCAGATGTTGTGATAGAAGCAACTGGTGTACCAAGTGTTTGGGAAGCAGCAATTGCTTGCGCCCGTCCCGGTGCAACCGTTAACCTATTTGGCGGATGTCCGCGAGATACGACTATTACTGTTAACACAGAACAGCTGCACTACAGCGAACTGACTGTTAAAGGAGTGTTTCATAATACTCCTGAATATGTTCGGGCGGCGCTGTCACTAATTGCAAGCAGGAAGGTTCCCTTTGAGTTGCTGATTAGCGAACATCGTCCTTTGCAGGATTTAGAACAGGTGTTTTGTGATATGAGGGAGCGTAAGGTCATTAAGGTAGCGATGATTCCCTGAAGATTGACCTCTTTGATACAAGGGCTATAAGTTGTTTGATGTTGAATTGCTTATCAGGATATGTCGCAGAAAAAAGCGGCTTTAAAGTTCGTGATTTTGTTGGGTATTGTTAGCCTTTGTGCTGATGCAACTTATGAAGGGGCGCGTAGTATCACAGGGGCTTACCTCGGAGTTTTAGGCGCTAGCGGCGCTGTGGTAGGTCTTGTAGCCGGTTTGGGAGAGTTGATTGGCTATGGCTTTCGCTTGGTTATTGGTTACATCAGTGACCAAACGCGAAAATACTGGGGAATTACCACTCTTGGTTATGTCGTCAATACAGCAGTTGTGCCCTTCCTAGCCCTTGCAGGACGTTGGGAAGTCGCAGCGGGACTGATGATTGCCGAACGTACAGGTAAAGCAATTCGCACGCCTCCACGAGATGTGTTACTTTCTCATGCTGCGACTCAAGTTGGCAGAGGTTTTGGCTTTGGCTTGCATGAAGCGCTGGATCAAATTGGTGCTGTCATGGGACCATTGGCTGTGGCGGCGGTGATTTATTTGAAAGGAGGATATCAGGGTGGCTTTGCAATTTTGATTGTGCCAGCTGTGTTGGGGTTAAGTGTGCTTTTAGTGATACAAAGGCTCTACCCCAACCCTCGTGATTTTGAACAGGAAACCCCAACACTTAAAGGGGAAGGTTTGCCGCGAGTCTTTTGGATTTATCTAGGCGCTGTCGCACTTGTTGCTGCTGGGTATGCAGATTTTCCCCTGATTGCTTATCATTTCCAAAAGGGAGCGATCGCTACTGAGCAAACAATTCCCTTGCTTTATGCTTTGGCTATGGGAGTTGATGCTGTAGCCGCGCTGGTGTTTGGGCGTCTTTTTGACCGCACTGGCATTTCTATCCTCGTGGTTGCAGTTTTTCTGTCATTGATGTTTGCCCCGTTAGTTTTCTTAGGCAATTCTCATCTTGCCATTGTAGGAATGATCTTGTGGGGTATTGGAATGGGGGCGCAGGAATCAATTTTAAAAGCTGCTGTCGCTGGAATGGTACCAATGGACAAACGCGCTTCTGCTTACGGTACCTTTAGCGCTGGCTATGGTTTGGCATGGTTTTTGGGCAGCGCCCTGATGGGGATTTTATATGACCAATCAGTCAACTTACTGGTTGTCTTTTCTGTCGTCATCCAATTCGCTGCTATTCCCATTTTGTGGTTGGTAGGAAAGCACAACATTAATTAAGAGTTTTCAGTTGACTTAGAGATAGATTGCAACTAATATTAGCGCTTCATCTGTGATCACAGATAACTAATCATTGAAGACTTTTATAGCCAATCTCGATAAGCCGAAATTTCATTCACGCTAATTTCAAATGGCGTCCCCTTGCCAAACGGCGGATATACGCGGATTTTGGCGCTACTAGCAAAGCGTTCCAGCCTATTCCCAATTGGTGGAATATTGCTGACTATATGCCAGTAGGTGACGATGTCAGGACAGTCGATAACCAGCATTAAAGCGCCATCATCGGTCGTGACATACCACTGACAGCTAGATAACAATGCTCGCGTAATCTGGTCGCACGCTTCAAAAAAGCATCTACCAGTCGAATGTTCCAGCTGCGATCGCAGTATTTTATCAACTTGCGTTGCTTCAGTTGAAGGCAAATCATCTGGAGGAAGAAAGGATCTATTTTTCATACAAGCCCCTTGAGATTAAGGGTTAATAAGCGAGGAAGTTGCGTTCACTATTATTCTTAGGTTGTAACCAAGTGCAAATCCAACCACAGGCGCGGATATATGTGCTTGATTTTTGACATAGGATCGCGCAGCAGTCGTGTTGCATTCAGGAAGACTACCTGAACTAGCCCCATATTTTCTGCTATCTCTCTTAAAACTTCTTTGTGAGCTTGCACATAAGGCATTATTTCCTCAGAGCAATAAATTCCTATGTATTGCAAGCGTTTAGGAGGTCGTCCCCAGTAAGAGGAGATAACTTTCACATAACAGCCGTCTAGTAATTCTCCTACTTTTGGGTAATAGTGATTGACGACCCTCATGAATTCTTTTGCTAGGATGTCTTCACTAATCATGACAAAAGATATTTTTGTAGGCATTGTCACACTATTAAATATAGCATAATTCTGTTATAATTATAGTAAAATTTTTCCTCATTTATTATAAAATTAAGGCTTACTTTTTATGAATAAAAACAGCATTTGCTCTTTTAGAAATCAATTCTAATCTGAGTGCATTAAATGAGAAAACACAGAGGAACAGCTTGTAGGGTGAGCATTGCTCACCCTACAATTTTAGCTATTTAAAAGCAAAAATTCAGTAACATTTTTACTTTAAATTTTCCAAAACACTGTTTTCAATAATGTGCAAAGTTGCACATTCCCATTCAGTTTAGATTTTTGAAGTGTCATTTTTTATCGGACATTACGCTCTGATACCAACACTTCCGCTACCAGGCTTGGCAATTGGTTAAGGTTCATATATTCCTGTGAACCACGGATAGGTGAAAGAAATGTATAGTCTGGATCGCACGCTCCGTTATCGTAAACTTGGACATACCACCTATCAGGAAATCCTGGGACAGCCAATTCCACAATGTACCAACTTTGACCAATAAGGCGAGAGTTAACAATGACAAACCATTCTCTATTTTCTTCTAAAACATTCCACTCAGCCATCAAAAATTCTAACGCTATTTGTCCCGCGTCAGTTGAAGTCAGTAGCATTATTTACTCCTTATTTGAGACATCAGGATACAATCCCAATTCCTTAGATAGCTCACGCGCAACATGGATTAAAAACTGTGCACCGTCCTGATTACCTTCGTGTGCAAATCCAGTTGCCACTTGCATGATTGTCTGTATAAAACCAGCGTCAAGCAATTCTGGCTGAGCTTCTAAAACTTCTGGTTCTTGACCATTCGGGCAACGAAGGAGTTGGTCAATAAGATTGAAATACAAGTCTTCTCGTTGTTGAGTCATGGTTAATAATTTATTGTTCAATACCTTGCCAAAGTCTTTCTAACATTTCTACTTGTTGCTGAAAAACAGCAGCACGATAAATGAGATATCTGTCATATAAGAAAACGAGTGTTCCCAGAAAAATAGGGAATAACAAAAAGAACCATCGTAATATCTTGACAATTTTGTACTGTTCGGTGTTCGCTAAGGATTGCTTGACAAAGTTTGTAGCAAAATGGACGTTAGACCTATCTTGCTCTGATTTATCTTGTGTACCAGTTAATCCAATTTCACTTGTATGGCTCTGGTTAAGTTGACAAGCTAAACTCTTTGTTTGTACTAGCTCCATATGTCGCTCCCAAACCATGCTAAATACCACTAGCTCTGGAGAAAGCACCAATACAGTGACTAAACAAACTGTCAGAAATTGGACAAGTTTGAATTTCATTCAGCTATTACTGCTAACTGTTCGCTGCTAACTGTTCGCTGTTAACTGTCAACTGCTAACTGTCGGTTGGGCTAAGAAGTCCCCCCTCATTCCTCGGCTTTCACCTGCGAATTTTGGGGGGTAGAGGGGAATCTCTGCGTAAATCCTATAGGTTTTATATCAGATGTCTCACCACAGAAGAATTTATTGCGATTGGATCAAGATTATTAAATTAATTAGGGTTGTACTCAAAGCTTGCAATTCTTACCACATAAGTATTATAAATTTTTTTTGGGTACAGGTGCTAGACTTTCGACCCTGGGGGACTAGTATTTATCAAAAGGGGTTCTGGTGTTTATGTACTCAACATCAAACCTATCTAGACTTTCGTACTGGCAAGTTTTTTTCCTATTTTTTTAAAGATAAAGCTTGTACTCAAAAAATGTATTACTATATATTTCTATAGTTAAATTAAGAAAAATACTGAAAAAGTCATAAAATTTAGGAGTTTGTTCAAAAATAACAGAATATTAATCATTCTCTCAAAATCGTTTAAAATTAACTTTAATTAACTTGATTGACTTTTAAAATCTCTATTTATGTACTCACTTGCTATAGTTTAATGTCTATAAATAATTCCGTTGATGAAAAGGCATCTTTTTAGGATATAATTCATGCAGATTGCTCGCGACATTACAGAACTGGTTGGACGGACTCCTTTAGTTCAGTTAAACAAAATTCCTCAAGCTGAAGGATGTGTAGGGAAGATTGTCGTTAAGTTGGAAGGAATGAACCCAGCAGCTTCGGTGAAAGACCGTATTGCTGCAAATATGGTGAAGGCGGCTGAGGAAGAGGGGCTGATTCAGCCTGGAAAAAGCATTTTAGTTGAGCCGACATCGGGGAATACAGGAATTGGATTGGCGATGGTGGCGGCGGTGCGTGGCTATGATTTGATTTTGACAATGCCGGAAACTATGAGCATGGAACGACGTGCCATGCTGCGAGCATACGGTGCTGCTTTGGAATTGACACCTGGGCTTGAGGGAATGCGGGGTGCGATTCGCAAAGCCGAAGAAATCGTCGCTAACACTCCCAATGCTTTTATGTTGCAACAATTCCGCAACCCAGCGAATCCCAAAATTCATAGAGAAACCACAGCAGAGGAGATTTGGGCAGATACTGATGGGCAAGTAGATATCCTGATTGCAGGTGTGGGTACTGGTGGAACGATTACCGGAGTTGCGGAAGTCCTTAAAGGGCGCAAACCTAGTTTTCAGGCGATCGCTGTAGAACCAAGTAACAGCCCCGTGCTTTCTGGAGGTCAACCAGGATCGCATAAAATTCAAGGTATTGGTGCCGGATTTGTCCCAGATGTTCTGCGCACCGATTTAATAGATGAAGTGATCACCGTCAGCGATGAGCAGGCGATCGCCTTTGGGCGGCGGTTAGCCAGGGAAGAAGGTTTGCTATCTGGTATTTCCTCTGGTGCTGCTTTGTATGCGGCGATTCAGGTAGCGAAACGCCTACAAAACGCAGGTAGTTTAATCGTGATGATTCAGCCTTCCTTTGGCGAACGTTATCTCAGCACGCCGATGTTTCAAGATAAGATGTTGGAAACTGCCCGATAAGGGTAGCCCACACGCCGCATCCTGCGATTTACAGCCGTTTGTATTTACAGCTATTTTCAGTTAACTGAACCACAGATTTTCGTAGGGGCACGGCACAGAACAGCCCCTACCCCGTGGTTTATTTACTTGAAAAACGCTGTAAATAAACCACATTGTGGCATTGCTGAATCAAGATATGAATTTATAATTTTGGGGCGGCTCTGCCAGTAAGAGAGGCAGAGCCTCCCAATGGTATTCCCAGCCAGAGACTGGGAACAAGGCAATATCTCAAAGAAATACACGTAGGGTGGGGAATGCCGACTATTTCTGGGTTATATCTGGGTTTTGGTGAGCATTGCCCACCTGAAAGATACTGAACGGTATTGACCTATGAACGCAACTCCGTATTAGTCCACTTGAGTGGACTTAAGCTATTAGCCAGAGACTTTAGTCTCTGGCTGGTATAGTATCTGGCAAATATCAAACTAAATATTTAGTATTCGGTACAATCGGGAAGAAAGCGTACTCGTACCACGCTGTCCAAATGAAACTGCGAATCCACCGCTGACGCTTTTCGGTATTTAACTCATAATCAAATGCTCCCAGTGACTTATCAATAGAAGATAAGTGAGATTCGCAACCGCACCCGTGCTGATAGGTAAAACCGTACTTGGAAGCAATGCTTTGTATCTTCATCTGTACAGCAAACACTTTTCCAGCATGCAGGACTGCATCCCAAGAGCGCTTGTGTTCTATATCACGTGGATCAAACCGTAAAGCTCGTTCTTCAAAAACGCTATCTCGGTCAATGGGAGCAAGATGCACTTGGTAAAAGCTCGCGGGAAGTTCATAATCAAACTCATTAAACAATTCCAGACCAATGCGAGCGACTTTCACTTCGTTAGAGTAATCTGCTCCCTTTGACTCCAATTCACGCAGAACTGCTTCAAAATCTGGATATCTCTCAATTTTAAAGTCTTGTCCGTAGAACTCAAGTGTCTCCCGTGCCAACAATCCGAACAACTCACGAAACGCGGGTTTGAGGTGAGCTAGTTCCGGGCGTTCGTTAAATAAATCAACGTCTCCCTGCTCCAATTTATATTGAAACAACTGCGCCATCTCAACATAACTCTGTGGATTTGCCAGTCCAACACCAGCCTCTCCTACAGCAATGTCTTGCCACACCTTTGGCAATTGAGAAATAGGAACCGCATTTTCTCCAACGATGACTTGAACTTGAGGAGCATCGAGAATAAGCATAGGCAAACTCCACAGCAATATCCGTAGCTAAGTTAACGCTGAGTTTACCTTGAGGAGCGTTTTTGCTGTATGGTGGGCGTCACCCATCAACTCATTTTTACGCCTTGTCAAACCTTAAAACTTTCTCAAAAAACGCACTGTCAAGGATTGTTGCAATACTATACAAGGGAATCTATGCGTAGATTTTGCCTGATTATAGGGGGATAGCTGTGGAATTTTTGTCGGATTCTGTTGTGTTATCACGTATGCAGTTTGCCCTAACTGCATTATTCCATATGCTTTGGCCCGTGCTAACGACAGGTATGGGAATTTACCTGGTGATCGTTGAAGGAGTGTGGCTCAAGACTCGTAACCCTGATTACTACCTTCATGCCCGCTTTTGGTCTAAGTTCTACGTCCTGAACTTTGGAATTGGTGTCGCAACAGGCATTCCAATGGAGTTTCAGTTTGGCACCAATTGGTCACGCTTTTCAGAAGCTGTCGGCAACTTTTTTGGCAGTGTTATCGGGTTTGAAGCTTCTTGGGCATTTATGCTCGAAGCTGCCTTCCTTGGCATTATGCTATTTGGTTGGGAGCGCGTCAATCCCATAATTCACTATCTCTCCACCATCCTTGTTGCAGTTGGCGCAAACTTATCAACGCTGTGGATTTTAACAGCAAATTCTTGGATGCAAACCCCAGCAGGTGGGGAACTTGTCAATGGCAAGTTTGTTGTCCATGATTACTTTGCGGCGATCGCCAACCCGTTCATGAAGAACAGTGTTCTCCATATGTTCTTTGCCACATTGGAGACTTCGTTGTTTGTGATTGGTGGGATTAGCGCTTGGTACATTCTCAACCGTCGCCACGAAGCTTTCTTTTCTAAGTCCTTGAAGATTGCTTTGGCTGCAGCGATCGCCGTTGCTCCATTGCAGATTTATATCGGGCATTTGAGTGGCGAACAAGTCTATCAGTATCAGCCCTCAAAACTAGCCGCAATGGAGGCGCAGTGGGAGACAACACCCGCCGGACAGCCTGCAGATTGGAGCTTGCTGGCTATACCTAACGACAAAGCACAGAAAAATGACTGGGAAATCACCGTTCCCAATGCCCTCGGATATATTCTGGAATTCAAGAAAAATCTCACCTACCCAGTACGTGGATTGAGTGAGTGGAAACCAGAAGACCGTCCTCACATGATTGGTTTAATTTACTATGCTTTCCGCACCATGATTGCGATTGGATTTTTCTTTGCGGGATTGATGCTGTTGAGCGTTTTGCAGTGGTTACGCGGTAAACTCTCAGCAGAAAATATTGGCCAGCAGCGTTGGCTGATGGGTGCTTGGGTCTTTGCAGCTCCTCTAGGATACATCGCCGTAGACTCAGGCTGGATTGTGCGTTGTGTTGGACGACAACCGTGGATTCTCTACGGGCAAATTCGCACCGTTGATGGGGCATCTAATCTACCTGCAAGTAATGTCTTAGTCTCACTCACTAGCTTTGCTGTCGTTTACAGCATTTTGTTTGTTGGGGTTTTGTACTTTGGCAGCCGCATTATTCGTAAAGGTCCCAATCTAGAACTCCCTGTGCCAGGAGTTGAACCCAACAGACCGGCTGTAGATACGACTCCTGGCGAGTTTGTTCCAGACGAGCGTCCTATAGAAGCACAACAATGAACAAAAGTCAATAATTACTTATTTTATTTTGGCAAGCATCCTAGCGTAGTAGTCTATCAATTTTGATTTGAACGGTTCGTAGTAAGCGCTGTCTACCCTACGGGAAGCCGCTCTCGCGTCTACGCTCTTGGAGTCTAGGACTAAAGTCCTTACTACGAACTTATACAACCATCATGATTAATGTGACAAACTACTAGTGCTAGGTGCAAATAAAGGCACATCACCCAAAGAGGTTGTATGGAGACGCTAGAGTATTTTCTGCCGCAGGTATGGTTCGTCATTTTAGCCCTCTTCTTGTTCCTCTATGTGATGCTCGATGGATTTGACTTAGGGGTAGGTATTTTATCTCTAACTTCACAAGATGAAGAACGCCGGAGCATCTTAATGACCAGCTTGAGCAACATTTGGGATGCCAATGAAACCTGGCTGGTTTTGATGGCAGGGGGTCTTTTTGGAGCATTTCCCCTAGCTTATGGCACAATTCTCAACGCACTGTACATCCCAATTTTCACTATGGTGTTTGGGTTCATCTTTCGTGCTGTCGCGTTTGAATTCCGGGAGCTAGCAAACCGAAAATTCTTTTGGAATTTCGCCTTTGGTGCTGGGAGTTTTGTCGCCGCACTCGGTCAAGGTTTCGCCCTTGGTGCTGTGTTAAAAGGGATTCCAGTTGATGAGACAGGTCACTTTATTGGGACATCTTGGGACTGGCTGAGCTGGCAAACAGTGCTGGTGGCTCTAACTTTAATTCAAGCGTATGTCCTCATTGGCTCAACTTATCTTGTTTGGAAAACGACAGGCGAACTGCAAACAACTCACTATAGAACTGCCAAAATTGCGGCTTTGACAACGCTCATTGGTGCCATTTTCATCACAATTACAACACCAATATTTTATGAAAGCGTCAGGGCTCGCTTGTTTCAGCCACCCCTCGTTTATATCTTTGCTGTCATTCCCATACTGGGAGTTCTGCTGATTTGGCAACTTCTCCAAAGCCTGAATCGTAAAGAAGAAAGAGCGCCCTTTGTCTGGACAATTCTTCTTTTCGTTGTCACTTTCGTGGGGCTAGGGTTAATTGTTTTCCCCTATATCATTCCCACGCAGATCACTATTTATGAAGCATCTGCTGATCCCAGTTCGCTGGTGATCATGATTATCTTCATTGGCTTCCTCATTCCCGTTATGCTGTTCTACAACCTTTACCAGTACATTGTTTTCCGGGGCAAAGTGACTGACGGTCATTACGGAGGTGAATAAGCTGATATGCATCTAGCTTACCTAGTGCGCTTTCAATAGAGATCTTTTGCAATGATTTATGAGACAAGGGAGATGGGGGAGACAAGGAAGCAAATTTCTCCTTGTCCCCTTGTCCCCTTGTCCCTCTTGTCTTGCTTCACTGATTGTAAAAAAGCTTCTATATAGATAATAAAGTAAACTTATTTACTTGGCAGTAGGATTATTTTTTCTAAATAAAATTTGAAAAAATGTTAGTTATATTTTTTAGATAATTTTAAATTAGTAGCGTTCCTCATGAAATAACAAATAAGCGTTATTGATAGAAAACACTTAGACAAATAGCTTTGAAACCACAGCCTACTTTTTTCCGCTACTTATTAAGTAAACATAAGCAACAATTAGAACACGGATAAAAATATAATTTTTATCAAAACTTGTTATTTGTAAAATATTTGCCAAGCTAGAACTTTTCCTGAAAACAAAATTTTATATCTTGCTATATTTATTCTGAAATAATTACATAAATTCCTGAATACTTTTGAACTAGTCAAATTTATACAGGTTCTTAACCAAAAAACTTGATCATGAAAAAAATCAGCAGACGCCAAGCGCTAAAGATGGCAGCGCTTGCAGGAGGTTCTATTGTGGTTCCTATAGGACTTCAGTATCGCGGATACGCTCAAAGAGCCAATGATCCAGTTCAGCCATTTACACTTGGGTTCCGCACACCACCAGTGTTAAGTCCTGTACGCAGCGATGCAACAACTGATTACTACCAAATCACGATGCAGACAGCTCAAGTAGGGATTCTACCAGGGCAAACGACGGAGATTTGGGGCTATAACGGTATATTTCCGGGACCGACAATTAAACAGCGTAAAAATCGACAATCAGTTGTGCGGTTTATCAATAATATTGCTATCAAACAACGTAGCAATGGACTATCTATGTGGTTTCCTAAGAGGATGTCTGAGAAGTAAGAAAGCTCACGTAACGGTATCCTGTCGTTAGAAGAAATACTTAAGTAGCGACAGCATTACGAGAGCCATGATCCCATCGTACCCAAGTAACCTGACTTACGAGCA
>JAHHIB010000149.1 GCA_019359075.1 Kalymmatonema hyalinum WJT4-NPBG1
GCAAGTCGTCAATGATAGCATAGACAGCAATTGTTTCATTTAACATAATTCCCCTCCGTTTTTCTTACTGGAGGGGATTTTATTATCTTTGCGATCGCCTTCTCAAATAACTAGCAACTTGGGTTAGATAGGAAAATCCCAGCGAATAGACCGTCTATGTGGATTCATTTATAGTCAAACTGGAAAAATAATACGCGCACATGATTGCTTTGATGGAATAATTTCAGGATGATTAAAGAATCATGGGTAAGCAAATCAATCAACGAATTGGTGTAGCGCGTGAAATTACCTACCCTGAACAAACCACACACAATCAAGCAATTTAAACACCCATACTTGCAGGGACTTTAGCAGCAAATGATGTCGCATTTGTGAAAGCTGATTTGGTTCCACGTCCGAAGAATTGAGCAAGAGGAGCAATTTCTTGCATGAGTTCGACAAAATCGCCAGGTGTCAGAGACTGAGGACCATCTGAAAGTGCTTTGGCGGGGTTGGGGTGAACCTCAATCATCAACGAATCTGTACCAGCGGCGATCGCTGCCTTTGCCATTGTGGGTACAAACTGAGAGTAACCAGTGGCATGACTTGGGTCAATCATAATTGGCAAATGAGTCAGCGTACGCAATACAGGGATCACAGATAAATCTAGAGTATTTCTGGTGTACTGCTTATCAAAAGAGCGAATTCCGCGTTCGCACAAAATCACATTTGGATTGCCTGCAGCCAGAATATATTCAGCAGCCATCAACCATTCTTCAATTGTTGCAGACAGTCCGCGCTTGAGCAGAATTGGTTTGCCAACAGCGCCTGCTTTCTTTAACAGCGAGAAATTCTGCATATTGCGCGCACCAATTTGTACCACATCTGCAACGGCTGCAACTTTCTCCATGTCAGCAGTATCCATAACTTCTGTGATAATTCCTAGCCCTGTGGCTTCACGCGCTAGTGCTAACAAGAATAAAGCACTTTCGCCATGTCCTTGGAAGGCATAAGGTGAGGAACGAGGTTTATAAGCACCGCCTCGGATAAATTGTGCGCCTGTAGCTTTGACGACTTGTGCTGTGGCGACAATCATTTCTTCATTTTCCACTGAACAAGGTCCAGCCACTACAACTAAAGGATGATTTTGACCAAAAGTTACTAGACCGTTGGGAGTTGGCACAACCACTTCAGTTGCTTCACCGTAACGATATTCTAAGGAAGCGCGCTTAAATGGCTGTTTTACCCGAGTCACCTGTTCTATCCAGGGGCTAATTTGTTGTATGTTTTCCCTACCAATAGCAGTTGTATCACCCACCAAGCCAATCACAGCTTTGTCGTTGCCGACTACTTTTTCGACTGTCACCGGATAGCGATGCAGTTCTTGAATGATTCTTTCGATTTCTGCTGCAGGTGTTTGGGATTTGATGACGACAATCATTTTGTTTACCTCGTGAAATACTTGTGGTTTGATTTGATGTTGTTTGTCCGCCTTCGTTTGTTGGCGTTTTCAACTCGTTTTTTCGCTTCTGAATATTCATAGGGATAAGGGTTGAAGGTTTATGCGCATCCCGATGCTTTTTTGGAGAAAAATTTTGACAGTTTACAGGCAAGAAGGCTCAAAGCCCCGTCCAAACCGTGCGGGCATAACATAGCAGACGTTAGTCTGCAAGAAAAGACAGCCGCGAAAAAAGTCAGGAGCCAGAATGACTCCTGACTCCTGAATTCTTCCTTATCAATAATTCCTGTGAGCAAACCTAGGTGGTCAATATTTCAACTTCGATGCACTCAAGAGATTTCGTTTTTCCTTTTTAGGCACGCAAACTTATTTTTCTAGTTTTTCACAACTTCGCCTGTTTGAAGCGATCGCTTCGGGGGCGCACTGTCCAAACGGCGATCGCCCGTATGTTACCCAACCAAGCTTCGCTTTGGGAGAGCATGTTCAAAGGCAACAGGGCGAGACAGATGCGATGGCACAGAGTGCGCCCCGCAGGGGCATCGCTAAATCTCTATGAGCAAAAACCATTGATTCGTCTCATACTGCACTTGTTTAAGCGATATTGAATCTTGATACGCCAATAGTGTAAATTTTATATCAGAATACTTAAAGAATCTTGAGTAGGCAAATCGATGAGCGAATTGTATCAACATGAGATCGCCTACCTTCAAGAAACCACACAATCAAGCAATTTAAACACCCACATTCAAAGGGGCTTTGTCAGCAAAAGGTGTCGCATTTGTGAAGGCTAATTTCGTTTCACGTCCGAAGAATTGAGCAAGAGGAGTGATTTCTTGCATGAGTTCGACAAAATCGCCAGGTGTCAGAGACTGAGGACCATCTGAGAGTGCTTTGGCGGGGTTGGGGTGAACCTCAATCATCAACGAATCTGTACCAGCTGCTATAGCTGCCTTTGCCATTGTGGGTACAAACTGAGAGTAACCAGTG
This sequence comes from Kalymmatonema hyalinum WJT4-NPBG1, assembly GCA_019359075.1. GTDB lineage: Bacteria > Cyanobacteriota > Cyanobacteriia > Cyanobacteriales > Nostocaceae > Kalymmatonema > Kalymmatonema hyalinum. Next base: position 2,426 of record JAHHIB010000149.1, read on the forward strand.
GCATGACTTGGGTCAATCATAATTGGCAAATGAGTCAGCGTACGCAATACAGGGATCACAGATAAATCTAGAGTATTTCTGGTGTACTGCTTGTCAAAGCTGCGAATTCCGCGTTCGCACAAAATCACATTTGGATTGCCTGCAGCCAGAATATATTCCGCAGCCATCAACCATTCTTCAATTGTTGCAGACAAGCCGCGCTTGAGCAGAATTGGTTTGCCAAAAGCGCCTGCTTTCTTAAGCAAGGAGAAATTCTGCATATTGCGCGCACCAATTTGTACCACATCTGCAACGGCGGCAACTTTCTCAACATCAGCAGTATCCATCACTTCTGTGATAATTCCCAGCCCGGTGGCTTCACGAGCAAGTGCTAACAGTGCTAAAGCACTTTCGCCATGTCCTTGGAAGGCATAAGGTGAGGAACGAGGTTTATAAGCACCGCCTCGGATAAATTGTGCGCCTGTAGCTTTGACGATTTGTGCTGTGGCGACAATCATTTCTTCATTTTCCACTGAACAGGGTCCAGCCACTACAACTAAAGGATGATTTTGACCAAAAGTTACTAGACCGTTGGGAGTTGGCACAACCACTTCAGTTGCTTCACCATTGCGATATTCTAACGAAGCGCGCTTAAATGGCTGTTTTACCCGCACGACTTGTTCGATAAAAGGGCTGATTTGTTGTATGTTTTCCCTACCAATAGCAGTTGTATCACCCAGCAAACCAATGACAGCTTTGTCGTTGCTGACGACTTTTTCGACTGTTAGCGGATAGCGATGCAGTTCTTGAATGATTCTTTCGATTTCTGCTGCGGGTGTTTGGGATTTGATGACGACAATCATTTTGTTTACCTCGTGAAATAGTTTTGGTTTAAGTTGGTATCTTTTTGCGCCGTGAGTTAAATGGCTGTTTGAACTCGTTTTTTCGCTTCTGAATATGTATAGAGGTCAGGGTTGAAAAGTTATGCAGGTCTGTCTCCCTATTTAGAGAAAATTTCTAATTAATAATTTTTTAAAAGATTCAGAGCAGTGTAGTGCTTGTTATGGTTACAAAAAGCAGTAATTATCAGCAAAAAAATTACGTTTTTATACAAAAATGTTATACAAAAAAATGTCTTAATTATAACTAGTCTTATGCGCTTTTCCGCAAGAGTTACGCAAAAGACGAGCGTTTTCGATCCTTAGAGCATTTCAGTAGTGTCAATAAAAACCGTTACCAGAAGCGATCGCCTTCTGAGCCAGGCGTTTAGGCTGTTAGCAGTTTATACCAATTTTCTGTAAACTCGTGCTTAAGAATTAGTGGCAAATTACCATGAATCTTAAAGATTTCAAGCTATATCTTTGCGAAATACTAAGCGCACCTATTCTTGTACATTGATACCAAAAAATGTATGATGGCATGAAAATTTCCTAGTAATAATACATAAATATGAAATATCGACAAAAAATTGTCATAACATTCTTTGTTGTCATGATTATTGTTATGACTATGTTGAAAACTCCAGCAACGGATACCACCCTGGTGAGAAAGAACGTTGTTGACCTGACTGCACAGGAAAAATCAGACTTTGTTAATGCTGTCAAAACGTTAAAAACAATACCCGGTACTAACAGCAAAAATGTCAGTCTCTATGACGAGTTTGTTGCCATTCATAATGGAGCGATGACGTTCACAACAATGCATTTGGGTGGTTTAGTTACGTTGCCGCAGGACACACCTCCCACAGGACCTGCGGCAGGAATTGATGCCGCTCACGAACATGGGGGGTTTCTACCTTGGCACCGTGAATATTTAAGCCGATTGGAAAAAGCTTTACAGTCAGTCAACCCTAAAGTCACTCTCCCCTACTGGGATTGGTCAGATCCAAGATCTGTTGATGTTATTTTTGACCCCAACTTTTTGGGAGCAAATGGCTCAGGAGACTTTATTAACCTTTCAAATGGAGGTCAACTGCAAGGGGGTCGTGTGCAGTCTGGTAATTTTTCTGAAGCTAACGGTTGGACTTTGATTCCGGACTTACATACTAGGATAAGTACAGCCGAAACTTTAGGCACGTCACTCATACGCTATCTACCTCCGGAGTCTGCGCCTGGCGTATTGGGATTTCCCTTAGATAAGGCACAAACAGATAGAATACTCCAGTCCAAGGACTATAAGACGTTTCAGCTTTTTGTAGAAGGGCAGATTATCGTAGATGCAAATGGGGTTGAACAACGATGCGAGCGAGAACCATGTAATCATAACCTCGTTCATGCATTGCTTGATGGGACTTTGGAAAATCCGTCTGCTCCGGGTCCCTCACTGCGGAGCAGCTTGAACAACGTTCCTGCTTCTCCCAATGACCCAGTTTTCTGGCTGCTTCATGCCAACGTAGATCGTCTTTGGGCTGAATGGCAGAAGAATGGTCGCAGAGGTAGCGAATTTTATGCTGTTCCGGGTACAGAACCTTACGGACACAATCTCAATGATAGGATGTGGCCTTGGGACGGAGGCGATTCCATACCAGGATCAGTTGGTAGCATCGACATACGACCCTACTTACCAGTTATTGCACCCGATGATATTGTCAGACCCATAGACGCTTTGGGTGTCCGAAAGTACGGCTATATCTATGACACTCTTGTCAAACCAGTTTCCAAAACTTCTTCTACATTCCGTCTATTAGGTTTGGGTGCTTTGGGTGCAGCTTTTTTATTGTGGCGCAAACGCTCATATCTGCCCCTATGACAGTTTAAAGTGCGAAAGGTAGGGTACAAGAATTGATTTTTGACCAAGCTCTCCGGGCAATGCAGAGGGCAGAAGGAAGAAATTTTTAATTATCTAAAAGCTCTCTTGCCTTGCCCAAATTGGGTATAAGTTCCACCAAATCAGAGATTTGGTGGTCTTTAATTGCGAGGGGTTAGGATTCCCTTCCAATTGTCTTGAGCATATCTGCCTCTAGCATAGCTGCCTTCTTCAAGAGATTCACAGCAGTGTACTGTAGTGCTGATTATGCTTGCAAAAAGCAGTCAGTAAAAAAGTCAATAATTATACTAAAAAAATATTTTAAATATAACTCACCTGATGCGTTTTTGCGTAAATTTTGCGCAAAAAAGGAGCGATTTTCGTCCTTAAAGCATTTCAGTGATTAAATAAAAACCGTTGCTAGAAGCGAGCGATCGCCCTTGGTTGAGCCAATCGTTCACTTTGTAAAGAATTTACTACTATCGTGATATTTTTTAGAAAAAGTCTGTATAATTTCATCAAATATTTATGAGTAATAATACAGGATTCATGAGATATCTACAAAAAATTGTCACAACAATAAGTTTTGGCATGGCTATTGCCATGACTATGTTGGAAATTCCAGCAATAGCAAGCACCTTGGTGAGAAAGAACGTTATTGACTTGACACCACAGGAGAAATCAGACTTTGTTAATGCTTTCAAAACATTAAAAACCATACCCGGCACTAACAACAAAAACGTCAGTCTCTATGACGAGTTTGTTGCCATCCATGCAGGAGCCATGACATTCGACATGATGCAATTGGGTGGACAAGTTATGTTACCGCAGGACACACCTTCTACAGGACCTGCGACTGGGGCTGATGCGGCTCATGAACATGGGGGATTTTTACCTTGGCATCGTGAATATTTAAGCCGATTTGAACAAGCTTTGCAGTCAGTCAATCCTAATGTCACCCTTCCCTACTGGGATTGGTCAGATCCAAGATCTGTTGGTGTTATTTTTGACCCCAACTTTTTAGGGACAAATGGCACAGGATCAACGCTGATTATTGAGTATCCAGATGGTAGACCTACTATTAGGCTTGATGGGGGTCCGGTCGTGTCTGGTAATTTTTCCGAAGCTGATGGCTGGACTATAGTCCCGGACTTACATAGCAACATCGGTACAGCCGAAACTCTAGGCACATCACTTGTACGCTATCTACCAGATCCAAATGCGCCTGCTGGGTTTGGATTTCCTTTAGATCAAGCACAAACAGACCGAATAGTGCAGTCGCCAGACTATGCTACACTTCGCCGTTTCGTGGAGGGAGAGATTACCATCAATGCAGACGGCACTCAAAGTGAATGTTTAAACATCCCATGTAATCATAACCTCGTTCATGGATTGGTTGGTGGGAGTGTTGCTAATCCTAATCCGAACGAGACGGAACGGCAGATACTAACATTCGGTACCCTGAGCAACACTCCTGGCTCTCCCAATGACCCAGCTTTCTGGCTGCTTCATTCCAACGTGGATCGTCTCTGGGCTGAATGGCAGAATAACGGTCGCCAAGGTAGCGAATTTTATGCTGTTCCAGGTACAGAACGTTACGGACACAATCTCAATGATAGGATGTGGCCTTGGGACGGAGGTGATTCCATACCAGGGTCAATTGGTAGCACAGATATACGCCCCTACTTACCAGTTGTTTCACCTGATGATATTGTCAGACCTATAGATGCTTTGGATTGGCGGGAGTACGGCTATACCTATGACACTCTTGTCAAACCAGTTCCCGAAACTTCTTCTACATTCGGTTTATTAGGTTTGGGTGCTTTGGGTGCAGCTTCTTTGTTGCGGCGTAAACGCTCATATCCAGAGCAAACGCATCTAAATTCCGTCGGAAAGTAAGATCAGGTTGCTCTTTGGTATTTTTGCCAACTAACAGGCGATTGGTGCATTTACCAGTTATTTATTTATGTGGATTGAGCGTTGAGTTTTGAGTTGTTAATTTATGAATGCGTTCTTTAAATTGTTCTGCCCTTTGCTCGTTAGGAATTTCTGCCACCAAAGTTTCTATAAGTTGATTTGGAGTTAAATTTGGGTGTGCATCCAAAGTATGTTCGAGAATGACGCTAGCAACAGGACCAACAAAACTAGTCAGTTCTCGCCGACAATGTTCTAAAAACTCTGGATTGCTAATCGCAGGATAGCTTCCCTGGGGTTGCAGTGAGTTGATAGAATTCTCAAGCTTTTGGGAGTTAGGTTGAATAGAAAGTTGGATGCGATTTCTAAACTCTTGTGCTAATTGTGCATCAGGAATTGCCCCGGCTAGCGATTCAATGAATTCGTTTCCTGCTATCTCTGGGCTTTTGTTCAAAGTCTGTTTCACCAAAAAGCTGGCGAAAGGACCAACAAAACTAGTCAATTCTCGCCCGACAAACTCTAAAAATTCTGGGTTGAGAGAGACAGGCGTTTGTGTCTGCAATTGAGTATTTGTTTCACCGGCTTGACTAAGCTTTTGTTCTAGTTCTGCAAAAACAAGGAAATCTTCTAAATCTTTATTGCGAAGTGCTTTTGGTTTTTCCTGCGCTTGGGAAATGTTAGTCTTAATTCGCTGTGTTTTGGGCAACAGGCTCGAAACTATGCCACCAAGTGAAAATGGTGACTTTTTATTGTCATTATTATGATTATGATTATGATTATTAGGATTAAGTTCCAGCAGAACTTCTTTGGCTGACTGGTAGCGCTGTGTTGGGACTTCTGCCAGCATTTTTTCGAGTATGCGAGCTAAAGAGTCACTAATATTGGCATAGGAGCGCCATTGCCACTTTAGAGAAGCATCTATCAACAAATATGGCATTCTCCCAGTCAAAAGGACAAGCGCAGAAACAGCAAGCGCGTAAATATCACTAGAGGGGTAGCAATGTCCTAAACGCAACTGCTCTGGTGGAGAGTAGCCAATTTTCCCCACGACTGAACCGTGAACTGAGTACTGGTGATTTGGAGATTCATCTGATAATATCTGGGTTAATTTCTCCTTAACCACTCCAAAATCAATCAGCACGGGTTTAGATTGGTTATGAGCAAGCATGATATTATCGAGTGAAATATCCCGATGAATAATGTTGGACTCGTGGATATATTCCAAGACTGGCAACATATCTAGTAGCCATGCTCTCACTTCAGTTTCGGAAAATGGCTTACCTTTTCTAGAAAGATGTTCGGATAAAATTTGTGCATAAGTTTTGCCATCAATATATTCCTGGACGATGAACAGCCGCTGGTTGTCCGTCAACCAAGCCATGAATTTGGGAATTTGAGGATGCTGAATTTGGTATAAAACTTTCGCTTCCCGCTCAAATAGCTCCCTAGATTTACGAATAATACCTTCTTTCGTGGTTGCAGGTACAAACTCTTTGAGAACACAGGCTTCACCAAAGCGCTGAGCATCAAATGCTAAGTAAGTTCGTCCAAACCCCCCTTGTCCAAGGGTTTTCTCAATCCGATAACGATTATTGACTAAAGTTCCTGGCTTAAGTTCTGTAATCATTTGTAAGTTCTTGTTTAACTATAAATACGATTTTTAATTTCATAGGGTTAGACATTCAAAATTATGCACAGGACTAAAGTTGCGTATCACCGTCACTCATGTCAACTTTAGGTACGCACCTCAGCTAAGTTTTTGACTCGCCTTGCATAGTGCCGCCATTCGTATGTACCGTTATGGCAGAAGACTTCAAAGGCAGTCTAGTTAAAGATTACTTACAGCAGATCATATTATATTTAACGGCTTAACGCTTCTACAGCATGGCTGAAGAAACAAAACCATACAGTTTTCAGCAACCCCCCGAATCGTACTTAAAAATACAAGATTTCGCATTCATAATCTTCTGGAGTCGGCTCTACCTGCCACACCAACCCTTCCCCAGCATCGCCCAAAGCCACTTCAACGTAAAGCCTGTTTACAGGTTTTGTGGCTTGCGCTTGATTACCCTCGAATGGCTGTAAATCTTCAGTCAGGAGTTTCAATTTAAATCCACTAGGAATCAGTTCGTCTCTATTTCCATTGCGTAGTTCAAAGCGCCATATGCTATCTTCAATACTACCTTTGGGTTGCAGCCGCAATTCGTATGGTTGTTGGGCAATGGTTAATTTTCGTACCAAAGTTGGCGTTGCCGATTCCGGCTCTGAACCCCTAGCACCTGCTAAAGTTGGCTGTAACTCTACACTTCCCCAACCAAATTTTTGTGCAAAATCTGATACACCCGATTGTACCCATTGACGAATCGACCACTGTTGTTGCACTCCTTGACGTTGTTCGTACAAACGTTGTCTCCAACCTCCATGTTCTAGGAGCGCTCCCCAGGTTTGAAACGGTACTGCTAAGCGTGGTAATATAAGCCTGGGATTCCCTAAACGTTGGAGCAAGTTTTCTGCTTGGGTAGCAGATAATTCTGGCAAGGGCGCAGTTTCAAGGTGAGTGACTTCTTCTGGACAAATTTCACGCGCCATCCACAAGATACTGAGATTAGAAATCAAATTCTCTCCATTTAAACAATAAGCGCGATCGCTCGCATCATAACTGCCCATAGTCTTAAGTTGGGCGTGTGTTGTACACCCCCAAATCCGAATGTAGCCTTCTTCCAGATTGACTTGCACTGCTAGATAATAATCAGCACTCCAGTTCGGAATATCAACCCATTCTTGAGGAACGCGCAGTTCGCTCAAATCAAGCGCCTCACTCGGAATTAATGCTATGCGTGTTGTTCCGAGGGAAATACCTGCGCCATTAACGACTTCCCAAATACTGGGTAAAGCCTTCAGAGCAGGATAAACAGTCGCATCTGCGGCGTATTCTTCCCGCAGCCAAGGTAGAACAGTGTTTAAGCTCAAGCGGTTGATATAGGCATTCCAACGACGATTGGTGCTGGAAAAACCTTGGCTTTGCTCCCAAATCTTTGTTTTCTCGGCTTCAGAAATTTCTAGCCACATATCTGTTGTGTTTGTTAACGTGAGTGCGCCTGGATCGAATGTCATGATTGTTACTCCTACTAAACTGAGGGACGGCTATAGTGAGCTTGTAACCATTCCTCTAAAACAGTGTTGATATAGTTTAATACCTGTGAGTTTAGTGAAATATGCAGCGATTCTTTAGTCCAGTTTGCAAGTTTAAGTAATAATACGTCTTTAGACTTAGTGAGCCGACGAGAAACGGTGTACTGCTTGACTCCTAATTGTTTTGCAATCTCCTGTTGCTTTAAATTTTCGCTGTAGTAAAGTTTGATGATATTTTGCGCCTCTGGATCAAGTTCGTTCAAAGCAGCAAGTAACACACCACTGATTTCAGACTGCTGTGACTGTCGCTCAACGAGTTCTTCTTGAGCAACAATTTCCGTAAGTAAGGATTCCTGCTTGAGTTGCGGTAAAATATCTTGAAATTCCCCCCCAGAATCATCATCCCCTCTCGGCGCATTTAGGGAAGCCATATTTGGATACAAATAAGCGCGGGCTGCTTTTGCACTAGCAACCAGCCATTTTTCTATCGTTTCCGGGCTGGACTCTGCGCCTGGGCTTGACAGTTGAGTCTGGCGTTGGAAATTGTAAAGCTGAGCGATCGCAGTCCATACAGCGTCATCTGGTCTTGCCAATTTGCGAGTCCCAGTAGATTGCTGTGGAGCATACAGCGACTGATAACATTTCCAAGCTAAGACATAACGTTCTATCGTGTCCGCACTCAGCCCAGCATTTTGTAAAGACTCTACCAACCGCTTTTGGCTCAGCCTCCGCAACAATCGCCAATTAGTACAAATATCAACTTCGTTCTGCTGGCGCAGCATTTCCTTGAGTTCGCTGCTAAAAATTGCACTGGCGTAATTCTTGAGGTTAAAACCCATTTCGGGTTTAAACCTTTTCAATACTTTATCTGTACTCGTTGTGACCATTTGGAAGCAGTCAGATAAAGTGTACTGCCCAGAAGAAAAATTAACAACTGTTTTCTTCGCCGCCCAAAAGCACACTTCTTGTAAATAAGCTGACAAATGTCCTCGTGCCAGATTTTCGGTCTGATTTTGCCAAATTTTATACCAGTAAGATACCCAAAAAGTCTCGGAATTTTCTGGTTCTGATAAACGCGCCTGACAATTGAGTATATTTCGACGCAGCTTACTATCAGTAGCCCAACCGATGACCCTGTCAGCGTCAAATTGTAAGAAAGTCGTAAATAGCTCAGTGATACCTTGGCGGGAACGCATAAACTAACCAACTTATAAATGGTCAACTGAACAACTCATAAATGGAGCACCACATAAATGGATAGTTACATCACAAATACACTTATGCAGTCTAATGATGGTGCTACAACACCTAGAGCTTGCCTGCCAACTCTATTTTAGAGGTCTGTGATCAATATTAATAATGACTTTCATGTTTTGCGTTATACCATCATTAACTTTTGTAACAGTTAACGTAATTTGCAAAATAAACTTGATTAATAAATATAGAGAAAGGTGTTTGATCCCTACAGGTAAAATCCGTATTGAGTGAGTCAAGGGGTGCAAAATGAACTGTCACTTAAGTACATTGACGCAGCAAATTTGCTATAGTTAAGTGAAAGGGAAAACAATTTCCTTGAAGCTACAGATTAAAGCCCTGATGGGTTTGGCTAAACCGACTCATAGTGAATTATTAAAGTTTTTTTTAGGATTAAGTAGTAAATATGTCTCCGCTCGGTGTTGGTTCTAGTGGCTCGACTCATATATTAACAACAGGAGAAGCTAAGCTTTGGATTTTATTGGTAGGTGTTAACGAATACCAAGACGGAAGCTTACCTTCTTTGCGCTACCCAGCGTTAGATTGCCAAGGGTTAGGAGAAGCGCTCAACAGCGCCACCCAAGGATTTCCTAATAAGGAAGTGATTGTTCATCACGATTTTGCGGCAAAACGCCCCACTTTGCAAATGATTCGTGGGAGCCTGCAACAAATTGTTTCACAGTCTCAATCCCAGGACTCGATCCTGTTATACTTCTCAGGGCATGGAATGTTAGAGCCGAATACTCAACAGGCTGTTCTGTGTCTGGCAGATACCCACAAACATGACTTGCTAACTACAGGGTTAGGCATGCAAGAACTGCTGCGAATATTAGGGGATAGTCCTGCCAACCAACAGTTAGTTTGTTTAGACACCTGCCATAGCGGTGATATGAGGTTGTTGGGCGGTAACCGTGGGAGCGCCAGAAATGGAAACATTCCTGAGATACCCAATCCCACAACACAAATGATGAATGTCTTGAGACAACGTGCTTCTCAAAGTAAGGGATTTTGCGCCTTGCTATCTTGCGATCAAGGACAACAGTCTTGGGAGTTTCCAGAATTAGGGCATGGAGTCTTCACTTACTATTTAATGCAGGGACTGTTGGGTGAAGCTGCTGATTCACATGGAGTGATTGAAGCAGACGGGCTTTACAAATATGTTTACCGCCAGACGCTGCAATATATTGATAAATTAAATCACCAAGTGCGTCTGATTAATCAGCAAAAGCTCAATCGTGGGGAGAGTCAACTCCATCCAGAATATCCCCTGCAAACACCCAAACGAATTGTAGAAGGAGTAGGAGAATTAATTGTTGGATTCAAGCCGGCAATTGTTGAATCTCACAAACAGCGACGTGCAGTTGTGATTGATGCACTCTCAAACAAGAAAACGACTATTGACTTGAGTCGATTATTTGCTGGTGCTGGCGGTTTTGAGGTAGAATATTTTCCTCAAAAAGGCAAAACTTGGTCAGAAGTACGCTTAATCATCCAAGAATTTACTCGTTGGCATGGTGAATCAGAAACAAAATCTCCCTCACAATTGGGGGTGGTGAAAAAGACACCAACATCCTTATTGTACTTACGCGGGTACGTCGAAGAAATCGAAGATGGAGAAGCCTGGTTAATTTTGGGTGATGGAATGCGCCTGAGTCGTTCTTGGTTAAGACAAGAGTTACGCCGCGCTCAAAAAACTCAACAAATAATTATCTTAGATTTCATTATCTCAGAACAATCTGAGGCGACTTCGCTGGAGAATTGGATAGAAGATTTGCAAACTGGCGCAGAGCAGGGACAATGTTTAATAGTCGCTGCAACGCCTGCCGAAAAGCCAGAATTATTTTCCCAAACGGTTCTAGAAACTCTTGTAGCAGCAAATCCGCAAGTTGGATTACCAGTTGCTAAATGGATGACTCAATTACAAAGCCTTTTGCAAGCCAAAGGTACAAAGGTGCATATTTGGCTGTCAGGCACACAAGCAGTTATTGATATTTTACCTGGTAATATTGCCACGATTTTCCAAGATTTGCAGGAACTAGAAGTTTCTGACATTCAGGAAAACAAACAGCAAAACAAGGAAAATTTGCTTTCCATTGCCAACACGCAGTTGTCACCTTTTGGCAAACCCTTTGAAAAGAACCGACACGTAAGCGCAGCGTCTCCGACAGGAGAGGCAAACCGTTCGGACTTCGGCGTGAGCGCTCAGTCGAACGCTGAGCGCTCACCTTGGCGTTGCCCTCCCGCAGCTTCGTCTTCACCCGAGTCACAACAGGCGTCTCCCTCTCCTTCTGCTGTTGGTGTTCGTCCTTCAGCAACCAAACAACCGGAACAGAATTTGTTCTTGGGTTCAGAACAATATACCAACCTGGAACAGTTGCTAAAGCAAGCGATAGGACCGGTTGCGCCAACAATTTTACAAAAAGCTATCAAACAGGCAGGAAATTACCAAGAATTAGTGGCTTCTTTAGCGGCTTACTTATCGCCACAGCAACAAAAACAATTTCAGAAACAGGCGATCGCGATCTTAGAAACATTCAATGTTTCATCTCCCCGCTCAGCGAAATTATCAACACAGGAGTATCAAAGAATTGATGCCAACTTTATCATTAAATGCGAGCATGAGTTGGCTTATTCAGTTGGTCCGATCGCTAAATTTATCATTAAACAGGTTTTGCAATCTCACCCACAAATTTCTTTAGCAGAATTTGTCAGGTATTTGGCAAAGGAAATTCCCGAACCAAAACTCTCCATAGAGTTTGAGCGGCGTATGCTTGAGCAATAGACTGCTTGCAAAAAAACTCCCCCTTCCCAGATATGAATTTTTTCAAGATAATAGTGCCCTGGTGGAGTGGGTCAACAATCAACCTCTAGATTCACCTGTCACTTGCTTGGGTGATGGACATGATGGTGTTTGGAAGATAAGAGCGCGAGATTGCCCCAAACTCTGAGCGGCGAGAAATTCTTGACTGGTATCATTTGATGGAAAATCTACATAAGGTGGGTGGGTCAGTTAAACGTTTGCGTCAAGCCGGAACGCAACTGTGGCATGGACTTGTCGATGCTGCGATCGCATTGTTTAGCGATCTCACTACCAAACCCGCTCAAAATTTTATCAATTACCTTAACAAGCATCGTCACCGCATCGTCAACTACCAGTACTATCAGGCAGAGCAGATTTGTTCGATTGGCTCCGGTTTTGTTGAATCTGCTGTTAAACAAATTGACCGACGCACCAAAATCTCCGGTGCTCAGTGGAATAAGGAAAATGTTCCTCAAGTTTTGGCTCACCGTTGTGCATATCTTAATGGATTGCTGACTATCTCATCTAAACCAAAAAGGTGACATGCTCCCGTTTTCAATTGGGTTAAACGAGCATCAAAGTAGGGGCACGGCTAACCTTTGCCCCTACCGTGTATATAGTGCATACAATTGACCGAAAAAGTACTCAGAACTTAGAACTCAGTAGTCAGAATCTTGAGAATTTGAGTATAGCTTGTGGAGTTCTCGTTTTGAGTAAGGTCGCAAGAAAGCGAATTTAAACGCTCCTAGGGGAAAAATTCTTTGCGTGACTATTTCCCCCGGATAGAATCCGTGGGAACCCAACTGCGTTCTGAGTTCTTCTTAAAACCGCGATAAATCACCAGAATGCAGTTGTTCGTCAGTCGCCATGGTAGTTGATCACAAACGAGTATTGCGATCAACTGTGACGTTAAACGTTTGGCTATTAACTGTAACAACACTTTCAACAATTGGTGTAGTATCGCCAGGGGCTGTGCCTTGAAAGGTGAATGTCCAGGTGCCATCGCCATTGTCTTTACACGGAACTTGCCCAACCGGACCATGCATTGAGTTTTCTGCACGGTAGTTGTTCAGTCCTCCATTTGCAGCTTCGGCTGCCTGACGAGCAACATTTTTGGCTCGACCCAACGCCAGGATTTTGTCGGCAGCTAATGGTCCGATTTTTGCAGAAGAAGCACAGCTATTAATCGATTGAGAACGAGCCGGTAAGGCACTAAAAGTTAAAGTTAAAAAGACGAACGTAACAAAGATTTTACTGAATTTCATCACTCATATCTCAATACGGTTGGTGATAAGACCAAAAACGTTATTAGGACGGCAATATAAAAACGCGCTCTCATGAAAGCGTCTCTACACATCACTAAATCTCAGCAAAAATCCTTAACAGCAACCGTATTATCCCATAAACTGCGGAGGGGATATTTAGGGAGGATGAAAACCAGCGCTTTCACTTGACGCCCTTGGCTGTCCCAACGCTTGGTCAGGGAGCGTCATTGAAGCGGTGAAAGCATAGTCAACTGCTTGATCAAAGGGCTGAAAAACTGCGGTGCCTCATCAGCAGTTTATTGATTTAACGAGAAGCGGAACCTGTTGGATCCGTCAGCAATTGCATATTTGAGTGAAAGTACACCCTAATCAATGATTAAGAGTAAAAACAATATTGTCGATGAGTAACGGAGCAATTATGTACCGCAATTTTAAAACCCAAGCTGATCTGGATGCTCAGTACAGTCCCATAGAATTAGGGTTGGACATACCTGGGTACGAGAAATTTTACGGCATAAACAGTGCTAAGGTACGTCAAGAGCTACCTTGCAAGCTGAACGTTCCCTTCGGTCCTACCCTAGCCGAGCACCTAGACATTTTTCCGGCGGCGCAATCTAACGCTCCGATCTTAGTATATATCCACGGTGGTTACTGGTTTCTGGGTAGCAGTAAGGACTCTAGCTTTGTTGCCAAGGGTTTGGTATCTGCTAATGTCACAGTAGTTGTGATCAACTATGCTTTATGCCCAAAAGTGACTATTGACGAGATTGTCCGCCAGAACCGTGGTGCGATCGCCTGGATTTATCGTAACGCTGAAAGCTTCGGGGGAAACCCTAACCGCATATACGTATCTGGTCATTCAGCAGGTGGTCACCTAACTGCTATGGTCATGGCTACTGACTGGGAAAACGACTATGGGTTGCCGAATGATACCATTAAAGCTGGCTGTGCCATTAGTGGCTTGTTTGACCTAATGCCATTTCCCTACACTTGGCTGATGCCAAAAATACAGCTTTCTTGGGATCAAGTTCTCCGCAACAGCCCAATCTACCATATTCCCGAAAAAGCTGGATCGCTGATTATAACCTATGGGGCTGAGGAAAGCTCAGAGTTCCACCGTCAGTCACAAGAATTTCTTACTGCTTGGAAGGCAAAAGGACTTGTAGGTGAATACCTACCACAGCCTGGTAAAAACCACTTTACTGCGATCGATGGTTTCCTCGATACCGATAGCCTGCTTTGCACTGCAATTCTCAAACAGATAAGTCTCACAGCAAGTAGGTAGGTCAATGCCCTACGGCCAGGGTGTAAGGGTATAAGGGTGTAGGGGTGTAGGGGCTTCGCCGTGAGCTCTGCCGAACGGTGTAGGGGTGTAGGGGCTTCGCCGTGAGCTCTGCCGAACGGTGTAGGGGTGTAGGGGTGTAAGCGCGTTGGTAATGATCACTGTTTCAACGGACTTAGCCTTAGTAGGGTGCGTTATGGACGGAACGTCCTAACGCACCGAAAAACCGGGATGGTGCGTTGCGCTACGCGACAACACACCCTTGTATCTTAGAAGAAGTGGTAGACCGTCGCACCCTAGGTCATTAAAGACCGCTTTGTAGCATGGGTCACCACAACAATCTCCTAGACAGAACTCGAACAGTCGCCAGGGTCAAAACTTTAA
>JAHHIB010000150.1 GCA_019359075.1 Kalymmatonema hyalinum WJT4-NPBG1
CTCTTCATTGGAACTAACTCTGAGTGACGGTTGCGCTCTGCGCAACCGCTAAATTGGCATTGGCGATCGCATTAATCTCAGACTGCGAAGCGCTCGAACTCAGATAACCCGCAACTTGGGTTACTATTTATCGTTGGTGTGTGACGCAACATAGATTTTTGATTTGAGATAATATATTTTCGTTGCGTCACACACCCTACATTCTTTACTAGAAGAAACTAGCTACGATATGATTGGATTTGTCTTAAATTTCCATCAATGCTTTCGCTAATGCGGTTAATCCTTCTTTATCGCTGAAGTAACTCATGTGATCGGAACCAACATGATGAATTTGAGGTTGGGGAACGCGATCGCCTACGGCGGGGCGCAGCCCATCGCTGTTCACGCTTGTGATACTCTTCACGCTTACAGCTGTATCATTGGCTTGACCGAAGAAAGCTAAGTCTATTGATTGATTTCGCAGTTTTTGCATGAGTCGCTGCAATTTCTCCTTTTCAATCGTTGCAAATCGGATTGAGTTATCCCCAGCAACGATAGAATAGGGAATACCGGGGTCTGGACTCATAGCCAAGGATTTAAGAAAATCTGACCCTATTCGCATTTGATCTACTGAAATGTCAATGCTTTCAACAGCAGCAACCAAACTACCTAATATTTTCACGGGTAAAGTGACTGTAGATAAGCTATTTAACCCAAGTGTTATTAACATTATTGCCCAGTCTTCTACTCTAGCCCAAGGTGAACCACCGTTTGGTGTACCTAACATAATCAAATGATTGACGATTTGGTTTCCACCTTCGCGTTCGATAAACCAACGAGATATTAAACCACCCATTGAGTGCGCGACGATTTGCAGTTGCTTACCATGATTTTTACCCAAACCCACCGCTTCAAGGCGTTGTTTTAATAGTCTGGCGTTTTCCTCAATGGAAGTATGGAGATTTTCGTAGTCAAAGGAAAGAATCAAATCATACGCTTGAGCCAGTGATTTTTCTTGACCTTCTACTTGCAATTTCGCCCGTTGTATACAGGGTAGTAAACTTTCAGTTTCACCAGTAATACCGTGAATAAACAAGACTATTTTCTGTGCTTGCTTAACCCGTTGTTTGACTTGTTCTGTGTTTAATTCATAACTAACGCTTTCATCTAGTGCTACATTTGCCACTGCTAGATGCGGATAGGAATATTCTAATCCCAATTTTTCTAATCCTAGTTTTTCACTTGCTATTTTCTGAAAGAAAATCCGCAAAGCGCCTTTTAAATCGCGTTCTCCTTGGTTTTCCGGTTCTGGTAGACGTTCTAATCTAATTTCAGTTCTACCGTTGCGAGAATATCCAACTCCCAAGGGAAGATAAAATTCGCCATCATAAGCAATTGGTAAAACTTTTTCTCCCGGTGCTAAGAGGGTATCAACAATTAATTTCAGGGGTGTTTCGCGCGTGACTGTTGGGATAGTTTCAGCATTTACATCCCTTAGTTCTAACACGTTTGAACCTGGTCCGATTCCCCGAGCGCTAGTTAATACAAAGGGTTGACTGATTGTTCCGTCCCGTAATAATGGTGGTAAATGATGATTGTCTACATCTCTGGTGGATGGGGAAATACTTGTTAGGCGAGCGTTAGCTTGTAAGTGTGGATGAGCTTTTAATAATACTCCAGCACCGAGAGATACTCCATTCCCAGAGTTGGGGACAGCTGTCGTTTCTAGGGGTCTAATAGTTTTAATGACGACTTGAGAAGTCACCCAATCATCGTATTCCTCTGCTTCATCATCAGCGATTAAATCACGCTGTTGCAAGCGACTCATTAAACGGTTGAGAGTACTTGTCCGCGAACTGCGGTGAGTATATTTTTGACGCGGTAAATCGAGTTTATCCTGTTCTAGAAGCGTAGCATCAAATTCTGCGGTGCAAACAATTAGTTTCAAGATATCTTGATATTCAGTGATTCCCTGTTCCCATAACTCTTGAGGAACGCTAGCACGAATCGATTTTCCACCTAGCGCCCAAGCTTCTTGGTTTGGTTCAAGTTTGACATAACCAGCTTCAAAAAAGCCCGCATTAATCGCAAATTGTTCGGTTAAATCGAGTAACGCACAATAGAGAGTTTCATCACTGGTATTTTTGAGTTTAACTTTAAAAGCAGGTTTGTTCCACTTACCGCTATCATCTTGATAGTAATTGAGGTGGATTTCACCATCTGACAAGACTTTATCGCCTTGATAAATTTCCATCTTGATTGCATCAGGGCGAATGCGACTATTCGCCGGGCTGGAAAGTTCGCTCAGATTTGTCCATCGGGTAATATGTTCGAGTCGTTGAATGACTTTAATGGCGCTATCTTTGGTATACCCTTGAATTTGATTAACTATTGGTAAACCATCAGCAGGTCGAGTAATGATATATTCTCCGTTACAAGCCAATACCTTAAATTCTGCTTTTTCGCTGTCGCTAACTTCTCGCACGTATAGCGAAGGTTGATTATTATCTGTAATGTTTTGTAATGCTTGTTGTAAGAATTGCACGCCTTCTGCGTCCCCTGCAAAGCGTACACCTTTGGGCGGTAAAGGTAAGCTGGTAATGACGGCTTTAAAAGTTTGTTCTTGGTCTAAGTTGGTAACATTGCTAATTGTGACTTTACTCAATTGCGGTAAAACTTCCGTTACTTGAGCTTCTCCGATTTTATTCGATAGTCTTCGCAAATCTTGTCCTTGAGTTTCAATCGAGAAAAGAGCCAAATGCATAGTTTCGGAACCATCCCGACGAGGTACACCATGTACCGCACCACCATCAATTACCCAACCATATTGTTTGTGATATGACACAGTATAGTAGGGATGGCGATCGCTAATTGCACCACCTAAAAATAATTGGTCTAAATCTCTTGTATCGATTGCTTCTAACTGCGGGGATTGTTGTTTAATTTTACTGCGTACTAAAGCATTTGTTCGTTTAAATAAATCTCGATAAGTCAGATTTCCTTGGGTTTGCTGAAGAGTTTGCGTCAAAAAGTAACAAAATGCTCCTCGATGTTCGCCATCTGCACGATATTCTTTGGCGGTTTCCGAGTCTTGACAAGATGCAAACAAAATATGTTGTCCTCTGGGTAAGTTCCAACCAGAAGTTTGTTTATCTGATGATATTAAATTTTGAATCTCTTCAGGTGAAAAAATAAAACTATCTAAAGGACGCGATCGCTCATCAGTCGCATATTCACGGACTGCGGTTTCCTGGAATGGATCTCTAGTTCCCGAACCAGAATGACAGCAATCAAAAATCAGGGTCATGTGGGGATTTTTTTGAGCAACTTCTGAAATTAACTTGGCTAGTTCCTTATCTGCTAAATCCCATCCTCCTGGAAGACGGCTCTCATAACAAACTAGAGTTTCATTCAATCTATTGGGTTGCAAATGCCAAAATTCTCGTGGTGCTGGCTCTCGCGAACCATGACCACTGTAATAAAATAATGCGACATCGTTGCTATTTGCCTGACACAAATGCTGGCGAAAATTATCAATGATTGCTTGGCGCGTTGCTTGCTCATCTTTAAGAGTTTTTAAGTGTAAATTCCATCCTTCTGTTTTCACCCGCGATCGCAAATATTCTTCTATCGCAATGACATCATTAATGCAACCTTTGAGAGGACTAACAGGCGCGGGGTAGTTGTCGATACCTACCAGTAATGCATAGATGTTGCGGGTCATAACAATGTATCTCCTATAATTACCTTGTTATAGAAGTTGCGCGGTTGAACTTATGCAGTATTAAGCTCTTTGATAACTCAATAAAACCAAAACCCCAAGGTTTTATATTAATTACAGCATTTTTATCAATATCAACACCATTGCTCAGGATTGACACTCCCCACGCCTCAAGGCGGGGGATTCTTGCATCTAGTTACTCGCTCCTTTCAGGAGCGAGTCATTCATCAAGTTAAGGGCTGTGCCAAGCAGCCCATTCTCTATAGCAGATGAAGCCATTACAGCAGCATCCCTGTGTAGCTCCAGAGAACAAGAGAAGCCTTCCCACTGTGCAATGTTGTGAGAGGCGTTCAAGTCTGCATTGTGGTAGTGTCCGTGCGGACAATTGAAATCATGCTTGTGGCGATGACCAATCGTGCCGCAAGTTGAACAACTCTTACTGGTGTAGGGCGCTGGAACTTTAACGAGTTTCAGCCCCACGAGAGCCAGCTTGTAATCAAGCTTCTGCTAAGCGCAAGTAGAACGACCAAGAATGTCGAGATTGACCAGCGTCAGAGCGATTCTTCTTGCTCTGTTTCATGGTGTCTCGGCATCCTTCTAAGTCCTCAATAGCTACATCAGCTTGGTGGAACTGAGCGAAACGAACGATACGACGGGAGATGGTATGATTAACCGCTTCCATCCATCGCTGTTCTTTCTTGTTCCATTTTTTAAGCGCTCTAAACTTTCTGGCTTCTTGAAGTTGCTTGCGACGTTTTTGGAAGTATCTGCGACGATGCATGACTTCCTTGCCGCTATGAAACTTACCAAAGCCTTGAACAGGTGCTACCACTGCAATATTATTCTGCCCTCGGTCAACTCCAACTCTTTTTTGTGTCTGCTGCTGTGGAACATCCACAGTTACAGACATATAGGCGTACCAGCGACGACGATGATAAATGAGCTTGACGCTACCTTTCTCCACGTCTCCAGCTAGAATTTGCTCTAAAATTGGTTCCCAATGCTTAGAGGCGACAACTATAGGCACTCGCTTATCCCCCTGGATGGTGGGAAAGCTAAGGCTATAAGTATCGCCTCTTTTTTCAAGTTTCCAATTCTGTTTGTTAATTTCAGGAGGCAGGCATTTATAGTGCTTAACCTTCCGACCCGTTGCTGAGATGGTATGCCGAATTGTTTGATTGGCAAGGGCTGACTTAAGTGACGTGATGATTTTAGCTGTTGTCACTTCACGACGCTCAACATAAGGGATTGCCAGCAATTCATTTGCCAAGCGGGTATTTTCCGCTGTCATTTCGGCAAATAGCTGCTGCTTCACCTGGTTGAGGTTGTGAAATTTGAGCTTTATCGTTCGCCGTACCGTTACCATGTCATGATGATACCACCATTTCTTACACGGACGTATAAATAAATAATGACGCCTGATACGGCGATTGTCTGTGCGTTAGCGAAGCGGGACGTAGTCCGGGGGAAATTTTCATCCCCATACCTCTCATGCGAGGGGCATTCAATTTGCCCCTCGCGCTCCCCCGATTTTGGTAAGTTATTTCTCTGTACCGAATCAGTAAGTTTTTGTAGTCTTAATAAAGAGTTACTCTATTTTAGATAAGTAGAAAGGCGCAAATAAACAGAAGTATGTAACGGAAAGTAAAGTTATCTGAAACCCTCTTCCCTTCTGCTTTCTGCCCTCTGCCCTCTGCCTTGTCTCAACGATAAATATTCACGTCGACCTACTTAAGTTAATATTGACATTTAAAAAATCAATTATTTATTTTATTTATAAGTTATCCAGTTTTGCAATTCTTCTACATAATTTTGAGATGCTCATTAATTTTTGTTAGGAAATAAAATGCGTTCCCCCTAGGGTCCCCACGTAAGCGCAAAGCGCACACTGAGCGCAGAGCGTGCCGCAGGCATACGTGTTGGCGCAGCCTATCCGTAAGCCCTGCGGGCAGGCTCCTTCATGTGCGCAGCGTGCGCGCAGGGCTTAGGACATAGTGGGGATTAGGGGCGGGGGGGAAAGAAGTTTGTCGAACTCACGTCTATTCAAGAGCATTGGTGAATTATGAGAAACGCCCTAGAGTTTGAGAAGAAATGTTAAGCATACGACAAGTAAACTTGTTGAAATAAACCTTGAGAGTGATTGCTTTTTAGCTTATATGCCTGAGGGCAGATGCGAAAAACAAGTTTTTTATCAGAATGTTGACTAGATTTATTCCCATAACTGCGAAAAATTAACTGTAAAGTTTATTAAATAAATGCTCATCTTCTCAGTTGGTTTTTATATACTGAACTACTAATCGTTGATGATCCCGCTCACGATGAGCTAGACATTTCTGAATTTGAATTCTTGTTTCGTTTGTTTTGTATTTGGAGAATTGGAGAAAAAGTTATGGCTTTGTCTCAAACGTCTAATTTAGGCAAGACCTACTCATTGTTGATGATCAAAAGTTTTTTAATATGGACTTTTACATTGGCAGTATGCTTACTGGTTGTCGGTTTTCCTTTAGTTGTCTTGATGGCTACGGTTGGATGTCTGTTGTCAATTGTTTTGGAATCGGTGATGCCTGTTAGTGCGGTTTTGCTTGTTGCAGGTGGTTTAATCATGTTTAATGTGATGGCAGTTGTGATGGCTGCCGGAGTGCTAACTCTTAAAGGAGTCCATCCGAAGGAAGTCCAATGGTTGAGTTGGCTGCATGGAGAAGCAGAAAATATGCAAACGACTACCGTTTACGCTGCTTGTCCGTTAACTTGTGAAATTGAACCGTAACCATCACTGCTTAATTCGACAAACAGTACATCTGCCCGGTTAAGCCGGGTTTTTTCATGCTTTATTAGTCAAGAGTCTAAAATCCATAGTCAAAAGTTTCAGGCTATTGACCATTGACTATGAATTATTAATTGTTAACTATTGACTATTGACCCTTCGGGTATGCGCAAAGCGTCTCCGAAGGAGATACACCAGTCGCCTACAGAGGGAAACCCTCCTGCAGCGCTGGCTCACCATTGACTAATGACTCATGACTAAAAAGCAAATTTACATTGTATTGGGTACGCGTCCGGAAGCAATCAAACTAGCTCCGGTGATTCAGGTTTTCCAAAACTCCTCAAGTCTTGACACTCAAGTGATTCTGACAGGACAGCATCGCGAGATGGTTGAGCAAGTGATGCGGCTGTTCAACCTCAAAGCTGATCATGACTTGGAGATTATGCAGCCAAAGCAATCTCTTAGTGATATTACCTGCCGCAGTTTACGAGGTTTGGAAGAATTATTCCAACAAAGTCAGCCAGATTTAGTGCTCGTGCAGGGAGATACAACGACGGCTTTTGCGGCGACTTTGGCTGCATTTTACCAAAAAATTCCTGTAGGACATGTAGAAGCTGGATTAAGAACAGATGAGCTATTTAATCCTTATCCAGAAGAAGCCAACAGACGACTGATTTCTCAACTCACTCAATTGCACTTTGCGCCAACTGCTTTGGCGGTGGAAAATTTACAACGTTCTGGCGTTTTGGGTGAAATTCACCTGACAGGTAACACGGTGATTGATGCCTTGTTAACTGTGGCTGCAAGCGTTCCTACCTGTGATATACCTGGGTTGGAATGGGGGAAATATCGTGTCCTGCTGGCGACAGTTCACCGCCGTGAAAATTGGGGAGAACCACTGCATGATATTGCTCAAGGCTTTTTGCGGGTGTTGGATAAATTTCCTGATACAGCGTTGCTACTACCATTGCACCGTAATCCCACAGTGCGAGAACCGTTGCAAGCACTATTGGGTAATCATCCTCGAATTTTTTTAACGGAACCTTTAGATTATGCAGAACTGGTGGGAGCGATTATGCGATCGCACCTTTTGCTGACCGACTCTGGTGGCTTGCAGGAAGAAGCACCCAGCCTGGGAAAACCAGTTCTGGTGTTGAGAGAAACCACAGAAAGACCCGAAGCAGTAAATGCGGGTACAGCTCAACTTGTGGGAACTCAACCAGAGAAAATATTCACGACTACTGAGGAATTGCTATCTGACTTAACTGCTTATGAAACGATGGCAAACGCAATTAATCCCT
Source organism: Kalymmatonema hyalinum WJT4-NPBG1 (assembly GCA_019359075.1). Taxonomy (GTDB): domain Bacteria; phylum Cyanobacteriota; class Cyanobacteriia; order Cyanobacteriales; family Nostocaceae; genus Kalymmatonema; species Kalymmatonema hyalinum. The sequence continues at coordinate 7,766 of JAHHIB010000150.1, forward strand.
TTGGGGATGGTCATGCAGCAAAGCGAATTTTGCAAATTGTGCAAAATTACTTTGGGCTTTGCTGAGATTATCGCTTATAAGTGACTTATAAGTGCAAGTTACAAGGCATCAAGGTCATTGAAACTCAAGATCCTTTTCGCAATTAAGGACCGCCAACAGTAATACCAGAATGTCCAGAATATCCAAGATAATCTCTGTAATATGGTCGGGTGCCAATATTCCCTAACCCGAGAGAACTAAGCGTTTCCCGTCCAGCGACTCCATTTGCACGCAAGCCCAGACTTGCTTGGAAGTTTCTGACTGCTCTTTCTGTCGCTGTATCATAGTATCCAGTTACCCGTACGTTACCTAAAACTCTCTGAAGTTCTGCCACAGCCTCACCTCTAGAACCTCTTCTGAGAGTGAGGGTACCGCTATTGCCATAATTAGCAGGAGCGGGATACTGAGGATCATATACAGGTGGACGGGTGGCAAAATTCCCCAACCCCAGAAAACTGAGAGTTTCTGGATCAGCAACTCCAGTTGGACGCAAGCTTCTTCTTGCCTGGAAGTTTCTCACTGCTCTTTCTGTCGCTGTATCATAGTATCCAGTTACCCGTACATTACCCAAAAGTCTCTGAAGCTGTCTGACAGCCTCGCCTCGAGAAGCTGGTCTGAGAGTTATGTCGTCATTATAAGCAGCAGGATATGGAGTATATTCTACAGGTGGCCTGGTAGGAATATTCCCCAACCCCAGATTACTCCCCAACCCCAGATTACTAAGAGTTTGCGGTCCAGCCACTCCATCAGCAAGCAAGCCATTTCTTCCTTGGACATTTCTGACTGCTGTTTCAGTTAACGAACCATAGTATCCAGTTACCGGTACATTACCCAAAACTCTTTGAAGTTGTCTGACAGCCTCACCTCGAGAACCTCTTCTTAAAGTGACGCTACCGCCAATGCCATTATCAGCAGTAGATCTTGTTGGAGTCAGGCGATCGCCAATGCCGCGATCATTCGTATATCTCCCATCGGAACTCGTGTTAATCCAATTGGCAGCAACGTAATTACCTGTAGACAACCGAGCAAATCCATTTCTATATCCTACAACCCGTGGCAACTGTGAGCCATTAGAGTAACATCTCACAGAGCGATGGTAGGTGCTTGGACCTGTACGGACATTAAGACAGTTGCCGTTAGTCCTCACCAAGTACGTACCTGCACCAGAGTATGCTGCCCATCCTGCTTGGGCTTGAGCTATAATTGCCAACGAGGAACTGATGATAGCGAAAGTTAACTTGGCAGATTTAAAATATTTTTGCCCATTGAATCTGAGCTTAAACTCAGGAAGACAGAATTCGGTATCTGCAGTTACTTTTGCGTAGCTGCTATCCATGAGAGAATAAGCAAGATATTCCACAATATTCTCCTTTGTGCTGAAAGTGTGATTAGTAAGATTTTTCTTTGCTCTTCCCTATATTTCGTCTAACGTGTATCTTTGCTGTTCTTTGTCACTCCCACAGCTATCCAATGGGTTTTCTGATTTAAACGTTATAAAAAATTTTGACAGGATCTAGAGCCAAACCAAAAATTTCAATGAATTTTAAATAACTTTTTCAAAAACAAAAATCCCTGCCTATTTTTTGCCCCAAACAGACAGGGGAAAAGGTTTTTTCTAGAAAAATAATAATGCCGCGAACACCTTGGTTGAATACCAGCTATTGTGGTTCTAAGACCAAATTCTGAGTGAAAGCTTACGTGTTAATATCCCAAACTAGCTAGCGTTTCCGGTCCAGCGATTCCATCCACACGTAAACCATTTCTTATCTGGTAGTTCCGGACTGCACTTTGTGTCCCCGAACCGTAATATCCAGTGGGTGCGACTCCCAAAGTTCTTTGAAGTCTTGCAACAGCCGAACCTTCAGCTCCGAGATTTAGAGTGGTAGGACCGCCAACACCAGGACCAGGAGTGTAGCCTCTGCCAGGTCTGTTGCTAATCCAATTGGCAGCAACGTAATAACCATTGGATAGCCTAGCAAATCCATTCCTGTATCCTACGACTCGTGGAAGTCGTGAGCCATTACGGTAAGCTGTAACAGGAGCATAATTTCCGCTAGGGCCTGTGCGAACAGTGAGATCACTGCCGTTTGTCCTGACATAATAGTTGCTTCCTGGACCGTAGTATGCTGCTGAGGCTGTTTGAGCCTGAGCTAAAATTGCAACCAACGCACCTATGCTAGCGAAAGTTAACCAAGCAGATTTGAAATTTTTGTTCCAGTTGAGTTTCAGTTTAATTTCTGGAAGGCTAAATTCCGTATCTTTAGTTGCCTCTGCGTAGGCACTATCCATGAGAGAATAAGCAAGATATTCCACAGTAAGCTCCTTTGTACTGGAAAATTCATGAATGCAGAGTTTTACTTCGCTTTTCTCTGAATTTCATCTAATGTAATTTAGACTACCCTATATCGTAAAGGATTTTTACCTAGAACATAATTAAGAAAAAATAATTTTTCAAAAAACATCCGGATAAAGGCGAGATAGCTTGAAATTATAAGCCTTGACACTATGCGATCGCCGTAAGTCCTGCGGACAGGGTGTGCCAAGCGCGTAAGCTCCCACCGCGTGAAAGCACGCGTAGCGTTCCGCAGGAAAGGCGGGGCTTCCCCCATCGCATAAAGCGCCGCGCCCTTACGGAAATTACATCTGTAGCATTCGTAAGGGCAGATAGCCAACTTTACTGTTGAAACTGCTTTGAAGTGGAAAAAGTATCAGAACGCACTTGCTGACCATTGCGCCAAACTTCCACTTTGTCAGGGCTAACGAGGTAGGAGAAAGTACCATTTTCTGCTCGATACTGAGAACTGCCAACACTCCAAGCTGGGACACGTACAGGCTGGTTTGGGTCTTGCTTTAATTGTCCGATGTAAAACAGCTGACCATTTTCCTGACAAACTTTCACCAAGACATTTGCTGTTTCACCTTCAATCACTGTAGTGCCATTGCATTTAGTATCAATCATTACACCGCCGACAGCCACTGGAATTGGTTGCGAAGGTGAAACTTGCTGTGGCATAACTGCTGGCGAGACTTGGCTGATTGATTGACTTGCAACGGATGCTACTTTATCAGAGCTTGTCATCTGGTTTTGTGGGATTTTTCCTGCAATTAAAGACGGTAATGCAGCCATCGGATCAACGGCAAAACGATGATTTTTACGAACTTCAAAGTGTAGGTGAGGTGCCGTACTATTACCTGTAGACCCCATGGAAGAAATAACTTGACCTTGGCTCACCTGTTGACCCTGTTTCACCAATAAGCGACTATTGTGACCGTAAACTGTGATACTGCCATCGGTATGCTTAATGACTACGACATTGCCTAATCCCCATTCGTTCCAACCTGCTTTGACTACTGTACCGGATGCGGCAGCAACAATAGGAGTTCCAGATGCTCCTGCGATATCAATTCCTTCATGTTGATATCTGCGAAAACCTTGAGAAAGAATCCCTTGAGTGGGCCAAATCAAGTTAGAAGGAAGAGATTTTTGTGGAGTATTGGACTTTTGTGCTGTCTGAGTCAAAACCTGCGTACTTGTACTTATCACAGCAGTTAAAGACGTTAACCCTATCAAGCCATACGTACATATTTGAGAAACAGTAACTTTTTTCATCAGTTAAAGCCAATTAGAAAAATGGTTTAGGATGTCTTTGGTTATTTGCTGTTACAGTGTTAAGCCTGGAAGATCAGGAGTGTCATCTGGGTAAATTCGCAACTATGCCTGCATCTGGGTAACGAAGAGGAAATTTTCTGTAAAAGTACTAGAAGGCTGAACTCGCTTGCACTCTCCTAACACACACTTTAAGAGATTGTGCCTTTTGTCAATTAGTTAATGTACTTGAATAGCTCTCGAGATAATGGTGTGTTAAGAAGAACACAGAACACAGCTTGCACATCCCCATAAATAAATTTAGGGGATTTGATAAGGACGCCAAGGCAATTTCGCACTACGTGCAAGGAAACAAATCTTTTTAATTTATTTGAAAAATGATTTCATCAAAACTTTATGATTGATAGCCAAAAAAATAGAATTACTTTACAAATATTTTGCTCATTAATTATAAAATAAGGTCTATAGACTATTTACATAGCTATTAAAGGTAATCTACCTAAAATGCGAATGGTTTTTGTACATCATGTTTACAATAAGAGACTCTAAAAACTGGCTCGAAGAAAGCCGTTATAGTAGTCGGGGAAGTGTGTATTTATTCGCTCCGATGGTCAACTTCAATATCATGGCTGAAGTTGGCGATACTCCACCCTGATGTGCTTGTAATGAGTTGGAAATAATACGAGAGATTCAAGAATTATATCTTGATGAAAGTAAGGAGGTTTCACTCCTTTTTTCGGATAAATGGAAGAGATGTAATTTTTTGAAATAACTTCTTTTGTAACTGCACAACTTTATAAAATAGCTAGTTAAACCATCTGCTCATCCATAGTAATATTTTGATGCATGACCTGGTGAAGTAGTCATGCTATTCAGTTGTGAATCAGTTCCAAAGATGGAAGTAGTGTCTCGGATTTGCTACAAATGTGAATTTTCAATATTGAATACTAACCACAAGATGTACTTGTGATCCAATAGCATATTCCTGCGAACAGGGCATCTCTTGTACAGCGACATTTCATATTTCCTTTCGTTAGAGCTATTTTCTAATTTGAGAAAATATGCATCATCCATCTGAATTTTTGTCAGCAATGTGCCATCGAAAAATGCAGATTAATAAATGTAGCTGGTACAAGCAGAATACAGAATACTTTTTGGTGGACAGCCCAAAGTTTTTGTAAATCCTTAAGACAATCTGTGATTAATGGCAAAAAGCCACGACTCATGGTGCGGCTATTTGAGCATCCTTGGGCGAGCGCACTCGGGACATTTTCTTACAGTCTGTATCTCATTGACGAACCAGTATTAGTCCTCGTGCGTTACTTCCTTTTTAGCCTGTAAATGTCAAGAGCAATGTTTGCGGTGATACTTACATGGCGGGTATGACAATTTCTGTACTTGTTGCCTATCTGTTTGACTTAGTTTTTGAGCGACCATTCATGTCGGGTTTCTTGAAAGCGTGCAAAGTCAAAGATGCTGTAAGTTGACAGAAAACCAAGGTAGAGCCTAACTTTTTATGACAATTTTTAACACTTAGAGTTTATTTGGTGCAGGGTTGCTCTGGTATTTTGTTGCCAGACTATTCCCCTTCATCTTCATCCCATAACCTCTATTCCTTAGGTGAAGAAAGGAGAAGGGAAACTAGTGAATAGGTATATACCATTAGGAGGTTGTATTGTGGTCAATTCCGAGGTGCAGAAAAATACTTCCGAAGCGCGATTGGGCAAAGCCCAGCGCCCTAAAGGGCGATCGCCTGTCCTCGGCTTGCTAGATTTTTGTAAAGGTTTGGCAATTGTTTGGATAGTTCTGATTCATTGGAGACCAGAATGGTTTGGTTGGCAGGGGGTTCATGTCTTTATTGTGTTAAGTGGATTTGGACTCACCTATTCCTGGCTTAAAAGAGATTCAGACATCTCGTGGAAGAAATGGTATGTGAAGCGGTTCAGGAAAGTTCTACCTTCGTATTGGATGGTTTGTCTCTGGGGATACCTGATCCTGGCTTGTGTTTACCTGTTTGAAGGTCGCAATCTGCTGAATGCACTTTCATTACCCTTGGATGTTTTACTTAAAAATGCCCTACTCCTTGACTTGAGCCTGTTGAACCCCACTGTCAAAGTTGAGCCTAATGGGTCATTGTGGTTTATTCCTTTCATTGTCAGTTTTTACCTAGCCTTTCCCTGGTTGTATCAGGTGGTGGCTAAACACAAAACCGTGAGAGTTGTGCTGTTCGCCCTTTTGGTGGCAATCGTATTTGAGTTTGTCTATAGAGCGATCGCACTTTACTGGTTGGATGGTCGTCCTATCGGATACGCACATTATGCCAAGCTCTTTCCAGTGCTGGGTGTACCACTCGATAAACTTCCAACCGAGTTTCGATTCCAGCACGAATATGCCTTTAACTTTTTTCCATCAAGACTCGGTGAGTTTGCGATTGGTATGGTAGCAGCCGTTGCTCTGGTGCGAAACTCTTCCATCTTTCATAAAGTACTCTTAAATCCTTGGATGGGTGTTCTGGGATTCCTCATCTGGCTAGCTGGTAATGCCTTGATATATCAGGGCTTCTGGGGGTGGGTTTTTGCTGATTTTGTAATTGCCGTGGGTATTATTTTGTGGTTTGTCAACCTTGGCTCACTTCTCCAGAAAAAGTTACCTGCCTTTTTTTCCAAAATGAGTGAGTTAGGTGTCTGGTCTTATTACATTTTTTTGACTCACTATCTCTTGGTTTTTATCACCCAAAAGATGGATGCTCCTTTAACACCTTTGTTCGATAATTCACCGATCGGGATTAAAGTTTTGCGGGTTTCTCTTTTTGGAGCCATTATAGTCGGAACCTGGATAACTTCCCGAATACTACAACGGTTTGATCAATCTCAATTTTCAGATTTGATCATTCAGCAAACTTTCGCCAAAGTTTGGAAGTGATGTGTTAGAAAAGAAATTATTTGTCTTGCTATCAAATTGATGTCATCAAGCTATTAAGCAGGTGTCATTTTTACCCAAAGCTTTTTACGTACCTAGGTGGTTAAAGGATAGTTTCAGTCATTTTATAAGCTAATCCTTCCGTTTTACTTGACGGACATCATCACAGTAAAATTCCTTTTCTAAGGATGACAAATAATTTGTGATTAAGAATGTTTTGAAAGGTCATTATTTATTTAGAAATGAACAGGATGGAACTTATGTCTGTTAATTCTGATATTCAACCAATTGTTCTTGTCTGTGCTGCTGATAATAACTATGCAATGCCACTTGCTGTTACAGTTTCTTCAGCAGTTGCAAACCTGAGAAAAAATCGCAAAATAGCCTTATTCGTTCTAGATGGAGGAATTAGCGAGTTTAATAAAGGTAAGATTACAAAATCGCTTAACCTAGCACAAATTAGTGTTTCCTGGGTCAAACCAGATAACGCACTCTTTGAAAATCTTGTATTGACTAGGCATCTGACACCTACTTGTTATTATCGGCTTGTGATTACTGATTTTTTGCCCAAAGAATTTGATAAGGCAATTTATTTAGATACCGATATGGTAGTGACGGGAGATTTAGCAGAGTTATGGGACATTGATATTGAAGATAATTATGTATTAGCCGTTCAGGATGACGTTGAGTTAAATATAGGGATGTCCGAGGGTTTAAGAAACTATAAAGAGGTAGGTATTTCTCCAGATTATAAATACTTTAATTCGGGACTTTTAGTCATGAATTTGAAAAAATGGCGAGATGAGAGTATAGGTAAAAAAGTTCTCGAATATGTAAAACAAAATAGAGAATATGTGCGTAACGATCAGGATGGTCTCAACGCAGTGCTTGCAGGAAAATGGGGAGAACTTCACCCTAAATGGAATATAATGCCAAAAATATATGAGTATCAATCATGGCAAGATAGTCCCTTGGCACCAGAAGTTTATAATGAACTGCTTCAGAACCCTTGCATTATTCACTATACGAATTCTCCTAAACCCTGGTATGCAGGATTGAAAGAGGAATGTAAACACCCTAAAAAAAATTTGTTCTTTCAATATCTTGACATAACAGCTTGGTCAGGATGGCGGGATACTTACTGGAGACGACTTTGGAGAAAATTTATGAAAGTCACTTCACTAACTACGGCCAAGCTTTAAAAAGGTCGCGTAAATAGATTTTCTGTCGTGTAGTTTCGTGTGTTCTGGATTCAACTGAAGCGGAGGATGATTTGAATACAAAAGTTTTGTAGCGAGAGTGGTTTTCCAATATCAAAGCAGACATATTGTCAGGTACGTTAGTTGCGTTCTTCACTGATTCCGGAAGCGATCCGAAAGTTGGGCTGTACGCCTCTTTCTGTATCGCTGTGATCACAGCCTTTGTCGGTGGACGACCCGCTTTAATCTCAGCTGCTACCGGTGCAATGGCGCTGTTGATGATCACATTAGTTAAAGAACACGGACTGGAATATCTATTTGCGGCGACGGTTTTAACGGTATCGCGGAAGTCCCCACCGTTCGGCTGAGCGCTCACGGCGAAGCCCTCAACGTACCCGTAGGGTGGGGATTACTGCGAACAACGATGTTCGCGTAGCGTGCCGAAGGCATAGACATCCCCGACCAATTCAATCCTACGGATTGAGAGGGAGTGGGGTGGCTGAAAAGTTGTCAATATCTCCGGAATTTTACGAAGAAATACTGTATAATAGTATTGGTTGATGACCTGCCCGACTGGCTGACAACAAAACGTGTAGGTGCGGTTAGACGCTTACGTTCGGAGCTGCGAGAACTCGGGGAATGGGCAAGTCCGCTGATCCAACAAGATATCATGGTGAGCCTCGGAACAAAAATTGAATATACACCTGCGGGAGGCGGGTGATCGCTAGTGGAGGGGGAGTAAGACCAAATCATACACGGGTGTGAGGAGGCATCGCCCAATGAAGCGGCAAGCCCGAAAGACGAATAAAAGCGTCCTTGAATTGACCTGTTGTTGGAAGCCCCAACTTCAGCGAAGTAAGTTGGGGTACTTCACGTGGTATCTTCCAAGTCATCTTTGGGTGGTTCAAGTTAGCTTAATCCGCGAGAAGCCCCACGTTTCACCCTGTACTCAGGGGAGCGTGGATTGTTCTTTTTATCAATAGACGACTTTCTGGCGGCGTTTAATTTTCAGGAAGACTTGGAACGGGTCAAGATTGATTTAACTCATGCTCACATTTGGGATCAAGCAGCGGTTGCAGCGATCGATAAAGTCGTGATTAAGTTTCGCCGCCACGGTGCAGAGGTAGATTTGGTGGGACTCAATGAAGCTAGTGCCACTTTGCTAAATAAACTGGCGGTTCACAACAAATCAGAAGCTTTGGACAAGTTAGCTAGTCACTAGGTGAGTCAAACAACGCACCGCTGATACAAACGATACAAATCAGTTGGTGCGTTACGGCTTTGCCTAACGCACCCTTGTATCTTAGAAGAAGTGGTAGACCGTCGCACCCTAGGTCATTAAAGACCGCTTTGTAGCATGGGTCACCACAACAATCTCCTAGACAGAACTCGAACAGTCGCCAGGGTCAAA